>CAZRKC010000001.1:0-209288 GCA_964600665.1 uncultured Candidatus Sumerlaeota bacterium
ATGGTGCCGCAGGCCAGAATTGAACTGGCGACACGAGGATTTTCAGTCCTCTGCTCTACCAACTGAGCTACCGCGGCAAATGTTTGGCGGAAGCGACGGGAGTCGAACCCGCGATCTCCTGCGTGACAGGCAGGCATGTTAGACCACTACACCACGCCTCCGCATGTATGGTGGGCGATGACGGGGTCGAACCGCCGACATCCTGCTTGTAAGGCAGGCGCTCTCCCAGCTGAGCTAATCGCCCAAGCATCAATCTAGCAAGTAAAAGTATACACAAATTCTCCCGCTCCGTCAACACCAGGTACACGAAACCATTGTTTTGCAATCATCTTTCGCTGGCAATAAATTTACCATATCCTGGCATTGCAATAATCTCGCCGTCATGATAGATGATCTCGCCTCTCAAAATCGTTGTTTTAACTTTACCCTTGACCCTCATCCCTTCATATGGTGTCCAGCCGGCAACATAGTGAAGGGTTTTTTCAGCTAATACCCATTCATAATCCGGATCAAAAATAACTACATCACCATCTGCTCCTGGTAGCAAATTACCTTTCTGCGGGTAGAGTCCGAACAACTTAGCCGGGTTCTCACTCAAGTATCGTACCATCTGGAACAAATTGATTTTCCCTTTTGCAACTCCCTCACTATGGACAATGTGCACAATCGTTTCCACGCCGGGTGCTCCGGATGAATTTAGAAAGATATTTTCTTCATTCAGCTTTGTTGAAATTGGATGAGGGGCATGATCTGATGTGATTAAGTCCAGTTTGTTTTCAGACAAAAGCTTCCATAACCCTTCGCAGTCCTGTCTTTCTCGCAAAGGAGGATTGATTTTTGATCGGCCCCCCATTTCATTCATCTGATCGATAGAAAGAACTAAGTAATGGGGGCAAGTTTCGCAACTGATGTGAGGATATGTTACTTTTTCCCTATGGACGATTTCTACACTCTCTGGAAGACTTAGGTGAAAGAAATGGACATGGGCGCCAGCTGCTTTAGCAAATTGAATTGCACTAGCTACCGCTTCAGTCTCTGAAACAGGTGGATGAGCTTCCGCATGAGCACGCGGATAAAACTTCCCACTTTCTTTTAGCTTTTTCTCAAAGTGCTTGAGGATATCATCATTCTCTGCATGAAGTCCCCCAATCATCCCAACCTTGGCTAATTCGCAAAAGGCATCAAACAGCTCACCGTCATTCACTCTTTTCATTCTGTTTGGGGCTGTATCAGACATGAGGAGTTTATAACCAACAAGGCCAAGTTTTGATGTTTGTTCAATTTCTTGAATGCTGGTTGGTGTAACTGCACCGAGGAATGCAAAATCAACAATCGCTTCTCTTTTACATCTCTCTAGTTTTTCTTCAAGTTGCGCAACTGTTACCGGTGCAGTCGGTAGATCCAACGGATGATCAACGATTGTTGTCACGCCCCCAGCAGCAGCTGCACGGGTAGAATTGGTAATCCCTTCATTTGGTGTGCCAAAGGAATGCACATGGGCATCGATAAAGCCCGGAAAAACAAAGCAGTCGCCTCCATCAATCAAATCCTTTGCTTCTGGCATCGAGTTTTGATCACCGACAGCAACGATCTTTCCATGATGAATTGCCACACCGCCTCGATAAATAATCTCTTGTCCGAAAACAATATTACCTAGCACCACTTTGTCAACTTTTCCCATGATATTACCTCCATTCGCTAGATGCGGTTTATGTCAAAGATTCAACAACTGTAGTAAATACATCACCACGCTCTTCATAATTAGTGAACATATCATAGCTTGCACAAGCCGGTGACAAGAGAACAATACCACCAGGACTTGTTTGGGAAGCTTCCATGATCGCCTCTTCAATGCTCAGCTTATGTGAAATCGAAATACGACTGCTTTGATAACCTATTGCCTTCTTTACAGATTCTTCGATTTGATTCGCAGTGACTCCGATCAAAATCAATCGGGATACTTTCTTAACGATTACTTGAGCCAACTCTTCAAAGGAAACATGCTTATCGTATCCTCCAGCAATCAGTGTAATTGGATCATCAAAAGCATTGATCGCAGAAATGGTTGATTCCGGAGTTGTCGCCTTCGAGTCATTGTAATAACGGATGCCATTATGTTCGCGAACAAAAGATAGTCTGTGCTTGATTCCTGAGAAAGTGCGAGCAACATCCTTAATTGCATCAATCTCGGCACCCGATAACCTTGCAATCATGGCAGCAACCAAAATATTCCCAACATTGTGTCTGCCAGGGAGTCGTATCTCATCAAGATTACAAATCTCCTCGGTCTTCCCTTCCCACTTCCAGAAAATTTTTCTATCTTTCAGATATCCTCCTTCACTCAATTCTTGCTCGACACTGAAAGGAATGAGGATACCAGGTATCTCCTGGGCCATCATTTTTGTTTTTGGGTAATCCATGTTGAGGATTGTTATGCCATCACTTTTCTGAAATCTGAAGATATTTTTTTTTGCGTTTTCATATTCGCTCATGGAACGATGCTGGTCCAGATGGTTTGGGAATATGTTCAATACGGCAGCAATTTGGGGGCTTTTATCCATGATTTCCAGTTGAAAACTACTAAGTTCTAACACTACACAAGCGTCTGATTCAATCGAGTGTGCTTCGCTTAGAAGAGGAGTCCCGATGTTTCCTCCAACATAAGTGGTTAATCCTGATTTTTTCAGCATTTCCCCTGTCAGTGTCGTCGTGGTCGTTTTTCCAATACTCCCAGTAATTCCGATTGTTTTCCCTTGACAAAGGTCAAAAAAGAGACCCATCTCACTATCAATTTCCGCACCGTTCTTAACCGCTTGGCTAATTTCAGGCAGATCTTTTGGAATGCCTGGTGTCACAAATAGAAAATCCTCATCTAATTCATGCAGATACTCCTCGCCAAAATAAAATTTTACCGGATCTGATTTATACAAATCGGTCACATGATTCATTGAACTTTGCTTTTTTTTGTCACGAGCCGACACAACTGCGCCAATATCCAAAAGAAAACGAACCAAAGGGACATTACTTCTACCCAAACCGATCACAGATGCATTTTTACCCGATAGTCTATGTTTTAATTGCTCATATTGAAACTTATAGTCCTTCATGCAGGTCCCCCCATCAATCAACCTCATTCATATTTTTCATTTGCAATATCCCGGAATTTTGCGATTGCCTGCTCTTTTGACGTACCCCATGCTTCCAGGTAAGGATCTTTGCACCAAACTCTGATTTGACTTGTATGGCGGAAATAATCAATCTGAACAGGTAACCAAAAAAGCTCAGTCATGACAATGTCGACTTCAAACCGTTCCGGTTTCTCATCTTGGTTAATTTCCTTTTCAATTTTGACAACACCATTTTCTGACTCAATAACCAAAACATCCCCTGGTTTGAGTTCCATTTCGTTCAATAATGCTGCTGGCAAAGTAATCTGATTACCTTTCCGGATCTCCATACGATATTTACTCATCCATATCGCCCCAGTCTAATGGAAACTATTCTGCTAAAATAGCATCATAGCAAATTCGTGCAATTTCTGCAATAAAACGGTGCCCTGAAGGAATATCCGTTACACCCTCAGAGAGAACGCACATATAAAAGCGTTTCTTATTTGCATAGATGATACCTGCATTATGCGTGATACCTGTATCTTCACCTGTTTTATGTGCAACCACCGCATCATTGGGTAGCATTAGTGGTATCTTATGATTCAGCTGTTGCATTTTGAGTAAGCCGATCATGTCATTGCAGGCATCTTTGTCTAAAAAATCAGTATTATCCAGTGATTTGAGGGAGAGAACGATATCCCATGCCGTGATTTCATTTCTAATACCCTGCCTCGCTAATTCTGGCATCATCAGTTTTCTTCGCAGGATGGACCTTTCCATGCCAATTGAACGCATTAACGTATTGATCGAGTCAATACCTGCTTTTTCTATCATCATATTCGTTGCGGTGTTGTCACTTACTGTGATCATCAGGGCAACCACATCTCTGATTGTAAGATTTATTCCCAGATGCAGGACTTGCAATACCCCGCATCCTCCCACCACTTCTTCTGCTTTTAAAGTTAATATATCATCCAGTGACAGTGACTTCTCTCTGTCTTGACGATAGATTTCCATCATAATTGGCACTTTGATCACACTTGCTGCCGAAAAAAGCCCTTGTGCATTATCTTCATACGTCTCACCAGATTGGGGGTCTTCAATCATTATTCCCCAAGAACCGGATTGTGTAGACCTAAGGTCTTTGATGCGGTCTTTCCAGTTCAACTCATTCCCTCCTTTAATAGCGTCGAATTTTGTCAACATACGTTGCCATGTCTTTATCAGCTAGAAAAGCTCTCAAATTATTGACAAATACTTTGACGATTCGATCCACATGTCGTTCTGCAGGAGCCATTGCCGCCATATGAGGCGTAATAATTAAATTTGGAGCATCATACATCTCATCATCTTGAGATAATGGTTCAGGATCAGTCACATCAAGCCCTGCTCCTGCAATCCACCCTTCTTTAAGCGCTTTAATCATTGCCGGACTCTGAATGATCCTTCCCCTGGCAATGTTAACAATATATGAAGTTTCCTTCATTCTCTGGAGTTCCTTTTCACCAATAAGCCCTTCTGTCTCAGTTGTCAGTGCTGCTGCTACGACCACAAAATCCGATTCATTCAGTAACTCATCCAAACGGCTTGCAGGTAGGAGGATATCAACATACGGTTCTTCCCGCATGATTCTTTTCTTCGTTGCAATCACTTTCATGTTATATGCCGTCTTTGCTTTTCGTGCTATTTCTAGCCCAATGCTCCCAAGTCCGATGATGCCCATGGTTTTGCCTTCCATTTCTGTGACAGGACTCCGTTTCCATTCTCGATTAAGCTGATTGCCATAGAAAAGATGTATTCCTCGAGTCAGTGCGGTCAATAATGCAAAAGCATGTTCTGAAACTGGAATGTCATAGACACCGCGCGAGTTGGTCAATTTAACCGCACTGTCAATGAACTCAGGATAAAACAGTGCGTCCACACCTGCACTCAGCGCATGAATCCATTTTAATTCCTTCGCTTTAATGAATGCATCACGAGGAAACTCCCATCCTAGCGAAGCAACGATATCGGCATCGGCCAAATACGGTTCACCCTCAATGGTGTTTTTTGCCAGATGTAACCTGATGCGTGGATCAACTGCCTCAATTTCATTTTTGTGCTTTTGAGTCAAATCTGAAAGATATAAAATATGAATCAAACTGCTGTCCATCATAAGCCCTCCTTTCAATATTCAATGTTGAATTCGCTAACATGTCAATATTTCCTTTCAGTGTGAAATAAAGAATCCCGGTTTCCCGGGATTCTCCTAAACGCTGTAATTGGGTGCTTGTTTTGTGATTGTGACATCATGGGGATGGCTTTCTCTCAAACCGGCGTTAGTAATTCTTACAAATTGTGTTTTTGATTTTAACTCATCAATATCCCTGACTCCACAATAACCCATACCTGCCCGTAGACCACCAAGCAATTGGTAAACAATGTTTGTGAGTGGTCCACTATAAGGCACCCTGCCTTCGATGCCTTCTGGTACCAGCTTTTCCATATTTTCTTGAAAATATCGATCTCTGCTACCATCTTTCATCGCAGATAATGACCCCATACCCCGATATACTTTATAACTTCTACCTTGGTAAATCTCCAGTTCACCTGGGCTCTCGTCCGTCCCCGCAAATAGACTCCCAATCATGACAACATTTGCACCTGCTCCGATTGCTTTAGTAATATCACCTGATAGCCGTATTCCTCCGTCAGCGATAACAGGAACACCATATTTTGAAGCTTCTTGAGCGCAATCGAAAATTGCCGTAACCTGTGGGACTCCAATACCTGCAACCACCCGGGTCGTGCATATCGAACCAGGACCAACTCCGATTTTGATAGCATCTGCACCTGCATTAATCAATGCCTGGACAGCACCCGCTGTCGCTACATTACCCGCAATGATTTCTAGATCGGGGAATGCGTCTCTGATTTCTTTGACACGGTTGATTACTCCAAGTGAATGTCCATGGGCAGTATCAACAACGATTACATCAACACCCGCTTTAACAAGCGCATCCACTCGCTGCATCGTTTCAGCGGAAGTACCAACGGCTGCAGCAACCATCAACCTTTGTCGCGAATCCTTTGCAGCATGAGGATACTTGATCGTTTTTTCAATATCTTTGATGGTAATGAGGCCTCGTAAATTATAATGATCATCAACTAAGGGTAACTTCTCAATTTTATGTTTCCCTAATATTTGCTTTGCTTGCTCAAGTGTGGTCCCAACGGGTGCCGTTACTAGATTTTCTTTCGTCATTATTTCATCGATAGGCCGAATAAAATTCTCCTCGAATCGTATATCCCTATTGGTGAGAATACCTACCAATTTCCCGTTTTCTGTGATTGGAACCCCCGATATTCGATATTTCTCCATAAGCTTGACTGCTTCTAGAACCTGATGATCCCTCGTTAACGAGATGGGATCTGTAATAACTCCATGTTCCGATCGTTTTACCTTATCAACCTCTGTGGTTTGCCTCTCAATCGAGAAATTCTTATGAATGACACCTATGCCACCCTCCCGTGCCATAGCAATTGCCATTCTTGCTTCAGTCACTGTATCCATTCCCGCACTGATCAAAGGAATATTTAACCGAATTCTTTTTGTTAGCTGGGTTGAAACGTCAACGTCCTTGGGCAAGACAGACGATTGATTGGGAATCAGCAGAACATCATCAAACGTTAAACCTTCTTTAGAGAACTTAGCTTCAAAATCCATGTTTCCCCCTTCTCCCCATTTTTATTGATTCGGATTTGTTTGAAATTTTCAACATTATATCACACATTAGAAATGATTACTACTAGATATTGATAATTATCCCAATTTGCCAGCCCCTTGATAAAGTTGCGCAGGGATTTATCCTTTTGGGAAGAACCATATAATTGACCCCAGAGGAGGTCAAGAATGGGGATCCGCTGTATGATTCACATCACATTATTTACTGCCAAGCGTTCTTTTAGCACTGATCATAAGGGGGAATTCATGTGAAAGCAATATTTTCGTTAACAAGTACAGAATCAAAACGATTGATTGCAAAAGCCGTTGCCCAAATGAATGAAGTTAAAAATGCCATGAAGGATGGAAAAATCATTATCGGTGGAGGAACGACAAACGGTTTTGTCCTCGAAGAATTGACCGGAAATTCTGTCGACAAAGCTAATTTCACATTTGGTATCGTCAATAAAGGAATCCACTGCATTACATCCTCCAACAATCGAAGAGCAAAAATACCGGCTGTTTTAGTCAACGGACAGACCTCCGAGATGCCAGTACAAGAAGTGCTCAAGGGGTTTACAAAAGACGATGTTTTCATAAAAGGGGCCAATGCAGTTGACCCCCAGGGTAATATTGGCATTCTTGTGGGAAGTCCGGTCGGAGGGACCATCGGGGGCGCATTTCCAACATTAGTCTCAAGAAAATCAAAATTGATTGTTCCGGTTGGATTGGAGAAATTGATACCTTCGGTCTATAAAGCTGCATCTTTTGGCGGCATGTATGACTGGGATTATTCTTTAGGTATGCGATGCTCTTTATGGCCAGTATCTGATGCCATCGTTGTTACTGAAATTGAAGCTTTATCAATTCTTGCTGACGTCAATGCTATCTTGATGAGTGCTGGTGGAACCGGATTAACGGCTGGAGCAGTAACTATCGCCATTTCTGGGAACGAAAAGAATGTCAAAAGCGCTTTTGATCTCATTAAGAATATCAAAGGTGAACCTGCCCTTGCAGATACGAAACGACCTTGCTCTGAATGTGATAGTCCCTGCAATATTGTATAAATCAGGCAACCAGCCTGATTTATACATTGAAACGGAAGTTGATAATGTCACCATCTTGGACTATGTATTCCTTCCCTTCAAGGCGGAAACCACCTTGCTCTTTAACTTTTACAGGGGACCCCCATTGTTTGAGCATGTCGAAATGGAACACCTCAGCTCGAATGAATCCTTTCTCAATGTCAGAGTGGATCTTTCCAGCTGCTTGTTTTGCGTTTGTCCCTTTTTTTATCGTCCATGCTTTGACTTCATCTTCTCCCACTGTAAAAAATGATATCAACCCCAGTAATTGGTAAGCTGCCTGAGCAAGTTTGTTAATACCCGGCTCATCAATACCCATTTCTTCTAAAAAGACCTGCTTATCAGAGTCGTCCAGTGTATCAATTTCTGCTTCCACCTTTGCACACAAATTCACAACAGGTATGCTTTGTTTTTCAGCTTTCTTAAGCACGTCCGATACACCTTTAGCCACAGGACCATTCAATTCACCTTCATCCTGATTTATAACAATCATATAAGGTTTATCTGTAAAAAAGGAGAAGCCACGAAGCAAATACCTCTCCTCTTCAGTCAAGCCCACAGTATGGACCGACTTACCGTCACTTAGGGCAATTAAACACTTTTCAAGCGCCGATAAAATGATGGCATTCTCTTTCGTTATTTTTTTCCCGCTAGTAATCTTCGCAATGTTCCGTTCAACTGCTTCTAGATCTGCAATCAACAGTTCCATTTCGATAGTTTCCCAATCCCGCATTGGATCGATACTGCCATCACTGTGTTCAATGGTGCTATCATCGAAAACCCGGATCACAAATACAAGTCCATCTACATCACGAATGGTTGATAAAAATGAATTCCCAACACCTTTACCCTCACTTGACCCGCGAACTAACCCAGCCACATCAGTACACTCAATCTGCGCGTATACTGTTTTCTTAGGTTGATAATATCTGGATAAATAGTCGATACGGGAGTCAGGGACGAATGCTGTCGCAAGATTTGACTCTGTCTTACCAGAGAAATATTTAGAAGTGTCTGCTTGCGAATGGGTCAAGAGATTAAATATTGTCGTTTTACCACTAAGTGGCAACCCAACGATTCCAAATGTAAGACTCATAATTCATCAGCTCCTCGATGCCCAGTACGACTGTGATTTGAGTTTTGCCGCAAAATCATGTCCATTTTATTAGCGTAAAAACCGCCTAACGCACCGAACATACTGTTATTGATCATCGCTACTATTACAACTGGAAGTGTGATTTGGTCCTGCAGTCCCATGGCAGCATTGATGGGTAATGATAGATTAAGACATACCATGCCAGCTAGCAATCCATGTACTACCTTTGATTTTGGTGCTCTCCATCCTGCCCAAAATCCACCCACAAACAAAGAAACCCAAGTGCTGATCATGACAAAAAGGCTGGCAATAAAACCAAGATTCATACCAGATAAAAATCCGATCACAAATCCCAACCCCATAGATATCAGAAAGGCAATCACTCCACCCTCTAAAATTCCTCTCCATCTCATCCATCAATCACCTCACAGCGAAATCCCAAGAAGCTTTGCAGCATTTCCTCCGAATATCATTTGCATATCTTCTTTTTTCATACCTAACCACATGCACACCCTAAATTGATCCTGCAGATACCGGATGGAGAACCCTCGCGGGAACCAGCTTGAGTCTGTGCCAAATATAATACGTTCTGGGCCAACTGTTTCATATGCTTTCCTGTATAGGCTTTCTAAGGTAAGTTCGTAAGGCATCCATCTCATCCATTGATTTGATCCTGATGTATCCACATACACATTCGGACAACTCCAACAAAGATGGAGCAACTCTTGCCAATAACCGCACCCGAAATGGGGAACGATAATAGGTATTTCAGGAAAGTTGTGTGCGACATTAAAAATCGACAGCGGGCTGATCATTGGATGGGATGCAATGCCACCACCTGTACCCAGCAAACCAAAATGAATCATAATCGGTATTGATTTCTCAGCACAATACTCCCAAAATGGTACCAAAGTCGGATCATCAAAACTAATATTCAAGCGAGGAGCCAAAATCTTGTATCCTTTCAAGCCAAACTCCTCGATCCCTTTTTGAAGTTCATCTCGTGCATTTGGTAGCGCAAGATCATGATGAGCAAACCCGTAAAACTTTTCTGGATGTAATGAACAGATTGAAGCAAGAGATTCGTTACCACCACCGGTCATAAAGACCACTTTATATAAACCATGGTTGTCAACTTCTGCTGCCCATTGAGCTGCTAAATCTTCTTTATTGACGTTCCCGACCACAGGTTCAGGGAAATCCCATTCCATTCGGAATCGAGCTTGACGATCGCGATTATAATCTCGCAACTGATCTTTTTGTGCCCCTCCTCGCCAGCCTAGAGGGAAATGCGCATGATAGTCAATGATGGTCAGTCCTTGAAATGACATAGTATCACTCCTTATGGGGTAAAACAGTATTTTGGCAATCCATCAAAAATGCAATCGCACCTTTGATGCCAATATCCCTCCCAAGTATAGCAGGCAGGATTGGTATGTGACCAGGATTCACCATGGTAACACGTTTACTTACCTCGTGACGAACCATACTAAACATTATATCACCTATATTTGTAACTCCGCCACCCAGAATGATAACTTGGGGGCACAATTCGGTCATAATGTTTGCGATTCCAATGCCCAAATACCTCATTGCTCTTTGAATAACAATATTCGCTATATGATCGCCCATTTTTGCGCCATGGGCAACCTGTTCAGATGTAACAGTATCGCCGAATAATTCCCTCAACAAGGTTGGTTGCCCTGCTTTGAGGTACTCATTAGCTTCACGCATAATAGCTGTTCCAGATGCTAGCGCTTCCAAACATCCATTGTTTCCACATTTACATGAAGGGCCATCAGGTTCGATGGTCATATGGCCAAATTCACCTGCACATCCATCGGTACCAATATATAGTTTCCCATTAATAATGATGCCTCCGCCAATACCCGTGCTGATCGTCAGATACACAAGATTTTGGTATCCCATGCCTGCACCATATCGGAATTCGCCCAAAGCGGCAACATTCGCGTCGTTCTCTAAGTAAACTGGGCAGAAGCAACTTTCTTCTAAATGTTTGACAATCGGATACCCATACCATTCCTCTAAATTCGGTGCATTCAGTATCGTGCCATTTGTTCGATCAAGCGGACCTGGGCACCCAATTCCTATCCCTTTGATTTCTGAACCTTGTTCGTGTAAATAAAGATTTTTCCATTGCAGATAATTATCTGTCACCCAGCTGAGAACAATATGCGGCTCTTTTGATGTGCGGATTTCTGACCTTGCTAGAATACACCCATCCCGGGAACTGATCCCCATAGCAGTCTTTGTTCCCCCAATATCGACTCCAATATAGAAATCTTGGGCTTTGTTCATGGAATCACTCCTTGCTATGGTTAGTCAACTCTTTCCCATTTTAGGAATCCATCTTCGAATTTATTATTCAATTCACCTGAAGCCACCATCATATTTAAAGTCGATACAATAGTTGCCGATGAGAGATAATACTGCCCGATATTATTGGGAATCGAATACGCCTGCATAAAATGTGCCATAATTTGTTCTCGAGACATGGGGTTCAATCCCAGATAAAACGTGATTTTCGCTTTAATATCAATCAAACGTTGTCGATTCTCACTTATGATTTCTTTGATATCAGATTCTATCGGCCCGTGGCCTGGTATATAGAAGCTCGCATGAGATTGATTCAATGTTTCCAGTGTCTTTATACCTTGTGCTACATCAAAATAATAAGGAATATAATACTTACCCAGTATGTTTTTGGGGAAATATGCATCAGCTGTAAACATCACCCCTTCGGGAGAAATAACTCCCAATTGCCCTAAGGCATGCCCCGTGAGATTAATAATCTTCAAATCATAAAACTCTTCATCAAAAGACAAAGTGTGATTAACCTGACTTGGTTTTGCCATAAAGAATTTCGATTTAAGCTCAACTGGGGGTAATCCCCCATAAAGATATATTGGTTCATAAAGCGGTTGCTCAATAATGGCCTTCTCGATGGCACTTGACGCTATCGCTGAATTGGTTTGTTGTTGTAGCCAGTGATTCCCACCAATGTGATCTGCATGTGAATGTGTATTGATGATTACCTTAGGTACCAAATTCATTGATTTTAACTCTTTATTGATTGATTTTGCACTCTGATCATCCAACCCAGTATCAATCAAGATGCACTCATGGCTGTCAATTATATATACACCTACATTAACAGTGCCAGGAATGACATAAACATTTCCTGCAATATGAATCACACCGACACGCCCCTTCTTAAAATAACTTAAGGATTAATGGTACGGTCACGGTACTGGCTAATAGTGATATTAAAATAATCGATGCAGCAAGCTCTGCATCCAAATCATATTTGATGGCAAAACTCAAAGTAGTCATCATCGCCGGCATCGATGCCTCCATAAGTCCTACTTGATATGGGATCCCTTGTAAATTCAGCACTTTTGCTGCAAGCATATATATAGCAGGCGAAATAATTAGTTTTATCAGACAGGCAACAAAGACCAAACCTACAGATTTGCCGACCTTATCTGGCCTCAATGATAATCCTAACGATATCATTACCAGAGGGACGACTAAGGAACTCATGTACTCCAGTGCTTTTACAACAAATGCAGGTAACGATATCCCATTCAATAGAAAACCCAATATCAATCCCCACAAAGGAGGAAATTTAAGGATATTAAAAAAATCGAAACGAGTTGACTGATGTCCTTTTTTGCCAAAGTGAGCCGCAATGCCTGCCCCGATGGACAGACCAACTAAACCAGTACTGAACTGATCAAAAAAAACACCGTAAACCAAATTTTCTTGGCCAAAGATGCTAATGATCAATGGAAACCCCAAAAAGGATGTATTGCCGAAACCCGATGCAATAATAAAGGCTCCTGCAGAGGCAGCTGGAATCTTCAAGAATCTTGACACTGCATATGCAATCGCCATACACCCGAAAACTGAAACATTCGCTAATATAGGCAACTTAAGTAAAGTGAGTGAAAATGTCGATCGCCATACTGCTAAAAAAACCAGAGATGGCATCGCTATGTTGATGATCAAGGTGTTCAAAACTAGCACATTTTCTCTTTTGAGCAAACCTAATCTCAACATCAGCATCCCAATCATAACAATCAGAATCGCTGCACTCATAATAGTTCCCAAATCTTTATCCCTCCGTCAACAGCTTCAGAAATGCAATGTACATTAACAAAATTCCATTACCTTTTATGTGTTGTACCTATTTAGTAGGATTACAGCAATCTTCGTACTGTTAATATTATGCAAGAATAATCAGGATTCGGACATTCACAAGGAACGATTATTATCCAAAGCTCAAGCCGTATTGACTGCCGTATTTTGCGGTTTGAACTGATTATTCTTCCTCGACATATTTCGAGTGCTTGAGGCTATCTGTCCTTATAATCATTCCATACTTTTGGTGTCTCCTTTGGAATTTTTCGTCTGATCTGGATAGTTCCGCTCATTGATTTGTCTCGCATTAGAATTTGATGGTATACATTGTTCTGTAAATTAATTTCTAAAGTGAGTCATTGCCAAATTTTAGCATCTACAGAATCAAATCGCGACCCGTGCGTTACGATGGACCTCAATTGATTAATAAGATTCAAAAGTCTTGCATACTACTTAAGCATACGAAACAGTTCTTAAATGCACGCTCAATCTTGATGGCTGTAGGAGATAGTCATTCAATCAATCATGTTAACAAAGAATTGGGGGCTGCATAGTGCACAGCCCCACTAATCAGCAAAGGTTTTATGACTCAGCTTCCCAACCAAAAACCCTGTAGGCCATTACCGTCATCATGCGTTTTAATTTTCGATAGGCCGCCGGATCCATTTTTAAACCTTCATAGAGTCGATCCATAAACCCAGAGACGTATTCTGCAAATTTTTGAGGTGAATCCATGTCACTTATTTCTAGAGAGAAGTCAATTTCATCTTTTCCAACACGAGAAGTTTTTAGTAATTCCTCACACTCTCCATGACAGCAACCGTAGACATCCATAATCTTACCAGGCTGAATCGCTTTTACAAATACGATCAAGCCTTTGTCTCCAATGATATCTTTTTTACAATTTGAACATGGCAATACTTGTCTGCTCATGTGATCACCCTCCTTCAACTTTAATTCACGATAAACAGCTTGATTCCTTTAACGCGTTATCCTAAAAAAATCGAACCAATTATTTAATAATGTCGCCAATGCTAAGAATGTAACATCAACTTCAATAAAATGGATAACAGTGTAACTTGAAAAAATTTATCTGTTTACGAAGTTTACCATTCTAGATTTCATTGTTTACAGTACTCTTTAATGTTTCATATCTGTGTTTCCATGAATAATCGTAATATAAGGGTTGCATACTAAAACATATCAACACTTAACTGTCAAAATAAAACAACTCACAGAATCATACTGTGAGTTTGGCTGGTCGGAGTGAGAGGATTTGAACCTCCGGCCTCTTGGTCCCGAACCAAGCGCTCTACCAAACTGAGCCACACCCCGACATGACAATTCTAGCGGAAATTAATGTTTGTGTCAACAAGGAGGATCTGATTCAATTTGCCTTATCAACTCCTGTAACCAGATATCCAATGATCAGCCACGAAAAACGGCCTTTTGCCTCTCCGATAGAAACAATGATTCCATGAATTCTTCTCTATTAATGCCATATTGTGTTTCCACATAATGCAGACCCATTGACAAATATTCATCTAACGAAAGATCCGATCGATTTGGGATAATATCAGCCGTGTTCACTTCATAGGCAATCGGATTGTCTCTTATATTGGTTTCCTTGTGCTCTTTGACGGCAATAATCAACTCAATCATTTTCTTGATTCTATCTTCACCCAAATAGTAAAGACCCTGCTTTATGGTGCGAATATGAATGTCATGACATTGTACATGCATTTTGATGAATCGGATGAATTTTATGAAAAAACCAATATCTCTGGCAATCAGATCCTCGACCTTTTTAATTTTAATGTTACAGTCAATTGCAAATTGATCAATATCTGCTCTAGTTGCCGCAAGCACGGGAATATCAATGATCTTGTTCAAAACCGGTTTTCCAAACAAATATCCTTGGAAATAATGATAGCCGGCTTCTTTCGCAATTTTGAAATCTTCCACTGACTCAATCTTCTCAGCTATCAATTTACACTTAGTTCTATCCATTGTTCGTGCAATATGTTTGCAATCCAGTCGATTGTTTTTTTTAAAACACACCTTGACAATGTCTACATACTTGATAAACCACCCAAGCCCATCATCTAAGGTAAAATCATCTATTGCAAAGAGAAACCCATCTGCTTTGAGTTTAGTAATTGCACTTCCAAGTTTTTTCTCCGGGATTGCGCTTTCAAGAATTTCGATCACAAAAGCCGTATTCGGATAATGACAAGGGATACCTCTCGTAATCAGATTTGCCGGAAAGTTAATGAATTTCTTCTTGATATCATGAGGCTGATCACACGGTAACCCCAGAAAATAGCTTCCTAATAACGCATTCGTTTCACGGCCACCATCAACACTTTGCTGGATGTAATGGTTCTCTTCTGCTCTTCGATGGAAAAATTCCATTCCAATTGTTCTAAGCTGTGAGTCAACAACTCTCTGGCTGGCAAAGTATTTTATCATGCGAATCTCCAATGTGTTAACAAATTTCCTTAAATTATTCAATCCCACCAATAGAAATCCTGCAAATAATTATTGCGACTATTCCGCATATTTCGCCGACTATCGACACAGGGCGACGATTTATGGACATTCAAAAGGATAAATTGCAGTCACTGAAGAAATAGTGATTACTATCATCAGGTGGTGATTATATGAAGTCTCATCAATTTAAATTTGCCATCATATTGTTCTTAGTTATCGTCACTTTCCTTTGGTATACGAGCAGCTTTTTCGGTAATACTCCACAAAGTTTAATTCGGCCGATATATAAAATTATGGCAATCTGGGGTACCATATTTATTTACATCCAATATGTATTAAGCACCAGACTGCGATGGTTAGAACGCAATTTTGGACTTGATCGAATGTTACACCAGCATCGATATTTTGGTCGTGCCGGGGTGGTGGCAATCACGATTCACGGCATTTTAGTATTATACAGTCAGTGGCTGCGATTGGGTCGTTTTAATTTTTCAACCTTCATTCTTATTGGGATTGTGGCATTGATGGGTTATTATATCACCGCTGGATTGGCTTCTACATACAAAAAAATTAATCTTCGGTATGAAACATGGAAAAATATCCACTTGATTAACTACATCCTATTTCCAATTTCCCTTTTCCATGTATGGAATTACAGCACAAAGGGGTCTTTCTTCTATTACCTCTGGATATTCTTTGCCGCAACTTATCTAATGATTATCGCTTACCGGGTTCATCGGATACATACAATCAATACTCATCCCTATACAGTCGTTGCCGTAGCCCAAGAAGCGGTTGATACCTGGAGTTTATACTTCAAAGGATCAGCCATTAAACATAAACCTGGGCAGTTTATGCTGATTTCTTTATTGCGACAAGGAAAACGCTCGGCATCTCATCCATTTACGATTTCAAGTAGCCCGGACTCAGATTCCATTTCAATAACGCCAAAAGAACTTGGTGATTTTACGTCAACCATCAAACATACAAAACTTGGTGATCGTGCTTTCATCGATGCCCCTTACGGGATTTTCAGCTATTTGAACCTACCTCAAACTAATCTTGTTATGCTTGCAGGAGGCATCGGGATCACTCCGTTCATGAGCATGTTGCGCTATATGAAGAGCTACCCATACCCTTACCAGATCACACTTTTGTGGGGAAATAAGAAAGAAGCTCAAATAGCTTTCAAAGAGGAGCTGAATCAACTTGCGGTTGCTCTACCTTCTTTTAAATGGATACCCGTCATGTCTCATCAATCAGATTGGAATGGAGAAACTGGATACTTAAGTTTCGAATTGATTCAAAAGTATCACCAACTCAATGACGACACCCATTTCCTTTTATGCGGTCCACCTCCAATGACACAGGCAGTATTGAAGTTCTTATCGAATGCGGGGATTTCGCGAAACCGAGTTCATTTTGAAGTATTTGAGCTATGAAATGACATAGGGGTGATGTATATGCGGACTTGTGATTTAATTGTCATCGGTGGGGGTGCCGCGGGAATCAATGCTGCTCGGGGGCCTGCAAGTAAGGGCTGGGATGTGGTCATGATTGAGGAAGCTTTCATGGGGGGAACTTGTACTAATATTGGGTGTATGCCTTCAAAAAGTTTACTCACGTCCGCCCATCATCTAAAGCATTTTATGAATTCGGAAACCTATGGAATCTCTGCAGAAAGTATCCATTTCGACTGGGATCAGATTCTTAAGAATAAGGATGACCTGGTTATGAGCCTTCGACAAGGGGCTGAAGGATTTGTCAGTGTTTTCCCTTCAGTTAGCATCCTACAAGGGCGCGCTGGATTTATTGCTCCTCATACGATTGAAGTGAATGGCACTCAACTTCAGTCCGACAGAATTGTGATTGCCAATGGGGCAAGAAGCAATATCCCTCCTATCTCCGGTCTGGAAGGCACACCTTATTTGACCTCAACAACTGCAATGGAACTGCGTAAACTGCCTTCATCCATGGCAATCATGGGGGGAGGAATCATTGCAGCTGAATTCGCGCAGCTCTTTCAAAGTTTTGGTGTCAAAGTAACTATTTTTGAGATGAATGACCATTTGGTTTCAAACCTTGATTCAGATATTCGTTCGTATACGCTTGATATGCTGAAAAATGAAGGTGTTTCAGTATTTACGGGAACTGCGATCCAGCGCGTGGCATATGATCACAATCACTTTATATTATCGACCAAGAGCAAGCAGACAAGCAACGAGTTCCATTCTGAATCCTTACTCGTTGCAACTGGGCGAAAACCCAACTCTGATTTACTCAATCTCGAAATCACTGGGATCCAAACAGATGAGCGTGGATTTATCATCGTGGATTCGAACTATTCAACGAATGTTTCTGGTGTTTGGGCAATCGGAGATGTGATAGGAGGTGCAATGTTAACGCATAAGGCACGGGAAGATGGTAATATGCTCGCACGACACTTAGTGGACGGATACATCCCGAATTACTCTTCATCCAGTTCAATTCCCGGTGTAATTTTTACAGACCCTGAGATTGCATACTGTGGCTTGACTGAAGAACAAGCCCGTAACAAGTATAAGAAAATCGAAGTCAAACTTTTCCCCTTTGGTCATATTGGTCGGGCTAGAGCCACACAATCTGATTTCGGATTCATAAAATTGATTGTCGATTATGCAACTTCAAAAATCCTTGGTGCTCATATAGTGGGATCACGAGCTGGAGAGATTATCCATGAAATCGTTGCGATAATGCGTTATCATGGAACATATTCTGACATCCAGAATATGATTCACATTCACCCAACGTATAGTGAAGGCTTGCTTTCCGTCTCAACTTTATTTGACAAATCGGAGTGATGTTCATGCTTGAAAACAATCGTTATAAAACAGATCCACCAGAGATTGACCGCATTACCTATTCAATGACTGAAACTGCAACCTTCGGAATGGGGTGATTTTGGACCCCTGATGCCCGGTTCGGGCTGTTAAATGGTGTCATACGTACCCGCGTTGGTTATGCAGGTGGGACAACGATTGATCCAAATTACAACCAACTTGGGGATCATACTGAAACGCTGCAAATTGAGTATGATCCCACGATTCTATCCTATACTGATATCATGACATATTTCTGGAGCTGGCATTTGGCGAGAATAAAATCCTGGTCTCCCCAATACCAATCGAAAGTGTTTTGTCATGACTATACGCAATTAGAGTTAGCCACGCAGATCAAATCGCAGATGGAAAAAGATATGAACACCACTTTCTACACTGACATTGCCATTCTTAATCAGTTTCACATTGCCGAGGATTATCATCAAAAACATTACCTCCAGCGATACCCCGTTCTTCTAAAAGATTTTGAACGGTATTTCAAATTTTTTTCCGACTTTATCGATTCACCGAGTGCTGCGAAAGTGAATGGATTTGCATCTGGATTTGGAAATAGATGCGATCTGCTGTCTCTTCAAGACCAGTTAGGCATTTCTGAAATATCCATAAAAAAATTGATGGAAATTTCCATCTAGTAATACACTTTCTATTCTCAAATTTCACAGCAGACTGATTGATTTATTTCAAGTACCTCACAGGTTTTGTGGGGTATTTTCTTCGCACTATTCTTGGTATATACACTTCAATTACAAGAATTATGAGTCGATGCGAAGCGTGAATAAACGCTCAGACATCATTCAGGCCGTTACTTAAAGACTGTTGAGGACTTAATACATTTTCACTAATTATCAGTATCCACGAAAAGAATTGCAGTGGAGACCATACTTCAATATTTCGAATGGTTTGCGATATTGTCGTGGTTTTTAAACAGATGATCAATAGATCCTTGCTAAGCTGTATTCGAGCAGGCTATTAATCAGTGGTTTCAGCTTTGTTGTATCCGTCAGCATTCCCATTGATGATCTTACATATTCTGCATATTGTTGAATGATTGAATCAACCTTCTCTTTTGCTCCGGTTGTTCTCATCAACCGTCGAATCACATCGATATCACTTAAAGTCATGGACGGATTGCCAAAAATTTTTGATGCAATAGAGCGCTCATTTTCACTGCTCATCGACAGCAAGAAATATCTATGCAAAGTCTTCTTGTTGTTCCGGATATCAGATCCGACCGGTTTACCGGTAACATCTTCATTTGAATACAATCCGATTTCATCATCCTTGATTTGAAATATCACCCCAAGATTCTCTCCAATTTTCTCCACTAATTCCATATCCGCTTCGATATCCGATAATGCCAACCCACAGTATAACGGGAGTGAGAATGTATAATTTGCTGTTTTATAACGATACATATTCAGTATTTTTTCTTCGCTTGGTTCATAATTATGTTGTCCAAAATTGATGTCTTCCATTTGAGCAAGTCCAACACGAATCATTTCGTGAGATATTCGTTTGAGTAATTTGATCTTAATCCGTGGAGGAATCACTGTCTTTAAAATCAAATCATAAGCGATAAAAAATGTTTCGTCTCCCGCACAAATTCCCATGGAACGACCATAATCTGAAGGGTCCGAAATTTTATTCATGATTCCGGCTTTTTCATACTGATAATAAATCGTTTCGACTCCTCTCCGTAACTGATCATGGTCCATGATATCATCATGGATCAAGAACCCTCCATGGATCAATTCTAATGCAGCCCCCATAGCAATGGCAGCTTGGGCATATTCCCCTGACATGATATCATGAACCATAATCACGATTGATCCCCTGATCATTTTTCCATGAGAGCTGAATCTACGCAGCCTGCCCGCAAAATCGCCCATCCATTCATTCACATTGGCTAATTCGATACTTTTTTCGTTTAAGTATGCGTCCAGAAATTCAGTAATCATGAGTTTCTTCGTTTGTATCTCATGTAGCATTTTTCTCCCTCCCAACATGCATGGTCAGTCATCAGCGGAAACGGTACAGAACAACTATCACATTTTGAACTTATATGAATTTGCGCGTAATGGTATTCGGTTCTTGCCATTTTCATGGAATAGACGACAAAATATCACATTGGGATGAGTGTCTTCACATATGTCCATCCCCACAAATGAGACATCGCTTACATGAAGTCTTTCCCGAATAAACGATTCATGGCCATGAATGATATGGAATATGACTTTTCATACTAAAAAACTATGAATTCCATAATCATCAAGCTGACACCAAACCATCCATTACTCAAAGAAAAATATTCGTGCTTTCCCCTTGAAATAGTCATAAAAGCCTAACATTAACAAGGCAATCATGGAATGCGGTACCATAACCGATGTCCGTTAATCTCTCACGCGATAGAACATTCACAGATGCCTTATCTGCAATCCACCAACCCTTATCGATATTAACACAACCAACTTTAATGCGATTCGTTACATCGGCCTTTGCTTGAATTGCACCCATTTGATTATAAATCTCTACTTCATCTCCTGGCGAAATCAATCTAGCGGCCGCATCAGTCGGATGAATTTCAATCCGGGGAAATGGGTCAATGGTTGCGGCAAATTCAATATTTCGAAATTGAGAATGAATTCTCTGCTTTGGTAAAGCAGTCATAAGTCGCAACGGGTATTGGCGGAATAGGTTTGGGGTAATCGATTCACTTTCTAACGGAGGATGATATCGTGGCAGCGGGTCAACATCCCACAAAATGGAGGCATTTTCTGAATAAAACTCGATTTTCCCTGAAGGAGTTGAGAAATCCTCATCCTCCCAGGCAATTGTTTGAACCCATTTTGGGATGACTGGCTGTTTCCTCAGATCATCAATCGTACACCCCACATTATTTTTATGGAGTAGGTTATTGAGATAGATTTCCATGTCTACGGGAAAATATGATGAGTCATATCCCATCATGTCAGTTAACGATTTAAATACTTCGATTTCTGATCGAGACTCATAGTATGGTTCGATGCAGACATCTCTTAATTGAATATATGGATGCCAATAGCAGCTCACAATATCCATGTGCTCGAAAATGGTTTTTGCCGGAAGGACCATATCAGCCATTGCAGCGGTATCTGTCATAAAATGGTCCATTACAACCATGAAATCTAGGTTCTTAAGACCATCCATAAGTAAGTGAGAATCAGGATTGCATATGACCGGGTTGCTTGAATGAATCCAAGCAGCCTTAATTGGTGGATTATCGAGATATTTGAGTGCAGAACCAATTTGGCTAATATGAATCTTGTTTCTGACTCCAGCAGGGGCAGGTGGAAGCACTGGCCCCTTGGGTAGAAAGCTCTGAAGATTGGCAAAAAACCATCCTCCTCCTGGCTTCCCGATATCTCCCGTCAAAGCTGGGAGCATTGATACAGCTCGAACCGTCTGCCCTCCATTGGAAAACCGCTGGGGACCATACCCAAAGATCAGCGACATCGGTCGCGTGATCCCAATCAGGTCTGCTAAACGGGAAAAATCTTCTTTAGATATTTTGGTTATCTCACAAACTCTTTCAATAGAATATTCACTTGCCATGATTTTGTATTCGCTAAAGCCCAAAACATGATTTTGGATGAAATCATGGTCAATTTGATTCTGCTCAATTAATACATTTGCTATCCCCAATGCCAGCGCCCCATCGGTTCCGGGTTCAGGTTGGATGAATACATCAGATACTTCTGCAGTTTCAGTTCTTCTACTGTCAATTACAACGATTTTAGCACCACGTTCTTTTGCTTCAATAACTTGCCACATTTGATGAATATTCGTTCGAGCTGGATTCTTTCCCCATATAACAATGAGTTTTGCATTAACTAAATCCCAGGGGACTGAATGTCTATTGTCTCCAAAAGTGAGTTGATCCGCTGCCAATCCCGCTCCCCAACACAAGCTACCATATGTAGATGAATATCCGCCAAACTGATTCCAAAATGCCAATGGTAAAGTCTCAAGCAAACCCGTACTCCCACTGTATAGATAATACAAGATGGATTCAGGTCCATAAAGTTGTTTTAATAGAGAGAACCGATCACAAATAATCGATAATGCATCACTCCAAGATACACGCTCCCATTTTTCTTGTCCGTGCTTGTTGATTTTCAACAAAGGGTGTCTCAATCTCTCATTTGAATATACCCATTTTTGATATGAGAGCCCTTTTTGGCAAAGAGTGCCACAAGTTGCGCAGTTTTGGGGGTCTCCTTCAAGTTGGACTATCACCCCATCCTCTACCGTCACAATGATTCCACATGTACTGTAACAGTTACGGGAGCAAACAGTCCGAATTTTTCTTTTTGTCATGGAATCACCCCCTGCATTGTATGAGTATACTATAAATCATTCATGCAAATAACTCAATTCAATCTTTGTTTATCGAAATTAAGCAGGATATTTTCTCCGTGACAAGAATTGAATAAGATGTATTTAGAGATAGAAATATTTCAAGGAGGGAAGAAATTGGAAAAGAAGTTCCGGATCCTTGCCATCAACCCTGGTTCCACATCAACAAAGATTGCGGTGTATGACAACACTGAGCTGGTCATGCAGGTTTCCGTAAACCATACCCACGCTGACCTTGCCCCTTTTAATCAGGTTGCGGACGAGTATGAGTATCGGAAAAATGCTGTCATGGCCACCCTGGAAGAAAATGGTATTGATTTAAAAACACTTGATGCTGTATCTGGTCGCGGAGGTGGCGGAAAACCCGTACCAAGCGGCACTTTCCGAGTAAATGAAGATATGGTTGAGCACTCAAAAAATGCGAAGATTCAACACGCATCAATTTTGGGCCCGATGATTGCACTTGAGCTAAGTAAAACCCTGAACATACCTGCATTTATGGTCGACCCCGTTAATGTTGATGAGTATGATGACGTTGCCCGCATTTCCGGTATGCCTGATCGCCCCCGCCGCAGCGGCTTCCATGCCCTCAATCATAAGGCAACTGCAAAAAAAGCTGCTAAAGATATGGGCAAGCCCTATAATGAACTCAACATGATTGTCGCACACGTTGGCGGTGGGATATCCGTTGCCGCACATAAACTGGGAAGATGTGTTGATGTTGAAGGCACCTTGTTCTCCCCAGAACGTGTGTCTCCTAGAGCATTTGATATGCTTGACATGTGTTTTTCCGGGGAATATACAAAACAAGAGCTCAGCAAAATGCTCATGGGCTCTGGTGGAATCTTCATGTATTTTGGCACCAAGGATATTCGCGATATTGAAAAAATGATTGATGATGGGAACAAAGAAGCAGAACTGGTATTTAAGGCGATGACTTACAATGTTGCGAAAGCAATCGGTGCCTGTATTCCGGTCTTGCACGGGAATGTCGATGCCTTAGTTCTCACTGGTGGTATCTCCCATTCAAAGCGTTTTGTCAATTGGATCAAAGAGTATTGTGGGTTTATTGGCAATATATTAGTTTATCCTGGCGAAAACGAATTGGAATCCCTCGCTATGGGTGCATATCGTGTACTGATTGGTGAGGAAAAAGCGAAGATCTACCCAAGTGGTGAAGAAGAATAATCAACTCAGGAGGGACTTTCATGTCAACAAAGTATCGTGTATTAGCCATAAACCCAGGCTCCACTTCGACGAAAGTTGCAGTTTATGAGAATGAGGAGCTTTTAATGCAAGAAACACTTCATCACTCAGCTGAAGACTTAGCACCCTACAAAAAAGTGACTGATGAATACGAGATGCGTAAAGGGACGATCTTACGTCTGCTGAACGAGAAAGGGATCACCCTTGACACCATTCATGCTGTATCTGGTCGTGGTGGTGGTCTCAAAGCTGTTTCAAGCGGGACTTTTGCAATCAATGAAGATATGATAACCGATGTAAAGAATTCACCTGGTGGACATGCTTCAGTTCTCGGCCCTTTGATTGCTGATGAGTTTTCGAAAGAGTTTAATATCCCCGCTTTCGTAGTCGATCCCACATCAGTTGATGAATTTGAAGATATTGCGAGAATTTCTGGTTGGCCGGAATTACCCAGACGAAGCGGGTTCCATCCTTTGAACCATAAAGCAGTTGCCCGAAAAGCCGCAAAAGAGCTGGGCAAGAAATATGAAGAGCTAAATCTAGTCGTTGCCCATATTGGTGGTGGCATTTCTGTTGGAGCTCATCACCAAGGGAGAATCGTTGATGTAAATATCTCTGAAGGAGGCTTGTTTACCCCTGAGCGAGCTTGCCCACCTGTCGGTAGCCTCGTTAGGATGTGTTTCTCCGGAACCATGACCGCTGATCAGATCATGAAAATGATGTTAGGGAATGGAGGAATCCAAGCTTATCTAGGGACCAAGGATATGCGGGAAGTTGAAAAAATGGTTCGTGAAGGCAACAAAGAAGCTGAAATTGTTTTCAAAGCCATGGGATATCAGGTCAGCAAAGCAATCGGGGCTTTAGCCACCGTAATGAAAGGCAAAGTGGATGCAGTCATCTTAACCGGTGGTTGTGCTCACTCAAAAATGTTAACGGACTGGATTACTGAGAATATACAATACCTCGCTCCTATCATGATTTACCCCGGAGAAAAAGAACTCGAATCTCTTGCATTTGGTGCTCTTCGAGTCCTAAGAGGTGAAGAAACAGCTAGAGTCTATCCAAGTTAATCGATGCACCTCAGTTATGAGCTTCGACTCAGTATAGAATGATTCCCAGCACCCCGGCTAACGAGACAGCTAGTACGGGGTGTAACTTTTTTCTGTAGACAAGAAAAAAAATGATAAATCCGATTACAATAGACGGTCCATCAATAAATGATATTTTGCCGATGACATAAGCAGCTGCTAAGACGAGTGCGATAACCATAGGTCTGATGCCCCGAAAAATCGCGCGCAGCATTGGGTGCTGTTGATAACTGATAAAAAAACGTGCTAAAAGCAAAATCACAATAAATGACGGCATAACGACTCCTATTGTACAGATGATTGAACCAAGTAATCCTGCAACTTTATATCCAACAAAAGTAGCCGCATTGACGGATATGGGACCTGGAGTCATCTCGGCGATCGCAATGATATCACTAAATTGAGTCATGGTCAGATAGCTGTGTCGTTCAATGATTTCTTTTTCTATCAGCGGAATCATCGCATAACCGCCACCAAAGCTAAATGCGCCAATCTTAAAAAAAGAAACAAACAAGCTTACCAGCACCATCATGATGAGTTAACCCTCCTTCCCGACAACCAGTCCCGTGAGGTAGCCAATTGTACCAGCGAGTAATATCGCGATAATAGGATGCATCCCTAACACAATCACGCAAATCAACCCTAAGGCTACCATCAGATAGCCAAACCCGCTTACTAAAACACCTTTCCCCATCTTTATTGCAGCTGCAAGAATGAGCGCAACCACTCCAGGTCTAACCCCGGTGAAAAACGATTGCACAATTGGATTTGATTGATATTGGCTAAACAGGGAAGCAATTATCAATATGATAAAGAATGACGGTGTAATAATACCAACAGCAGCTATGAATGCACCAAGAAGACCAAATAATTTGTATCCTACAAATATTGCAGTATTAATTGCAACTGCTCCTGGTGAGATTTGTGTTATCCCGATGATATCAAGACACTCTTTTTGATCTAACCAACAATGACGATCGACTATCTCATCTTTAATCAGCGGAATCATGGCAAATCCACCGCCGAAAGTAAATGCCCCAATCTTGAAGAACGTCAAAAATAAGCTGCGATAGTTACAAGGCAGGCTAACCTTCGGAGTGTTCATCTCTGTTTTTGCTTCCGGGGTACTCAGCATGATCTTCCTTTCCTCAAGCCCTATGGAAGGAGAATAACCAAATGTATAGAAGTTAAAACCGTATTTCTTATTATACCGTTTTTGCCCTAAAACATCCAGAGGAGGTTCGTCAATGAACGAGGTTTTCCGGATCCTTTCAATCAATCCAGGTTCGACAACAACAAAATTTGCAGTTTATGACAATGAAGAATTGGTCATGCAAAAGACCATCAACCATTCAGCAGAAGATCTAGCTCCATTTCAAACACTTGCAGATCAATACGATTTTCGTAAGGGTAAGATTATCGCAGCCTTAGAAGAGGACGGCATCTCACTTGAGTCCCTTGATGCAGTTTCTGGACGAGGAGGCGATTTAGGGCCTATCCCAAGCGGTACATATCGAATTAATGAAGAAATGGTCGCTCGATCTCGCCCAGGGCGTCATGCTGCGAATCTTGGTCCCGTAATTGCTTTCGATTTGGGGAAAGCACTTAATATCCCAAGTTTCTCAGTTGACCCCGTCACTGTCGATGAATATGACGATATTGCTCGGATTTCGGGTTGGCCTGAACTTCCAAGAAGAAGTGGGTTTCATGCGCTGAATCAAAAAGCAATTGCTTTGAAAACGGCAAAAGAATTAGGGAGGCCATATGAGGATGTCAACTTGATTGTTGCACATATGGGTGGGGGGATTTCTGTTGGTGCACATAGAAAAGGGAAAGTTGTTGATGTTAATATTGAAGAAGGCGGACTTTTTACTCCTGAACGCGCCGTTCCCCCTTCTGGATCTCTCGTAAGGCTCTGTTTTTCTGGGAAATATACTATGGAAGAAGTTTATAGAAGACTTTTTGGTGAAGGTGGTATCTATGCCTTTTTGGGTACTAAAGATGCCAGGGACGTTGAACGATTGATTGGTGAAGGCAATGAGGAAGCAGAACTTATATACCGTGCAATGGCATATCAAGTATCCAAAGCCATTGGCGCTATTGCAGCTGTCCTTAAAGGTGAAATTGATGCTATCGCGTTAACTGGTGGGATTGCCCATTCTTCTATGTTCGTGGATTGGATCAAAACATCTGTATCCTTCCTTGCACCAATCTATGTTTTCCCTGGGGAGAAAGAACTGGAATCACTAGCATTCGGTGCATTAAGGGTTTTGCGCGGTGAAGAAATTGCAAAGGATTATGATTTCGATTTCAATAAATAAAAATTATTCAAAAAGGATGATGCCTGACGAATGGGCATCATCTTTTTTGATTATCAAAGCAGATAGAAAGTAACAAAATTATTGCTTGATATTTCTTTCTCTTTCGATCAACTTCGCTGCTATTCCTGCCACATCTGCAATGATGCGATTGCAGACTTGCCGTTGTGTTTCATCTGTGGGCTTTAAATCCCGGCAGTAAGCACTTCCAAGCATACCTTTTACGGCTTGATAATACTCGATTTGAAGGTTCTTCAATCGTGTCGACCGCTCTTCCCATGGATAATTCCCGAACTCAGAGCTGATGGCCATCGCACCAGCAGCCACGGCTCCGCAAATTGACCCTGAGCTGAGCCCACCGGCAAAGCCCAATGCCAATTTTGACCCGAACATGCTTTTTTCATTATTTTCATCTTCTTGTAAACTCAACCAAACCGCTTCTGCACAACTCAATCTTCTCCAGTGTAACTGTGCAGCACGAAATCTGACCTTGTCTATCCACTCATGTACCATTCGATCACTCTCCTGCTAATACCAAATGATTTTAATATTGCTTACCCCTGCCGAAATATCTATCTCTATTCTCTGACTCTTTTCAGAATAACCTGCAGATGTGTATACATCTCCAGATTTAACAAGCCCAATCTCTTCAAAATTATTACTGCTGAGAGCGCCTGACATACTCAATCTTATTCCTGTATCTTTGGGAATGAAAATCTCAATGTTTGATGCACCGGCACGGATTTTGACATTACTCGTGTCCTGCTGTAGACCGAACTTTACCTTAATATCACTTGCACCTGTATTTAGGGTGAAATCTTTTACATTGTTTTGACTTAAATCAATATCCGCTGAGCAAGCTCCAGAGTTTAGCGTGATATCCCACTCTGGCTTCTGATTCAAACTAATATCCCAAGTTCGCGTTGCGTTATTAAACGGAAGCCATCCAAAACGAATCCCCTTGTGATTCTCGCTGGATATCTCAAGCTCGGCTGAAGAATCCATTTGGTTGTATTTCCATTGCGGCTCATTGGTATAATAATCTAATTTTCCTTGGGTGAAGTATTCTGTATCACCCGAGAATCTTATAGTTCCATCGCCAAAATTTACAATGAGTTTCCCTTGTGATACACGGTCCTGCATCACTTCAGATCTAACAAAATTCTCTAATTCCATCGGACCTGTGGTTTGACTGACCCATCCGGCATATCCAAGTGCAGAAACGATCATTATAAGAGCCAATAAATTGCCAACGGAAGAATCTTTCGCTAAAAGGCGAATTCCCAGTGCGATTAAAATGACCGGCCAAAGTTGCACTACATGCCACCAAAACAGAGGGTTAATGAAACCCATGTTAGCCAGTAACAGCAATGCACCGACAATAATCAGGATTGCCCCGCGAAACAAGTGCCCTTTCGACATCACTTACTCCCCCTCCATCCAGTAATCATCAAGACCCCTATCACTATTAAAGCGATTGGCCAAAATTTAACGATATTTTTCCATGGGAAAATCCGATCCATCAATAAAACAACTCCTGCACCGATGAGAATTACACCTAGCAAATTGCTAGACTTTTCTGAAGGTGAAGCAAAAGTCTCTTCACCGCCATCTCGCTCCGGAACAATGATCCATGCAAGAATGTACAGAAAAACTCCAGACCCTGCAGCAACAACCATTAGAATCCAAACAAGACGTACCAATGATACATCTATCTGGAAATACTCAGCCAAACCCCCACAAACCCCTGCAATCATTTTATTCTCCCGCGAACGATATAACTTACTCATGATATCACCTCTCACCATTTTTGAGATGCTGGAATTAACACACATCCCACCCCTATGAGACTTAAAAAAAATTAAAAAGTTCCTTCCTGAGAAGAATTAATAACCTGCATGCTTATTGACTAATGTTCGCAGGGGGCGCTTTGCAATATAGTCTTCCAGGTTATCGCAAAAATTATTAATTCTTTCATCATTCAGATTGTGATGAGTGAAACCAGCACGGTGTCCCGTGATCAGCACATTATTCAATTCATAAAGTTCACTATCTGCCGGTAAAGGTTCTTTCTCAAACACATCAAGGGCTGCCCCTGCAATCCAACCTTCCTTTAAGGCGCGAATTAAATCCTTTTCATTGATGATTGATCCTCGTGCAATATTAATAATGTAAGCTCCTGGTTTCATCAGTTTCAGTTCTTTAAGACCAATTAGTCCCTCAGTTTCAATTGTAGCAGCTGCTGCAATCACTACAAAGTCCGATTCCTGCATAAGGGTATCAAGCTTATCTGCAGCTCTGACTTCATCCACATAGAGAACTGCTTCAACATTCTTTTTGGTTCCGATCACTCGCATGCCAAATCCAACTTTGGCTGCACGGGCTAGTTCTCTGCCAATACTACCTAGCCCAATGATACCGAGGGTAGCACCATTCAGATCCATAACTTTCGGTTTACCCCATACCTTTTGTTTTTGTAGTTTAACAAAATCAAAGAGTCCTCTTGAAAAAGTCAGCATCACAGCTATCGTATGTTCCATTGCGGGCATATCAAATATTCCCCTTGCATTCGATAGCATCACTGAGCTGTCAATCATCTCGCCGAACAAAATGTGTTCAATACCTGCACTCACAGCATGCATCCACTTCAGATTCTTCGCTTTCATAAAAACATCTCGGTTGAAATCCCAGTTAGAACCTACTACAATATCTGCTTCTGACAGAAAGTCCCCTGCTTCATCTGGAGTTACAACAATCCTTACATCCGCGTCAGGCACTAACTGTAATACTTGTTGCCGATGTTTTTCCTCAAAACGTAATCTACCCATAATGAGAATCCGTAATTTTTCCACTTATATCCCCCTATCAATAACCAATGATTTGGTTGACTTCTGTTGGAAGAGATGCCCCTCTTAAATAATGCCTCAAGTTTTCGTTAAAAACACCAATCCTCAAATCAGCTAAACTCTTTCCAGAAAAACCGGCCATATGCGGTGTGATAATCACATTTTCCATATCCCATAACGGGCTATCAACTGGTAGAGGTTCCGCCTCAAAAACATCTAGCCCTGCACCAGCGATCCATTTTTCTTGCAACGCAGTTATCAACGCTTGCTCATCAATGATCGGTCCTCTCGCAATATTCACGACGAAGGCGTTTGGTTTCATTTTTTTGAACTCGTCAACAGACAATAGTTTTCGCGTCTCTTCTGTCATTGCAGCTGCCACAACAATGTAATCAGATTGGGTCAGTAATTCATCAACATCCTTTGGTTGGAGTAGGACATCAACATGATTTTCTTCACCGACTCTCCTTTTTGTAGCGATAACCCTCATTTTGAAAACTTCTTTTGCCTTTCGTGCAACTTCTCTCCCAATACTTCCAAGACCAATAATACCGATAGTCTTACCAGTCATATGCGTCACAGGCGTTCTTTCCCACGTCCTTTGCACCTGATTCTTAATTGATTTATCCATGGCACGAGTCCAGGCTAACATGAGTGCAAAGGTGTGTTCAGATACACCCACATCTGCTGCTCCTCTCGGGTTTGTCAAAATAATCCCTCTCTCTTTGAATTCAGGATAGAGAAAAGTCTCGACACCCACCATCAAGGAATGGACCCATTTCAAGTTCTTCGCCAGTTTTAATGCTTCTTGCGGAAAATCGCCTCGTGTAGAAATAATAATCTCTGCATCTTCCAGGAGTTTACCTGCCTCTTTCCAATTCTCAACTTGATTGATCTTGGCTTCAGGGGCAACTTCTTTCATCTCTGTAAGGATTGACGGACTTGGTTTCATTTTGGTCAGAATCAGAATATTCATTGACTACCTCCTACATTAGTATATCGATGGGTTTAACATTGTGTTGCAATACTGAATCGCATGTTCGTAATCGGCCCAAGAGTTCATATTGAAGAATGATCCTAAAAATGGATCCAACTTCACTACTTCCTCCATCGTAACAACGGAAAGAGACAGCTTGTTGAAAATATCTAAAATTCGATAATTTTCAACTGTAACCTGATCTTCAACAACTGAGAGACACGTTGGAGAATATACTGCCGGCATTGGTTGAAGAAAATGATTGACTTCAGGAATAAGCAAATCAGCTGAATGTTCAATTCTATTAAGATAGGCGATAAGTTCTGAATGAATAAAGGGCATGTCTCCAGCGACTATCATAACACGCTTTCCTTTTGCCAGGCTGAGCGCATTATAAATACCATACAGTGAGCTTCGAGTGGAAATCCGCGCTCCATCTGCAATCACACGGATTGAAGATTGAGTGAAAGAGATTGGGTCGTTACTGACAACAGTCACAGATGAAAATACTGTTAATACTGAATGAACGACCCAATCAATCGTCCGTTTTCCTTTTAAAGGCATGAGATACTTATTTCGAACATTTCCATCGGGTGCAACAAACCGCGAAGATCTCCCACCAGCTAACACGATACACTGAGTTTTTTCAGACATAACCCACCATTTCTTTCGCAATCATAATGAATATCATCCTACTGGTCTATACGGAGGATTCCACCTGATGCATAATCTCCTTGGCTAATATCATGAAACGCAATTTTCACGGCATCAACCGGACAATTAAGCGTCTCAACAATGGCCTCAGTAATCTTCTTAGCCGCCTGACGTTTTTGTTCAGTGGTTCTTCCTTCAATCAGCGTAATATGGACCAATGGCATAAAGTATCACTCCCTTCTTGTTCAATAATAGTTGATCGACATCTGTTCTGGGTCATGGGGCCTTAAAAAATTCCCTACCTGCAAACCGATCAATCGTATCTTTTTCCCACTCACTCTAGTCTTATCAAGCAAATCGAATGCATATTTTGAAATATGGCAAGCATCATTAGTAAAGAAATAGAGTGTTGTGCTTCTTGTGATACTACTAAAATCATCATATTTGACTTTAAGCGTGACTGTCTTGGCGCGAAATTGCGTCTCCTTCAATCGATTTGCTAGTGCATCAGCAAATTCTGAAAGAACATCCTCTAAGGTATTATAATCTGATATATCAGATGGGAAGGTGGTTTCTTCACTATAGGACTTTGCTGTATGAATGGTTTCAATCGGCCTAAAATCAATCCCTTTGGATAGCAGCAATACCTCTTGAGCTCTTTTCCCAAGTATATTCTCCAATAGTCGGATATCTGCTTTCTGAATATCGATGATCTTTTCAAGTCCAACTTTATGTAACTCATGTGCAGTTTTAGGACCTATCCCCCATATCTTTCGTACCGGTAGCCCAGGCAGAATATCCGCTGCGATTTCTGGAGTTATCACAGTAAAACCATCTGGTTTATCCATATCTGACCCGAGTTTCGCTAAAAACTTATTATACGATACCCCCACCGATGCGGTAAGATCGAGTTCTTGTTTCACTGTTTGTTTCAGTTGCTTTGCAACCCAAATGGTCATTTTTTCATCATCAATCTGCAAAAAAGCCTCATCGATTGATAGTGGTTCAATCAATTGAGTGTATCGTAGCATGATATCCCGAATCTGTCCTGACACTTTTTTATATACATCAAATCGAACCGGAGCGAAAATTGCCCCTGGGCAAAGCTTCTTTGCCTCCTTTGCAGGCATCCCGGAGTGGATTCCATACACCCTAGCTTCATAAGAAGCAGTCGATACAACTCCACGGGATTCCGGCCTCCCGCCGACAATAACAGGTTTACCCATCCACTCGGGGTGATCTCTTTGCTCAATGGCTGCAAAGAAAGCATCCATATCAAGATGGATGATTTGCAGACCAATCATTCAAATCCCTCTCTTCAGTGTCATACATCCTTTGTAACGATTTTCATTACACTTTCGCTCCCAAGAATCTATTTTTACTTATGATATGACTTGCTATTGTTTATAAACTCACTTAACATCCCAGCTTAAGATTGCCTGCGCGATTCTTTTTGGCATGACAAGGTTTTATTGTACACGCTGTGATGTCCTACTCACTCTGTAAACATGTCCGCAAATTTGCCCATCCGTGTTTTCATACCACTTTACAGCTTTGGAAACACCTTCATGGGATTCTTTGTTTTTGTCAATTGCAGTTACGTTTCATGCTAGCTCGTATTAAACTCCATCGGTTGGAAATAATTATCAAGTTCCTCGATTTCATCTCCAATTATTCATTCCGCATTAGAATGAGCATTACGTAGCTTTAGATGATGGTGAATAGTTTCGAAGACATCAATATCTTGTGCAAAATCCTTTTATAATCAAGTCATGATTCGGCAAACGCTGAACGGGCTTAAATTTCTATTTATGATAGTTTTCACGGCTGCAAAAACTATTAAAAAAACGTGTGCTTACCACCCAGTAGTTATTGATTCATCATGACCCGCCCCGACGATAAACTATGTTTATTATACTATAACCACCTTTGAGAAACAATCAAAGCGATTTTAAGGATTACTATCATGATTTGATTAATCTTTTAATAAAAAACCGATTACTAAACAGGAATTCTCATGTGGTTGTAGAATGATGTCCCTTGGACTTTTGAGACCCCTATATGTTAGGAGGCTTATTATGAAAGAAGAAAGCAAAAAGCTTCTCATTTTTTGTTTGGTTATTGGTGGTTTGATTCTCTCCACACTGCTGAATCCTCCCGCTGGGCTTGAACCTCAAGGGTTGCTGATGCTGGCGATTGCAGTCAGCGCTGCTATACTATGGGTTACTGAGGCCTTGCCCCTTGGAATCACCGGCCTTCTGATTATTTTAATGCAATCTTTGACGGGGATTGTTCCATTAGCAAAGGGTTTGGCATACATTGCCAACCCTGTTAATGCAGTCGTGCTCGTGGGATATTTGCTTGCATCATCACTGGTTCGATCGGGTATGGACCGCCGAATCAGCTTGAATATCATTGCACGCATGGGTGAAAGGACAGACCGATTGATTCTTGGGATCATGCTTGCTGCAGCTTTTATGTCCATGTGGATGTCCAATACTGCAACAACTGCAATCATGGTGCCCATCGCCATCGGGATTTTGACTATGGCGAAAGCAAAGCCGCTGGAAAGTAATCTGGGAAAGGCCATGATTATTGGCATCGCATTTGCGGCCAATATTGGCGGCATGGGGACCCCAACCGGAACACCAGCGAACTTAATTACCATCGCCTTGCTTGACACTCTCGCGGGAGTCAAGTTATCATTTCTCGGCTGGATGATCCGTGCAATGCCTCTGGTTATTCTCATTCTCCCCATTAGTTGGTTTGTACTGATCAAAGTATTCCCTCTGGAGATCAAAATTGTTGAAGGCGGATTGGAGAATGTTAAAAAGCAGATTAAAGAGATGGGCCCTATGGGCACATTAGAAAAGAAAGTAGTCGCGCTTTTCACAACTGCTATCGTCCTTTGGTTGCTGGATTCTTTTATCCCCATAATGGATGATTGGTTATATATTGTAGCTGTCCTTTTAACCATCCTCATCGTTCTCCCGAAAGTCGGCTTTATGTCCTGGCGTGATGCCCAGCATGAGATCGGTTGGGATATTCTTTTCCTGGTCGGAGGCGGTTTGTCGATGGGCGCTGGACTCAAAGCGACTGGTGTTATCGAGTGGATAGCCGGAATGCTTTCGGGTAGCTTAGGTATGCTTGACCAAGGTATTGCATTGGCCCTTGTTGCAGGTATCACGGGATTAGGTATAACCATCTTTTGCAGCCTTTCTGGAACTGCATCAACATTTGTTCCGGTTGCAATTGGTCTGGCATTGAGTTTTGGATGGAATCCAACCGCATTTGGAATGGTTGCTGGTTTGGCAGCTTCCTTCGCTTTCCTTTTCCCCGCTAATGCCGCACCCAATGCGGTTGCCTATGGTGCCGGATATTTCAGAACGATGGATATGTTCAAAGCAGGTATCATCGTTATGATTTTTAGTGTTTTGATACTTGGTGCGTTAGCTGGTTTCATTATGACAGGAATTTACTAACTGATGATGCAACAAAGCATTCACAAATGCATTTCAACTTTTGCTCAGTTGTTGTCTGCAAACGAGGTGTGGTGACAATATGAAAGCAGAACGAATGCTTTTAGGTGTTGGGAATACCCTAAAAGGGGATGACGGCGTCGGCCCGTATATCGCTAACAATTTTGTCTGCTCGGATTGGCATGTCATAGACTGTGGAACCGCACCTGAGAACTTCACCGGAGTGGTCAAACATCATTTCCCGAGTTTAGTCATGATTGTTGATGCAGCCATGATGGGAAAAAAACCAGGGGATATATCTTTAATCTCACGTGATCGAATATCTGAGATCGGATTTTCAACTCATTCATTATCGCTTGCATTGATGACTGAATATTTGCTTCAGCATAAAATAGATGTAATCATCATTGGCATCGAACCACTTTCAATGGAACTTGGTGATGAAATCAGTGAAGTAGTGATGAGTGCTGCTGAGGAATTGATTAAACTGATATGTAACGAAAAATGGGACACACTACCTTCAATACTGTAATTAAATAAGGCGAGCCCACCAGAAACGGTGGGCTCGCTTATTTAATAGAATCTACGCTTCTTCCGAATCTTTATCCGCTTGCACAACTGCTGGTTGCGGTGGATTAATCACCGCATCTGGCCCGTGGCGATCATAATATGCAAGCAGGAAATTATCTGTCATGGTGATAACCTTTACCGGACAAATATCCGCACATTGTCCACAGAAAGAACAGCGGTCGATATGAAATCGAACCTTCTTTTCATCCTGGACAAATACAACTGCCCTTGCGGGACATACTTGCGTGCATAGTTTGCAACCAATACACTTCTCTTTATTGTAATCGATTTTCCCACGCATCCCTTTTGGGGGGGTGACAGGTGGTAAAATCTTTGCCTTACCTTCCCCAACTGCCTTTAGAAATGCGGTGACCGATCTTGGTGCATACACTGCGGGGAACGGATTTGTAGCCGGCTTTCTCATTAACTGAGCAATAATCTCACGCATCATCACTGACATTATGGTTCACCTCCGATTTTCCATTTCACTACCGTTGGTTCTCCGCAGAACTACATAAACAAAAGGAAGTGATCCACGGCCACCAAGAGCAACCCTGTAAGGCTGAGCGCAAGAACTGGAGCCCAGAACACATGTGCAATCTGATCGATCTTAAACCGAGCAATCGCAGTTCGAATAAAAGTGACAGCAACTAACATGACAATAAAAACTTTTACCCAAAAGAAGCCAAAGTCCAAGACCGTTGCTGCAAGCCCTGTAACCCCAAATAGCCCGGCGATACCGTAAGGAAAAAAGATTGCTACTGTCAATGAAGTCACTGCAACAGTCTTTGCCGCTTCCATTAAGTAATACAGCGCAAGGTTTCTGCCGGAATACTCAACAAGTACCCCACCTGAAAGCTCTTCATGTGCATCCGGTGCATCAAAAGGTACTTTGGACAGTTCTGCCGGTGTAACAATTAGCATGACTGCTAAGCAGATGAACATGCCCATACCCCCTACGAAACCAACTAAACTCCATACAGGGTATGCCGCGATGGTTGATAAAGAGAAAACCTTCAAACCTTCAACCTGAAGGATTGGACCTAAAGCAGCGTTCAGTTTCCAAGCAACGGTGACAATCACAGCTGCCAATGGAAATTCGTAGCTCATCATCATAACCATCTCACGTTGTGCCCCAATGATAGCAAAGGGAGAACCGGATGCAAAACCACCCAGTACCATCATGACAGCCGGCAATGTCATTAAATAAAGGATTAAAACTAAATCACCGGTTCCTTCTGCAATCGGAGTGAGTCCACCAATTGGCAGATAGAATAGTATTGTGATGGTTGCGGCCAAACCAATCAATGGTGCCGCGTTGAAAAGCCAAACCACAGCATTTTCCGGAACCATGCTATCTTTAATCATCAGCTTACGAAGGTCCCAGAAGGGCTGCCAAATGGGGGGTCCAATTCTACCCTGCATCCGCGCATGAATCTTCCTGTCAATCCCTTTAAAGACTAACCCAATCACGATGCTCAACAAGGCGATGAGCGTCCCGCCTATAATTTTCTGAAGGATTACCATGGCTGGACTCATTATTTCATCATCCTCCTTGTCTTCTCAATGCTTAATCTCCGAAGGTCAGCCTCTGTTAAGATACTAGTAGTTCCCTTTTTCTGATCAATGACCATAACACGGTCTGTGCATGACATACAAGGGTCGACAGAAGCAACAATCAAAGGCACATCTGCAATTTGTGATCCCCTCATCATCGGAGCCCATGCCATGAGATTTGAGTACGTAGGCGCGCGAACTTTCCAGGAAGTGATATTCTCATTTCCCTCTTCGAGCTTTACATAGTGAAAATCCTCACCTCTTGGCCCTTCAATACTGCTAATTCCTTCACCGTCCGCTTTCTTCAGCAAAGGGAGCATTCGTGCCACACGGGGCTCGACTACGATATCACCTTCTGGCATTGCCTCCAGACATTTTTTTATGATCTCAATAGACTGCTTAACTTCATATAATCGAACTGCAATTTTGTCGTAAACATCCCCGGTGTATGAACCAAATATTTGCTGAGGAGTAATTGCTGTAACCGGAATATCTGCATAAGCGCTATAAGGCTGATCTTGTCTAACATCAGCAGCGATTCCCGAACCTCTCATCGTTGGGCCAAGAATACATAATTCAATAGCATCCTGCTGCTTGAGAATACCTACATTTCTTGTTCTCCCTTGAATCATCGGGTCTTCAAGGAATGCCTCCGCATACCGTTTGAAAATTTCGACCCATCTTTCAAGACTTTTTTCAGTTAATTGTTCAACTTCAGGTGTCATATCACGACGGACACCGCCAATAGTCATGATCCCGTAATTTACTCGATTTCCGCAGAGGGCTTCCAAAACATCCATAATGCTTTCGCGCTCATTCCAGGAATAGTGAAATAAAGTATCAAATCCCATAATGTGCCCAGCGTATCCAGCCCAAAGGACATGAGAATGAATCCGTTCCAACTCAGCAACAATTGTGCGAATGTATTCTGCTCGCGGTGGCACTTCTATTCCCATTGCATCTTCAATCGCTCTGACATAGTTGTATGCATGGGTTACGGAGCATATTCCACATATCCGCTCAGCTAAGTAGATGACTTGGATCGGGTTTCTTTTCGTTGCTAAGTACTCAATGCCGCGGTGAACCCAACCTGGTTTGATGGCAACGTCGACGATTTCTTCGCCTTCGATTACCAGATTAAATGAAACAGGTTCTTTCAAAGCAGGGTTATTCGGTCCAATAGGGATGCGATAAGAATACTCCTTGTTCTCCATTACTCCTCACCTCCTGCTCGCTTTGGCATTTTTGCATCGACACCTGTCTCATCTTTCCTCCAGGGATATACATCTTTCGGAAAGTCTGTTGGAAGGAATATATTATCCATATCTCGGAGTCCTCTGACTTCAATGCCAATCATTTCTTGCTTCTCTTGTTCCGATACGTATGCTCCTGGTATTTCACTCGTAATAGTAGGTACCCAGAGGTCTGTTTTAGGTACCTTAACTTCCAATTCCACATGTAGTGTTGCGAATTGAACACCTCTAAATATCGCAAAGTGATAGATTAAAACAACCGTCTCACCCGCATCATACGATGATATGACAGACAACATGGGATAATCAAAATTCTTCATGACTTTGATCGTATCGATTAATGCTTCTCGTTCGATGGTTAACCAAACGACTTCATACTCTCTTCGAGACAGGCCTGCTTTTTTCACAACGACTTTGTGCGAAATTAGATTTTCACCAATTCGTTGACTGACATTGTCGACAAACTCATCAGCTTTGACAATCTTCATCTAGGTAACCCCCTTTCACGGTTTTGCTGCCCGCAGTTCCTCCAGTATTGCCCATGCTTTCACAACCCCATAAGAAATCGCTTCAGGTCTTGGTGGGCACCCGGGCACATATACAGCAACCGGAAGTATCGCATCAACTGGTCCAACCGTATTATAGGAGTCATAAAAGACGCCACCACTTGAACCACAACTGCCCACAACCATGACGACCTTTGGATCTGGAGTTTGCGCGTAAATTCGCTTCAATCGTTCATCCATACCTTTGACAACGGGTCCCGTAACTAGTAGAACATCTGCATGTCGAGGCGAAGCGACTTTCTTAATTCCAAACCGCTCCACATCATAGCGCGGTGTCAAGGCTGCTAGGATTTCAATGTCACATGCATTACATGAACCGGTATTAACATGGAATACCCAAAGCGATCTTTGAAAATATTCATTAAGTGCCTTTGCCATTGCTTCACCTCCCTAGAACAGTACGATTACCAATGCTACCGCAAGAACCGCCACATACCAGAAAACATAATCGTGGAGTATTCCTGTATGCATATCGTCTAAAATTTTAAAATAGCCTTTTAATGCTTCCATTAAGCCCCAGTACATATTCGATACTTTAATATTATTCCTCAGTTCTTCTGGGTTTCCTGAAAGAAATGGCATCCCTGCATCACCGGTATTCTTCTTGCCAGTGGGAGAACCGGAAACCAAAAACAAACTGATAATAACTGCTGACAACATTGCAAGTGACCAAAATATGGGATTCCACACGCCTGTGCCAGTGTAAAACGGCATATTACATCCCTCCCCCGATGATAATCCCAATGTACCCAGCTCGGTCAACGAGAGCCTGGACAGCAGGACCGACTAAGTTGTCTACGATGATACTGGGGAATAATCCAAATATAACAATCATAACTGCTAGTATTCCCATTCCAATCAGCATACTTGCTGGAACTTCCTTAGCATTTGCGAATGCTTCGAGCTTCGGTCCAAGAAAAGCACCTTGAAAGACCTTTACAAATGATGCCAAGGTCATGATACTGACGACCATCGCAATGATTGCCAGCAATGGATTGAATGCAAACACAGATTGGTAAATCATCAATTTTGATGCAAATCCATTAAATGGTGGAATCCCGGCGATTGCAGCAGATCCTATTAAGAAGAAGATAGTTGTGTATTTCATACTATGGGCTAAACCACCCATGTCATCTAAGGCACTCTTTCCTGTAGCATAGAAAACTGCGCCGGCAGTCAAGAATAAAAGGCTTTTGTATAGTGCATGGTTAATTATGTGAAAGATACCACCTTGCATAGCATTGAATCCAAAAGCTGCAAACGCTTCAGGCATGCGCAATACAGCCAATCCGACTCCCACTCCCATGAGCATATACCCTGTCTGGGAGACAGCATGATATGCCATCAATCGTTTGATGTCGTGCTGTTTTAACGCCATGGTGACACCGATAAACATTGACAATACACCCAGAATGATAATCAGCCACCCTATCGTCTCCACATTCATTGACAAACCAAATACCGTAAACAAAACTCGGAACAATCCATATAGGCTCGCCTGGCTGACGCAGACCATAAATGCAGTCACAGGAGCTGGGGCTTGCTGGTACGCATCCGGTGTAGCCATATGCATCGGGACGGATCCTGCTTTCATTGCAAGAGAAATGGCCATCAATCCCAATGCAATCTTGTCAACCAGGGCAATATCCATCCGGCCTGCAATAGCTCCCATATCGAGCACATTATACTTTGAGTAAAGGAACGCTACCCCGATGAGATACATAAGAGCACCGATCGAACCCATTACAGTGTATTTGAATGATGCTTCAAAACCTTCTGCTTTGTTTCGCCAGAAAGCTACAAGCACAGCGATGGATATACCAGCGATTTCAACAAACACAAAGAAGTTAAAAGCGTCACCCGTCATCACCATTCCCAACATTGCTGTCAGCAACAGCATAAGTAATGTATCATATTCATCCACAGCTGACGACTTTTGCATAAATGCAACTGAGTACACTGCTACTGCAAGTGCAACCAAAGTTCCCGAGAAAGCCATAAAGGCACTCATTGCATCAAGGTGCATGATGATTCGGATGGGTATGACCATCCCTGAAACCAGTGGAACTGAAATGCTTTCCCCACCAAGGACATATATTTGTGTTCCTATCGTCAGTACCTTATGCAAATTATAAGTCACTACCAGAAAGGTTGCTGAAAATACAGTTACGAGCCAGAATTTTGGTAGACGGGGACTCAGGGAATTGACCAGTGGAGTGATAAAAGCTCCAAACAAAGGCAATGCAATAGCTAAAATAACTGAGTGTTTTAACAGATCGCTCATCCACGTAACCTCCTTACCTCAGCGATATCCAGTGTCCCGTAATGCCTATGAATTCCCACAATGATCGCCAGAAGCAAAGCGGTAGTTGCAAAACCGATAACAATTGCAGTCAGGGTCAAAGCTTGCGGAACCGGCAATACCATTTGCCCAGTTCCTGCCATTGTATAAATCGGAGCCTGGCCGCCCGTCCGGTATCCTAATGAGATCAAAAAAAGGTTAACACCAAGTTCCAGAATACTAAGACCAATGGCAATTTTAATCAGATTTCTTTGAAAGAGAATGATATGAAGGCCAAAAATGAACATAGTGCCAGCAGCAATGTAAGGCATGTTATTCATTCTGATCACCTCCGTAAGACATCAAACCACTGTCGTCTACGGTAAAGTCTTCTTCCCTTGCTCTATACATCACCTTGATGATCAGGTATATAGCACACATAACTTCGATGCCGGTTACGATGTTCTTAATCGGTAGTAGCCCTCCTGTATTCATAAAACCATCATTCACACCTGCGGCAATTTTCATACCAAAAACTCCATTGGGTCCGGCAATAGCGTTATAGACGACTTGTGAAATGGAACCGTCCACTTTTGCTGCCTGAGGGAGAAATAAGAGAAGACCGATGGAAATAATCATGAAAGATTCCAAAACCACGAAAATGTGGTTCAGATTCTGAGGGAGAAGTTTCTCAACGTCTTTTCTACCAAATGCCACGATAATCAATGATGCAGCGGTTGCCAGTATCGCTCCCCCTTGAAATCCGCCACCTGGAGTAAGGTGGCCATGAAAGATGATATAAAATCCAAAAACAACAGCCATCAGAAAGGTGATCTGAGAAACCATTAATACAACCTTGCTCATTGATTTCATCTTCCCACCCCCCGAAACAAGGTGAGTATCCCAACTGCCGTGCCGAACATGACTGTGGCTTCGCCTAGAGTATCAAACCCTCGATAATCAAAAACGATTGTCGTGACAATGTTATTTGCACCCGTCTCAATCTGTGCATTCTCAATGTAATAATCATCCATGTCGCTATATCCAAGTTCGCCATATGGATGGATCATCATGATTCCCGCCATTATCATTCCGGCAAGGAAGACTAACATGACAAACTTTACACTTTTATTCAACTTTGTCAGCCCCCTTCCGATAAATCGCTTTCATTGCAAGCAAGTAAATCGCAGTGCTCAACGCAGCTCCAATGGCTGCTTCCGTAATCGCCACATCAGGAGCACGCATGAGGTAGAACTGTAATGAAACCAAAAGACTCAAGATTGCTAGCGCAACGACAGCAGCAAGGATATCCTCAAATCTTACGACTAAGAATGCAACACCGATCATGAGTAAAGGCACAACGATATGCAACAGTTCATACATTTGCCTTCCCCCTTTCGTCTTCTGCCAATTTATCAACAACCGCAAATTTTGGCATGATTCCAGAGCGGTGTGCTGCTCGAGCAATAGCATGAGCCCCCGTCGGATTTGTCAACAGCAATGCACCCAGCGCGATTAATGCATGCACTCCCAATACAATATATCTGGTCCCAATGCCTGCAGAGTGGGCATAGATGCTGTAGAAAATCACTGCAAAAGTCATGAACACTGTGCCAAATGTTGTGCACTTCGTTGCACCGTGTAAACGGGTATAGACATCAGGAAAACGGAATAGTGCGATAGATCCTAGAAGATTGAAGGCAAGCCCGATAGCTAGACAAATGTATATCATAATGCGTATAAATTCCATGGATTCTACAAACCTCCCTCCAGATATTTTGCGATATAGAGGGTCGTTACGTATGACAAAAGTGCGTAAACAATCGCGATATCCACAAAGATAACTTGCTCGAATGCAACGGATAGGATGACCATGACAGCTATGATCAGCGTATTAACTGTATCCAAACCGACCACACGATCAGGTAGAGTCGGTCCGATCAAGCATCGAATCCCGGACACCACGGTGAGCACCGTTAATGCAATCCCAACTGATAAAAATAATTCCCGCATTATTCAGCGATCCTCCTTACCCAGTCTCCGAAACTTCCATAGACTTCTTTCGGATCTGGATTGGCGTTTTTGACATCGATCCAGTGGATATACATATCATTATTTTCTTCATTAACATCCACTGTAAGTGTTCCGGGAGTCAAGGTAATCGAGTTGGCTAACATCATGACAGCAAAATCAGATTTATAGCCAGGATTGACTTTGACTATCCCGGGATTAATCTTTCCTGTGATGACCCGGGTGGCAACATCAATGTTTGCTTTCACAAGGCCAACCATGAATGGACCAAGAAAGTAAACAGTCCATGCCAGCCAGCGAACAGGATTTGCCATTCTCATGACCGCAGGGCCATCATGATAAAAGAAAATCTTGCGAGACAGACCACCTGTCAGCACAGCGACAATTAGGCCGATCACAATCTCCTGAGAACTCCATAATCCCAGTATCGTGCCCGTCCCGATTGTAAAAATGAGATAGGTTATAAATGCCACCAAAGACGCTACGAGAAAATTCACGTGCAACACCCCTCCTTTGTTTCAGAATAGTAGACTTGTCTCTCTGTAATAATCAACATCTGTCTGAAAAAGTAGACAGACATTCGATTCAAGATTGAGCTGTCTTTGTACTTGCTTGTCATAATTCAACAACTGCGGTATACTATAGTCGCATGAAAGCCGACATTTTATTAGATATTCATTTCATGATCCAATAATCCTTCTAAATTATCGCAGATTTTCATGTATTCTGCAATATAAATTCGGAAATCGACTTTCTTTATATTATTTTGTAATATTTTGTCGAATAGGTGGAAACTATGCATGAACTATCTTTGATGGAAAGTATCATTACAGCTGTCCACAGTGTGGCTGAACAAAACAATATGACCCAAGTCAAACTCATCAGCATAAAGATCGGTGAGCTGACCAGTGCGTATCCAGCTGCCTTGCGCGCAGCATTTGAAGCCCTTTCTGACGATCCTCTCATTAGTAGTGCAACACTGGAAATATCCACGATACCCATTAATGCCCACTGCAGAGATTGTCATTGCGATTTTCGTCCGGAACATTACCAATTTATTTGCCCTGTCTGCCACTCTTTTGCGGTTGACATGGAAAGCGGACAAGAGATGTACATCGATTTTATTGAAGGAGCTTAAGTTTAGGAGAACACATATGAACGAGATATCAGAATGCAACACCTCTTTTAGCATCGAGCGAATTCATGTAAAAGTTAATGTTAACGGGATCGTCCAAGGGGTCGGATTTCGACCGTTTGTTTTTTCTATTGCGATGATGACCGGTATTAATGGACATGTTTACAATACAACAGATGGTGTTATCATCCATGCTGAAGGGTCCCGCATTTCAGTTCAAGATTTTCTAAACAGAATTGTATCCAGCAAACCCCCTCTGGCGCATATAGACTCCATCACCACTCAAGAAGAACCCTTATACGGGTTTTCGGAGTTCTGCATCTCGTCAAGTGATTCCTCACAACCTAAGCGTACCCTTATTTCACCTGATGCAGCGATATGTTCCGAATGCCTGAATGATATCACCAACCCCCAAGATCGACGCTATGGATATGCGTTTACCAACTGTACAAATTGTGGCCCTCGATTTACCATCATTGACGATATTCCATATGACAGAACGAACACATCAATGAAAAACTTTCAGATGTGCCCAGAATGTTTGCTGGAATACTCGGATCCAAGAAACCGTCGATTCCATGCTCAACCAAACGCTTGCCCTGTATGTGGGCCACAAGCAGAATTTTTTTTGAAAGGCTCTGAACGTCAGCTCGGAAATTGGGTGAGCGGATTTCAAAATGCAATCCTGAACGGTGCGATCATCGCTGTGAAAGGAATCGGTGGATTTCAACTCGCATGTATGGCAACCAATCATGATGCCGTCATTCGCTTGCGACAGAAAAAACATCGGCCGTGGAAGCCATTTGCCGTTATGTGCCGAGATCTTGATTCTGCTCGTCAATACGTCTCAATATCGTCCGCAGAACAGAACTTGCTGACATCACCGCAAGCACCCATCGTTTTACTTGATAAGAAAAGTTCATCAGACAGTTTGGATGCACTGGCACCGAACATCAATACACTTGGTGTTATGTTACCGTACAGTCCTCTACATGTACTGATGTTTTCGGAAAAGATTGACATGATGGTCATGACAAGCGGAAATCTGTACGGACAACCCCTGATTCATACCAACGAAGAAGCAGTCACGTTGCTATCTGAAATTGCTGATGGTTTATTGTTGCATAATCGTCCCATTGTTAACCGTTGTGATGATTCCGTTGTCAAGGTGTTCGACCAGCACCCTTATTTCTTTCGGCGAGCAAGGGGTTATGCCCCACAGCCTGTCGTGATGCCATTATCTTCACCAATCCCGATATTGGCGTTAGGTAGTGATCTCAAAAACACATATACGTTTCTAAAGGGAAATAATGCCTTTGTTGGCCCCCACATAGGGGATCTGGAGAATGAGGAAACGATTAATCACTTCATGGAATCCTTTCGAGACATGCAAAAATTTCTTGATGTCACTCCGGGAATTATCGCTCATGACCTTCACCCAAGTTTCATGTCTACCCGAATTGCATCTCAGTTAAGCGATCCTTCTCGTCGATTTCCAGTGCAACATCATCACGCTCATTTTGCATCTTGTTTAGCGGAGAATAAAATCAGTTCACCTGCGTGGGGCATCATTCTTGACGGGACTGGTTATGGTGCGGATGGTCATATCTGGGGTTTTGAAATCTTGCATGGGGATTATGCTTCCTTTGACCGCGTTGCACACCTGAAATATCTTAGGCTGCCAGGAGGGGATGCTGGCACTCGGAACCCTTGGCGGATGGCTATCAGTTATCTGTCTTTGTTAAGGGAGCCCGACAAAAATTTTGAATCTGAAGCGTTCCACCCTGAAAGATCGCAACGGAAAATTATTGAACACATGATAACGAATGGAATCCAATCGCCGCTTACCTCAAGCTGTGGACGTTTTTTTGATGCAGTTGCGGCATTATTAGGAATCTGCCCTGAAGTAACTTATGAGGGTCAAGCGGCTATTGAGTTGATGGAGTACGCAGATAAAGAACTCCCGTACTCCCCTTACCCTTATACCCGTGTTGAAGAAACCCTTGACCCAACACCCGTGATTGCCGGAATTATCGCAGATATCTGTTCAGGATACGCAAAAGGACATATCAGCGCCCGTTTTCATCACACTATTGTAGCCATGTCTGTCGAAACTATCATGAGTCATTCAACCCAATATCCTTCGCGCCAAGTAGTTCTAAGCGGTGGTGTTTTCCAAAACACTTTTCTGCTCAGAATTATGAAGGAGCAATTGGCATTGATGGGTTATGAAGCAATTCTACATCAGATAGTGCCACCAAATGATGGGGGTATTTCTTTAGGTCAAGCTGCAATAGCAACGAGATTGTACACCGGTCATAGTCATTCCTAATTGAAGGAGGAATTTGCATGTGTTTGGCTTACCCAGGAAAAGTTATTTCAATAACCGGCGATTATGCTGAAGTTGATATCAACGGGAATATCTTTAACGCTTACATAAAAATGCTGCCAGAAGCAAAGGTCGGTCATTACGTTTTGGTACATGCTGGGTACGCACTCCAAATTGTCGATGAACGGGATGCATTAATCACCCTGGCGCTGCTGGAGGAGATGAATGAAGATGGTCAAATATGACGATTTAGACATCGTCAATCGCCTGATAGCGGGCATTAAGTGTATCTCCCCCCACCCCCCTGTGAGGTTAATGGAAGTATGCGGTACGCATACGACTGCAATATCTCATTACTCTTTCCGTCAATTGTTACAAGGCTCAGTTGAGTTCATCAGTGGCCCTGGATGCCCAGTTTGTGTTACGCATACTGCAGACATCGATTTGCTGATTCAATACGCAACATTGCCAAACACTGTAATCACAACTTTTGGAGATATGCTAAAAGTACCGGGCAGTCGCTCGACATTGTTAAAAGAGCGCTCAAATGGCGCTGACATTCGGATTGTATTCTCTCCTATGGACGCAATCAAAATGGCTACCCATGAACCAGAGAGAATGTTCATATTTATTGGAATTGGATTTGAGACCACCGCGCCAATTGTTGCGGCTTCAATCTTGGAGGCTGCCAAAATGAACCTCCGCAATTATTTTGTGCTTTCCTTCCTTAAAACGATTCCGCAAGCATTACGTGTATTGTTTTCCGGTACCCATGATATTGATGGATTGATTCTCCCTGGACATGTGTCTGCAGTTACTGGTTCTTCCTTTTTCAGTTTCGTCCCTCAAGAACTCGATATGCCAGCTGTCGTGACTGGTTTTACACCAGTTGAAATTCTCTTTGGTGTAAACTCATTGGTAACGCAAATCAAGCATCAGAAAGCGACGTTGATCAATGCTTACCCGAGAATAGTCACAGAACAAGGGAATACTGTAGCCATGAAAACCATTCGTGATGTCTTCACTCCAGTTGATTCTTTATGGAGGGGACTCGGGGCAATTCCTGATAGTGGTTTGTCGATCCAGAGTGACTATTCAAGATTTGACGCCCGATGCCAATTCCCAATGCAACTCAAAAAACCCATATTGGACACGCCGTGCCGATGTGGTGAGATTATAACCGGGCGCTTGAAACCGTTACAGTGCCCGCTATTTGGTATTCAATGCACCCCATCAAATCCTGCAGGCCCATGCATGGTGTCCGGTGAAGGCGCTTGTGCTGCTTATTATCGCTATGACAGACACATCGGTAAACAAGGAGGCAATCTTGATGCTGGATATTAACAGCAATATTCTGCTCTCACATGGATCGGGTGGGCTTCATACCCATGAGTTGATTACACAACTTTTCCATCTTCATCTGACAAATCCGGTGCTTGAAGATCTAGGTGATGCTGCGGTTGTGCCATCTTTTGATGCCCCTTTGGTCATTAGCACCGATAGTTTTGTGGTCAATCCGATTTTCTTTCCTGGTGGCGACATTGGGAAACTAGCTGTTTGTGGAACTGTCAATGATGTTTCGATGGCCGGAGGTGTTCCGACTTATTTGTCAGCAGCATTCATCTTGGAAGAAGGTTTGCCTATCCGAATTCTTGAAGAAGTTGTCAAATCTATGGCCAGTGAGGCCAAGAATGCGGGAATTGCCATAATCGCCGGAGACACAAAAGTTGTGGAAAAAGGTAAAGGAGATCAAATTTTCATAACTACCACTGGTTTTGGCTACCTTCATCGAAACGCCCTCCTAGGTCATCGACAGATCAGGCCAGGTGACCATATTCTCATCAATGGCGGCGTGGGAGAACATGGGATTGCTGTTTTATCCAAGCGGGAGGGGATTGCATTCTCTACTCCTGTTTTAAGTGATGCATACTCACTCAATCGGATCTCTTCCGGACTACTTGATCATTTTCCAAATATCCGTATGTTTAGAGACCCAACGCGGGGTGGTTTGGCCACGGTTGCCCATGAATTGGCAACCGCATCGGGTCACGATTTCTATATCTACGAGCCAGATGTACCGATTATCGCTCCTGTTCGCGGAGCTTGTGAATTACTTGGTATTGATCCATTATATCTCGCGAATGAGGGGAAAATGATCATCATCACATCACCAGATGATTCTCAAGATATCATGAATTTTATTCATAGTGCCTTCCCAGAGCAAAACCCAACTTGGATCGGTGAAGTCAAAAAGGGGACAGGGAATGCATACCTCAAGACGAAATTCGGTGGAACCCGGTACTTGGATCTGTTACCAGAAGAAATTCTGCCAAGAATCTGCTAGATAACGAAACAAATTATGCATGCTAATTTTTCACACAATTTCCCCATAGCAAAGTGCAATCAAAGTTAGGTCCATCTGATCATTGATATGCACTTTTTTAATTTGAATAACCACTTAGATAAAACCATACCTTAACCACGGTTTTACGGTATTAAGGATGGCTGTTCCATCAACATGCCGACAGAAAGCAACAATTAGGCTATATGGAACGCTTTAATGATTAACCGTTTCATTGGGACTTCCGTTATAATTATGTATGTGCGAGAATGCATCTCGCTCCATCCAACTTGAAAATGAGGCCATTTTGATTCGACAATTTTTTTTGGGAACAACTCTCTCATCAACGCATGCCCTTTCTCAAAGCGAAAGAGTCCTGAGAGGCGTTATTTTGCGCGACAATCAGAACTCCCATTTTTTATTACCCCTCATGTAGGCTTTGATATTTCCAGAAGTTATCTCACAGATACTTTCTCTCTATCAATATGGTCTTCGCTTGTTCACGGTCAAATTCAGCGACTAAGATTACAGGACCTGTACATCCCATTCCTGTTTCCCCATAGATGCCTGCCGACCACAAGCAATGAACAGCATCATCCAGTGCCAAAATGTCAATACCCAGAATTTCTTCAGTAACTATTTTTTTCATTGGAGCAACGACTTCTTTATCACGTGCAGATGTGCTGTTTGCCTCAAGATATTCAAATATCAGTTGATCTAAACCATGTTTACGTGCCCTGGCCAATTCTTCTAGAACAATCGAATTCAGCTTTCCAACTACCATATCTGCGGCATAACGAATTGCAGACGCAATGACGGGTGCTCCGGATGTCCGAGATACTATCAGGATAATGGGGTCAAATCCTTCCCCAACCCCGGGACCATACCCGAACCCAACAGCTTCGTATGAACCGCCGGTGTTAAACGATGACATTACTTTCATTAGTATATTTCCAGTTAATGAATCAGTCACCATCACATCAGCCGTTCCAGCGAGCAAGTCATTACCGCGCATAAGCATTCCGCCATCAACTCGGACGGACCCAGCCATTTCAACCTCATACCCATTTTTTACTAGGTCAGAAACAATTCGTGCTGCTGCACGAGCACCGTCAACATTCAAAAACCCGATCTTAGGGGAGCCTATCCCACTTGCCTTTGCAACTGCAACCCCATAAATCGTGTTCATGACCATCGCTTGAACTCGGTTCGCGGCTGTTGTTCCTGTGGTTGATGCAAGAAACACTTCGCGCCCTTTGCTTGGTGTTATCATACGGCCAACTGTAGCAACGCCAACGGGGAAATTATAATGCATGGTAACTGCCGCATCAATCCTTTTATTGACTAACAAATCGTTCATCATCTTATGTGCTTCCCTTTGACAATCCTCTTCTGAATTGTCAGTTGTTAAGTCATGTCCAATGGGCACAACTTGAATACTTGGATGCAACCGCTGGCATAAGTGACACCCTGCAAATATTTCAGTGGGGCCAAGTTCGCTACCGGGTATGGTTACTCCAATGACAGCCGCTTTTTGTGTAACGGTATCATCGAGCAGGTCCGCCACCTCCATCATGACATGACCGACCATCGCTTTAATATTTGATGTCAATTTCATCACACCCCTCTCAGATTCCCTCGTTTTCTTTGATCAGGGTTTGAGCCATTTCGCGGATCATGTCGGCGATGGCCTTCTTCACTTCTTCTCTTGTTAAAGTGGCAGCTGGAGGTTGTATCCCAGGGTTCCTTTCCATTATAAACGATACCCCATCGAACTGATTAGTCATGCGGGCTAGGAACAGACTTCCTTTACCGATGATCATTGCTCGTTTCATATTATTTGCTAAAATCATATCCTGGGCAAAACCGATAAATGGAACACCTGACGGAATATGTCCTTGAGTTGGAGCATAACCTGGCATGCCATGTTTCCTGACAAATTCCTCGAGATGATCTTTTTGCATTTCTCCTCGTTTAACGGCCAACGCCCCAATCATTTTATAGTTCGCTTTCGGTACATCTCCTGCACCTGCAGGTTCTGTTATCTCAGGATTTTGCATCTCAACAGAGTATTTATCGATGTCTTGGATCTTCAATCCGATCCGATCTAATGGGTCTGTCACAATTGCCTGCATAACGGCTTGAGGTGACGACCCTGATCCAATACGATGTCGGCCAATCGCATCAGTGCGAATTACAGGGTTCACACCATCATTTGCGGTAATCAAGATTGCAAATGCACCCAAAACATCCTCAAGAATGGGTAACCCTTTCAAAGCATGTTCACGCCCGTTCATCCCTAATTTGGCTACTGCGCCACCCCCGACCACAACTACTTGGTCATAGATTCCGGCTTTGACTAATGCACATGCTGTTACAATACCATGTGCCGGACCAGCACAAAATGAACGAATATCGCATCCCGTTGCATTGACGCATCCGCATACTTCGCCAATGGCCTTTGCAAAATTTCCCCCGCCCCTTTGATTCATATCTCCACAGGCTTCTTCAGATGTTTCAATGATGTATTGGATGGCAGCGGGATCTGTGCCAGTCTGTTTGAGTAAATGCAACAACACCAGATAAGAAGATGCCTTTGTCGCTAAGTTTTCTGCGATTACATGTGCAGAGAGATTTTCGTCATATTTGTGAGCACGACGTACGCAACCAACAACTGTATTATTCCAGATTAATGGTTCCCCTTCGTGGTCTGCTACGACCTTCTGGATCAACTCGTTGCGTGTACCTTGCCCAATTTTCTGCAAATCGATTTCCGGAACTACTGGATGATTCGCAAGTATTTTAATTACATCCGCTGAAAACTCTTCAGTTAGCATAATCAGATCGAAAGCATCGACGATTTTCATCAAACCGAAGAATTCGTTTTCAGGCATGATCTCACCTTTAGGGCCAAACCGGCTGGAAGCTATCAGACCCCTATCAAACCATGGGCGTGGAATATCTGCCAGAACAGCCGGGGTTAAATTGGCAATAAATACTTGATTTGGTGGATAGGAAACGACTTCTTCAAATCGCCTCAGATTTGATTGAAGATGAGCGAGATAATCCGAACTTTTGTTAGTCTCCATCATTTGAGTAGTGCCATACGAAACCAAAAGATGTGGTGTATTTATTAATGCATAAGCAGCTCCCTTGACCACTGGATGTTCCATCGATACTCCCCCACATATCAGAAGAATGGATATCTTGACTCTTTATCCATTCTTCATTGATAAAAGCTATTTCTCAAATACTGTTTGCCCTTCAACTTCCGTTTCCAAGGCTTTTAAAGCTTTCTGAATCAATTTTTTTCTCAGGGATCGCTCATCACTCGCTGATAAAGCAGGGTTCCCCAAGGGATACGGAATCGCTACCGCAGGTACAATCCTGTTAGCACCCACCGTCAGAGAAATTGGAACGACAGTGCAAATATGAACTACCGGTATCCCAGCGCGTTCGATTTCTTTCACAATCGTTGCTCCGCAACGTGTGCAAGTCCCTCAGGTGGAAGTAAGAATAACGGCCTGTACCCCTTCGTTCATAAGATCTGCAGCAATATCAATGGCAAAACGTTTTGCATTTGCAACCGAAGTCCCATTGCCTACCGTGGAATAGAAATAACGGTGCAGTTCGCCGATTTCCCCTTCTGCAACTAGTTCACATACAACATCCAAAGGCAGTACTCGGTCAGGATCCTGATTTGCATAAACAGGATCATAACCTCCATGTGCAGTCTCATAAGTATCCGGTGTCAAGTCGACGATACCTGTTAAATCATATTTTCCATATTTTGAAGCACTGGAAGCTTCAATATGGTCAGGATTTCCTTTAGGCACGATCCCACCAGATGTGACTAATGCAATTTTTGTTTTTCTCCTGTTCTGAATCGCCGGTTGCGGATGTACCCTATCAAATTCTGGCATTGGGAATTCTGTATCAAACGGAAGGCAATTCAGTTTGGAAATCAGCATATTCACTGCACGTTCAGCACCCCTGGTATCCGTAAAATAATTCTTGCGAATGACCCCAGGATCTAGATAGCCCTCTTCTTGTGCACTCCCGATTGATTCCTTCCTTACTAACTTTAAACCAAGCGACGCCATAGCGGGTACCGCTTTCCGAAGTCCGGCCGCTGAATCACTTGTTTCAATGATGTAAATAGATTTTTGGTAAATTTCCGCTCCCGGGTTTTCATGGTACATTCCTGTCAATGCCGGGATCTGAAGCTCTTCCATCACCGCTGCAACAACAGACCCGCAGGCAACGCCGTAGCGTCCTGCATTAAAGGCCGGGCCTGCAATCATTAGATCTGGCTGGTATGATTTGATCATGGCGATTACCTGTTCTTTAGCGGATACCAGATTCTCATTATAATATGAATCACCGCAGATCACAGACCCAACAATTTCGGCATCATCACCAAAGATACTTTGGAAGGCAAGCCCGGGCCCAACAGGCCCCTCTTTCGTCATGGGAGGGACTGATGCTTTATCTTCACCACCTATTTGGCCGAAGAATTGGTTGAGGTAGTGAACAACTCTGATCCGGTCGCTCATGCGTTTCCCCCCTGTCAATTCAACTATTTACTGAACTGCTCTCGAATTCCACTGACCTCATGAACAATTTTATCAACATCCAATACCATTTCCATCATGCTGACCTGCTCATCATAAACTGTCGCATCAATCTGTTCTTTCATTTCTGGTTCAAGAATATGGTAAACTTTGAGTCCCAACGAGACTCCTGCCAATGGACCAGCAAAGGTGGGATCACCATTGGATACTGTTTCGGCAGTCAATCCGGCCGATTCAGCTTCTGCGCCCCCCAGGATGACGATGATGTTCTCAGCGCCAAACTGATCAGTCAGTTCCTTCACCCTCTTTTGGTTTTCCATGTCCATGGCACCGGCAGCTGTTCAGACAAAACACTCAGTTACCGCGAAAATCACGTCTCCTCCTGCCGATTTGACACACTCAGCGATAGCTGGCCCAGGTATGCCATCACGATCGCCTAAAATGATTACTTTTTTACCTGATAGCATCGTCTTCGCCTCTCTTCCCTCAATTTTTTCGTTTCGCAGATATTTTACTGTAGCCTAATTCATTAGTCGCTCCCGTCAGCGCTTGGATTTCAGTCATGATACTGCCATCGGCCATGATGCTCTTCTCAAAACCACCTGCTATGACACTTGCCACCGCCATATTCCCGATGACCTTGTCCAGCTTCGGCAAATGAATCATCTCATTGGCATTTCCCGCTGTTACAACGGCATCAGCTTTTGCATTCGCATCAGCCAGTGATTGTGATGCTCCGTCACGACCTGCATATTCATCTGTGATAAGCACAGTTTTGATACCCTGGTTCTCCAGTTTCACACAGTTCATAATCAGATCGGTATCCGGGTTACCAAACCCCTCTTCAGTGATTATTGCTCCGTCTGCGCCAAGATAACTTGCCAGGCGTGCAGTCATGTTAGAGGAACGTTCCTTATCAGCTAGCGTCACATTTTCGTTGGTAATAATGACCCCGACAAAATTGATCTTCTTTCCATGTTGTTTGAAAAGTTCCTCAATGACAGGATTATTCAAGTGATGATAAGTTGTATTCTTATCACAGGCTGAAACACAGTTCCCACTGACAATCGCTCCATCCATCACTTCTGTGGGCGAAATCAATGTAGGCAAGATTCGCTTTGCATCGACACCGTAAACATAGGTATCATGCAAAAGACCCTGACTTTGTAACATATATATGTACACCACTTTCGGCAAATCAGGGTAAAGCTTAGCTAATTCAATGATGGATGCCGTCTCGTATCTGACTGTGTAGTCTGGAACAGCCGTGATGCTACATGATCCCAAAAAGGAAGCCATTTTTAAACCCGCCATCCGTAGAACCTGCTCATGCTCGTGCTGGAGCAATCCATCAACTGGCTCGCAGATCAATACGAGATTGTGCAAATTTGAAAAAGGACAGTAATCTGCTCCGGGTCCAGACATATCAATGATCCCTTCTTGGAAGCCAACAATTTTCCCGGTGGTGATGACTGATACTCCCTTCAGCACATGTGTTTTCCCTTCACCTACCGTTTCGACCTTACTGACCATCCCTGGGAAAATTCCGCCCGATCCTTCAACCTTTGCTCGTGGCTCAATCACATCTTTGACTGGGATGATTCGAGTTGAATCACCCGGATGAGCAATTTCGATTTCGATTGATGCAATCCGCTCATCCTCTTGAATCAACGCAATCAATTCGTCCCTGTTAACCGTGAGGATACCATCTTCAACCTGCGTGATACTACCGAACTGAATATCTCGTATCTCGACGAATCCCAATTCCAATGATTTCACTAACTCACCTCCAGTGCATATAAGGAGAATTTCCGGTGCTGACCTCCTTCTTCATATAGTTATTGTCCAGAGTTAGATAGATTACCGATCACTTCCATTATCAAGTATTTATCTATGGTTTGCCATTCTTGTGCCATTTGATCCGATAGGGGTGTCTTAGGACGCGAGATTTTTTCAATAGCATTTTCAACCATGATGAGGGAGCGGTAATCTAAAACATTCCCTGAAGAAACAATCAATGTTCGATAATGCATCTGATCTTCCTTAAAATTGCCATAAAGGGGATGGATCAATAACTTTCCCCCTTGATGAATCATATCTCTTGTGTGCAAAAGAACTTGATCCACTTCCGGAACAAAAATGAGAGCATAATTCTTTTGATGTTTAATCAATGGGTTATTTGTTATTACCGTTACAATTGTAATCACCCCGCAGAAACAAAAAAGGAAATAAAATAACGGCTGCCATTTTATTTCCCCTGTCCTCGATACCTGAGAGATTAAGCATACTATGCCTTGCTCCTTCGGCGCCCGTCTCAACGAACGGATCTTTCCAGAGAATTGTCCCCAATCGGTTCATTTGCCTGAGAGTTTCATCGATAGGCTGCTGCTATTGACTTGCTCCTTCGGCGCCTGTGATCCAGGTCTCTCCCAATTGGCTCATCCCATATATTCAATTAAATGCTACTATTTAAATACCATGTCAATAAAAAAAATCCTGCTAACGCAGGCTTGATCATAATAAAATTACGTTATTCGTCTTCTTCGGAATCTGGTAATAACTCAATGATTTTATCCCATGATATCGTACCCGAGCTAATCAATTGATCATCCACTATTGCATAAGGAAGTGCCTTATCATTTTCCTGCCAATATATACTCGCAGGGTCATCGGAGAATCCCTCGTCATGAATATCGAGATACCGCAAACTGACTCGGGTGCTTTCATAAAGGTTGCCAAAATAAACACGGTAAAGGTGTGCCGTCTCTTCCTGAGACAGATAAGAGCCTCACCCGCCTGTATAGCATTTCTCTGCGTTCCGGCTACCGACGATCGTAATCGATATGGTATCGTTCATCTAAATCACCTGCCCATTTCACCAAAATAAGCGATAATTAACTGTTGGCGCGCCTGGTAGGAATCGAACCTACGACTTTTTGCTCCGGAGGCAAACGCTCTATCCACTGAGCTACAGGCGCGAACCATTACGGAAGTATTATACTATAAGTATATCGAATACGCAAACGATAATGAATCACTTACGCCTATTCTGACATAAGGAACTCACGATAATCCGTCGCAGTGCCACCTACTTATTTTAAACGCAAAAAGGATATCTTTCCTCGCAAACCGAATGGAATCATATAACATCGGAAAGGAGTGGGTCGTATGCCTAACTGTCCCGGCAGGATGAAAAACGGATCCAAATGTTCAGAACCTCTTTATAAATGTTTGGTTTGTAATGTCGTTGGCTGCAAGCAGCCAGAACCCAGAATGTGTTCAAATCAAGCGTTTGTTAAAGAAGTCTGTATAAAATGCGGATCAGAGAAAAAAGAACTGCTTAGATAAAATCATCAACTGGAGGGGAAATTATGACCGCACAAGCTTTCGTTTTAGGCAAAGCAGACATCATTTTCATGAATGGCAATATTTTAACTGTGGATACCAATAACTCAATTGTGAATTCAATCGCGATTTCTGGAAATCGGATTATGGCTTGCGGAACTAATGATGAAATTGCAATCCTAAGGGGGGATTTTACAAAAGTTATTGACTTACATGGTAAAACTGTTATCCCGGGTGTCTTTGATTCACACAATCATGTTCCTGCTGCTGGAATCCTTCTCGATGGTGTCATGCTTTTCGGATTGGATACGATTGATGGTCTTAAACAACGGGTACTAGATAAAGTCAAACGAACCCCCTCAGGTGAATGGATCTTGGGTGGTGGGTGGATTGAAAGTCAGTTTAAGGAATACCGAATGCCAACGCGTTGGGACCTAGATGAAGTGTCGCCTGACCATCCGGTTTTACTGAATCGATTATTTGCAAGAACTGTCGTAAATAGTAAAGCTTTGGAATTGGCTGGTATCAACAAAGACACTCCGAACCCAATTCGTGGTACCATTGATCGGGACCCCCTTACCGGCGAACCGACTGGTGTGTTGCGAGATGGGGCTCAGATACTCGTCAGAAATGTCATCCCCATGGGTACACCCGAAGAACAGATTGCCAAAACTGAGTATCATATCAAACTCGCAATGACTGAATATCAAAAGTACGGAATCACTGGCATTCTTGATCCTGGTGTCGACATTACGACAATGCGAACCTATCGAAAACTCCACAAAGAAAAATCCTTACCCATCAGGATGAATATGATGCCAGACTGTTACGGTCTCCGCAGCTACGATCCCGAGTACACAGAGGGACTCCTAAAATACACTGGTATCGATTCCGGGTTTGGCGATCACTGGCTAAATTTGGGTGCACTCAAAATCGCCATTGACGGTGGTGTTGGCAGTAAAACTGCGATGATGAATGAACCTTGGTCTGATGGTACCATTTCAGATATCCCTTTACGGTTGGATCTCAACATCATGAATGATATTATCCTGCGAGGCCATCGAATGGGATGGTCAACTGGTGTTCATACATGTGGGGACCGTGCTCAAGACATTGCCGTGGATGCATTCGTCGCTGCTCAAAAGGCTTTCCCCCGTTCGGATATGCGGCACAATATCATCCATGGTTATTTACCAAGTCAACATAGTCTTGAGCTTATGCGCGAATACGGCATCGGCGTTTCAGTTCAGCCTGGGTTTATGTATGTTGAAGGTGATATCTATTTCGATGTATTGTCTCAAAAGCAAATCGAATACTTCAAACCGCTTAAGACCTACATGGATTACGGAATCAAGGTTGCCGCCAACTCGGACATGACATCTGCTCATTATAATCCATTTATTGGTATGTACGCTGCCATCGCCAGAAAGACGAGCCAAGGGCGAAGTTTAGGCGATTCAGAGAAAATCAGCCGCGAAGACATGCTGCGTATGTTTACCATCAATGGGGCTTATTTCGGTTATATGGACCATGTCACCGGCTCCATTGAACCAGGTAAGTTGGCTGATATCGCGGTAATTTCAGAAGATATTTACACTTGTTCAGAAGATGCCATTAAAGATATCAAAGCCTTGATGACCGTCATCGATGGCCAAATAGTCCACGATATCATGTAGTATATGAGCCGATGGGGGTAAAAACGCCCGTTGGCTCATATAAAATGGCGAACATTTTCACTTTTTTTTCGGATTTCGTTCTTCTTTAAGCAGGATATTAAAACTCAATCTCGAAAAGTATTTAATAATCAGTAAGAATACCGTACTTTCAAAATTGCGAAGTACGGTGTTCTCAGTTCTACCAACTTAAAGGGGGAAAAGGAATGAAAAAACCATTAATGTTTCGCGTGCTCATCATTATCACCTTAATTTTAGCGATGGGCCTGAGTGGGTGTACACCAGCTGGGAATGACACTGAAAAAACGAAAATTGCTTTCATCTACGTTGGACCCGTTGGCGATGGCGGATGGACCTATGCGCACAATCTTGGCCGTCTTGCTTTGGAAGAAGAGGTTCCCAATCTTGAAGTTACTATCTTAGAAAGTATTCCTGAAAACCCCGTTGATGTGGAAAAAGTTTTAACTGATTTAGCTGAAGCAGGTAATAAAATCATCTTCGCAACCAGCTTCGGGTACATGAACAGTGTTATTAAGATTGCTGAAGAATACCCTGATGTCAAATTCCTTCATTGCTCTGGTTATCTAACTGCTGAAAATGTGGGCACATATTTTGGACGTATGTATCAAGCTCGTTATCTGTCTGGTATCGTTGCTGGTAAAATGACTAGCAACAATGTGATTGGTTATGTCGCTGCCTTTCCTATTCCGGAGGTAGTTCGCGGAATCAACGCCTTTACCCTCGGGGTTCGCAGCGTAAATCCAAATGCAGTGGTTAAAGTTGTATGGACCAATACATGGTACGATCCCGTCACAGAAAAAGATGCAGCAGTCAGTCTTTTGGAAGCTGGCGGTGCAGATGTGATCGCACAACATCAAGACACTCCATTCCCGCAGCAAGCTGCTCAAGAAAAAGGTGCTTACAGCGTTGGATATAATACTGATATGCGTCAGTTTGCACCAGATGCAGTACTCACAAGTCCCGTCTGGCATTGGGAAAAGTACTATATCCCGACAGTAAAAGCAATTTTGGACGGAACCTGGGAATCCAACCAATACTGGGGACATATATCGGAAGGCATTGTTGATTTATCTCCTTATGGATCGATGGTACCGCAAGATGTGATCGATTTGGTCAATACTGAAAAACAGGCACTGATCGATGGTGATTACGATGTGTTTACAGGCCCAATTAAAGATCAATCTGGAACTATCCGTGTACCGGCTGGCACAACGATGTCAGATGCAGACATGCTCGGTTTCAATTGGTTTGTAGAAGGCGTTATTGGAACAATACAATAACGATTAAACCGGGCCACTGAAGGCTCAAGCCTCCAGTGGCCTCTTTATTCTTTGTAAGGAGGACCGATCATGTCCATTTCTCCGACCATTCGGATGGATCAGATTTGCAAAAGCTTCGCAGGCAATTCTGCCAATGCAAATATTTGCCTTAATATCTACCCAGGTGAGATCCATGTAATTCTCGGGGAAAATGGTGCTGGGAAGAGTACTTTAATGAATATCCTCACCGGTTTATACAAAGCCGATAGTGGGGATATTTATATCGACGGTGTTAAAACACATCTAGCATCTCCCAAAGATGCTATTCGATCCGGAATTGGAATGATTCATCAGCACTTTCGGTTGGTCCCCTCTCTCTCTGTTACAGAAAATGTTATTCTTGGGCATCATTCTATTCCCATCTTACTGTCAATGCAACAGTTTGAGCAATCCGTCCAGGATTCTGCTCATTCTTTCAACATTTCAATTGACCCTACTGCCTTAATATCCCAGCTATCTGTCGGTGAACAACAACGAGTTGAAATTCTCAAAGCCCTTTACCGGGGTTCTAGAGTATTGATTTTAGATGAGCCGACAGCCGTGCTGACCCCTCAAGAAGCAAGTGCCTTATTCATAACCTTGAAAGCGATGGCTCGCAGTGGAAAAGCTGTGATTGTGATAACACATAAATTGCGTGAAGTGATGGAAATTGCAGACCGCATTACTGTCCTGAGAGGTGGAGAAAAAGTTGCGGAAATGATGAGACAAGAAGTTAATGAAAAACTGTTAGCGACCCTCATGGTGGGAAAGGAAATGCTTGACGAGTGTGACAAAGTTCCTCTTTTGCCTTCATCTGAGGTGTTGCGTTTGGAAAATGTTCATGCACTGAATGAAAAAGGAATCTTGGGGATCAAGAATGTTTCTTTCACAATCTCTGAGAATGAGATTTTGGGAATTGCTGGTGTTGCGGGCAATGGGCAAAAAGAATTGTGCGAAATTATCGCTGGTCTTCGACAGATGACACAGGGTTCTTTATCAATTCGTTCCAAAGGAATAGCGAATCCAACTCCAAAAACCATGATTCGTGCTGGAGTCGCGTATATCCCGGATGATCGCCTCGGTACAGGGTTAGTCCCTGGCTTAAACATCGTTGATAATATGATACTTAAAAATAAATATGACCAAAAAAATGCTACTTCCAATATCATTGATTACAAACAGGCAATGGAGTATACTCAGAACATACTGAGTAAGTATTCAGTCAAGGTGAACGATCTTCGTGCACCAGTCAAACTTCTATCGGGAGGAAATCTGCAACGGCTCTTATTCGCTAGAGAAATTTCCTGGAATCCGGATTTAATTGTCGCATCGTATCCCGTTAGGGGTCTCGACATTGAAGCGACTGAAACTGTTCACGAGCTCCTGCTTGCCCAACGTAAAAGAGGTGCGGCAATTCTCTTGATATCAGAAGATCTGGATGAGATTTTCAAATTATCTGATCGTATAGCTGTGCTTTTTGAAGGTGAACTAATGGGTATTGTTAACACTTGCGATAGTTCTTTTGAGGAAATCGGGTTAATGATGCTTGGTTCAAAAAAAGCAGAGGAGATAGTTGCATGATAAAACACCATAAATCTTCTGCCCGGATGAAACAATACCGCTTTGTCAAAAGTGTCATCCCCTCACCTTTCCTGATGGTTTTGATACCTTTCTTAGCCATTATTTTGGCTTTACTTATGTCTGGACTCTTTTTATCATTATCTGGATACGATCCCCTACGGGTATTCTTGGTGATGTATCGCGGTGCTTTCGGTTCACGATATGCCTTATCGGAAACCATGGTCAAAACGATTCCCCTTCTCTTATGCAGCTTAGGTGTATCGATATCTTTCCGAATGAAGCTTTGGAATATCGGTGCTGAAGGGCAATTCCATGCTGGTGCCATGGGAGCAACATGGTTAGCTTTAAAATTTCCTGATTCTCCGGCTGCATTATTATTGCCTTTGATGCTACTCTTCGGTTTTTTATGCGGGGCCTTCTGGGCTTTATTAAGTGCAATCCCGAAAGCACGCTGGGATGTCAATGAAACTATTACATCCCTTATGTTAAACTATGTCGCAATATTACTGATGAGCTACTTTGTTTATGGGCCATGGCGTGATCCACTGGGGTACAATTTCCCTCTGACAGCAAAGTTCTCCAATAACGCAATTTTACCCACAATTCTCAATACCCGGATTCATTATGGTCTCTTCATTGGTTTATTTTTTGCTGTGATTATTTTTTGGGTCTTCCGATATACGAAATGGGGCTATCAGGTACGCGTGATTGGGGAAAGCCCTTCAGCAGCACGATACGCTGGTATGAATATCGCCAAGAATATTGTTTTAGTTATGATATTCAGCGGCGGTTTAGCGGGTATCGCGGGGATGGCTGAGGTATCAGGACTTGCCCATCGATTGCAACCAGGAATCAGTGCCGGGTATGGATATACTGCAATCATTATTGCTTGGCTCGCACGCCTTCATCCATGGAATATTATCGTTACTTCCTTTTTATTCGGGGCACTCCAAGTAGGCAGCTATTCCATTCAGACTACGGGATTGCCCGCCGCCACAGTATCGATGCTCCATGGCATGATTCTTTTCTTTATACTCGCAGGTGAACTTTTCACTTATTATCGACGGATTCCTGTGAAAGAAAACACACCACTGTTAAAGGGGGAGCGGAAAAATGAATAGCCCCCAGATTATTTCACTATTAGCGGCTGCAATCACAGCTGGCACAGCAATATTATTTGCCGCATTAGGTGAGATCATCACTGAAAGAAGCGGTGTCCTCAACCTTGGCGTTGAAGGCATGATGTTGGCGGGAGCCGTCATGGGTTTCATGAGCTCGTACCGCACAGGTAACATTTGGTTGGGGGTTATCATTGCGATGTTTGCAGGCGGGATATTAGCGTGCATTCATGCATTCCTCACAGTCACTTTGAAGGCAAATCAAGTCGTCAGCGGGTTAGCCTTAACCATGTTTGGTACTGGCCTCAGTGCCTATATTGGCAAAAGCTTAATCGGCATCCCTGCTATCAATACTTTCAAACCCATTATGATATTTTTATTGTCAGATATTCCAGTCATCGGTCAAATATTCTTTCAACAAAACGCCCTCGTTTATCTCTCATATGTCTTGGCAGTTATAATATGGTTTGTTCTTTTCAAGACAAGAATTGGATTAAATATCCGTGCAGTCGGTGAAAACCCTGCAGCAGCGGATGCCATGGGAATCAACGTTTTCCTAACGCGCTATATCGCAATCATTTTTGGAGGGATGTTTGCGGGACTTGGCGGGGCATACCTTTCACTTTCATATGCACCGGCATGGCTAGAGAATATGACTTCTGGAAGAGGATGGATTGCAGTTGCGATGGTTATTTTCTCTTCCTGGAATCCACTACGGGCATTGGCTGGATCGTATTTCTTTGGTGGGATAGACGCACTTGGGTACCGACTCCAAATTATTGGTGTCAGAGTACCATCCTACTTCCTTCGCATGCTACCATATCTGTTGACAATCGCAGTCCTCATCATATCAAATCTTAATAAGAAAAATCGCAAAAACACCCCGGCAGCTCTTGGGACGTCTTACGATCGTGAAGAACGCTAAAATTATCTGAGGTGAATCGAATGGAAATATTAAAAAAGCGCATTTTGGATGAAGGGGTTATTATCAATGATCAAATTTTGAGGGTTGATTCTTTTCTTAATCACCAAATCGACCCGGCCCTTATGTATGAGATAGGTGAAGAATTCGCAAAACGATTTATTGGTGCCGAGGTGACAAAAATATTGACGCTTGAGTCTTCAGGAATCGCTCCTGCAATTATGACCGGTCTGATTATGGGTATCCCTGTGGTCTTTGCCCGTAAAAAAATCCCGAGCACATTGACTCAGGGGTTCTATAGCTGCCAGATTTATTCGTACACTAAAAAAGAATCCGTTGACTTAGTAGTGTCTAACCAATACATTCACCATAACGATGTTGTATTAATCGTAGATGATTTCTTAGCTAACGGCGAGGCCGCACAAGGAATGGTAAACATCGTTAAACAAGCTGGTGCAAGCTTAGCTGGTATTGGCATTGTGATTGAGAAAGCATTTCAACCTGGAGGCGCCTTAATCCGAAATGCAGGAATTCGCCTTGATTCCCTTATAAAAATTGTCAGTATGAAAAGCGGTGAAATCACCATTGAATGAAAAAACAGCCGCGAGGCTGTTGATTTTTGGTGCCGAAGGTGGGATTTGAACCCACACAAGCGTAAGCTTACGGCGCCCTGAACACCGCGTGTCTGCCAATTCCACCACTTCGGCCTATTGAGTTACATCAACATTCTACAGACTTTCCCTGCCTTTGTCAACACGGGTTTGAAATATGATTAATTTTTGCTCATTTTAATCGTTGAGCGTTGATAGAGATGTGATTGGATTTTGAGTTTCATGTGAACGGACGGTTAAATCGCCATTTTGTTAAAATGCACACCCTGTAGCAGATGTCTATAATATAATATTTATAGTCATTTATTACTACCTCGGAGGTCATTATGACACATAATTTGCGATCTATTGTAAGAGAGCGATGGAACGCCCTCTCAACTTACGTTACATTTGCGACTGCATTCCTGATTGTGGTTTTTCAGTTACGCCCGCTTTCAAGACTTGGTTCTCATTTCCTAAACTGTTTGACCGTTTTTTTAGTATTATATTTAATTTGCATATTCTGGCACCGGCTGGTCAACATCCAAATAGAGTATTTGAATACCAACGCCGGCTCTATTGTGATTTTCAGCGCTATGATTTGTCTTATCGGCGCAGTGGTGTTTTACTCTGGGTCGTTAGAAAGCACCCTCAAATGGTTATTTGTCATCCCCATCACACTATCTTCGTATCGATACGGATTTAAACTGTCAATCATTCTTACGCTGATCGTGGCTTTGACCCTATCATTCAATTACCTCATAGAGCACCAAGTGGATGATTATTATGATCCACTGATAGTCGACATACTGACAATACTGATTTTGACCTCATCGTCCTTTGTGATTTCCAAAACGAAATCAGTTAGAACAAGCATGTTCACCCCGCTGGATATTAACCAATCGAAGATTCTTTTTCTGGAAGAAGCACTACCAATATCACCCTCGTTCTTGAGAGAATCGAATCAAACCTATACCACGAAAAAGGATACCGGATCACGACCGGATATTTGTTTGAGAATCCTGAATGAGAAAGATCGCTATGCACTTTCCCATTCTCACCGAGTGGCCGTAAACTGCCGTCTGATTGCAGAGAAAATGGAAATCAATCAAGAAATCATCAGCCATCTTCTGACGGCAGCTACCTATCATGACATCGGTATGGTGGAGATCTCACCACTTGTCCTCAGTAAAAAAACACCCCTTACCACCTCCGAGACACATTTAGTGTCTAGGCATCCAGAATGGGGGGCAGAAATCATGAATGACGGTATGGTTGATGAAAGCGTTGTTCAGGGTATTATTATGCATCATGAGCGCATGGACGGTACCGGTTATCCAATTGGGTTAACGGGTGAACAGATACCGATCATCCCCCGTATTATAGCGGTGGCAGATACCATTGACAGCATGGCTTCTCTCCGGCCATTCTCATCAGCAAAATCCGTCTACGAGATATGTGAAGAGCTGAAACATCATTCCGGTTTGAAATTGGATGTCCAAGTGTGTGAGGCAGCAATTACGCTTATAAAGAATGAAATACTGGTTATGCCTTGAACCTACATTTCTTCTGGATCTACATTAATCTTTCCACTGATTTCCTCTACATGAATACATATCACATGGATTCCCGATAGCGTACTCTTTGTGAGAGGTGTCCAGTCGGATCCGTCTGCATATTTTGCAATAATCCTGTTAACCCCCTCTAATTTCGTATCCAGATCATCGATAATTTCAGCAGCACCAAAAGCCAGAACACTCGTGAACCGAACGCCATAATTGCACGGCTGTTGATCCTTTACCAATTTTTTCGGCTCACTAACCTCAAAACATACTCTTGAACTATCTCTGATATTATCAACTTTCCGACCATGAAGATTGCAATGGATCCATATTTTCCTATCAGAATAGGCGTAATTAACGGGCGTAATGTATGGCTGACCGTCTTTCACTGTTGCAAGGCGTCCATAAAATCCATGTTTAAGAAATTCTTCACTTTCAAGTTTGGACAACCATTTGGCTGGCATAGAGCACGCTCCTTTTCTTTTTTTTTCACTTTCTATGTAATTGCACAAATACCTTTATTTTCAAGATTGCCGGATAGCTACTTTGCGTTTCTCTCGAGGCATTGTTTCCTTCGAAAGACTAATGGCAATCGTACCAACAATGACACTCGCTAACATAAAGCCAAACGCCGCCTTGAATGCTTCAGCTGTATATGACCCATCCTGCATTGAATTCTGGGCAATAATCATACCGATTAAGATTTGATATATTGCACCGCCGGACATTTGGAAGAAGTTATTGACCCCACTGACTGCCCCAGTTAACTTTGCCGGGAATAACTCTTTCACTTGAGCAACTCCGACTGAGCCAAGCCCCAGACCGCCCGCGATCCCCATGCAGAGGAATAGCACATAAAGGGCGCTAACTGTTAACTTCTCAGGCATAATTGCTAAAGGAATCCAACAAATAGTTGTGAGTAATGCCGATGTAAAATTTACGATTTTTCTTGATTTGATCACTTTGTCAGACAGATAACCTCCAATTGGAGAGGTAATTAACGAACCAATCGAAATCATCATCAAAAGACTACCTGCCTGGACTCTGCTTAACCCAATAATACTCATTAAATACGGTCCACCCCAAAGGCTTTGTAAGCCTAAACCAACGCCGGCAAAAACGAACCCCCTCACAAGCAAAGGCCACAGATAAATATTACTGAATACCGTCTTTAAATTTTGAAGCACGCTCGTTTCATCTTTAACTGAAGTGGTTTCAACTGGAATCCCATCGATTTCATCAATGGTTCGATACCCAATTTCGCTCGGATGGTTTCTGACAAAAAAATGTGCAGCAATAGCCATGACAAGTGTTAAAATTCCGATAATACCAATTGTAAGCCTCCAGCCTATGGTATTCATTGCTGCGGCCAGGGGTGCAGCTGCAATCAACGCCCCCAAAGCTCCTAGTGCACCCAAAAAGCCGGATAGCGTCGCAAATTCATTGCGGCGAAACCAGACAGCCATTATCTTTAAAGTCGGCACATATACACATGAGACTCCTAATCCAATGAGGAAACGACCCGCCACTGCCCAATAGAAAGTCGGGGCTACGCTGAATAAGAAAGCACCCATCCCGGCAACTATAAAACTGACTGTTACTAATTTCCGCGGTCCGATTGTATCAGATAGGATGCCAGCGGGGATTTGCATCAGCGCATAGGGATAGAAATACATTGAACCCAGAACGCCCAAAGCCACGGAATCGATTTGAAAATCTGACATCAAATCTGAGGACATGACGGCTGTGGACATTCTGTGAAATACGACGAGTAAATAAGCCATCGCCAAAATCCCAAATATGATCCACCGATATGATAACATGCGACTATCCTTCGTTTTTACATCTTTCTCGCCCGAAGGGCTCATTTTCTCTCTATCATTCATTCAATCGTCCCCCTTTTATTACGGCACAAGAATAATATACTCCTTTTATTCGTTTTGTCAATGGAACCAGTACAAAGCACAGGCTCTGATATTGACATTCGTTTAGGGATGGGGTAGAATTAATTTCGAAACCTGATTTGATAGGGGTGTAGCTCCAACGGTAGAGCAGCGGACTCCAAATCCGCGTGTTGGGGGTTCGAATCCCTCCGCCCCTGCCATTTATTCAAGGAGAGGTTCCCGAGTTGGCCAAAGGGGGCAGACTGTAAATCTGCTAGCATCGCTTTCGCTGGTTCGAATCCAGCCCTCTCCACCAAAAATCCACCGCACTTCATATGTGCGGCTTTTTTTTTAAAAACATGCAGGAAATATTTCATGCAGGCAGAAATATGTACCGTGTTGATGCACTTTGAAACCTGAATAAATAGGTTTTTTCTTTTTCATTCTGAGAGGAGGAACAATATGTCCGGGGAGCAAAAAAATAAGCCCTTTTATGGTAGGGTTCTAGTTTTTTATCTTTTATTCATTTATGCAGTACAAATGGGGTTTGCACTGTATAGCCGTTCCGTAATCTATCCCTTTATGCTGCAGGAGCTTCCATGGACCCGAGCACAGATTATGCTGGGTCATACTGGTTCCTCCATGTTATTTGGATTTGCTTCACCTGTCGTTGCCTATATCATTAACAAATATAATGCGAAGCTTTCTATTACTTTAGGTGCTGGCCTTATTGTTATTACAAATACATTAATGGGTTTCTATGGAACGAACTATACGTTTTATATGATTCTGAGCATCATCAACGGCCTCGGTCTTTGCATGTCCTCTCTATTAGCCACACAAACCATCGTAATCAACTGGTTCCATGTTCGTCGTGCGATGGCATTAGGTATTGTTTTAGCAGGAGGCTCAATCGGCGGATTTATTTTCCCACAAGCAGTAACTTACATCATCGAAAGCTCGGGTGGTGTCTGGCGCCTTGGATGGTTCACCTGCGCTGCCGCGTCTTTTTGTGTTATGATTTTGAACTTGATCCTTGTCAAAAATAAACCCTCTGATTTAGGTCAGTATCCTGATGGTATTGAACCAGGCTCTGAAAGTGTCGAAACCGGCAGACGGAGAACATTTCGAAGTAAAATCAATTGGAAACTAAAAGATGCCGTTCGAACACCATCATTATGGCTGATTATCATGGCAAGCGCTGGCAACCTATTTCTATGGCATATCATGCAAAGTCAAGGACCGTTTCATCTTCAAGATCGTGGTTATGATGCAGCGTTTGCATCATTTCTGTACAGCCTAGCAATTGGCAGCAGCATTATTGGTCGATTTGCAATCGGAGCGATCGGAGATTATGTGGAGACCCGTTATTTATATGCGTTTGGCATACTCTGTATCCTGCTGGGAGGGATTGCCTTCTGGTACGCTTCCCCTGAGCGAGCATGGGTTGCTTACTTTTACCCAATCCTATCAGGGATAGGTTTCGGCACCGCGTTTCTTTGCCGCTCGTTACTTGTCAGCAATTACTTTGGATCCGGCTCCTTTGCAACAATTAGTGGTTTCACTACTCCAATCGGGTCTTTGATCACTGCTTTTGCACCACCCGTTGCTGGTTACGTGTTTGACACTACAAATAGTTATCTGCCTATACTCATATTTGCCTGGTGTCTGGCAGCAGTCGCCATATTTGCTTCTTTATCTTGCACACCTCCCAGCATACGAGAGGAACTACCAGCGGCCTGACAGAACTTAACTATTTTGGAGCGGTCGTGATCAAATAGACCACCGCCGCTCTTTTTCTATGAACTGGAGGATACATTTTCATGGATACTGTCGAGTTAAACAAACAATCTGATGCAACATTAATCCCTCGTGGAATGGACTTGCTTATGGTACATGATGAGATGATGAAACCGGTATATGTTAGTCATGGAATCCGCTTGATCATGCCAAACTGGATAAATGAGCCTGTTTCGACATCGACCTTTGGTCGTGATTATTACGAAGATTTCCTTTCCGTCTTGAAGTACGGCGACCGGAGATTTGGTGAAGTCGTCTATGCATTCGATCAATATCAGCCTTCATTTCAATATGACATCCACCGTTATGACGACCAAGTATCTTTCCAGCAATACATGGTGACACGATTGCATCGAATTGACGATCTGGAAGATTTCGAGAAAGAAAAAGATACCATACATGATCGTTTCTTCAAAATTTTTAAAAATAGTAGTTGTCCCATGTCGATCATCAATAGCGAGTCTCTTCACTGTGAGTACACCAATCAATCATGGGCCAGTATGTTTGGAGAACATACGCTAGCCTTTTCATTTCCCTCATCATCACTGGTTAGCTGGCTTCTGGAGTCGAATCCCGAGGAAGGCTTCGACCCTGAAGAACGATTGATGCCAATCAATGCAAACACTGATTCTAATATGGTGGTGACAGGTGTCTTATCAAAAGACGTGATCTATATTCAGCAGAAAAAATATTTACTTCTTACATATCACGATGCAACTAACACCTCGTGCAGCTATGATCCTTCTCGAGTGGAACAGCTCCACTTGATAGGACAGTTGGCTGCAGGAATCGGACATGAAATTCGAAATCCACTAACCGTGGTGAAGGGCCTGCTGCAATTGATGCAGTCAAAGAATGTGGTTATGGAGGATGTGGATTATTACGATATCATGATTAGTGAGCTCGACCGCACTGCATCCATGTTAACAGATTATGTCTCTCTGGCTAAACCCACACCCGCGATCGTGAAAACATGCCGACTCGATGAAATCGCTACTCGCTTACTACCCCTTTTATGGGCAGATTGTCAGCACAAAGAAATTATATTCCATCACGATATCCATGTAATACCAGAAATTACTGCCAACGAAGGAGAAATCAGACAAATTATTTTAAACTTATGCCGAAATGCTTGTGATGCAATGGATGGAGGAAAAATACTACTCTTTCGCGTATATAGCGATGGGGATCATGCTGGGATTGAAATCTGTGATCAAGGCAAAGGCATCCCCGACGATGTGATCAGTCAGATAGGATTGCCGTTTATTACAACAAAAGATAGCGGGACAGGTCTTGGATTGTTCTTGAGTTACACATTGGTAAAAAGGAACCACGGAAAAATCCACTTTGTAACTGGAGAACATGGGACGACTTTTCGTATCACATTCCCTTATGCCTTAGGCTTTGACGACATTCCAGAAGGAGTGAAGCATGTTGAGCCACCAAATACTCAGCGAATCTGACCGATCACAATACCAAATGCGAATTTCAGACAATTATAAGCGCAATTTCCCTTATGGAATTGCTCAGGGGATTTTCTTTTTTGCAGGCATGGGTTTCTATCATTACGCAACTATTTTCACCAACTTCATTTATGATCTCAGCAACTCAGATCGGATTGTTGGATATATGCTTGCTGCCATGAGCTTTGGTTTTACCTTTTCACAAATTTTTGGAACCACGATTGTCGAGCACCTCAAAGAAAAGAAGCCTGCTTTAATGTTGTACGGATTTTTCTTCCGCTTGAGCTGGCTGCTCATTGGCATCGTTGCTGCCGCATTCCCAACACGCATTGCACTCCCGTTCGCGATCGGGATATTCTTTGTCGGGCAATTATTTAATGGCATCTACATTTTAATCTTCTTTGACCTGATGGCAAAAGTGATTCCACAAGAAAAAAGAGGCCCCTATTTTGGCCTCAGAAACTCAATTTCTTTATTCGCTCAAGCAGGCTGCAGCTTTTTTGCAGGTACGATGGTCAACCGATTCTCTTACGGTGGTGGTGACACTTATCTATTACCGACAGGATATGCTCTCTGCTTTACTTTAGCATTTGTCGCACATATGATCGATTACCTTGCCCTGAAGCAAATCAAGGAAGAACCAACCCCCATTGTCGGGCAACGAACCAGTGTTATTCAGAAAATCATGAGCATCCCTGGATTCCTCAGTGCTGATCGAAATTTCTTTCGATACTGTATCATTCGGTCATTTCTTCAGACTGGATTTACCATCGCCCCCTTTATCATCGGATATGCTCGCTACCAGCTATCCTTTACAGGAACGACCTTAGGTTTATTCACAACTGCTAACCTATTATCATGGTCATTGGGCATGTATCTCTGGGGCCGAATGTCAACAAAAATTGGGTTTAAACGCATCATGGAAATCTCAACAATCATGCTAGCAATTGCATATTTCTTAAGCCCATTCTTAAAAAGTTTTCCATTGTTCTTGAGCTTTTTTATTCTAAGCGGATTTATATCGGGGGGACAAATGCTTAGTATTGACAACATGCAAATGGAGTTCGGGCGCCCTGATAATCGCCCGACATATATTGCTATCGCAACTGTCTTTTCGGGATTTACTGGTGCCAGCGTACCTGTCATTGCTGGATATATCGCAGATCAATATTCCTATGTAAGCCTTTTCTACATCTTTGCCGTAATCATGGTTACTGCATCTTATCTGATGTATGCAAAAGTTCTTGACCCGCGAAAAGTTTCATCTTACTGGTCATAATTACTTGTCAGGAGTTTCAAATAAATCGATTTCTACGGTGCCTGGCACAATTGATTCCAATAATTTTGTTTTGAGTTCACGAATTTCGGGGATTTGAGACCGGGTTTCATCTTCATTCAGTATTTCCACTGTTGGGAATTCCCGCTCCATGATTATTTCATGACCACTGTATAAACGATGGTGCACCCTACCCCATGGAACCCGGTTATTTTCTACATACAAACGCCCCAACGCATCTAGTGTATGTATAAATGTTCTTAGTTGCATGGGCCTAATTTTTGCAGACCATTTCTGTATAATCATCGTTTTTCCCCTCCATCACGAGACAATTGGTCAAGCAGTGCAGCTTTCAAACGCTCGTACTCCGTTTCCGATATCATCTCTTCTGTATACAATTCTTTTAACTGCCTCATTTTCGCCACGATATTTGACTTATTAACTTCTGCATCTGCAGTTTCTTTGGCAGAGCTGTCAGTGAGAAGTTTGAGCAAGCCACTTTCGAAATAATCCACATTCGGAACCCAAAAGCAAATCATGCTTCTGTGTTCGTCTTTGTAGACTAAGCCGAGGCAATCATCAGGGTGCCCATTAATGGTTATCTTTTGGGGATCCCGTTTGATTTCCTTCAGTTCGTTATACCAAACCCAATCACTAAAGTTCTCGGTCTTGCTAAAAAATATGATTCCTTGACCTCTAAACTCCACGAGACAATTGATATGGATTTCGACTCCATCTTTGGTTTGGATAATGATTGCATCATCCATCTCCAGAAGACGCCCCATCTTACTTCTCTGATCTTGTAATAAACCTCGGTCATATAGCCCCATATGAATCCCTCCGGTCAGAAAAAACGTGGTTACCGTTCATATAATCTTCAAAATTTCATTCTCCAATTTGACAAGATCCACTTCGCCGGCCATTTCGAAAACTTTCGTTCCAGATTTGAACAGATGAATAGCTGGCAACCCCATCACACTCTGACTGATGGCAAATCGCATATTGCCCGCCATCGTGTTGATACCCCCAACTTTGAGTTTCTCCGAATATTTTTCAGCTAGCCCTTCAATTTGAGGTTTTAATGCCATACATGGTTTACAACTCGGATTCCAGTAATCCACTAAAACGGGAAGATCTGACTTGAGAACTTCTTCATCAAAGTTATCTTTAGTGAATTCGAGCATGCTCATTCCTCCCTTTACGTTTAATTCTTGATACGATTCGCCAGCCCCATCGTTCCCCCAAGAATGACTTCCAGGACTTCATGGAGAGTCCTTTGGTCCTGATCCTTATCTGCGCGATACGATACTGCTGCAAGGGCAACGACTTTTGGGTACGCCACGAGTTTTTGTAAAGCAGCACCAAGTTGTAGTCCAGTTAATCCTCCTTTTGATGGGAGCCCAGCTGCTGGAGCAACACTCGGATCAAGAATATCCAAATCTATATGAATATAAATCACGTCTTCCCGTTGACTAAGCCTATCCATCATGGTAAACAGGTGATCACTTTGCTCTATGATATCCTTCTCACGAACAATTTCCAATCCGTCACCTATGATTGCCTCACGTTCGAGGTCATCTAAATCTCTCATGCCAACCATTTTGATATCAGGCGATTGCAGGGGATATATCAGCTTATTTTGAATTCGTAAGCGATGCAAGGCTTTCCCTGCTGCAACTGCTACTGGCATACCGCCTAACATCCCACTTGGACTGGTTTCGGGTGTATTATAATCTCCATGGGCATCAATGTAAACTAATCCGACTCGAACTGGCTGCGAATTCCCTTTCGGATGCTGAAGACCACCCAACATTCCCAAAACGCCATTACAATCCGCGAGTAACCCTAAAACAAAACCATTATCACCACGGATTTCAGAAACTGAATCTGCCAAGTGCCCACCAGATATTCCAACGCGATTCCACCCACCATATTGCTTTTCTTCTTCTGCAGATAATTGAATGGTATGCACACCGGAAACGTCCAAACCTTGCTCTTTCATCTTGTCAATTAATCCAGCATGTACTAATGCTTCTGGCCCAGAACCTCCAGAAACCCCTTTCCCTTCAACATTGTATGGCAAGTTTAAAACACTTACCTTCAATACACTCGCCTCCTTGATTTACGAATAATCAGAGCACTGCTCTTCTATCAAGGATTCTGCATCATGGGCAGGTTTCCTTTAACCTTTCATGATAATGCTTCGAAATCGTCTGTACACCAAAATTGTCGCGGTCGAAGTAATCAGTCCCTTAATGAAATTGAAGGGGATCGTTCCCCCGATTACAATCGGCATTACTTGGTCAGATGGAACCCCATATAAAGGCAAGAAGACATATATATTTGTTATAGTCGTCGTTACCACCATGGCAAATGTCCCGATTATGAGTGCCAATGCCATCGATCTCGACTTATGTCGGAAGACAAGGCTGGATATGACTGTAAGTGTTCCTCCCGCTACAAGATTTGCCCCGGCACCGATTACACCTGCACTCCCCTTTCCGGACAAGAAGAATATCATGACTTTGATCAGTTGGCTAATCAGTCCCGCAGATGGTCCCATTGCAAATCCGGCCACAATAGTCGGCATATCGCCAAAGTCGTACTTTAAAAACGGAGGTAAAAATGGTAACGGGAATTCCAAATACATTAAAGCAAACCCCATTGCACCAAGTATTGCCATCCGCACGAGGTTCCTCGTGTTGTAACGTTGTTTATTCATCGTACCCATCTCCTCATGAAAAAATTCCGAAACTTTTGCCTCGGAATGCACATAAAAAAGAACCTTCTCCCATCCGGACTATACCGTCGGCTATGGATTTTCACCATATCAACCACAACTGGCTCGTGGGCTTATCGCGTATGCGCATCACCACCGGCTATGAATCTGAGGAATCCCTCATCACATGACCCCGAAGACAATTACTATTCAGATATCCCTATTCTAGCACACCTAAACCCAAAGTCAAGATAGCCCGATGTTTTTTCATCTGATACAAGGGATTTTATATTCAATGGAAAATATACTATAGAGAATGGAAAGGAGTTGATAGCTGTGCGTATCTATCATGGTTCCCGTTCAACTCTCGGCACGAAAGTTTTCTATCAACACGGGCGTAATGCACAAGAATTCCCCCTGAAAAACACGTATGGCGATGGAACTTCCGCTTTTGACTGGGGTGATGAAAGTGAAGGCGCCGCTGCTTTGGCTCACTCATTGCTGATAGACGCAATCGGCCTTCTATCGGTTGATGCTTTTTTTGAAGATTTCATGCTGGACCAAATCGTATCCCTTCCGTATGAACAGTGGACCCTCCCAATCTCGGAAATACATGATTATGCACGCAAGAAATACCTTGAGGCTTTAATTCTCCCTTCGCTTTCGGATGAAGATTCTTTTGATGATCCACTCACTAGCACGATCCGAAAAGTAAAGGAATTACAAGCACTTGCCATTGAAGAGAATTTTGAGAAAAGCCTGTACCAACCAGTAATCCAATGTGAAAATGATGACGCTCGTGCTTTTTCGCCTTGGTATTACTTTCACCCTAAAGCCGACCCAAATAAAGACCACATTCTTGCCTGGCTAAAAGACTGCGAAGCCCAAGGTTTGACCCCCAATTCTAACAAGGAGTGATACTTTCATGGGAGAAATCTATCAATCAAAGGAATATGTATTTTTCAATGGACAAGTTATTACCATGGACGCTACAAAACCACAAGCCTCTGTTGTAAAAACGAAAGATGGGATAATCACTTATGTCGGTACTGAAAAAGGCACCCCAGATCCACTCAGTGGAACCGAAACGACTTATATAGATTTAAAAGGGAGAACTTTACTGCCTGGCTTCATCGACACCCATATGCACCCTGGCCTTTATGGTGCTTCGTTACTCGAGATCGATTGCCGGGCTGTAACTTGCGATTCGATCGACAAGATCTGCGATAGTGTTCTCAAACGGGCCGAAGAAACCCCTAATGAACAATGGCTGCTTGGATGGGGGTGGGACGATAGTAAACTCAATGAAAGACGTAACCCGACTCGGTGGGATCTTGATAAAGTGTCTCCTCACCATCCCGTCATATTGAAACGAACTTGTGGGCATGTTGCTGTCGTCAACAGCGTTGCATTAAAATTAGCTGGTATTGATCGAGATACACCCGACCCAGAGGGTGGTCATATCGTCAAAGATAATGAAACAAATGAACCCAACGGTATTCTTCAAGAACGAGCAATGGAATTGGTCCGTGTACCAAGTAAGACCCCTCATGAAATGATACACGGTATCTCTATGGCTATTGATGACTTTTCCAGGTGGGGCTTTACAACTGTCCATGACATGTCTTGTGGGAGTATGAACATGATTGCATATCAAGAATTGAATCGTGATGCCCGCCTCAAAGTTCGTTTGCGCCCCTGGTATTGGGCACTAGCTCAAATGGATTGGGAGCCCTCTTTAGATCAACTGATTTCATTGGGCATCAAATCAGGCTTCGGTGATGATATGATTAAGATCCAAGGCGTCAAGCTCATGCTTGATGGTAGCGTTGGTGGCAGAACCGCTGCCATGAAAGACCCATATGAAGGCCAATCTGACAATCGTGGCATCATTTTTATGCCTGAAGAGCCTTTCACTGTAGAAGCAGTTAAGGCACTAAAATCTGGTTTGCGGGTTGCCATTCACGCTATAGGAGAAAGAGCCATCGAGATTTGTTTGAATGCAATTGAAGCTGCCGCAGTAGATACGCCAGTCGATCAAATGCGAAATCGAATTGAGCACTGTGCGATTCCGACCGATGAGCAACTGGCTCGAATCAAAAAACTTGAACTTGTTGCAGGCTCATCAGTTGGTTTTGTTTACTGGCTTGGGGATAGCTATATTCGGAATCTTGGCAGAGAACGCTTAAAACGAGTTTATCCTCAGAAGACTTTCCGTGAATGGGGGATAGTTGCGCCTGCGAATTCAGACGTTCCAATCTGTGACGGTAACCCAATGGTTGGCATCTATGCTGCCGTCACGCGTAGAACCATGTCCGGTGATGTCTTTGATGATGTGCAAAACATTTCTGTAATGGACGCTTTAAAAGGCTATACGATTGATGCTGCTTTCGCATCATTTGAAGAAGATCGAATTGGATCGATCACTGTGGGTAAGGCCTCTGATCTCATAGTCGTATCACATGACCCTCTTGCTATCGATCATGCCGCTTTAAAGGATATTGAGGTCGAGTTAACCATGATGAATGGAACGATCACTTATCAGAAATAGCATCCACACCCTGGCTTCGGTCAGGGTTTCTTGCTTGGAGGTGATTTAAATAGATGCAACTATAGTGTATGGCAAGTACGTCATCATCGATGCAGAAACGATCATATCGGATGGAGCTTTAGTGTTTGAGGATCATAAAGTCACCGACTGGGGATCCTATTCTGCGATGAGGGCAAGATACACTCAGGCTCAGGTAATTGGGTCTGACAATACTCTGGTTTGCCCCGGATTCATTAATGCCCACGGGCATGGCCGTGGGCTAACCGATTTTCAGTTAGGTTCCACTGATGATGTTCTTGAGACGTGGAAACTAAGACATTACCCTGGAGTTCCACTGGCTGAAGATACGGTGTGGAGATCAATCCAACTTCTTCAAAGTGGTGTGACTACCACCATGCACTACCATAATTTATCAGACTCCATGCATGCATTAGATGAGTTTAACACGGTCCTCCATGCATATCAAACAACTGGCATCCGCGTTGCTTTTGCTCCATCTCTAATTAATAGAAACCCACTGATTTACGGAGATAACGATGATTTTATCCAGAATCTCCCACTGCATGTTAGCCAATTTTCTCGTACCCTCAAGGAGAAAATTATGGCTTTCACTGCAGATATGTATTTTGAAGCAATCAACATATTATTGCAGCAATACCAAAATGACATGGTCAGAATCATGCATGGACCCGTTGCACCTCAATGGTGCACTGATGATGTCTTCCAACAAATATCAACTCATGCAAAGTATAACAATATGAAAATTCATACTCATCTCATGCAAACTAGGTTGCAAGATTTATATGGCCGTCATACATATGGTCATTCATTAGTTAGACATTTGGATGATCTCAATGTGTTGAATCGGCACTTGACCTGCGGTCACGCTATTTGGTTGACAGAGGATGATATTGAATTGTTAGCCAGCACTGGTGCCATGGTAACCCACCATCCAAGTTGTAATCTCAGAATTCAAAGTGGTATCTCCCCTGTTGCAGCAATGCTAAAGAAGAATATTCGTATCGGGTTAGGGATGGACGACAAAACTTTCGCTGACAAGAAAAATTTTTTGGATGAAATGCGACTTGCAGCACGATTGCATCGTCTCGGGTCATATGACATGATGAGCCCAAGCATTACATCAAAGGATGTTTTTAGTATGGCTACCGAATGGGCGGCAATAGCGCTAGGTTTTCATAATCTTGGATGCCTTCGAAAAGGTTATCTGGCTGATATTTTGTGTTTCGATCTAGGGAAAATGACTGCGCCCTTTACTTATGAAGGACACTCTCCAATTGATCTTCTGATTTATCGAGGACAACCGGAATATATTGATACGATTATCTTAAACGGCGATATCATTATGCAAAACGGGTGTTTTCTTTATTTAAACCCATCGGAAATTGCTAACCAATTGAGAGCCCTCATACCATCTAACTATAACCAGGCTTTCTCGCAAGTCAAAACCCAAATGGATGAATTAAAAAGGCATATCAAACAGTATTATTCCATGCAAATTTGGAACAGTAAGGACACCCCTTCGCTGCCTCATTATACAATCAATCGTAAGTTATGAAGAATCGTTGTCATTAAATTGAAACTGATCTTGCAATATTCATTTTAACATTGTCTTTATGTCTAGCTTGTGATAATCTGTTAATACCTATTGATTTTTGTACCCAAAGGAGGGTATTTACTTTGAATCTTCGTCCACTTCGCATCGGTCATCTGACTGCACAAATCCCCATCATCCAAGGCGGGATGGGAGTAGGAGTTTCTAGATCCAGGCTCGCTGCCGCCGTGGCAAACGAAGGTGGAGTTGGCGTGATTTCTGGCGTACAAATTGGTTTCAGAGAACCAGATTTCAGGACTGATAATTTAAAAGCAAATGTCCGTGCATTGAAAAAAGAGATCCAACTCGCTCGTGAATTATCCCCACATGGTATTATTGGTGTCAATATCCTAACTGCCATTAACCATTACCGAGAAACTGTCACCGCGGCAGTCGAGGCGGGGATTGATTTGGTCATTTCTGGAGCAGGACTTCCAACCGATCTCCCCGAGTTGATTCGTAATTCCAAGACAAAAATCGTTCCCATTGTCTCATCAGGCCGTGCTGCGACAGTGTTATCACGTTTATGGGAAAAACGATACAACTTTGCCGCAGATGCCGTAATTGTGGAAGGCCCTTTGGCTGGCGGGCATCTTGGTTTTACCGCAGAGGTCTTAGAAGGTCAATCTTTACCCCGTTTGACGGATTTAGTAAGTGAGGTAATTCTCGCGATCAAACCATTTTCGGAGAAGTTTGAAAAGCCAATCCCAATAATTGCTGCAGGCGGCATATTTACCGGAGCTGATATCGCTGAGCAAATTCTCAATGGCGCTGATGGAGTCCAGATTGCGACTCGCTTTGTGGTAACAGAAGAATGTGATGCTGATTTTCGTTTCAAGCAAGCATATCTCGATGCAACAGAAGAAGATATCCGTATTATAAGAAGCCCGATTGGCATGCCTGGGCGAGCCATACGTAATAGTTTTCTTATTCGGCAGGAATCCGGCAAAGATCCGTTGGCTCATTGTTATAATTGTATTAAAATGTGCAACCCTGTTGATATGCCCTACTGTATTTCAAATGCTCTGGTTGCTTCTGTAACTGGCGATTTGGATCATGGTTTAATTTTCGCAGGAAGTAATGCCGCGCGTTTAACCAGAATGACGAGTGTCAAAGAATTGATGACTGAGTTAGTTCAAGAAGCAGAGGAATTTCTGAAGAAGAAAACTGAAAGTTAAATCATACAGCAATAAGTAAACCTGCAAGATAGCAATCTCACTTATTGCATTTTCGTAATTCGATTCCATAAGGGGAAATACCATGTCTGCTAGTCATTTATCCTTTAATTCAAATATTGGCCAAATCAAACGCGATGAAACGATCGAGAATAACCCTCCTTGTCCTTTTTGCGATCGAGGGGCTCTCGATTTAATTCTTGATGAAGACAGCCCGATTCTTCTAGTGCGCAATAAATATCGTGTATTGGAGAACGCATTCCAAACAGTCCTAATTGAAACGGATGAATGTAATTCGGAATTGTCACTGTATTCAAAAGACCATCTGCACAGGCTTTTTCAATTTGCATTTAAGAATTGGTTGCATATGGCTTCAGATTCAAAATACACATCTGTTATTTTTTTTAAGAATCACGGTCCATATTCTGGAGGGACAATACGTCATCCTCATATGCAGATTGTTGGGCTGAACGATTATGATTACAAACAGAATATCGACCCCATGCATTTTATCGGAATCCCGATCCATCAATCGAAAAGTGTCGAGTTCAATATCTCCACTCACCCACGAGTTGGGTTCTTCGAGCTTAATGTCCTGATGAATAATATCGCCGATATTGATGATTTTGCTGATCATGTTCAAATCGCAGCCCATTTTGTACTGAACCATTATAACCAGCATTGCTCAAGTTACAATATATTCTTCTATGAAATAGGAGATTCTTTTGCTGCAAAGATTATGCCTCGCTTTGTCACCTCACCTTTATTTGTGGGATACAGCATCCCACAGACATCAAACCGCATCCCAGACATAGCAGAGAAATTGATCAATATATACTACTGAAAAAAATGAACTCCCACGGGAGTTCATACTATTTTCTGCACTTTCCCTTTTGCTCCAAAGAGTTCATGAACACCATGGCTTAAAATCAATTTATTAAAATCAAAGGTTAATAAATATTTGATGCTCTCAATCGCTTGAGGAACATTTTTACTATAACGTTCAGGTGGTGGACATAAGCCATCAGCATAATCTCCTTGCCCAAAAATCGAATCACCAGCTATCAACGTTTTCTCACTCTCGATTAGGATCGCAATGTTGCCGACAGAATGACCAGGAACGTGAATCGCCTTGATGCCCGGTACTATCTCCTCAAGATTACTGATTTGACGGTCCACATGGACTGGAATACCTTCTACTTCCTCTTTGTGGGCGATTACGGTTAAGTTGGGCATCCTCTGTTTGATAATTGACAATCCGTCAACATGATCCCAATGATTCTCAGTTAGAACGATACAACAAGGATTAAAAGGCCGAATTGTGTCGACGAGTGCCTCTGCTTGTGCTGAAACACCGGCATCAACGATAATATTACCATACGGAGTTTGAATCAAAAAAACACGAAATGTGGATTCTGGGGAAGGGACTTGAATTTCCTTCACCGATTCCGTTAAGTCAATGATTTTAAGCATCTGAAACCCTCCTGCAATTGTTTTGTGTAATCGTCAAAACAAGCTCCCGAAATTCCATCTTCATTATGTTCCTTAAGGCACCAGACGATTCATACTCTTCGGGGGCTCACATTCAAATACATATTTTTTTGAACTAAATGGATGAATGAATTCGATCCTGACTGCATGCAGTGCAACTCTTCCAATGGGATCTGTTTTTGCTCCGTACTTTCGATCTCCAGCAATGCTGTGTCCGATCTCCTGCATCTGCACTCGGATCTGGTTTTTCCGGCCAGTCCTCAGTCTAAATTGCACTTTTGCATAAGGAAGCTTTGTTCCCAATACACTATACTCAGTAATTGCTTTCAATCCTTGTCCTTCAATCTTCGATGATACGACTTTGTGATTTTTACCGTCCTTAAGCCATGATACTAATGTCCCACTTGTTGGATACAGTTCACCCTCACCTATCCCGATGTATTCACGTTGAGTAACAAGCTCCTCCCAATTATTCTGAAGGGCATCTCTTAATTTTTGGTTTTTTGAAAAGACCATCACACCGGATGTTTCACGGTCCAATCGGTGAAGAATATATATTCGGTTTCTATCGTCAGCCATCCGTAAGTACCTGGATAATTGACGATATGCGGTTACATCTTCCCCCTTATCCGTCGCAATCGAAAGCAGACCTGACTCCTTATTAATTACGATAAATTCGTCATCCTCATAGAGAATATCCATACCCTCGAAATTAATCTTCTGGACAGTAGGAGACCATGCTATGGAGATCATATCATTATCTTTTAAAGGGTGTCGATGATGCGTTACGACGCTGCCGTTAACGATCACACTACCACCCTTCAAAGCCGCTTTTTTGTGATTTCGACTATACCCCTGGAAGTTTGCTAATAAATAATCCATTAATGTCCAGGACCCACTCACAGTTTGTGTGATCCGTTCGGGTCCATCCTTTCTTTTTTGGCGTTTCATCTCAACATCCCCCCTTCCAGGAAATTACCGAATATATCGACGCCCAATCGTACCACTGACAACAGCAGTAATTGGAACGGTAAAAACGAGTCCGATACTTCCAGCCATAGCCCTCACGACTTCCGATGCGATCATGTCCATATTGACAATTTCAACCACAGGTATTTCATAAGCCATAAATAGAAGCAAAAGGTGGAGGGCTCCACCAGTATATGCAAGAATCAGTGTGTTAGACATGGTTCCCATCATATCTTTGCCGACGTTGATTCCTGCTTGGATCAATTTTTTGGTCTCAATATCGGGTTTTGCAGTTTCAACCTCATGCATTGCTGATGCAATAGACATGCCAACATCCATAATTGCGCCAAGTGCACCGATGATAATGGCGGCAAACAAAATACCCTGAAAGTTGAATTGAATCCCCTGGGGGATAAACATCAACATTTGAGCTTCCTGGTTACCTAAGCCCGTTAATTGGGCTACTTGGCCTACTCCGTAGGCGAGAATTCCCGCAACTATGACTCCACCACTGGTACCAACAATTGCAGAATATGTCTTCCGCGTAAATCCATTAATTAAAATGAGTGTAACAACGATGACTGCACCACACACAATAAGAGACAACATGATCGGGTTGTATCCTTTGAGGATGTTGGGCAGAAGAAATCTAAAAACCCCCAATCCAGTGAGTGTCAGCGCAATAACTGATGCAAGTCCTTTTCTCCCGGCCAATAGGACTAAACATGCAAAAAAAGCAATCGTTAACCATATCAAATACTTCTGCCTTGCACGCTCTGTAACAAATGCATTCAAAAGACGACCATCATCACTTTTTTCCAAAAAAACTAAAACTTCATCCCCTTCATCGACATATATGTTATATGCATAATTCTCATCAAGGATGTGTTCACTTTGAATGACTGTGCCCTTATATTCACCGGAGATAATTTCCAGTTCAAGTACCTGCTTAATCATGTCGTACCCAAACCCAATCTCATCCGGGTCCATTCTCTCGCTGGATACAATGCGATTTACCCGTGCGAATGCTGTTTGAGATTTTTCTTCCGCATATGCATTCCCGCCACCAATTAGGCCGCTTACAATCATGGAAATAACGATGACTCGAATAATTTTCGCGATTGTGTTCATCTTTACCCTCCGATCATGCAGTAATTGTGAATTCCATTTTACCACTACAGATACCTTCTTTCCACATTAAAAGGGACGGTGCATGCACCATCCCTTTTATGACGGTTGGCTTTAAATTAACTCTGGATAGAAGTACTTACGAACAACTTTTGCAATCCATTCTGCGTATGCATTGTGACATGCTTCCCCTGCTTCAGCAGTTGCAGAAGCCGGATCTCCGATGTATCCAGGACTATTGTCTGGGCTCAGCGGTGCATATATACCTGCTGCTCCACCATAATAGAAGAGCCCACCAAAGTCGACGTCCGCCTCAGGATGATCATCATGGTAATACGGCTTTGCATGCTCGTGATGAACAAGTTTTGGAACAGTCGCCAACACGCAAGCCGTTTCATCTTCACCACCATGTCCTTGGTGTTTTGTGTTCTTCAATACTGTCGGCCAAAAATCATTCATCGGTGGGATCCAATTCACTGCCAAACATTTAATTCCGTATTCCTCATACAACTCCTGGGCTGCAACCTGCATTGGTGCCCAGTTCTCCGCATGGTTTAAAATCATCACAAACTTATTGAAACCATCTTCGTGAAGACTTTTGATTAGATCTTTTAGTACTGCGATGAAAGTAGATGGTTTCAGTGAAGCATTCCCAAATAGAGACTGCCTTTCGAAACTATTGGTCTCGACCCCGAATGGTACGGTGAATCCAGGCACCGATTTTATTCCTAGATCCGCCAATTTCTCCGCAGTTCTTTTCACCAGATATTCCCCCTGATAATTATCAGAACCGATGGGTAAATGGAAAGAATGATTCTCTGTTGCACCACATGACATTAAAAACAAATCAGTTTCCTTGAGTAAATCTGCAAGCTCATAGGCAGTCATTTCTTGCATGTTCTTAGGACCTTTCACCTCATACAACACTTCAGCATTCTTCATTCTCATAAACCTCCCCCTGGAGCCCAATTGATGGGTTCTCACATTTTTGCATATTTATTCTTCAGTAAGTCTGATTATCCTTCAAACTTTTATATTTTTTCTAATTATTCGTATACTTATGTAATCTAATCAAACCTCGATATTTGCAAATTGCTTTGTGGCATTTTTAATCATCCATATATATGGGATCAACCCTGCGATGAGTGCCGTAATCGCAACACCGAAATAGACAACCCAGCTTGTAAAATTCATCTGTATAAGCCGGTTAAAAACTAAATATATTGCAAACAAAATACCTCCACCTAACATCATTCCGAACAGTACATTCATGTTTTGTTTAATTGCTCTTTGGGGATTGTCCCAGGTGAGATAGGGTCTTAAAAAATCGACCATCAAGTTACTCGTAATTGAAGGGATCGCAAAAACACAGCCCATCATCACTGCGATGAGCGCCTCTATCCAAGAAAGTTTCACTAAAAAAATCGAACTAACGATGACAAGAGGGATTGCCGAACATGTAATAATGAATGAATATACGACTTTTGCTTTGATCTGCTCTGCTGGGTGGACCGGAATCGTTTTTGAGATCCAAAATGTCTTGCCCTCTCTTGAAAAAGAACTCGACGCAGCAGGTGCAAATAGCGCAGTACTACCCATGAAAGCTGCATAAGCTAAAACAATAAACATCCTATTCGTAATGCCGGATAAGATCGCCATAATTTCCCCAAGGCCTCCACTACTGAGCAAAGGAACAATCATCACTACAGGCAAAAGGATCACGACAGCGATGCTATTGAAGAAATAGATTGGTGTGCGTAAAAGCAATTTAATTTCTCGAATTGCAATGGCCATAACTGGCGAAGTACTCCTGCTTAATTGCTTTTTGAGATCCATCTCTGAGATTCTTTTCTTAACGCTGATTTCTGAGCCACCGATATAACCTTGGTAGAACACTCGGTCGCCCACCCATAGCGTGAAGTATGTGGAAATCAAACTGATTCCTGCATATGCCAGAAAGTTAGCGACTCTGGTTAATCCCGCAGATGCCAACGCTCTTGTTGCTAAGATAGCGGGTGGGAATGTTCGACCAATATAATTAATCAAACCTTCATTCTCTGTAAATATCCTTTGAATATATTCAGTTTCCATACCCTCTGGAATCTTGGTCAAAAATACATTCAAAACGACGATGATAAACAAGAAAAATATCATCCCGGCCAACCGTAGCGCATCCTTCTTTTGCCCAAGATTTGTGAAACGCATTAAGAGCATGACCGCGATCGACGCTAAGGATAGTGGTATCATTGGGGTCAATAAAAAAATCAACATACTGCCCATGAGATATACCACCCCACCGCCAGTCCGAATTCCATAAAGAACCATGGCCGGCAGAACAAATGGTAGGATGGTAATATAATTGCTGATCAATATAACACTAAACTTGCCACCAATGATGCTTGAAGCTTTCAAAGGCAATGCGATTAAAAAATTCAGGTCATGAGAAAAGTAGAAAGTTGACATAACATGTGCGATCCCAAACAGAAATACGATCAAGCTACCAGCAACCAGCCCCATAGTGATTACAACCGATCCTTGGTCCAACATATGTGCAACTGCATAAATTCCATCAAGAATGCGCCAATATAAATAGAATATTGGGCCCAGGCTGACAAGGATCAACATACCCAAGCCGATATTAAAAAAGAATTTCTTCTTGTCATGACCCCAATACCACTTCATCACGGATGTCCCGAATGCGGTTTGCAGCTGAACGATAATTAGTTTCCATATCGACATTAGTCTACCTCCGTCAATTCCAGGAAAATCTTCTCCAAAGACTCTTGGCTATCCGACAGATTCCGTAGCTCTTCCATTGTCCCCATGGCGATTAATTTCCCTTTACGTATGATCCCGATTCGATCGCACAATTTTTCTGCGACTTCAAGAACATGTGTTGAAAAGAATACAGACTTTCCCATATCACAATGCTCACGCATGTATTTTTTGAGATTATTTGCAGACCGTGGGTCTAATCCTACCATTGGCTCGTCGAGAATGAATACATCCGGATCGTTTAGCATCGCGCCGATCAGGACAATTTTTTGCCTCATACCGTGTGAATAGCTTTGGATCAAGTTCCCAACCGCTCCACTTAGCTCAAACATGTCCAAAAACCGCTCCATCTTTTCTTTCCTCAAGCTTCCGCTTACACCATAGACATCCGCCATAAAATTGAGGTATTCAATACCATTCAACCTCTCGTATACTTCGGGAGTATCAGGCACATAACTAATAGCATGTTTCACAGCCATTGGATCTTGATCAATATCGACCCCGTTAATCTTAATAGTACCACTATCTTTTTTCAGTAAACCCACCATCATTTTGATGGTTGTCGTCTTGCCAGCACCGTTGGGACCTAAAAAACCGAAAATTTCACCCGGTCGTGTTTTAAGACTCAAATTATCAACTGCTTTGACAGCGCCTTTATTATAACTTTTCGTTACACCAATCATTTCAATCAAGCTACTCACCCTCCATTTTCCCCTGGATATTTGACGAAATAAACGCCATTCAGTTCCCGAATATTTCTACTTTTTTCTTGTGTGGGAAAGATGATTTTCAAAGACCTCTTTCGAATACTTAATTTATTAAACTTAGATATCTTCTTCGAAAGTCCTCCTGAGATACTTCACATAACATGAAGAGGAGAGCCTATTTTTGTTCCTTGATATTACATACTATGCGAAAGGATGAAGACAAAATGATTATCGAGTCTAATCACGATGAAATCAATCCGGATAATGACTACGTAAGAAATCAACTATACGCATTTAATGGTAAAATCGTACCCATAATCTACCAACCCATCAATCTCATCGCTAAAAACGATTCCGGTGCAATTATCGGAGGACTATTAGCTCAACATTACTGGGATTGTATGCTGATCGATATTCTTTGGGTGCATGAAGCATACCGCAATCATGGATTAGGGAGGGCTTTGATGGTGGAGATCCAAGATATCGCCAGGCAGCGAAAAATCCATTTGATTCACCTTGATACCCATGACTTCCAGGCTCCTCTGTTTTATGAAAAACTTGGTTTTGTCATTTTCGGAATCCTAGATGACTCACCCAAAGGCCACCGCCGGTATTACTTCAAAAAAACATTCGAGTATGATGATTAAACCCAATAATCTTCGATATGGCGGGGATCTGTAACCGTAAAATGCATAATAATTGACGTTAGCATCACAATAATTCCAATCCCGTAGAATAGTGCTACGAAACTGAATTTACTTGCAATCAAGCCTGCCGTCATCGGACCTAAAATACCCGACACTCCAGATATCATTGATGATATGGCAATATATGAGGGTCGATTATCTGGACGACCAAATTCCATGATTAGATTATCAAAACTGATGAAAATCCACCCGGTCATAAAACCATTCACAATAAAGAATACGAGAAAAGCAGAAAAACTACCCAGTAAAGATGTTGTGAAATAGATTGCAGCAACACAGAACGCTGCAGTCTCGAGTAATCGTTTAAACCCTATCCGGTTTGCCATTTGTCCACCAACATAATTGCCTAATGCAATGCTAACCAGATTGACAGCTGTGAATATCCCCAACATCTCTCCAGTAACAGAAATTCGATTCTTTGCGAACACAATGATGAATGCCGAAGTATAGAAACCCAAGGATATCAACGCCCGCATAATACAGTACCGACTGAAGTTTTTGTCTCCTCGCAACAGTTTTGGGTAATTGATGATCGTGTCGCGAACACTTCGCTGGATGCCCGGTACCAATGCAGGTTCTTCCTTTAATTTCGAGAGCGCAATCCAATCAATCATATGAACAATAAAAGCAAGGATGAAACAAATCGCATATCCGATTGGGGATACATATGCAACCCCCCTTAAATAACTGAACCTTCCAACTAAAACACCTGCAAGATACCCGGCCCCTGCTTGAAAACCCATTGATAAGGAATTTCGGAGACCAAAATATGTGCCTCGAAATGAAACGGGGATAATCTTTGACATAAAATCAAAAAAGGTAAGCAGATACAAACCGTTAAAGAAGTTCAGGGAGCCGTACAAAATGATCACGATCGGTAAAGCAATTGAGACTGGGAAAACGGTTAATGAAATCCCCATCAGTAACCATGGCATGCGATATAAAAGCCCAAATTTGAGCATGACAGGTTTTTTCAGCTTTAAGTGTTCAATTGACGCAGGTCCATATAGTTGGGCAATCGTATATCCAATCCCCATTACTGTTGCCATAAATCCAACTACGACTTCTGAGCCGCTTAAATCATAAACAAAACTGGCAAAGATGCTGGAATAATTATAAAAACCCAGCCCTGCATAGAAAAACAGACCCTGAAATATTCCCACTGGGAAGTTAAATTGATAGTTCTCTATCACACGTTGATTGTATTCGTTTCTGAAATCGTTATGGTTATCCATTAGGCTTCTCCCTCTATGTCTTGTGCGATTATACTTGCCAGATCCAGTAATCGATTAGTTTCATTATGATGGGGATCCTCCATCACAAGCACAAGCAACAAATCCATGATGCGGCCAATTTTCGGACCCGCTTCAATCCCTAAAGTAATCAAATCCTGGGCTTTAATGGCCAAATCAGCAAGGGTTAGTGGATCATGATTGGCAATTATGTCAAGCATCATTTGATTCCATCCAACTGTCTCAGATAACAGGTAACCTTTCATTGATGCCATCATTCTTAATACAGACATCAACGATGGAAAATGATTTTTACCCATCCTTTGCATTGCTTTCCTCACTTCAACAATAGACGAATATGGAATGTTAAGATACTCTAGCCGGACGCTTCTAATGATCCGCATGGCTTTGTTATCAAGACGAAGTTGATCAAACCAGCGGGATGAATTACTTTCACATATTTCCCTACTGGTTCGATTACTATCAGATGTATCCAGCGTTGATTGGTATTGGTCGAACAATATCGTAATCAATGCCAATCGATACTCAATTCCCTTAGGATAATAATCTAAAGCCGTTAGATTGATACCAGATCTGTTGTTACCAGATATTGAAAACGGGAAAAGATAGTGCCAAATATTTAAATCAATCATGAGAGAAAGAGACTCTCGTAAATAATTCGCATTCAGAATACGCAATAATTCCTCAGTAATCCTTTCCTTGGAAATCCGCTGAAGCCGCCAACTGTTTGTTTGCATTCCATCTTGGGTTGTGTGGTTAATGCTAAACCCTAATTGTGCAGACAGTCTCACAGCTCGAAGAATCCTTAAGGCATCTTCTGAAAAACGGTCAAGCGGATCACCAACCGTTTTAATCGTACCATGCTTGATATCATCGATACCCCCGAAATAGTCATAAAGATTCTCGCCATCATATGCTAAAGCGTTTATGGTAAAATCCCTTCTGGATAAATCTTCAAACAACGAGTCGGTACTTTCTATATATGAAGGCTTCCGAAAGTCCGCATAGTCGAATTCTCGCCTCATGGTGGTCACTTCACAAGATCCGTTCACTCCGATGATCGTCACTGTTCCAAATAATACTCCTGTTTTGACCACTCGGTGAAACAATTTCTCGACATCTTCCGGCTTTGCTGAAGTTGCAATATCATAATCTGACGGTGCTTGTCCCATAATCATATCCCTGACACTGCCGCCGACTAAGTAAGCCTGAAATCCGGCTGTTTTCAATTTTTCCATGATTTTCACTATATGGTTGGGTATGCCCCATTGAATTGGAATCTGCATTCTAATCCCCCATTTGGCAATTGCTCAATCGTTGTTATTATTTTATCACATTCGTTATTGAATAATTATTCATATAATAATTCCATCCAGTAAACTCTTCGAATAGTACCATGCCTATTGGGCAGGCACTTCGAGCTGATAATCTAGTAAGACCCGCTTTGCCCCCCAAATGGATTCCTCGTAACGTCGGGTTATGCAGAATCCATGGCCCTCATAAAGTCTTCTTGCAGGTGATGTCAATTCCACCCTTTTGCAGTTGATCCACCGGACTCCGTTATTCTGACAATAGCTTAAGAGAGTTCTCATCAAGTTGTGACCAATCCCTCGATGTCGAGCATACGGAACAACTAGAATCCATCTTAAATCTGCATTATAATTACAAATGTGATGCAAAGCAATACTCCCAATGGGCAGACCATCGTCTTCAGCAATCCAGAGCTTCGCCTTGTCTTTCGGCCATTCTTCACAGAAGGAAACGATTGATCGAGCAATATCTTCTTCAAATTCAAGATCATAGTCTCTCTCGTTGGAATATACTTCTCCATGAACTTTGAGAATCCACCCTAGGTCTCCCGGTTTTAATGAATTCCGGATGATGCAACTCGAATTCATGAACAACCCTCCATTCCGATCCCTCAGATAAAGTGACAACCGGCAGCTTTCTGCCGGTTGTCACTTCTATGGTCATATAAACCACTCGGGCTCTCTTCGTTCAATTAAACGAGCACTCAGTTGTGAAGCTAACTGATGCAGTTCAGGTACGCCCATGTAACGTGCCTGTACCGGGCAAGATTTTATACATGCACAGCACAACAAGCATTTTGCCGTATCTGTCGTGATGCTTTCCTTCAAACTAATTGCACTTGTTGGACACACTTTCACACAAATCCCACACTGGATGCAAATTTTCTCATTTGTTGAAGGTGAAACATTTGCCTTTGGACTACGTTCCCGATACGGTCTGTTACCAGGAATCAAGATAGTTTTCCTTGAAACGCCTTCAATTATTGCTTTTAATTTTCTGCCAAACAGGCTAGCATTTTCAAGATCTTCAGCGTCAGGGCGGCCAACTGCAATCGGGTTCTCATCACTAGAAAACGAGTGTTCGCCAATATATGCAGCGGCTGCAATGGGTTCAAAGCCCTGCTCTATTACGATATCACTCATTTCTAACAACGCATCTTCAAATGCTCTATTCCCATAAACACATACCAGGACAACCGGTGAACCTTGGCCATAAAAATGTCGCAATGCATGAGCAGCCTGAATTGGCAATCGGCCAGAATAGACTGGAGCGCCAATCAAAATCAAATCTTCGGCGCCAAAAGTGATATGATTGTTTTCACTTTCATTGATAATTGTTAAATCATAGTATTCATCCATGTCCACATCAATACCCTCGATAATTGCATCCAGGACTCTTTTCGTAGTCCCAGTTGGCGAAAAACTCAATACCTTGATTATCATGTAAGTCATTTTCTCCCCTCTCAAGCGAGCTTCTGGTACGGAGGCTCGAATCTGAATTTCAAAGGAACTTTCCCAGATAAATTAGCCACTTCTATTCACCGGTCATCACATACATACCCCTTGATTGATAGTCAAAACGATTGTGAGAATCAGAAAGCACCTTACTTACAAAGAGCCTTTGAAACAACATTCTCAACATACCAAAATCTCGAAGAGTATCTATCAAACCGGTCATTCATCTATAGTCGGACCTTGGTAAAGCTCTGCCTCTATTGCCCAACCCAATTCTATCATACCGGATAATAAGACTCAATAACCCTATATGTCCACCATTGAACGTGATAACAAGAGAACCACATTAACGATTCCCAGCAGAGTCACAGCCCCTGCCATGATGAGAGTCATCGGCAGCAAGTCAGCAAGCACCCCCCCGATTACAATCCCGAATGGCATACCCGCCATTAATAATGTATTAAATACAGCATCAACGCGCCCCAAAATTTCATTAGGAACTCTTTGCTGAATCAAAACATTGATCGGAATATTAACCATCGCCATCAGTACTCCCATAACAAAAAAGCTCACTACAAATCCCCGAAGGATGGCCTCGCTTTCCCAAATACCATAAATGTGTAAATTCAAAAGGATAGTTAAGCAAATGGCTGGTACCATAATTGCTGCGAGCACTGTCCTCAAAAATCGACCAATTTTCCCCTGATGGGAACGCAAAGTCATCAATAGTGATCCGATTAACATGCCGACGCCAATAGCAGCCTGGACAGAAGACAAATAGATCGGCTCAGCTTGAATTATACGATTGATGATAAAGGGAACATACACCACAAGTAACGGGTTAAAGATCATATTGATGAAAAAGGCGGCTAGAGTGATAGCATACAACCAATGCTCCCCTTTGATATACTGAAAACCTTCTTTCAGTTCTGAGAGCAACTCCTCCCAGCCAGAGAATATGCTTTGATTTTCCCTTGCTACTGCAATATGTGATTCAACTTGGATAAACATTTCCGAAAATCCTGACAGTAAATATGAAGCACTGTTCAACACAAATATTCCTTGAATGCCGATAGTCGTATAGATAATCCCACCAAGGACAATACCCAAAATAGATGCGCCTGAATTGACCATCGCATGTAATGAGTTCGCCTTTGTCAACTGCTCTGGCTCAACGATCAGAGGTGTCAGTGCAGTTGAGGCAGGATTGAACATTGCGCTACAAAGATGGAGCATGATCGTGACAAGAAATAGCACTGGCAACAATATTGTGTTTGTAACGTCAAAGAAAAAAAGCACCCCTGCCAAAGCCACCAACAGTCCTCGAACATAATCGGTGCCATACATGATACGAACCCGGTTCCAACGATCTGCTAACACACCGCCAATCGGGCTCATCAGAATATATGATGCAGTACCAGCCGCCAGGTATAGTGACATAATAGTACCGGCACCAGTCACTTCAAGGATAAACCAAGTAATTCCCAGAGTATATAGTGAATCTCCAACTCGCGAGACTAACCGACCGGCGAAAACTAGCATAAAGTTCCGATTGTGAAGAAGATTTTTATTATTAGTTGGGATCATTAGGAAATACTCCTCACTCGTAATATCGAATTGGTGATTATGAACTCATCAATCGCTCACTTATGATATGTGTTGCTTCCAGTGTTGAATTGATTGACAAATCTCTTCAATAACTAAATAATCTGGGTATTCAGCAGGATGAATAACTTCAAATATGAACACGCATGAGTCAAGATTTCTCGTCCCATGAATAACCTTGTCTGGCCTGACAACTCCATTTTTGTTGTGCTCTGCTGTAAACGGTAGATGACTGTCAACGCACCCATCATTTTGCTGAAGATGAATGACCTCGACAAGATTGCCAAAATGTCGGATCCAGTTACTAAGCTCCCGATCATAGAATGAATTCCCGGAAGCGCACTGATGCCCCGTATCTAAGCAGATTGTATAAGGTAGTGGAGAATTGCAATTGATTTCAGCGATCAGTTTTTCAGTTTCACTGATCGTGCTTGTTAGTTCCCTTGCAACGGGCATGGGTTCAATCAAAATAGAATCTAACCCTTCATCTTTTCCTATCTGCCCAATTTCCGCGAGATCATGTATCAGACGCTTTAAACCTTTGGCTTTAGCCTCAGGATCAGCATACGATTGAACACTAAAAGCGCCTATATGCCCGCCCACCATTTTTGCTCCAATCATTCCCGCATATCGTACAGCTTTTTTGTACCAATCGAGCCAGTATGCATGCTCGGCTTCTTGGTCACTAAGCAGCAGATTTGAACTGTAAGCCGTCAGTCCTGTAAAAAGTGAATGGACTGTCAAGTTGTGGTCAGCACAAGCCTTTTGTATTCGTGAAGCCGAGATGGATAGGTCCGATTCCGATAAACCGAATAAGCTTAAGTCCAAAGAATGCTGGACTATTGATAATCCGAAGTCCTCTCGAATCATCTCTGCCCATATCTCAGGTTGTGGCCATCGCTTGACTGCAAAACAATTATTGATACCCAACTGAAGATTCATGATACACCATCCTTTCTCAGTGGCACAGAACGCATACCACTTTCAATATCGAGAAATTTCGCGTAAAGTTCAGCATAATAGTCTTTTTCTGCAAGATTTGGATCATAATATTGTCCAGGTGGCACGAAATGATCGATGGCTTCCTTGGCATTTTTGAAAACGCCAATACCAATACCCGCCAACATCGCAGCCCCCAGTTCAGCACCGTCTGAATTTTGAATTGCCTTGACTTGAATCTGCAAAACATCCGCTTTAATTTGATTCCATTGATTCGATAAAGAACACCCGCCTGATATATGCATCGCCTTAAAATTGCACCCGCAATTTTCAAGGATTTCTTTCCGCTTTCTAATAGCGCATGCAACCCCCTCAAAAACACTCATCATCATATCATGTGGCTCAACTGCCATGGATAACCCGTAAAATCCTCCCTTAATGGTGGGGTCATCTCGCTCCCCATCTGAAAGATAAGGGAGAAAGATGCATCGATCTAATGTTTTTCTTGCCTCTTTTGCTAATGCATCAGCACGCAAAAATCGGTTGGTCTGCCACCCAAGGACTCGCCCTGCAAACCAATCAACTGCTCCACCAGTTGTATTTAAACCCATTTCAGTACAGAACATATCTGGCAACACATGGGAATAGTGACCGATGCGACAGTCCGGCAATGGTTCTCTGACCGCACTGTTGAGGCAAGATGAAGTCCCTGACATTTCACTGATCACATCTGGATCGACTGCACCGGTGCCTAAACAATTACACTGACTATCAGCAGCTCCCAGCACCACAGGTATTCCAGTTTCCAAGCCGGTTAATCTGGATGTCTCAGGGCTGATTGTCCCCAGAACATCCCAAGGTTTTAGCACTCTTTTTGGTACAAGTTCACTCGATACTCCGAATCGTTCCATCAGACCACGATGCCACGATTTACCCCTCAGGTCATAAAGCAAGGTCGCATTCGCATGTGTTTCATCAGTCGCCAATTCATTCGTTAGTAGATAACCAATGTAGTCAGTTGGCTGAAGAATCAAAGATATTTGCTCAGAAAGCTCTGGTTGGTGTTTTCTTTGCCAGAGGAATTTCGGTAAGATATAAAAAGCCCAAATACTGTGACCACTGATTTGATGCACAAGCAAGCTGCCAATTTCCTTTTCCAGTGCGTCTGCAATTTCCACAGCTCGATTGTCCTGGTATATCATGCTCCTGCCAATCGATTTCATACCTTTTCCGGTGGGCATATAGGTTGGACATTGTCCAGTGATTCCAATTCCTAATATTTTGATCTTATCGTCTATCTGCTTTTTCATATTCCGAAGGGCAATAAAGAGCGCTCGTTTCCAATCCTTCGGGTCTTGTTCGGCCCACCCTGGATGAGGATAGTATGTCTGATAGTTGGATTTACCCAACGCTATTAAATGACCCTGTAAATCATATGCTGATGCCCGAATGGATGAGGTTCCTACATCAATACTGACTAATAACTCCCGATGCATCCAACATCACTCCGTTTCTAAAAAGCGGCAGGTGAATCAGATCCTCTGGTTTATCGATAATATAGTCGCAGCGAGCCAGAACATCCCTCGTCCCATATCCGTATCTTGCACCGACGATTGGAATCTTGTTATCTCGCGCGGCACGAAAATCAAAAATGGTATCCCCAACCATGCACCAACAACTACTGGGTTTATGTGCAATAATCTGTTCGACCAATTTACTTTTATTCGAACTGCCATAAGCCATCCCATCGAAAACATCTCTGATAGCGCTGGAATCAATGATTGTATTAACATGCTCATCAGTCCCACTACTGGCAAGCCATAATCCGATTTGGTTATCGCTCAATACTTTCATGACCGAGACGATACCAGAAAAGAGTATTCCCCTTCCAAGCTGCCGAATCCGTCTTCTTTCTTCCGCCTCCACCCAGAACGCAAAACTTTCAAGCTCATCAATATTTATCTGTGGGTATATGTTCGTGTAGTAAGATATGCCTGGATGACCGATGGCTTGCTTGACTGTATCATCTTCTACCACAGGGTACCCGAACAATCTCGCTCCTTCGATAAATGCAGGGACTGCAATCAACTGGGTGTCAGAAATGGTACCATCCAAATCAAAAATAACCTGGTCAATCATTTGACAAGCGGCTCCGAATTTCTGCTGCCCGTACAACTAGTTTTCGCACCCTTTCTGGATCGACTGGATTCCATGTGTTTCCATCACGCTTGAATTCTGTTCCGATGATCATCCCGTCTGCTATACCCATGACTTCATCCAAATTACCCATTCTGACCCCAGTATTCGCAATGATAGGTGTATGATTGACAGACAGTTTTGCTTCTTTCAAATCACGAATGCTGACACTCGTACCTGCCGCCAGTCCTGATACAAGTATGGCATCAGAATGGAAAAACTCTGCAATCTTAGCCCGGTCTTGAATACTGCGATCACCAGGTGATTTGGCAAATTCAGGACAAATATTATTAAATATGGCAATATGATTCGCTCCGATTTGCTCTCGGTAATCAAATAATTTCCCAGGGGCAGGCTGCATCCAGCCCATATCGGATTCATATACCCCAGTAAATACCTCTCTTACAAAACGAGCTTGGACACTCATTGCAACAGCCAGGGTTGCTTCAGCATCGAAAAGTAGATTAACACCAAAAGGTACTTTAATTAGATGCCTGATTTCACCAATTACTGCTGCCATGGTTGTTGCCTGCTCCAAGCCAACCTTCAATAGATATGGCAGATCCCCCTCATTGCAAAAAATGACACCATCGATTCCGTTATTTTGAAGTGATTTCAGATCTTGACTTACACTTTCGATAATCTTTCGGATTCCTCCATTGCCATCATAACCGCACCGTCCGGGCAATGCGGGAAGGTGAACCATGCCGATTATCGGTTTTGCCTGACCGAATATTTCATCCAATATACTCATTTCTTAGCCTCCATTCATTAAAGGGATAAATCTTGATTATCGCGAACGTTTGCTCATACATTCAGTTCCATATTTCTTATTCGACTGCTTGTCAGAAAAACCTACAGAGAATTCCACAAATTGTGGTTTTTCTAATGTTGAATGTTCATCCGTTGCTTAACAGGGAATTAGGGAAATTATATTCATCGAGAGAATGAAACCTGATTCACTATTCCACCTACCCCAAAATTGAACTTCTCAAAGTCGAATATTATTTTAAAGTACGTTCGGGGGATAACGATGGTTGATATCAATGACCGAGTGCAGGAGGCAAAAATCGACCAAAATGAAATAGAGAACCTGGTAACGGATTATCGAGGGTTCATTCTGAAAACAATCTATGGGATAACTCATCGACATGCGGATATTCATCAAAACGAGTATTCTGTTGCCTTGGAAGCGTTCATCGAATCTGTTCATGCATACGACCGTGAGCGTGGGCATTTTCTGTCATTTTCACGTCTGGTTATGCGACGGCGTATCATTGACTATTTGCTTTCTCAACGGACTCAGATGCTTGAAACTGCCGTTGACCCTGAGCACCTTTTTCGATTGAGAGCAATTCGTGATCAATCAGATGCGCAGGACTTTAACCAAGATGAGAACCTTGAACTGAAGTGGGAGATTGAGGCTTTAGCAGAGATACTATCATCATACAGCATTCACTTTAGTGAGCTTGTCCGGGTTTCGCCTCATAGTGAAAAAACACGGAAATCATGTGCTGCCGCATCGTCAGTATTAGCAAATCATCCTGATTTAGTGGAAGAGATGAGACACTCGAAAGCACTCCCGCTTAAAACCCTTGTCGAAAAAACTGGGATACCCCGAAAAACCTTAGAAAGACATCGAAAGTATATTATAGCAGTTGCAGAAATAGTTTATGGTGACTTTCCATTTTTGCGTGAGTATGTTAGATCGATCGTGGAGGTTATGCCTTATGAAAGCCGTCATCCTTGAACATAAAAACGGGTATGTATATGCACTTCAGAAAGATGGGCGTGTTATTAAGTCCCGCCAATTATCTGGAACCGTTGGCAGTGAAGTAGACATCAAAACACCTATCATGGCCCAATTACGATGGATGACTGCCGCAGCAGCCTGTTTCATCCTTCTGTTTTGTACAACTGCTTATGCAATGATGACACCCGTAACCTATATTAGCTTCGATATCAATCCTTCATTTGAGTTTGCTGTGAATCGTTTTGAGCATGTGATTTCGATTCAAACATATAATGAAGACTCAGCTCGAATATTCCATGGGAATACAATACGGTTCAAATCCATCCCCGATGCAGTCAAACAATCCATGATATTATTGGATCAGTCGGGATTTCTTTCCCATAATGAACAAAATCAAATTATGATTTCTGTTGCTGATCAGCATGAGCCCCATGCGAAGGTTATAGCTCAACGAGTGATTGATACAATAGAGCAACTATCGCATGAGTATCATTACCGCATTCGTGCTCATCAGTCTATCGATACCTTAGAGCGCGTTCACGAGGCTCATGAGCTGGGCACTACTCCGGGAAAACTACGGTTGATCCAAATGTTGACAGAGACGTCCGGCAATTCAGACTCCACAGACCAAAATACATGGATTTCTGAGCCAGTCAAGAAGATACTCGAAGAAGTGGAGCGTCACAGAGTCAATCAACAAGAGAAAAGCCCTGACGGAACGAACAATGCTCCCTCTGATCCACCTGAAGGACGGGAAGATACTGGTCAGAGTAATGTTTCTCCACCTATTCCCAACGATCTTGGTGGAATCCCCAATCAAAAGCAAAGTGGACAAAATTAGAAGTTGTCATGACAAAGAAGGTGCTGCAATTGCAGCACCTTCTTTATTCGAGAAATCGAGATTTTCATTTTGGATCATCGTTGAATGCATAGTCATGGTTTCTTATCCTTGATTGATTTATGGAAAGGTAATGCACCTACTTGATCGCATAAAGCCTGCGCAATCAGATTTATGAACCATCAGTCGTTGACAGACATCCGTATTCGACGAAATGACCGATGCCTTCCAACAATAGTATTTTGGAGTAGCTCCAATCTTGCAAACTTATATGCGTAATTGCCATCATAAAGTATGATAACCATTTGGTTTTTCGTAACTTACCCTAAAAAATCCAATGACATGTTCATAGTCGATCCATGACATCTAATTCCAACACCTTTTGGGTATGAGGGATTCCTCAGACGTTCGGTTTTTGTGTATGGACACGATAACACATTACTTTAAGGTTGAGGATAATTGTGCACCTGATAGAAATACTCCTCTAGTGTCAATCCATGTTCATAAATATATTTTGCGGCTGTGATACCAACATAGCGCAGATGCCAAGGTTCGTAACTGTACCCAGTTATTGTTTCTTTTCCCTTTGGATATCGGATGATAAATCCAAACCGATGAGCGTTCTTTTTCACCCATTTCCCTTCTGCCGTATCACCAAAAGACGTCACAAGACGGTAATCCACAGCTTTACTACTAATGTCCATTGCTAATCCCGTTTGATGCTCACTCTGACCAGGGCGGGCTGAGGTCTTGTTGGCGACCTCTTCTCCTCGCTCAGCTGCCCGTTTATCAAAGATAGCCTTCTGAGTTGCATAGGATCTGTATCCGGAAACACCATAAAGCTTATAGCCTGCATCGGACGCCGCGGAAAACAATTTTTCCAATGCTTTTGCAGCATTATATCTCATGTACCGTCTGGGCACATCCTCTGAGAAAGTGAAGCGAACACTGGGTTTTGTCAGATCGCCAGGAACATAATTGGATGATAAGTTCCTCACTTTATTCACCAAGAGCAAAATGCTTTGTGTATTCAAAACCATTTGTCGATTTTGGTCATCATATCCTGTCACAACCGAAAAATCCAAATTCCCGATATACCCTTCTTCCAAAACAACTCCACCGGTGGTCGTTGTCTTAATTTGCGTTGTCAGACCAGTGGTCGATTTTGAAGTTGATGATTGCGTAATGGTCGTGACTGAGCTGGATATCGGGGGTAATGTTGTTGTGCTGGCAGGCGAGGTTGTAACACTTGTTTGTGACGGATCAGGTGGCTCTGGTTGGTTGACTGGGCTGCATCCATTCCCAGAGACAATTGCCATCATCAACGAAAGCAAAAGAAATTTTTTCATAATCTTCATATCAACCAACTCCTTTTACGACAGCAATCTTCCCTTCAAGTATTCCGATAACCAATTCAGTTAGTTACTTTTGGGTAGTCCATGACAATACACTACATGGACTACCGCAGTCCGAACACAACTGCTTTCTTCCTTCAAGGTTTGGCTCACCTTTTATAGATCGAATGATTTCCAGTGCTAGATGGACATCTACATCATCGCCGGAAATCCCCAATACTACAGACCCTTCTGAACCGCCAATCCCGCCAGCGCCCATCAAAACAGTATGTACATGACAAAGCGCCTGTAGTGCTTCAATTTCAGTTATGATTATTTTCTTTGATACTTCGACTGGTGCTAAACGATTTTTGAATCCGTACGAAAATTGGATGTCTTCAATACCACCAAATTGGGCGGCCGCTCTTACTGAAGGTATCAACTTTTCAAGACCGACGGGCATAATCAGCATCGCTCCTGATTGCTCCAAATAGGGTGCTGCAAATCCCAGTGTGCCACCATTCTCATGTGCAACCAGCACACCCGCTTCAAGAGCAGGATCGATAGCATTCGCTCCTTTGATGAAAACGTCCGAAACGGACATCCCCTTCACCGCTTCACGAAATGGAATATCCGAAACTTTCCCCTCTGCAATCACAAACAGCGGGGGTCTGTTATCATCAGCAGCCATACATGGATACCCATCTGTTATCAACCCATAACAATACCGCCACTTATCAGGTATTTTCGTATTCAAGATTTCTTCGGCAACGAAAACATTTGTTGTCCCTGCCGCGAGAATAACTTTCCCGTCCTTTCTTGCTCGCATCACCTCTGGCAGATTAGCAACCGCTTTGGCAATTAGGCGTTTTGATTCAGCTGATGTTAGGCAAAATACTGCTTTCATACTTAACCCCCTCTTATATGCTATATCCATTATACAGAACCTGCAAGGAAATGACAATTAAGAGTTAGGTTCTCCCTCTTGGCAGGATTATGGGTCTTTGAGCAGAATCTCAGTTTGAGAAGGGGGGATGATCATGAAACTTGAAGCGGTAGATATGTTTCCGGCACCCGGGAAACATTTGTGTGGAATGGCATTTGATGGCGAAATGTTGTGGCATTCAGACGGTGAAACGCATCTGCTTTACCAGATAGACCCGAAAACACATCAGATTATTCGCACGATCTCGTGTCCGGATGTTTCAACTGGGTTAGCATTTGACGGAAAACATTTGTGGCAAGTAGTTGGAAAGCAAAAACATCTTATCTGTATCGATATACCCACAGGAAGTATAATCCGAAAATTGGAGTTATTACCCGATAACAATGATATTTGCGGAATCGATATCAAAGGTCAGATCTTATGGCTAGGGAGAGAACACATCGGACTTTTGGAGATGAGAGATATTACAGATGGGACGTTAATCCAATGCTTTTCCGCCCCTGACCGAATTGCAGGTGTAACTATTGTGGAAAATCATGTCTGGTATACAGAGGCTATCCGAGCTGAACTAATTTGCGTCGATGCCCGCGACGGATCTTCGCAAGGCCGCTATGAGATTGATGGGATGCCAACTGGATTGACTTGGGATGGGAAATGGTTCTGGTATTGCGATTACGCTTCAAAAACAATCAAAGCAGTCTCAATCTAAAACCAAGCGGCCTTTGCATTATGATCGCTTCGGCCGCTTGCTAATTATGACACCATGTCTTTTGGATGAGGCGCTTTAACAATAAAAAACTCTAAGATATCTTCCTTTACATTCCGGATGTTCATCTTGGTGTTGAAAGGAACATTGATGATTTTCCCATTAGGGTACATCTGCTCATGATCTTGGTTCAGCTGTATGCTCATGGTTCCCCTAACAATGAGTAGATAAACATTTGAATTTGAGAAATGTTCCGGCAACCGATCTTCTTTAGCAAGAATGACATGATTCAAATTCGCGTACTCATCATCAACGATCCGTTCAATGACCTTCTGGTCAATCACACTGAAATCATATACTTTCTCGATCAAGTTAATACACCTCCGACAATCCATATTTAAAAACCAATATATCTTCATCTGAAAATAACCTTGTATTGATAGTTCTATTGTATTACACTTAAGCTGTCAGTTCGGTAATATATGTTACGGTTTAGGAGGATTGCGATGTACGATCGATACTTTAAATCGCTTGTGAAGATCCCATTGTTTCAGAATATCCCACCTGATCAATTGCAAACGATGCTTCTCTGTTTAAATCCTATCATTCGCCATTATGGCAAAGGTGAAATCATCGTCTTGACCGGGGATGTATACAATGGTGTCGGTATCGTTTTGTCTGGTTCTGTGATGATTACAAAAGAGAATGCTGCAGGTACTCGTCAAATCATGGGATTTTCTCATATGGGAGACATGTTTGGAGAGATTGCTGCATTTTTGAGTGACAATTTATGGCCTGCAACAGTCTATGCTCACGAACATAGCGCCGTTATGTTTCTTCCACCGGCTCTAATCGTTGGTGAGTGTTCCAAGATGTGCCCAAGCCATCGGACGATGATCGTCAACCTTCTACATTTGGTATCCGAACGAGCCATGCGGTTAAATCGAAAAATTCAATACATGTCCATTAAAACCATCAAAGGGAAAATCAGCCATTATCTTATCGAGTTGTACAGAAAAACCGGTAGCTTAACCCTTATGCTACCGGTCAAAAGAAATGAGCTTGCTGATTTCTTCAATGTGAGCCGGCCTTCTTTATCCAGAGAGATGGGTCTCATGAAAGAGGAGGGCCTTATCGATTTCCATATGTCTTCAGTCAGAATCTTAAATCTCAGCGGGCTCCGGAAACTGACCGAGGATATCTAAACGCGGGCATGTTTCCAATGGCCTGAGCGATATCGGTATGTGATCAAGATGGAACGAACCAATTGATCGATAGCCATCGCTGCCCATGCACCGACTAACCCGAATTTAAAGTAATTGACGAATAAAATTGCAAGCACAATCCTGATTCCCCAAACACCAATGGCTGTGGTATAAAGCGGCCATTTTGTGTCACCGGCACCTCGTAATCCTCCTGCTAATATGAATTGGGTTGACTGCGCAGGCTGCATAATTGCGACAACCCGTAAAGCCAGTGCTCCTTGGGCGATTACCGCCGGATTGCTGTTATACATGCCCACGATCCATGGTGCACCAATGAAAAAGAGGATTCCCATCCCGGAGGCCATCATGGTGCCCAGCTTTTGTGTCTGGTATCCCGCTCTTTCCGCAATGTCAGGCCGCTTTGCTCCCAAACTCATCCCAATCAATGTTGAAGCTGCTATGCCAAAACCCATGCCAGGCATAAAGGATAATGACATCACATTCAAAGCAATTTGATGAGCGGCATATGTCAAGGTACCAAGACCCGCAACGATTCTGACAAAAAACATCTGACCGCCTCTCATCACAAACTGCTCAATCGAAGCAGGGAAACCCACTTTAAAGATTCGTCTCACAATGTCCCAATCAAAGCGGTATCCATTCCGAAAATCGATATGAATTATGGCGCTACCACGAGTAATTACATAGAATAACCATACTGCAGACAGTATTCTGGAGAATGATGTTGCAATAGCTGCACCCGCCACACCCAAAGCAGGAAATCCAAATTTTCCATAGATGAGAATATAATTGCCAATTACATTGACAATATTGGCAGTCATGTTCGCCCGCATTGGTGTATGCGTGTCACCCGAGCCCCGTAAAACTGATGATAATCCCATCGCAACAATGTTAAAGACTAGTCCAAGACTAACTATTTTCATGTAGATGGTTCCCATTGGAATGACATCTGCGGCAGCACCCATAAAACGGATGATGGTTTCGGCTACAAAGAAGCCGAGTGCGCCTACCAGCGCACCTAAAATGAGTACGATCACAAATGTCTGTTTTGCAGCTTCACTAGCTCCATCTCGATTTCCTGCTCCCATACAACGTGCGACCAACGCTGTTGTACCCACATTCAAAGCCTGAAAGATTGCCATCGCAAAAAAAATGGGTTGATTGGTGAGTCCCACAGCTGAAATAGCTTTGGGTCCAATTTCTGGCCCCAGCCGACCAACCATAATCATATCTGCTATACCAACCAAAGACATGAGAAACATCTCTGTGATCGAAGGCCAAGCGAGATTGACTACCATTTTTTGTATATCTTTCTCAGTCATTTCATCTTTTAATTCAAAATGTCGACGACTTTTAGGACTGGCACTCAACGGTTAGCCTCCTGTTCTTCACGGCTTAGTAGATTTGCTAGTGACTGGATCTGTTCCGGCTGGTATGCCTCAAAATATGCACCCAGAATAGCCTGCCGTTTTTGCTGGATTTTATTAAGAAGAACTAATCCTTCAGGGCGAATAGTCACTTTCATGGTACGCCTGTCCACCTCGTTTCGCTTCCTCGACACTAATGATAGTTTTTCTAATCTTGTCAGCAACCCTGTTACAGCACTGGGGGCGATTCCAATCTTCTTCGCCACTTCGGTAAACGTAATGTCTGGCTCTTGTGCTAAGATCCTCAGGAGACCGTACTGGGGTCCTGTGAGCCCTTCATCCAGCAGACCTTGTCTCAACATCTTATTGATCTCTGACAATGCAATATCGATCCTTTTGAGGTGTTTTACATGATTGTTCTCCATTGCCACCCCATCCTTCTCATCGCGAATGATTTGATATCGAAATATTCCACTTATTGAAGTATACTCAGCCTGATTCAATATGTCAACAAAAAAAGCTGCTAGTCAGCAGCTTTTTGAATATGATTTAAATTTGACTGAACTCCGCTTTGATTTCCTCCAGATATCCCGGGTCACTTAGAATATCATATGCTACCGCAGCCATTGCTTTGGCGCCAACAATCGCCGCATGCAGACCAGCATCGCTGCCTGCTGCTTCCCGATACGCGACACTGTGACCGGCAGTTCCGACTGGCACAAACGCAACCGATAACTCTGCTGAAGGTATTGCATGACTAACATTCCCAAAATCGGTAGACGCCGTTGTTGGAGACGGTTCCATGATCTGAATGGCGCCAGCTTGCGCTGCGTATTCAATCAAACGATTATTGATTACTTTGACATACTGCGCATTGTCCAATTTTCCCAGGTGTTGAATGGCAACTTGCGTCTCTGTTGCTAAAGCACCCGCCTCGAAACACTTATTCATCCTGTCAACTACATGACCGACATAATCACTGTCCAAAGCCCGGACCATGTAATGAAGAACTGCTTTCCCTGGAACGATATTGGCAGCTTCGCCACCATTCTTGATGATTCCGTGAATCCTTGTATCCTGACGGACATGTTCCCGAAGCATTTCGATTGCATGCATCGCCAGTAGTGCTCCATCAAGTGCGCTTCGCCCTCGATCTGCAGATGCTGCGGCATGGCTGGTCGTTCCGCTATAAGTAATCTCCATGGAATCAACCGCCAACCGGTTCATACCAACTGCAGTTCTGTCTCCCCCATGAATTGTAAGTGCAACATCCACTCCTTTAAATGCCCCGCGGTCGATAAGTAATCCCTTCACTGGTGGTGACACTTCTTCTGCAGGTGTTCCCATCACGATAACTGTACCGGGCAATTCATTCCCCAAATCCTGCAAAGCACGTGCAGCTCCATAGGCTGCAGCTGCAATGACATTGTGACCACATGCATGTCCAATTTGAGGTAATGCATCGTACTCTGCACAAAAAGCGATCACTGGGCCAGGAGTCATACCGTGCCAGGTTGCTTTAAAAGCTGTAGGCAAGTCACCAATGCCCCTTTCCACTGCGAACCCGGCTTCTTCTAATTTCTCAATCAGAAAACGAGATGATTCGAACTCTTGATGACCTACTTCCGGATGTGAGTGGATAAACTGGCTCACATTCATGATCTCTTCCCTGGATGCTTCGATATTTTGGAATATTCGATTAATCATTAGTGTCCCTCCAATCTCATGACTTCTATCAGTGTCCCTCCCAAATATACGAACATTACATCAACTCGGTTCATGGTCCCCATTTGTGTAAATCATTATTAAAGTGAGCGAGGACCTGCCATTCGAATCCGCTGATCGATATGTCCAAAACGGCTGAAATTTTCGTTGAATCTTTCAATTAATTCAGCTGCTGCAATTTTATATGCACTAATATCTGCCCACATTTTTTCGGGACGCAGCAAATCAGCAGGAATACCCGGAATCGATTTGGGGATATCCAACCCAAAATATGGTTCTTTCTCAAACTTCTCTTTTTCAATCTCACCTGTTAAGATACTGTCAACCATCCTTCGTGTATACTTTAGTGATATACGCTTCCCAACCCCATAAGGGCCGCCTGTCCAACCCGTATTCACTAAATGGACGCATGTATCACATGCATCAAGTTTATTACCTAAAAGTTCTGCATATATTGATACTTCCCGAGGCATAAATGGTTCTCCAAACAGCGCTGAGAATGTTGCCTCTGGTTGAATAATCCCCCGTTCGGTTCCTGCAAGCTTGGAAGTATACCCTGATAAGAAATGATACATGGCTTCCTCGTTGGACAACCTCGCGACGGGAGGCAGAACACCGAATGCGTCTGCTGTCAAAAAAATGATGGCTGACGGTTCATGTCCACGACCGGTTTTTGAAGAGTTACGAATATACTTGAGAGGATACGACGCACGAGTATTCTCAGTCAGGGTATCATTGCTAAAATCAGGTTGGCCTGTATCTTTCAAAATCACATTCTCTAACATCGACCCGAAGCGGATGGCACTGTATATTTCTGGTTCCTGAGTAGGTTCGAGATTAATCACTTTTGCATAACAACCTGCTTCGAAATTGAAAACCCCTTCATCTGACCATCCGTGCTCGTCATCACCAATGAGTATCCGCGAGGAATCTGCGGACAGTGTCGTTTTCCCTGTTCCTGACAAACCAAAGAAGACAGCAGTGTTTCCATCTTCGTCCATATTTGCTGAGCAATGCATGGGGAGTACACCTTGAACCGGCATCAGATAGTTCATGATCGAAAAAATTGATTTTTTGATTTCCCCGCTATATTGAGTGCCGCCAATTAAGATCACCCGGTCCTCTAAGGATATGATCACGAACGCTTCCGAGCGTAAACCCTCCTCTGACCCCATACCCGGAAATCCCGGGATAGACAAAACTGTATAGCCTTCAAACCCCTCTGGAAGTTGGATTTCTCGCTGAAACATTTGCCTCACAAATAGGGCTTGGGATGCTTTTTCACTGTAAATCACAAACGGAACCCGAAATCTTGACGATGCACCGACACATATGTCCTGACGATATAGTCTCCGGCCTGGCAGGTAGTTTTTTATCCTTCCCAGTATTTTCAGATAATCTTTATACTCTAGAGCAAGATTAACATCTCCAAATGCAATGGTTCCCTCTGCAGTCCTGTCGTTGACAAAAAATCGATCTTTCGGTGAGCGCCCTGTGTATTTACCAGTATGAATCACCAAAGCACCGGTATCACTTAGCACACCTTCACCATTCTGGATGGATTCCGTGATCAATAGTGAAACCGGTGTATCGTTCATAATGGTAGAATGGTCAAACATGCCTTCAAGTTTCGCAAATGCCATCATGTAACCTCCTTCAGCACATTCACTTTAATGCTAAACCGATAGATGTCTAGCTGTAATCTTTGCAAATCTACTTGACCCTGTCTCTATATCGCATGATCTGTCCATCTCTCAGATGCGATGCTGCAATTAAACCTGCCTGCTTGACAAAAACCATGAATCAAAAGCATTAATCCAATTACTCACCCGTTGAATTGTTTCCGAACTCTGCGATCCTTAATTCGATCCGTTTATCCAATAATGGGATTCCGTTTTCATCCCAGCCCATTTGTTTATAAAAATCAGTGACCATGCGCTGATCATCAACTACGAGCCCTTTACAGATTCCATCTGCAATAGGTTCTGTTCTAAACTTGTCTGGAAGCCTGTCATCTGCTTTGGTCAGTCCGAGACGAAGATTGACTAACCGCTCAGTGGTGACGATTCGTTCACCTATCTGCATCAGTTCAGACTCTGTGATATTTTTCTGAAAAACATCCGTTAAGAGCTCAACTGGTACATGTAATTGAAAATCATTCAGTATGCTAAGATAAGGAATCTTGCACAATCCCACCGAGTCTAAAATTGCACTGACGCATGCAGTAAAACGGACCATCCGCCCTTTTCCACTTTCACTGAAACGATCACCGATACCCTCATCACCAAATATCTCCATTGAACGACGGGGATTATATCCACATTCCAAGCTTGGGTACGGATTGCTGAAATCCGCACCTCGACTACTGATCGCATAACCGAGGCCCGTTCCTTTGAAACCTCTTGGATCCATCGAGGTCATGGCCATTCCTTTAACATGGTATGCGTATTTAAGCGCATCCCCACCGATAGCACGACCTGCGCGCAGAAGGCCTTCAGCTAATATATTTCCCAGCCGGCCTTTACGAAAAGCAATGTCATGGACTAATTGCTCCATAATACCTGGATCACCCCATTTGATTTGATAATCGGGGTAATCATGGGGTTTTAACACTCTTTCCTGGGATAATTGCATGACATAGGCAATCATGCTGGCTGTTTCGATAGAATCCAAACCCAATCGATTGCACAGTGTATGCATCCGTACTGATACGAGGACATCAGGGTTTGCACATTTTGCACCCCAAGCGGCCATGGGCTCAAAAGGTGGCCGCTCTCCTGATTCCCCTTGAAACGGACCATGGGGGATTTTAATTTCTGCTTTGCAGCGAACTGGACATTTATAACATGTGGAATACTTGATATCCATTCCCTTTAAAGCATAACCATTGGCAGAATCCACATGATCAAAATGTACTTTTTGATAATTATAGGCATTGTTCGCCCCAAAATCGTCTAACCATTTTACCTGTCCTGAGTCACCAAATTCGTGCCATTCCCCAAAGCTGCTATGCTGAATAATACTTTCCGCAAGTTTTTTGACCGTTATTTCAGATATCGCAAGGCTGGTATTTGATCTCCCTTTGGCAGTTTCAATGGCAATACCTTTGATCATCTTACTCCCCATAACCGCTCCCATACCCGTTCGGCCTGCAGCATCTCCGCGCCCAAACATCACGGATGCATACCGGACCAGGTTTTCACCGGCCGGGCCGATCACGGCCACCTGGGCACGGTCATCAGAGAGATCCTTGCGGATCCACTGGATTGCAGATAATGTGTCCATCTCCCATACCTGACCAGCATCCCGGATTTCACAACCGTTTTCAGTAATTAGAATGTACACTGGTGTTTTGGACTTCCCTTTGAAAATAAGAGAAAGATAACCAAGCTTTGTCAATTCACTTCCCCAAAACCCACCGACATTCGAATTACCAAGGATGCCTGTCAACGGGGAGATTGCCGTTACTTGTATCCGGGAAGCGGAAATCGCGTTTGTGCCAGTTAGAATGCCTGCACTGATGATCAGTGGATTCGCTTCAGAGAACGCATCGGTTTTTTCACAGATCAGTTGATTCATCCACCAGACATTCAATCCCCTTCCCCCCAGATATTCTCGCAACACTTGAGGTTCAAGGTGGCCTACCTCATATGACTTTGATTCTAAATCTACAATCAAATAACGGTCATTCATATCGCAGCCCTCTTTCATATCCACTTTTTTCTCCGAAAGTATATTAGCATCCCAGCAGACAGTGCTAAACTAACCAACCAAAAGGTGGCGTAAGCATACGGCCAGTCAATTTCAGGCATATAATGAAAATTCATACCATACACACCCGTTAAAAATGTCAAGGGGATGAAAATCGTTGAAATCACGGTCAGCGTGGTGATCACACGGTTTAGCCTACTGTTACTGTTCGACAAGTAGGTATCGTAGATTCCAGTAATCATTTCCCGATATGCCGTCACCAAGTCAATAATGTGGTCACTTTGATTATCCGTATCCCTTAAGCGATCACGAGTCAATTCCGTTAAAAAAGGTACATTGATAAGGGAACAAATCACATCACGCAGCGGCCATATCGATGTTTTGATAATTAAAAGATCTCGTCTCAATTGCTGAATTTCTCGTTGTAAATTGATGCTTTTGTCTTCAAGAATTTTATCCTCTAATGACTCAACCCGATCTTCGACTCGCTCCAGAAGCAGAAAATGATGATTCACCACTGCATCAAGCAAAGTATAGAGCAAATAATCTGCCGATTGGTTGCGAATCGCTCCTCCATTTTGAGAAAGTCTTTTCCGTACAGATTCAAATACATCTCCAGCCCTTTCCTGGAAAGTGATCAGAACTCGATCCTTGAGTATGAAACTGACCTGCTCTTGCACAATCTCATCTGATTCAGGATCCAGTGACAGCATTTTCAGAGTCAGGTATACATGGCTTTCACCCTGATCCAATTTGGGTCTCTGCCCCAGATATTGGATGTTGCGTACAACAAACGGATCAACATCTACCAATGAAATTAAATGTCCGATCACATCTTTATCTTGAATGCCGTTCACATTGATCCAATAAACATGTCCAGGGTCGATGTGTAACCGATTCACATCCTCAATTGCCTCACGCGTATAATAATCTGCATTGTATCGGATTACTTCGACGGACAATCGTTCGCTCTCCAACGGGTGTGTTTGAATACTTTGAGGTACTTCCGTACGGTCTTTCTTTCTCATGAATCGAGCCATTCAATCGCATCCTTTCACAATCCATCTACTCTATCCAACGCTTGAAATAAATCCAGAATCAAGTCCTGAGAATCTTCAATCCCAACTGATAGACGCAATAAGCCATCAGAAATTCCAATGGCTTGTTTCACCTCTGGTGGCAACCTGACCACAGAACCCCAGACCGCAGGATAGGAAATTGTTGTTTTAACCCCACCTAAAGTTGGCACAAAACGAATCAGCTGGAGAGACTGCATGATTATTTGAACTGATTCTTGCCGATCACCGCAATCAAAACTTAGCATAGCTCCAAACCCGCCTGTTAGAAGATGAGAGGCAAGCGAGTACTGAGGATTCGACTCTAAGCCCGGGTAATAAACTTTTCGAATCTTTGGATGATTCGATAGGGCATGAGCAATTTGACTGGCATTTTCTGATTGTTTCATCACCCTTAAATCCATAGTTTTGATGGATCGCTGAATTAGCCAAGCGTCATGAGGGCTGAGATGGCTCCCAAAAATTACAATTCGCTCTCTCGCACGATGAATGAAATTTTGATCAGAAATGATTACACCGCCTGTTACATCATTGTGGCCATTGATGAATTTTGTGCAACTATGGACAACGATGTCAGCACCCAATTTGATGGGATTGATGTGCACAGGTGTGGTGAATGTATTATCCACCATTACCTTTGCACCATGTTCGTGGGCAATATGAACCACCTTTTCAATATCGATCACTTTGAGCGTTGGATTTGTTAAGATTTCCGTGACGACTAAAACAGTATGTTCTTTAAATGCACTGCGATATGCTTTTTCATCGTTTAAATCAACAAAATCTGCATGAATCCCCATGTCCGGGAGGTAATCACGAAATAGATTCAAAGTTTCACTATAGATGTAGTCCGAGACGATTACATGCTCCCCCGGCCGGACAGCTGTGGTAATCGCACAATAAATTGCTGCCATCCCGGCTGAACAAACAGCTGCAGCCTCGCCCTCCTCTATCATAGCCAAGATGCCCGCGAGAGCCACATGATTGGGCGTATTTGAGCGTGAATAAGAAAAGTTCGGAACTTTTCCACTTTCCATATCCGCCAAATGATCTAAATCTTCAATACTGAATGCAGTGGCCGAGTAAATTGGCATAGCGTCCGGGACATTTTTCCCAAGATCCACGAATTCCCACGCATGTAGCAGTTGGGTTGATTTCTTCATCCATTCACCCCCTGAATCCTCATAGTACGCTTACTAACCAATCACACCAGTTTTCAACCATATCAAGTTCGATGAAATGACCCAAGTCATTTGTCTCTATCATCGTAACACGATTTCCTTGCTGACCGTATGCATCCCGCAATTCCGAAAAAAAAGTCCGCTGAGATTCTATTGAGACAATAGGGTCCTGATCCCCATGGAGCAACAACATCGGTCGGCAACTCATATCTTCAAGCCGCCCCCGGGGGTTATTTTTTTGAATCTTAGCTAGTGTACTCGCACCTAACGGTTCGAGGCTTTTGCTCTTTTCTAAATGAGAATCCCATGCTCCGGTTGTGATGATACCTGTGAAACACTTAATACCCTGATGTCGAGGGAAAATTGCACTGGCTGCCATTCCACCCATCGAAATCCCGGCTAAACAGATCCGCGATGACTCCACCTCAGGTAGGTCAATAATGGCTGGAATCAATGCATCACTTTCGTCTACTGACTGAAGGATAGTCGGCCAGAAAAAATTATGTACAGATAATTTTGAATTAAAATCAATGCTTTGGCGAGATCCATGACCGGGTGCATCCGGCGCAATAACCTGATAGCCACGATTCACTAAAATTGAACCGATGAATCGCTGATTGCACTTATTACTGGACCATCCATGGTAGATGAGAATGGTCGGAAATGGTCCTGGATTCTCTTTTGGTGACATGACTAGACACGGTATGCCCGCGATTGTCCTTTCGCCCCAAACTATATTCGTCATGCGAATTCCCCCATTCTGATGCTGACAGCAAAACCTGTTGGGATATTTGACACTGGAAACACTTTTCCCTTTATATATTCAGTAATCCACATACGAAGGATCATAACTCGCCCTCATCAAGGTCCAGCTGGTACGCTGACTTGATACTGCTGCACCATATTTGTGTTGGCGAAAGAGCTTGCTTTTACAGTATGTCGCGCACACGCATCGCGATCCTAATCAATGTCACCAAAGAATAGGGCACCCACTCCCACCGAGGAACCGCTTTTTAAGAGATGCCCTTGCTGAACAAATAATGTAGACATTATCTGGAGACAGATGACCTTAAAACGGCCCTTTAGTCATCAATCTTTCTGATCTAATCCAATATTGTTGCCCTAGCGAGACTATGGTTGGTGATAGGTTATGAGCCCTTCCACAAACCATCACGATCATTTCATTTGATTTTCTGATCGGGGAAGATCAGACAATTTCAATCAAGGTATCCCTTAGGGATGAAAAGGACTATGTGCCATGGTCAGTAATCAAGCGTTCATCATCAAATGCCATGCACTGGTAATCAAATCATGCGGATATCACATGAATAGCTTGAGGTTCATGTAACAAAAAATCAACCAGCCTGGGAGCTGGCTGTCGATAGTAGTTCCTATTTCATTTTTATCCAAAGTTCATTTAGCACGGTTTCTCGTTGATGTTGTTCCACTTTTCGAGCTGGGTAGTTTCCTTCATGAGTCGGTAAAGAGACCGCATAGAACCGGCCAATCGGAATGGGGCCATCAAGTGAGCGGTAATCCCAGGCTGTTATGCTTTCAAGTGCTTGCTGGCGACTGGTCGGATCAAAAGTGTCAGCTTCCACCACGTGTTTATTATAGAATGCATATAAGTTGTTAAATGTTACACAAACTTGAAGAACATCCAAGAAAGCAAACCCGCGATGCAGGATCGCCTCTTTCATCAATTTCCGAAAATGCTCCTTTTTAGGTGGATACCCTCTGGCAATATAAGTTGCTCCACTGGAAATCAACAGTTCAAGCGGGTTGAAAGCATTTTCCTTTGCTCCAAAAGGCATTGTGCTTCCCTTTAAATCAGTTTGGGATGTTGGAGTAAATTGACCTGTCGCCAATCCATAGGTGCGGTTGTTGTGTAAGATGACTGTAATGTCAATATTACGTTTTGCGGCAAATATCAAATGCTCCAAGCCCTCGGCATACGTATCCCCGTCACCTGCAAAGCAAATGACTTTACAATCTGGGTCTGCAATTTTTATGGCTTCTGCTGCGGGAATCCCTCTTCCATGTAAGGAATTAAATGAGTTAAGTTGAAGGTAGTCAACGATTTTTGCGTGATTACCAATACCGCTCACGATAATGATTTTCTCCCGCGGAAATCCTTCTGCAATAATCTCCCCGATTACTGCCAATGCACTATTAAGAATTTCTGTATTTCCACATCCCGGACACCATGTTACCTCTGCTTGGGTTTTCAGATCGTTCATGCCATCACCTTCTTAATTTCATTTTCCAATTCTTCAATGGAAAATGATCTGCCGTCATATTTTTGAACTTCGTGATCAACTTTAAATCCATTCTGCCGTAGTAAGATCGATAACTGACCAAGCGTATTGCATTCCACGGTTATCACTTGCGTCACACCAGCCAGAGCTTCCCTGACAGCAGCTGCTGGGAACGGGGATAGCACAATAGGTTGTATGACTTTGACTTTCATATATCTTGCCAATTCCATACAAACCCCCTTGCTGTATCCCCAGCAAAGCAATGCCGTGTCCCCGTTACCGGACACATTGACAGTATGTTTGTCTGCTAATTCCGATGCCAGTGAATTAAACTTCCGGATTCGTTTATCCGCAATCCCTTTAGCAACCTCTGGGCTTTCACTGGTAATTCCATCCTCATCGTGAACATAGCTATTTGTCTTGATGACCTGCCCTGGTACTGGGGGAAAGATTTGCGGCGATACACCGGATTCATTTATCTCATATCGCCGATACGTTGATAACCCATCCCAGTTTGAAAATGGTTCTTCAACAACCTCAGGAAGTATACGCTGATCAAAAGAAAAAGCCCCCAGGCAAAAATCCTTTTCCGTTAAAACAAACGCAGGTATCTGAAATTTCCAGGCCAGATTTAACGCCATGCCAGACCAATAGAACGCCTCAGAGACATCTCCAGGAGCGACTACGAATCTGGGGAATTCTCCATGTCCGGCGCTCAGAACAAATAGAAGGTCTGTTTGTGCTGAATAGGTTGGCATCCCCGTTGAAGGACCTGCACGCTGTCCGTAAACCACCACTACTGGTAGTTCCGCTTGTCCGGACAACCCTAATCCTTCCACCATCAAACTGAAACCTCCACCGGATGTGCCCACTGCAGTTCGTTTTCCCATATATGCACAACCTAATGCCATGATCATCACTGCAATTTCGCTTTCAGGTAGGATCACTTTCAATCCCAGAGCCTGCTCTAATGCCGCCATGGTCTCAAGCACCGGTGATGTTGGAGTCATGGGATACGCAGAATAAACCTCAAGACCCGCACTTAACAATCCCATACTGATGGCCATTGTTCCGGTCATGATTGAGAATTCAGGATTATCAGGTCTACTCAGTTGAAATTTACTCTTTGCCGCAGCAAATCCTTTCTGGATATAAACCTCCCATGGTTGCGGAGGTTTCACTCCATCCGGCGAGTTCATCAATGCGACCGTGTGCCAAGGGGCACCAATCGCACCCGCCAGGATACTCATCAAAACATAGTCTCGCAATGGCTCCCCAGCTTGGCTGTTGAATCCAAATTCCTCAGGAACAATCCCAATAATCTGCTTTGGGGCATTTGATTGTGTTGAAGCAGACATCTGGATGATGATTGTGTCTTTGTGGAATCGATGCTGATGGATATCCATGGTCTCCTGAGTCAGCGCAAAAACAACATCTGCTTCATTGCTGTGTGCCCCAATTGGATCAGCGGATCCCCTCAGCAAAACAAATTGATGACCTCCTTTGATGATGGATGGATAGTCGTTTATAAGATGGGTATGCAATCCTAACCTCGCCAGTAGTTTCGCCATTAATAAACCCGTCTCTAAGATCCGGTCTCCTGTTTGCCCGCCAATAAGAATCCGAATCTGCTCCATCTGATCACCTCCATTGATTTGCATATTCATATAACTCACAAACACAAGTTCATGCGGCATCAAACAGTCGTTTAATCCGTTGCAAAAGGTAATACAGCCAAGCGCTCGAGGACTTGTTCCAATCGTCTCATCAATTCTCCGTATCGATTCCAGTCCCCGCTTTTTAATGCTTCCTGGGCTTGCTGATACACAGTGTTCGCTTCCAGAATCAATTCACGCATGGTCTTCTCATCGATATCGGTTCCGCCATTCTGTCCTCCATCATCGGATTTACCGAATATCGCATTCAAGGCCGACTCCAAGGTCCGTTCCATGACAATCTTATTTTCATACGCGGCGATAACCCGTTGCATTTCTGGCAGTGCATTCTCTCCGCTGGAGCGGAGATAGATGGGTTCAATGTAGAGCAAAGAGTCCTTGATCGGGATAATGATAATATTGCCTCGCAAAACACTGGATCCTTCCTGGGACCATAATGTCAACTGAGGCGAGATATCAGATTCCTGATCGATCCTGGACTCAATCATATTCGGGCCTGCGATATTCTCACTTCGCGGGAACCGGTAAATCAATAGCTCACCATATTGATCTCCATCGCACCGGCCCACTAGCATCGAAGACATATTATTGCGCCCCACCGGTGAATATGGTACCGAAATGAGAAACTCTACATCATCTTCTTCGGGTAATTGGAACATAAGATAATTCGACTCAACTGTTTGTACCTTGTCAAGATACTTCTCTTTTGAGATCTCCCAAAGATCTTCTTTGCCGAAAAAGACATTCGGATTTTGCATATGGTACGTGCGGAATATCTCAGATTGGATGTCAAAATAATCCTGACAGTAACGGATATGCTGTCGCACTCCAGCAGGCATCTCGCCCATATCTTTGAATAAATCCGGGAAAATTTTTCGGTATGTTTGAACGATTGCATCACTTGAGTCTGCGACATAGAAATCCGTCGTTCCGTTATAAGCGTCTATCACCACTTTTACAGAATTCCTGATATAATTGAAATTTGCTCCCTCAAATGGTAGCGCATATGGATAGCGGTCTGTGAAGGTGAAAGCATCCACGATCCAATATACGCGACCATTATCTTGATTTACCACAATATAAGGATCATGACCATACGCTAAAAATGGGGCGATCTTTTTTACCCGCTGAATAATGTTTCGGTTCAAGATGATTCGGCTGTTTCCATCAATATTATTCGAGATCAAGATGCGGATGTCGCGTTGTTTGATGGTAAATAATAATCGGTTGATGAAGCTCAATTTTATGCCGGCATCCCCTTCGTATGTTGTCATCATGTTATCGGATCCGAAAGGGTAATCAAACTCTTCTTCATCTGTATTGACAATGATATAACTATTGGTACTTTCACCAAAATAAATCTCGGGGCGGGTAATGGAGAAATCCGTCGTTGTTCGAGGTGGGATATCACGCACTGTTAATAGAGGCTGCCCTTCGGTTGTAACCCTGTTCACAGGTGACAGAGCAATTCCATACCCGTGGGTATATTTGAGCACTAAATTGATCCAATTTTGAGCTTGGGCATCGATACGGTGCTGATCAAGTTCTCTGGCTGACAAAAATACCTGGGTATACTTCCCGTCAATCATATATCGATCGATGTCAACATCGTTAAATACATAGTACGGACGGATTCCCTGGATTTGATTATACACCTGCTTAACCGGGCTATAATCATTGATCCGGATGTTTTCAACAATGTCACGATTGGCTTGTATGTCTGCTGCAGTCAAATTATATTCGACTGGGAAATCAATTTCTCGAATTTGGTCCAGCCCATATGCCGTTCTGGTCATTTCGATATTATTCTGGATATAAATCCTCTCTTTGGATATCTCATCAGGTGAAACAATCAGGCTTTGTACCAGCCCGCCAGCAATTCCTCCCAACAAGAAGGTCATCGTAAGGATGGCAGGAATCCAAAACAACTGCCGCAAATTCATTTTGATACCCCGCAAGATAACGAACACCGCACTGATGAGACAGACCACGGCAAGCATTCGATATACATTTAATGTAATGATCATGTCCGTGTATCCAGCTCCGAATACTTCACCTCGTGTGGAATATAGAATCTGGTATGTACTCAACCAAAATCGAGCAGCTCCCAGCAGCAGAAGCCCAATAATACTTCCTTTTGCCCCCTGAAGGATTTTCTGTGATGATGGGCTACCTATCATTTTCCCAATCTCGCTGGTCTTAGCCCCCCAACCAGCTTCAAATATTGTATCTCCACCCGGTTGATTCAAATTCTGATAACCAGCGATGAGGCTAGCTACGGCAATATTGACAACCAGCATGATCACCATGACCGACATCAGAATACCTAACAAACCAGAATAAAACGGCAGCCGGAAAACATAAAAGGAGATATCATTGGAGAATATTGGATCAACCAAATTAAACTTCTGTCCGTTCACGAATGTCAGCACATCAAACCAAATGCCTTTTGTTACGGAAAATGAGCCGAAAACAGATACAACCGCAACCGCAATTCTGATCAAACGATTGATCTTGCTTTCACTGGCGGTATCGAAAATCAAGGCTGTATCTCTTAGATACCGACCCTTCACTTTTAGCACATACAGGGTCAGTAGCGAAAAAATCACAGCGAATAATGGAATTCCAATGATGAGTTGCATTCGCAATCGAGTCAAAAAGGTTCCCGTATATCCCAGGTCCTGAAACCAGCGGTAATCACCAAGAAATGAAATCAAACTACCCAACAAGGGAATCCCGAAAATTAGAAATATCATCAATATTGGACCTGTCACTCGTTTGCTTATCTTACTGGACATTTTATCCCTCCTGCATTCTCCCTAAGTCCGCAAAATTTTGCGGGTATGTTCTTATTCTTTACTTAGCAACAATTCGCTTTGCTTGACCAATGTCCTGCACTACTGAGGATTCCCGCGAGGAAGCAACCCTCGATTCTGGCTAGACAACTTAGCCTATCCCCTCACATAGGAATGCAGTCCATCTCTGGTTTCTCGTTTACAAACTTTTGTGTATATGATAGCATGGATGCGTATGCGATGTGAACAAATCGACACCAACCAATCAGTAAATGAAAATTTGATTATTAGAAGGGATTCCAATGGATCTAATCAAACTAGCTGCGATTTTTGCTTCAATACTTTTGGTTTTACGATTTAAAAAACCTTTGTATGCTGCAATTCTAATTGGCGCCTTATGTACTGTGCTACTTTATAAAATTCCACCGGGTGCAGTTGCGATTGTCTCGGGCAAAGCACTCATCAGCCCGACTACCATCTCGCTGGTTTTGGCGTTTTATACCATCACTTTTCTTCAGCGCATGTTGGAACATCGCGGACATATCATGCTGGCTGAGCAATCGTTGAGCGGATTGTTCAATAGTCGCCGGGTCAATGCGATGATCGCACCATTCATCATTGGCCTATTGCCGTCTGTTGCTGCTGTGGTTATTGCCGCTCCCATTGTTGACAACGCGGGTGGTTCATATATTAGCCTGGAAGACAAAACCTTCATTACGAGTTACTTTCGGCATATTTCAGAATCATTTCTGCCTACTTATTCTTCGATCATCCTTGCTTTGAAACTTTCTGGTGTGGACATGACTGCATTTGTTCTAGCTATGTTACCAATGGTAGCTGTTTTGTTTGCCCTGGGATATGCTCTCTATGTCCGTAAGATCCCAGTGGAAACGGGTGTTCCCGATTCCAAAGACAAAAAAAAGGACCTGCAGAATCTATTTTTTAGTTTATGGACTATCGGTCTGACGATCCTGATTATTTTGATCTTAAAATGGCAAGTATACTATGCTGTCACCTTTGTGATTCTCCTGAGCTTTGTAGCAAACCGATTTACCATCAAAGAAATTCTGCCAATGTTCGTCTCAGCTTATGAAGCAAAATTAATGGTTAATGCTGTCGTGATTATGGTATTTAAAGACATCCTGGCTTATACTGGCATCATTAGTCGGCTGCCAGATATTTTCTCAGGGTTACCCATACCGCCAGTTGTGATTTTTTCTCTCATTTTCTTGCTGGGTACATTAGTAGCAGGTTCTCAAGCCATCATTGCGATCGGAATTCCTCTAGCATTTGCTGCTATCCCCTCAGGTGGTGTTGTCTTACTGGTACTGCTTATGTGCATGACATATATTGCTATGCAGATATCGCCCGCTCATGTTTGCCTTGCTGTGGTCATTGAGGTATTCGACACATCCTTCTTTGACTTGGTCAAACGTACGATGCCTGTGATGCTTGCATTTCTAGTCATCGCCACCGCATATACCTATATCTTAAGCATAATCCTGTAATCTTAATTAAGTTCAAATCCCGGGCTTACGAGTCTGGGATTTTTGCATTTCGGGATGTGATACGTTTCAATCACAATGCATATTGGGTTTATACTTTGACCCTATATACTCCCATAGTGACTTACTTAAGTTGAAATAGTAGATATGTAAACTTATACCATTCATAAGTCTGAGAATCAACCATTACGAGATTGTAGTTTTCATATAGATACGGAATATTTAACTGCGAAGCATCACTGCTGGAATTGATCCTCATAACAACAAACTCGACTTCCCGGTCTCTGATATAGCGATTCTGTTCATCCATCATCAATGGGAATTGTTGATAAGTCATATTCTGCCTCTGAAAGAACCGAATGTTGGGAATGATTCCGGTTGTGGTATAGAATCCATAATCCAATCCACCGTAGTTCAATAGGGTTGGGTCATTAATCTCATTGATCCTTTCAGCGAATCGATATTGCACAAGGTCTGCTTTTCTTGTCAATAGCAATTCCGTATTTTGGTTAACTAACGCAGACAAAATAACTGTGATCATCAGAAGCCCGATGGCCGCCTTCCAAGTAAACGGCTCAATCCAGCTAAAGAAGCGGCCTGTTTTTGAGATAATGGCAATATATCCGAAAACACCATAAGGTGCAAAGATAAGAAAGTAATAAATGTATGCACGGCCGCCACCATAAACCCCGATTGCCAACACAATCATGGATAAAAGCAAGACAAACTTTGTGACATAACCATTTGCTTTTTTCCCCGGCAGATCAAAACCTGCCAATCCCGCCACAAACAGTACGGAGAACCAATAATTTCTTCTGAGGTGTCCCAAAAGTCCTAGAAGCGTGTACGATATTCTTTCTATGGGACTGATCTGCGCCGCGTAGCCAGTGATGTTAATCACAAAATAAGCTTGGATCCAATCGCCGATTGATTGATGAACACCAAAATAAATGAGCCATGGCAGCGATGAGAACCCCAGTCCGATTCCCAACCAAACAACACTATTCATCCCTTGACGGATTCCACATCGAGATGACACCACATATAAAATCAGCAGACCCCACACGAGCCAGTATCCAAGCAGTGAAAATTTCATCCAGAGGACACTGCCCGCAAATAAACCGCCGATCAGTAAATCTTGGCGAGATAGGGGCTTTGGGTCAGCGTGGCTGATATATCGCAGAAACACCAACATGCTATAAGCCATCAACGGAAGACAAAATTCTTCAGCACTATCCCCATGGCTGAAACTTCTCATGTTCAGCACCAAGAATGCAACAATCGGTATCGCTATCAAAGATTGAACAGCTGAACAATACAACCTGACGATTTGGTAAATGAAAAAGAGGAAAACAGAGAAGGATATAACTTCAATAGCAAAGACCCCCAGAAAACTCCGGCGTGAAATCCCATATGCAATAGCGTGTATGAAATACAGGAGCGGACCCTTCTGTTCGAAAAGATCTCGATACGGAACCTTCCCGTGGAAAATCCCTTTCCCCATAGTAAAGAACGCGTTGGCATCCACCCAATCATTCATCGGGTATAATGGGGATGATTTTGTACAAATCAGCAAAAGGAAAAGAGAAACAAAGAAGCAATACAAATACACCTTGCGAATAGGAATCATCACTACTGATGAATTTTGGTTAGTCATATTATTATCCGGTTTATCCATATCCCAGACCCCTTACCCAGTAGCTCATGATCCGATAAAAGCTTGATAATCCATGGTAACCAGTTCCAAAACATGCCATGTTCACAGCCATTATTTGTATAGATGTCGTTTCTCTAATCAAATCACCGGATACCCAGCGATAGAAAAAGGCTTGCTCGTGGCAAGCCTTTCGGATGCACATCGAAACACACACTCGATTTCACGGTACTTTCTAATTAACCTGTGTTATCAAGAATATCGGCAATGTCATGTGTGATATTTGATCCTGTAACTCTTCTATGCCATCGATATGATGATCTTCTTCAACTAAGATATCCTCTAGAATTTCTCGAGTGGCAAAGTCTTTGGCCTTACCAGCTGCCAGAATTGCTTCATTGTAAGCCTTAATAGCTCCTTCTTCTGCGCTGTGATCATTTTCCAATTGACTGATGACATCAGCTCCGATTTTAATCTCCTTGAGATGGCTGACCATAGGAATTCCTTCTAAAAAGAGAATCCTGCCGATAAGTTTTTCTGCATGCTTCATCTCATCGATTGCTCTTTTTTCATAGTATTCATGGAGTTTATGGTACCCCCAGTTGGCAGCCATTTCTGAATGAACCATGTACTGATTGATTGCACTCAATTCGTCCGCAAGGAGTGCATTCAATACTTTGATCAGTTCAACATCTCCTTTCATTTTGATACCCTCCTTTTTTTTGGATTAAATCCGAGGCTTGGTCCCCTAAGGCTTTTACGAGAAATCACCTCCTTAGGTCTGATTGACTCATCTCGTCTTGATATTGTCGCAGATTGAGAAAAACAATCGTCACCCCATGCGGAGCCATACTGATGATCGCATCATGGCTGTGCCTGTCTGATGCTGTTTTTGTTCTCTGTTAGTTGGATACTGGCATCCAAACCACGCCCAACGCCGTGTCCACAGAAGGTTCTGCACCCGTTTCCCCTTGGTAACCGTTATCACTGATCACAATCATGCCTGCATTCCCAAAAGTTCCGTCCGCCACGATAGCATGACCTATGGATTGAAGTGCTGTGATTGTCGACTGGGGGAAATCCTGATGCATAGCTAGCACATTTCGCACTTGATACGGAAAAGTTCCTGCCGGAAATGCCATCGTGGTAAATCGTGGTTGGCTTACTGCCTGCTGGGCTGTTTTACCAAATTCAACGACAGCCAGAAACTGTTGAACTTGACACTGCGATTGGTTATCCGCTCCTGTGTTTCCACCTAAAAGATACAGACTGCCGTTCTTGAGAGCCAGATACGGATTGGATGTATGTCTAACCTTTTTCCCTGGAGTCAACAGATTCGGTTTGACATCTGTCAATGATATCATCCGCATACGATTGTTGATATGGATACCCGTTGTGCCGACAACACAGAATTCCGCTCCTAAACTCGTTGTCACTGCAGCGGCGTTGCCGTGACGATCCACGATATGAAAAGTCGTTGTGTTGTTCAAATCAGGTTCATAGTCCAATCCGCCATCGATCGGCCAAACCATGACGGATTCCGGTTGAATCCTAGCCCGTTGATTATCAGCATATCTATCTGAAAGCAACATGTCGATCGGTATTGCCTTAATTTTCGGATCACCGATATAGTGATAGCGATCAGCAAAAGCCAGTTTCAAAGCTTCAACTTGGAGGTGAATGCAATCGGGACTGTCGATCTGCATGTTCGCAAATTCATATCCTTTCAAAATATTGAGCGCCAAGAGCATCGTGATGCCTTGGCTATTTGGCGGGTTCTCAAACACTTGGATTTCTTGATTATATTGAATTGATATCGGTGGCACGATTTCAGCTGAGAACCCGTTGAAATCTGCCAAAGTCAAATAGCCATCGTGCAAATCTGAGAAATGAACCATTTCCTCTGCCAACGGGCCCCGGTAATAGTAGTCTCTCACTGCATCAATGGATTGATTTCGCCCGTTGACTTGATTATCTAAATAAACTTCTGTCAATTTCTCCAGAGTATTCGCCATATCGATCTGATAGACGATCTCTCCGCGTTGCAGAATTTCCCCGTCTGGCATGTAGATTTTTTTCGCATCTGGTCGCTCACCAATCACACGCTCAAACCGTTGGAGCCATCCATTCATCTGACCATTGACAGGATACCCGTTTCTGGCAATTAATATCGCGGGTTCCAATACCACATCCAGATCCAAAACACCATATGTTTTTAACCACAACATCCAACCATCCCATGCTCCAGGGACTACAGCCTGATGCATCCCATATTCTAAAGCTCGGTGCTTGTAGTCGTCCACGGTGGCCAAAGACCCAACTGGACCGACCCCATCCAGGCTCGACACTGTGCGAGATTTTGCATCATAATATAATGCCCATGTCCCTCCGCCTAAAACACTCGAAAAATATGGTTCGACCACGGATAAAACTGAAGCGACTGCAACCGCTGCATCAGCTGCAGTACCACCCATATCAAGTATTTTTATACCTGCTTCAGTTGCAAGATGATGAGTCGACACCACTGCTTGCACATGATCCGTCCGATTCACTTCCGGTGATAAGCTACAGCCAAAATTTATCCCAGTAACGAGCAGAACCATGAGTGATAATAGTTTCATTCTATAAATACGTGGCATTGGCTAACCCCTCCATGGATAGAATGAACGATGATTCGATGATTCAAAAACGCATACTTAATACAGTTTCTATCCAGGCTTAGCGTCATGAGCAAACCAAATTTGACTCACACCGGGCCTGACAGGTCAAAGCTGCATTCAATCTCATGGAGATATAAGAGTCCACCAATCAAACATTAAAGATAGTCTTTAATACGGTCCAGATCTAAGTTTCCGCCACTCACAATGGCCACAGCTTTTTTCATACTACCTTGTGCATATTTTACTGCACCTGCAATACTTGTGGCACCCGACGGTTCACATAATAATTTGTACCGTTCGAGTCCATATCGCATAGCTATTTTGATTTCTTCTTCATTGACCAAGATAATATCATCTACATACTTTTCTACAATTGGAAAGGTCTGGCTTCCCGGGATGTCGACCAATAATCCATCGGCAATCGACTTCACATGATCCAACTTCGTCAATCCACCGGCTTTCCATGATCGATACATGGAATTGCTTCCTTCAGGTTCTACCCCTATTACACGTATATCCGGCCTTAATGACTTTATGCCAACGAGAACTCCGGCAATCAAGCCTCCTCCACCGATAGGTACAAAGACCATCTCTGCATCTGGAATTTGCTGAAGGATCTCAATTGCCACCGTGCCCTGCCCTGCCATGGTGTCCTCATGGTCAAATGGAGGCACCATGAGGAACCCATTCTCTTTCGACAACTCCCCTGCTTTTAAAATGCTTTCAGATGACCCGCTTCCACATAATTGAACTTGAGCACCGTAGGCTCTGATCGCATTCACTTTCGCGGCCACAGCCCACTCGGGCATGACAACGATTGCCGGTATCCCCAGCTGTCCGGCTACACAGGCGACTGCTTGTCCATGGTTACCTGACGATGCAGTGATGATGCCGGATATCTTACCATGTTCAATTTGCCGCTTCAAGATAAAATTCGCGGCCCCCCGGATTTTGAAAGATCCCGTTTTTTGTAAGTTTTCTGCCTTTAGGTATACATCAAACCGATTCATTGCATTGAATGAATGAGAGCTGAATAAAGGAGTTACCCGGGCAATGGGATATATCCGCTTTGAAGCGGCAAAGATATCTTTTATTCCGATCATGCGATCCCCTCCTATGCATGAGAACATTTTTTGCTGAGAAATCGGCTTCAGACACCGATTAGCCATGCTTTTTCAGCTTAACATCTCGATTATGGCGTCCATTTCACGTGCAATAAACGTCAACTCAGAGTGAAACCCTCCCTTGATGACAGGCGAGCAAAACCAATACACTCAATTACCTTCTCAAACATATATTATCCCTTTGCCCGCTGATTCCTGCATGCGAGGCACAGGTCTCATGGACTCGCCACATTTGCAATCATCGTTGAATATGATACGCTATAATTGACCGTTTCTAGATTGTAGTGAACCATCACGCATGAGCGCTAACCCACGACTTTATTAAAACTGAACATGACCAAAAGGCTCTTTGATACTGGCATCGCTGACATACATCATTTCATTTGGCAGTTTCATCACACACGAGGAGGTCATCATCTTGAAATCTACGGTAGTATTCCATTCTGTAGAAGAATATATCCGCCAATTTCCACCCGAGATTCAGTCTATCCTGAACGAAATACGGACTATCATCATGAGTTCTACTCCTGGGATAGAGGAACGAATCAGTTATCAAATGCCGACATATTATTTTAACGGGGTTTTAGTTCATTTTGCATGCTATAAAAAGCACATTGGCTTTTATCCTACACCATCAGGGGTTCAAGCTTTTAAACCCCTGTTAAAGGGTTATGTGCACGCCAAGGGCTCCATCCAATTTCCCCTCAATCAGTCTATCCCGTTTGAGTTAATTAAATCCATCGTTGAATTCCGCGTACATGAAAATCAGTCAATCCACCATTCATGATGCTGATGCAATCTTAGCAAACAGCCCTTTTAGTAAACCTGTCAAAGTAAATCGAGAGATGGAGGGATCAACCCCCAACTCTCGATTTTGTCTGATCGGATCTATCTCAAATGTAAATTCATGATCATGTAGATTTTTTTGCACATGGCAATACCATTTTCCAGCTAACGGTTAACACATCCGAATACTTTCAAGTTTTCTGCATCTGGTATGCAGGATAAAAAACTGATTAACGTCTTCACTAACTGAATACCCGTCAAGCCAGTTTTCGAATCCGCGGGAAATATATATAAGCTAACACCGTCATCACCACCACGACTAAACCAAAACTGCCCAAAGCCCATTGGATACCGACAACTTCAGTCAAAAGTCCAGCAGCAAAGGTGCCAAAAGCCATCATCCCGAACTGCATCTGCAAAAGGCTCATAACCCGGCCACGGTACCTATCATCAACATAAAACTGAATGAGTGCATTATTTAATGAGGTTTCTAATGCTTGGCCAAAGCCGATTATGGCCACGATGGCCATTGCAAAATACCACACTGTATTGAATGAGAACATAATCAGCAGGATACCCAATAGCGCAGAACTACCGAGGAGGATAAGGCCTCGTCCCCTATTTGGCAAAGAAGCCACTAAAAGGGATCCGAAAATGGCACCAAAACCAGTAATGCTCATCAATACCCCTAACCCCGTCGCTCCCACTTTCAAAATATCATCTGTAAAAATCGGCAGCAAATTCTGATAAGGTAGAATGAATACCATACGCAACATTGCAAAAAAGACAATAAATAGTAAAAGGGGTTCGGTTCTTAGATAGCCTAAGCCTTCTTTGATCTGAGTTAATGCCTTACCTTTTGACGCAATACCAGACATACTCTTGGGTGCCGGTACCAGCCACATAAAAATTGCAGCCCATAAATATAGTCCAGTCATGAGATAGTAGATGGCTTCAAAGCCAATTCTGTCCACCAGAAATCCCGCTAACGCCGGACCGAAAAGACGCATCACATTCATGCCCATCGTATTCAAAGCGGTTGCATTCATTAATCTTTCCGTACCAACAATTTCCGGGAGAATGGACTGACGAGCCGGCTGAGCGAGGGCCAGGATCGTCCCCTGGGCCAGAGAAGCCACCACCAGAATCCACCAGGAGCCTTCACGTTCTGCACTTAAGTAACCGAGACTCAACGTGAGGGCAATAGTCAGCGACACGAGCACTGAAACCAAATTTCCGATGATGATAATTTTTTTCTTCTCGATTCTGTCTGCGATAACTCCTCCATAGAGTGAAAAAAGCAACATCGGGGCAGCCAAGGCAAAGGAGACGGCGCCCAAAATCGCTGCAGAGCCGGTCAGGCGATAGATCAACAAATAACGGGCCATGGACTGCATATTCAGTGCTGTCATTTGCCCTAATAATGAGATGTAAAATTTCCGATACACAGGAAGTTTGAATGACTCAAATGGGTTGGTTGCAGTGCTCTTTTCAGGTTGCATGTTACGATCGGTTTCTTTTTCATCATTAGATGTCATCATCACTACCTCCACCGCCGTCTCCAAATTTTTGATTCTTTATTCCCCTCAGCTGTAACCACCAATCATTCTCATTCCAAGTCGTTATCAACCATATGGGACGAATCATTTCAACTTTATGATAGCTACACCATTTGTGTTTTCCTTTACATGATGAAAAAATGAAGCTAATTGAAGCATATTATTTATAGTTATATGCATGTTGTTGCTTTTCCTGCACACATAATGCAAACAGATCAGAGAAGTCGCATGCGATCAACTTGACTGGAGAACTCATTCATCACTTTGAATCATCTTGCGTTCAACCCTACATTAAAGGAAGTCAAATGTAATGAAGAATTGTGGCCTTACTCTGTTGACGAAAACCAACTGTGTCCTAGGGGAAAATGTCTTTACACATGAAAAATTAAAAACCGATGTCAATTATCCATCAAATATGAAGATGAGCCCATGAATCTTCCCACGATCTTTAACACGCATCCGCTTACTTCTATGTCCCACTGATCATGACCTATTAGCCTTCGTCAAACAATAATAAAACCAGGAATGCAAAGAAATCCAAAATTTATAATGAAAAAACCGGCATTGATCAATACTATCAATACCGGTCGTTATACAATCGATCCACATTATCTTTAGGCAGTGGCCTTACTGATAATCTGGGACAGTTTTTTCTCAGTGGCTGCATCTAACTCGGAAAAAAACCAAGAAGATCCTAAGAGTCGATGCTCATCACCATCTTCAGAAGAAAAGTTTGCATGCTCCGTCAAGCCAAACGTCATGTATTTATCAGCACGAAAAAAACAAACGGCAGGTCCGCTTTTCTCCTTCGCATAAACTGGGATACCATACCACAATCTTGGATAAAGAGTTGGCTTGTTGTTCATCAGCAAACGGTGAACCCGCTCTCCCATAGAACGAAGGGGTTCTGCCATGTCTGAAATTTTTTCTAACACCAATGTCTCATCATCAACCTTCTGCTTAACCATTGTATACTCCCCCCTTCATATAGCTGGTTAATTGCACTGATAAAATCATCGATACTTCCGCAGATTTATCGAAGGCGTTCCCAACTCCCATACAATCACGATATGCATATTGTGAAATTGATCTATTAGGATGATCTTCCTAACGATAAACAATGAATTTCAAAATACTTTCGCCATTTTCGTGCTTCCACTCAGGTATCATATCGACGTCAATGCATGTCATATCATAAAGGAATAAACCATCCTGCATCCGAATATCACGCCCCTATTCAGTTTTTTCGTGACTATAAGAATGTTTCCAACAAAATTTTAATACGCAAACACCAACAATACAAAATTTTTACTGATGGAAACTATAGAAAAATATCCATTTGTTGACTCAGTTAACTCTCCTTATTCCGACCAATGGATATGGAGATTACTGACGATATTTACTCGCAGGATTCTATCAAATGCCTGTCTTTCTCTCATATATTGCGAGAAGTGTCTTGTTTAATCATCTGTGCCATCCGTGTCTTCAGTTGTATCTGACTCATTGGGTGTCTGCGGATTGAAGTATTGGTTGGGATCATATGGAGCTCCGATGGTATCCCCTGGTTGAGGATCTGTCGATTCAGGTTCCTTTGGTGCACTGACAGGTATTCGCTTTCTCACGCAGACATTACACCTGCTATGGGGTTCTTTCCCCGCAAGAAACCACCCTGTAACGATGTGACCGGCACAGTGGTCACCCGGAATTTTCCCAGAGATCCTGCAAATTCGCACCTTGACAACATTATCAGGGACCGGGAAATCGTGGATTGGTATATTTCGATGACCAGCACGCATCACTCGGTTCCATATTTTTGCAGGATAACTTCCGCCATACACATTATCCATCGTTTTGTCTTTATCATAACCCATCCATACAGTCGTGACCAGTTCAGGTGTGTATCCGACAAACCATGCGTCCCGTATCTTCTCAGAGGTACCAGTTTTGGCCGCAGCCGGCCGTCCGATATTTCCATTGCGTGCAGCGGTTCCATATTTCTTGGTTATTGAATCCTTCAGCATATCCGTTATCAAGAAAGCAACTCCAGGATCAATCACAAGATGAACTTGGGGTTTATTATCCAAAAGAATGTTACCTGATCGATCGATGACTTTCAGTATTGCGATAGGTTCAGCCAACTTTCCTCCGGAAGCAAATACTCCATACGCCGAGTTCAATTCTTTCGGCGTCACTCCTTTTGTCAAACCTCCCAAAGCGATAGCTGGACCAGTATCATTGATACGTGGATTACCAAGCTCCAATGTTGTAATTCCCAAGTTTTTGATTGAAGATATCGCTGTATCTACTCCGAGATCAGCAATCAATCTCACCGCCACTGTGTTAATCGAACGAGCTGCTGCCTCGCGAAGTGGAACGGGGCCAAGATAGCGGTTGTTGTAGTTTTTGGGAGACCATGTGGTTGACCCCACTTTCAGTTTGATTGGTGCATCTTTGATTACGGTTTCCGGGCTGTAACCATTGGCAATTGCAGGAGCAAATACTGCAATCGGTTTGAATACAGATCCAGGCTGTCTTGGCTGCTCGGTACGATTAAGACCCAGGACATGTTCATGCGTTCGTCCCCCTACAATTGCTTTGATGTAGCCATTATTAGGATTCATAGAAATCAAAGCGACTTCAGGCCCCGCGACTCCTTCTTTGATGGGCAAAGCCTTGTCTAATATTTCTGATATCGCTTTCTCCGCCTCTTTTTGCATGACTGTATCGATGGTAGTGTATACTGTCAGACCCCCGCGATAAACCATCTCAGAACCATAGATTTCTAAGAGTTCTTTGAGAACATAATCAACAAAGTAAGGATATTGATATTTTTGATTTTCGATCGGAACAATCTTAAGATTCTCTGCTTTCGCAGTTTCTAATTCTGTTTCTGAAATATATCCGTTTTTCTGCATCAGATTTAACACTGTTATCTGCCTTAGCTTCGCTTGATCAAAATTACTTCTGGGTGATAACGCATTCGGGGCTTTGGCGATACCAGCTAACATAGCCGATTCGGCCAAGGTCAACTGTTCCACATTTTTGCCAAAATAATGGTGAGCTGCCGCTTCTACACCATAAGCGTTGTATCCCAGGAAGATATGATCAAGATACATCTCAAGAATTGACTCTTTTGAGTAGGCTTGCTCAATTCGAATCGCCAAAATCCACTCCTGAAGTTTTCGAATAATCGTTTTTTGCCTTGTAAGATAAACATTTTTCGCTATTTGCTGAGTAATGGTACTACCACCTTGTGACCATGACCGATCTGATAAATTTGCGGTCATCGCACGGAATATCGCACGAAAATCGATACCGAAGTGCTGATAAAACCGCTCATCCTCAGTGGCAATGAACGCTTCCTTAAGATATTTCGGCACCGATTCAAAGTTAGCCTTAACTCTATACTCAGTACCGTTCAATGAAGCAATAAGCTCGCTTCCATCTTCACTGTATATAAATGTTGAATAACTAAGCTGATTAGGTAAATCATTAACATTTGGCAAGCTTCTCGCGATGTAGAATATCGGAATGACTGTCAGAACCACCATTAAGATACCTAGGATGGTCATCAAACGCAAAGACTTTTTAGTTGGCAATAATGTTCTTTTTTTCTTATCTTTTCTATTATCAAACCATTTGCTTCGCGGCATCGATATCCCCTCGCTTCTATACAAAAGCTTATGCTACTAGAGTCATTAAGTGTTTTTCGGAAGATCTAAGCAAGATCGATATTGAGAATGTATCGTCTTTTTTCTGTCAATGGAATTATCAAAATGCATAACAAGATGATATTCGATGGAGAAAACCAGTTGATATTATCTAATGCAGACTGTTCAAGAATCCGTCTAAGCATACCGGACTTCTAATCATCCGGATGCTCTCATTGTATTCCGAGCAACCACAATCTCAATCGCACCATGCATATGTATGCTACCATTTTAGGTGCGCAGAAAACCATTAGCATCGCCCTACGGTAAACAACACACAAATCGCATTCATCATAGGAAACAACCACACAAAACCATAATCTATCCATACGTGACTAAAGCAAAAACCGTGGTGATTAAACCACGGTTCATTAAATCTATGGTGCGGACGGTGGGACTTGAACCCACACGAGAGAACTCTCACATGCCCCTCAAACATGCCTGTCTGCCAGTTCCAGCACGTCCGCATTTTTGCTGCAGTTAAAATTATAACCCGTTACAATCGGAAAGTCAATTGATAATCATAACTACCGGTTTTATTTTGCCCAAAGCCTCAACAGCCAGTAAAAGAGCATCAACACTGCCATCAGAACGAGAAAAGCCGGAACTACCACCTGAAATGCCGCTATCATCAATGCAATTAAATCCGATCGGTCTAGTTTTGGATTATTATGTTCTCGATTATCCTCGACTTGTTTCCCCTTCATGCACAGGTCACCTACTCGAGATCTGTCAATCTGACGCTAAATGTGATCCCTGGGATTCGACCCCTTTTTGCAATCGGCTTGCCCGCGATTTCTTTTAAGTCCATCGTCATATCAATGGGTGAAGCACCAGAAATGAAACTTCCAACACCGAAGGCATGCGCTCCGGCGTCTTTTAGGATTCTAATCCGATCTGGGGTAATTCCACCGGACACAAATATCTTGACATGCTGGAATCCGGACTGATCCAACCGGCTTCTAATCTCGCGCACTAAATCCGGTGTAACCCCCCCCCGTTCACTGGGAGTATCTAATCTTACGCCAGCCAATTTTGATTTTAAAGCATTGGCAACACGCAGAGTTTCCTCTGCTTCATCCTTGAAAGTGTCTACCAGGATGAGTCTAGGGGCATCAGGGGGGAGCACTTCATCATATGTTTCTGCCACTTCGACGGTATCACCGATAATAAGAAATACGGCATGGGGTAAAGTACCCACAGGCTCCTGCCCAGCTAATTTTGCACCTAAAATACAACTCGCACTATCAGCTCCACCAATGATGGCAGCCCTTTCCATCACGGGAGCAACTGCAGGGTGGACATGTCTGGCTCCAAATGACAAAAGATTTGAATCCCCGGCAGCCTCTTTGCAAGCTCGCGCTGCCGTCGCCCATCCACAGGAACTGGCAAGGATGCCAAGTATCGCGGTCTCATGGATCCCAAATGCTTGATAAGGTCCACAGATCCGCATGATTACCTCTTTAGGAGCAAAAATCTCTCCCTCCGTTAATGATTGAATTTTTAGTCCTCTTCCCGAAATTAATGTCATAACTTCCGGGATACCTGCTACGATTCCTTCGCGGCGTGCAAAAATCTCAGCTGTGACCACTGTATTTTCCATGTTTTTGCCCCGTAGAACCTCGTTCGCCTTAACAAAGTAGACATCTGCTGTCAAACCCGCAAGAATCTCTTCGTGTGATGCGGAAAAAAACTTGCGCATTGGCGCTGGTTTATACGCACTCACATCCTCGAGTGTTTCGATTGGTTTTTCTGTTGCATTCATCCCATCAACCCCTCTGCATCGTTCCTTGGATATTTGTATTAAAATCAGTCATATTTGTGGATATAAGCGCGCATAAAATGCATATGCACCAATGACTCGTCGGATATAATTTCTTGTTTCCGGATAGGGTATTTGATCTAATGATTCCAATGAACCATCCCAAACTCCGTTATTCAGCCATTGCTTCACGTTACCCCTGCCAGCATTATAGGCAGCTAATACAATAATTCTTTCACCCTGGAACTCCAGATTAAGACTTTGCAAGTACCAACAACCGAATTGAATATTCTCATCTGGCTCCTTGAGCATGTCGACAGTGAAATCACTTCTCCCAATTTGTTGGGCTATCCATAATCCTGTTTCCGGCATGATTTGCATTAAACCGACAGCACCCTTTGATGATAAAGCAGTTGCACGGAATTTACTTTCAGTTCGAACGATGGATACAACCAAGCGCGAATCCAATTGATATGTTTGCGCATGTCTTTCAATTTTATCCCGATAATGGAAAGGATACAATAGACGAAAGAAAAATGCCCAGTTCACTATCAGCAATCCGATCATCCCCAGCAAAACCCATTTGATAACCTTCGTGTCATTATTGCTAGTCCGTCTATTGATTCGATTCTTGTCCATAATGAGTACTCCTCGATTCATGCTCCAGCAGTTCTTTGATTTTCATCTCCACGAATGCCTTCAGATCAGTGATTCCATCATTATTGTAAATCACTAAATCCGCCCTCTGTTCTTTTTCTTCTAAAGGCATTTGTGCGTCAATCCGCTGCTCTGCAGCCTTAACATTCATTTGGTTTCGCCCTATTAAACGTCGAATTTGCGTTTGCCGGTCTACGGTGACTACCCAGATTACATCGACCATATGGGTCATGTGTGCCTCAAATAACAAAGGGATTTCGAGGACTATCAAGGGATACCCTGCTTCGACAAACTCATCCAATTTATGCTTAATCAATGCTGTGATCCGTGGATGGGTAATTTGATTCAATGCCTGCAGCTCTTTGGGATCCGAAAAAACAATTCCACCCAGCAGCTTGCGGTCAATGTGCTGATCTTTTGCTAAAATACCTTCTCCAAACCGGGCAATGATATCCTGCCATGCCGGCTCTCCAGGTTGCACAACTTCTCGTGCAATCTGGTCAGCATCGATTACAGGAATGCCCATTTCTCTAATAAAGCCAGCAACAGTGCTTTTCCCTGATGCGATTCCGCCCGTCAGCCCAATGATGGTCAACATGTTCACCTGCCCGCAGATTGTAGTTATCATTATAACGTGAAATCGAATCCATCGCTACTACTTCCCATTGAGATCTGGAAAGCCTGTGGAAGACAGATGAGGAATCAGGATTGCCGTCAATTAGAAAGGTATCTCAAAGCCGATAATACCAGAATACTGCAGCCTTTTGGCAGCACATCCTCATCAAAATTGTACTTTGGATGATGGGCTTGACCGGTATTCTTGTCCGGATTCCCGGCACCTAGGAAACCGAATGTTCCTGGGACCTTTTCAAGATAATACGCAAAATCCTCACTTCCCATCACAGGGTATGGTGGATAGGTGACCTGTTTCTCTCCTAGAACATCACGGGATACGCCATCTAATAATTGGGTCATCCCTTTGTCGTTCATGACAATGGGATACCCGAGGCGATATTCAAATTCATATTTTGCGCGCATGGCACTGGTGATTCCATGAATGATGCCTTCGATTCTTTCCGGTAACATTTTCCGAATAGTCGGGTCAAGACTTCTAACAGTTGCCCCCAGTATGGCACGCTCGGCAATAACATTGTTTGCAGTTCCAGCATGGAATGTACCCACCGTTATGACTGCAGCATCAACTGGTTTGATTTCTCGGCTGATGATACTTTGCAATGCAGTGACGATATGAGATGCGGTCAGAACCGGGTCAATACAGTCCTGTGGGGATGCTCCGTGACCTCCTTTACCAATAATCGTGGCAGTAAACCCATCGGAAGATGCCATCATCGGGCCTTCGCGCAAAGCAATCATACCAATGGGCAAACTGGCCCAAATGTGGATGCCAACGACTGCATCAACCTTCGGATCTTCAAGAACCCCTTCTGCAACCATTACTCGCGCCCCGCCGCCATCGACACCTTCCTCAGCTGGCTGGAAAATGAATTTCACATTACCATGAATCTCATGCTTCCGTTCACTCAGAATTTGAGCTGCTGCCAGGAGCATTGCGACATGGCCATCGTGCCCACACGCATGCATGACCCCGGGATGCCTGGAACAATACGGCAGATCGGGGTTCTCTTCATCCATTTTTAGTGCATCCATATCCGCTCGCAAAGCGATTGTTTTCCCAGGTTTCACACCCCGCAGGAAACCCACGACCCCCGTTTTTCCCACGCCGGTTTTCACTTCCATACCAAGTCCTGTCAAAGTTTCGGCAACCAGCTCTGCCGTGCGGAACTCTTCAAAACCAGCTTCTGGGTACATATGGAGATGTCGTCGCACCCGTATCATCTCTTCTTTCAATTCTGCTGCCCTGGTTTGGATTTCTTCAACTAGACTCATTGTGCATCCTCCTCCTGAATGTCTTTGATATCATACCAATTCGGTCCAGTCCCCATATCCACCTTCAGTGGCACTTTAAGAGGGTAAGCGTTTTCCATTTCATTTCTGACCACCTGAATTGCCAGTTTCATTTCTTCATCCGGAACCTCGAATATTAATTCGTCATGAACCTGCAGGAGCATTTTCGTTCTCATATTTCTGCGATCTAATTCTGTCTGGACTTTGACCATAGCCAGTTTGATGATATCTGCCGCACTGCCTTGGATGGGTGTGTTCATTGCCGTCCTTTCTGCAAATGATCTCACATTGAAATTACGACTATGAATATCCGGCAAATAACGTCGTCTTTTCATGATAGTTTCCACGAATCCTTTTTCCCTGGCCTCCTCCACCACTCGCTCCATGTAAAACTGGACTGATGGGTATCGTCGGAAGTAACTTTCAATATAACGCTTCGCTTCTTCACGGCTGATTTTTAAATTTACTGCAAGACCATAGTCGCTGATTCCATAAATAATCCCAAAATTCACTGCCTTCGCTTTGTTTCGCAGGCTTGATGTGACTTCGCCAATCGGAATGCCGAATACCTCCGCAGCCGTCCGAGAATGGATATCCTCTCCCCAAAAGAATGCTTGGGTGAGCGTCGTATCTCCTGATATATGTGCGAGCACTCTAAGCTCGATCTGGGAATAATCCGCAGCAAGTATTGAATACCCACCTTTTTCAGGCACAAATGCTTTTCGGATCTCCCTTCCTTCCTCCGTCCGGATCGGTATGTTCTGCAAATTAGGTTCCGTGCTGCTGATGCGCCCGGTGGTAGTAATCGTTTGATTATAGGTGGTATGGATCCTCCCTGTCTCTGGATTGATTAGATTTCCCAATCCATCAACATAAGTACCCTTTAACTTAACCAGTTGCCTGTATTTGAGGATTAGATCCGCAACGGGGTGAATCCGGGCAAGACCCGTCAGGACTTCGACGTCGGTGGAGTATCCGGTTTTCGTTTTTCGACCAAACGGTAAACCCAGTTTTTCGAATAACACCTCTCCCATTTGTTTTGGGGAATTAATGTTGAATTCTGTTCCAGCGGCTTGAAATATTTCCTGAGTTAGTCTTTCAATGCGCTGGCCCAGCAGGATTCCCATTTCTGTCAACTGATGCCCATCGACACGAATCCCGTTCAATTCCATGCGGGCCAGAATCATCGCCAAAGGTATTTCCATGTTCATGAAAAGCTCCAATTGATCATTTTGGGTAAGCTGATCCAGCATGACCGGACAAAGGCGTTTCGAATAAGTCGCTAATTGCAGAGGGTCAGAGCCGGCATCAGGCGGTAGATCCACTTGCAAGTATTCCAGAGCCAAATCCGGCATAGTATATCGGTTTTTCCCAGGATCCAGCAAATATGCAGCAATCATCGGATCGCAAATAACCCCAGCCATAGCTAAATTCGAACGCATTAGAACAGAATATGATCTTTTAACATCGTAAGATATTTTTGGAATTTTCGAATCCTGCAAAACCTGTCTCAGCGCATCATTTGGGAAAGCAAGCATCTGCTCTCCTGCTTTGTTAAGAACCGTCTTGTACGCCTGATCCTGATCGCCTACAAGAATTACCTGTGATTCTGTCGGATCTATCTGCACGACTAATTGGTGACTCGCAAATATTTCTTTCCATAGCTGATCCGTGATTGGTAAAAGAGTAATATCGTGCACATGCCCTTGGGTCACAGTTGACATCTCTGTTGGATTGGCAACCGTAGTTCTCTCAGAAACACCATATCGTTTTTGTACACGGGTTGCAAGATTGTTGAACTCTAAGGTCTCCAATATCTGCAATAGCTGATTTGAATCAGGTTCAGCAACCCGAAGTTCCTCCAGTTTGATTCCTAATTTCATATCACGTACAATGGTTGCTAATTTACGGCTCAATAAAGCTTGGGGAGCATGATCCTGAAGTGTCTCTTGAATTTTTTTACCTCCAACTTGATCCAAATTGGCTAACACTCCGTCGATGGACCCAAACGCTTGAATCAGTTTCAAAGCTGTTTTCTCACCGATACCTGGGACTCCTGGTATGTTGTCGGATGAGTCACCCATGAGTCCTTTGACATCGATCAGTTGGGATGGTGTAATCCCATATTGCGCATGCCACTTATCTGCATCGACTATCTCCATATCTGATATGCCTTTTTTTGTTAGCATCACTTTGGTATCATCAGAAACTAGCTGGAGTGCATCTCGATCTCCGGTGATGATAATTGTTTCGAACCCTTCTTGATCTCCCATCGCACTCAGTGTACCGATGATGTCATCAGCTTCGAACCCTTCCTGTTCCAAAACAACAATATTCATGGCGTCCAGAACTTTCCGAATCCATGGGAACTGGCTGATCAAATCCTCCGGCGTTTCCTGTCGGGTCCCTTTGTATTCAGCATATGATTCATTTCTGAAGGTCGTTTTACCCTTATCCATGGCCACTGCAACATAATCCGGTTTCTCTTCATCAAGAATCCGTAAAAGCATATTAACAAACCCGTAAACAGCATGAGTCGGCTGGCCTGATCTCGTGGTCAATGGGCGAATCGCATAAAACGCGCGATAGATCAGGCTGTAACCATCGATGAGCATCAATTTCCGTTTTGCCATGATCATTCCTCCGGTACTTTGATACTGATAGATTCCCTGATAAAACAAAAAAACCCTTCCTATTAGAAGGGCTTTCATAATTACGCTTAATTGGGTAGAACGATGCTGATCTCAAACAAACTGTTTTCCAGATCCCAGACCCGCTGAGCCCAAAGTTTCCCAGCATTGTTGAGATAAATCAACTCAGATTCGATGTCGCCCCGTTTATTTGAGTCCAATTCACCAGCCAGTGTTTGTTCAACATCGGCTATTGATTGATACGTGCTTGTCACATTATCTTTCGCCTGCTCCAGATCCAAAGACACATCGATGAGCGCAAAGTTGGTTTCAACAATTGACCCGAGTCCTTGAAGAACGCCGAAGAATTCATCAAACCGCTCATGTGGCAACCGGACAGTAATATTGTTACGACTCGGCACCTCATCATCCAGACTCACGATGATGATTTCATCCAATCGGCCACCCATTTCTGCCACGGACTGAGTGATTTTTGTCCTTGAAAGTGGAAGGTCCTGAACCATAATACTAATCCACAGATAAGACATGATACCTTTTGAGTTATCGATCGCTGATAACTCATATTCGCTTGAGCTGGTCACAATAATATTTGAATCAAAGGGTCCTTGATTGGGAAAGCTCTCGATCCGCCCAGCTTGGCTATTGGATGCCTTAGGAAGGACAACTCGAAAAATATTGTCCCCATCGTCTTGAAGATCATCAGGGCTATTCTCTTGACCCAGGTGATTAACACCCGGATTCTTCTCAGTTTCAGAAGTTTGTGTCTGATTGAATTTGAGAATGCGAGCAACACCCGACATGCTTTGCGGGTATAAAGATGCTGCGGTAAACATCAATAAGAGAACTGCAGCACATGCGGCTGTTAGGTTTCGACCCATCCACCTTGACCATCTGGAAGGGATGGGTTTCAAGGCTTCTTCTTTATATCGATCACGGGTAATCATGGACATGACATCTGTAGAAAACCCATCTGGAACTTCAATCTCTTCCATATGTGCCAATCCATCGATTATGGCTTTCAGCTCCCGTAGCTTTTGATTTTCCTGGGGATGATCCTGCAAATATGTCATGAGCTCTACCTGGTCTTCTGATGTTAGTTCACCGTCCAACCATGAAGCCATTAACCAATCCAATCGTGTTTTATCCATCCTGTCACCCCCTCCTCTCATTATGACGGGGACTGAGGAAGAAAAGTTCCCTGTCTTTACTAAGCAATTCTTTCAATGCCAGCCTTCCCCGGTTAATTCGAGATTTGACCGTACCCAATGACAGATTTAACATTTCAGAAATTTCTTCATAGGAATACCCTTGGATATCCCGTAAGACCAGCGCGATCCGCTGCTCATCAGGTAGTTGTTTCATCCCATTTTGAACCATATTCTGAATCTCCCTCGTTTCAAATGCCTCCTCGGGATTTGCACTCCAATCAGGTATTTCACGTTCCATCGCCCCGTCCTCAGTGAAGACGGGTTCATCAAGATGCTCTACTTTACGCCGACCTTTTCTGCGCAGCTCATCTAAACAAACATTAGTCGCGATTCGATACAGCCAGGTAGAGAATTTTGCATCGCCACGAAATGTACTGATGGAATGATACACTTTAACAAATGCCTCTTGTGCAAGATCATTTGCATCTTCGTGATTACCAGTCATCCGAAATGCGAGATTATAGATTATTTTTTCGTATGCCTGCACGATTCCTTCGAATGCGTCCGTCTTACCGGCTTGGCAGCGGCGGATGCATTCTTCCTCATTGTACATAGGTGTCATTCCACCTCTCTTCAAACCAGTTCCGCAATACACTCATTATACCTGAAATCAACCACCTTGAACAACTCGATGCTGGTGATTCATCCTGTGCCTTTCAAAATGGAACATACCTATCATTCCAAGTGCCCCGATGAGGCCCGAAGCCCCTACAAAAGGCCAAATGCGGCTGATCCCGATATTGGAAACCAATCGCCCAGTCAACAGTGGCGAGATGGCAAACCCAGAACCTGATATCAGATGGATTACACCAATAACACGCCCTCGATGTGATCGAGGAGTATGATTGGCCACATATTCGTTGACATTGACAGTCATGAGAATTTCTCCAGCCGTCCAGACTATCGCCGCAATGATAAAATGAAGTGGTATGGTTAGCAACCCGGTCAATCCGAATCCTATGGCAAATAGCCCGCCCGCCATCGTGAGATTGATCAGATTATGCTGCTTTGAGGTCAAAATTGATATCAGCGGAGTCATGAGAACAACTCCCAATCCGTTGACCATCATGACTGTACCGTACCATTCAGGACCCGTACGACCGAACAAAGCGCTCATTTGCAGTGGTAGTCCGTAGTTAATCTGTGATAAAATCAATTCATAAAAAATCCGAACTAAAGCAAAATAAATCAAGATTGATCTCAGTTTTAATACCTGAATCAAAGAACCTTGCTCTGCTTTCTCCATACCGGTTTCCGTTTCCATACTAAGCTGAATCTCAGCTATCGTAGGCTTTGATTCAGGGACGTATTTAAGTATCAAAACTAACATGATTAATGTTGTGACCGCATCACCAATGAAAAGGAGCGGCAAACAACGATAGAACAAAAACCCTGCAATGAAGGGTCCGATGGCAAAACCAAGATTTCGAGACAAATATTGCAATGAATACGAAGCTTTCCGATTATCCTGGTTCGTGATATCCATCATCACGGATGCAACACAGAAACTCGACGCTGCACTAAAAAATACGGCTAATCCCAGCAAACCAATGATCGCCTCCGACTGACCTAAAGCTGTGCAAATGATATAGCAGATGATTTTCCCCCCAAATGTCAACCGCATGGTATTTTTTCGACCAATTGTGTCTGAAAGTTTACCTCCGAGTGCCATGCCGGTCGGGGCCCCTATTGCTAAAACCATCGTCATGATTAAACCCGCTCGAGCTGCAGAGTACCCCAAAACCTGGGTCATGAGCAGGGTGATGAAGGGGTTGACAAAATTGCCAGCTGAGTTAATCAACTCACCCCCGCTTAAGACATATACACTGACAGGGAGTCCTCGATACGATTCCCAAATGCGGCTTCTCATGTATGTCACCTCTGACGCCGCTGAAAAATTAAAGTCCCATCCCCAGTTATTCCCCGGCAGACTGTAAATCTGTCATCCGCAGCAATTTTTTCTTGTTAAATAGGATGGTTCGCTGTCGGATAAACAAAAGGATCATAAAGCCCGCTCCAATCAGCGCAATAAAAGCAAGTAGCGGCCAGACCAAAACTGTCCCCACAACATCAATATACCGTCCAATGATAGCAGGTCCCAACGCATAACCAATCCCGGTGACAAGTGGTATCACTGCGCCAAAACGACCCCGATGTGACATGGGTGCATGATTCGCAATTAAGACACTGGAATTTGTCACCAAGAGAATTTCCCCCACCGTCCAGATTACAGCACTCAGGAGAAAAAAGAGCAACCGCGAGAAAAAGAACAGTGATCCGAATCCCACGGCCAACATGCCTCCAGCCAGGGCAACGCTAAGGATTGGGTCTATCCTCAGTGTAATCGAAGTGATAATGGTGGTCAGTAATACCACACCCAAACCGTTTGCCGTCATAACAAACCCATAATACTGAGGGCCTTGGCGACCAAAGATCTCATTCAAATATATCGGCAGACTAAATGAATTTTGGCCTAAGACCAAGGTATACATGATTAAAGTCAGTGAGAAAATCAGCAATATGGGACGCCGGAGCAACGCACTGAAAAGACTACCCACCTCAGCTCTCTCGTCGCCGTCTTCAGTCATGCTGGCTTCCATGACCGAGTTTGAAGGCCGTGTTTCTGGGATCATAATCAGAATCATCCCGACCATTAAAGTTGTGGTCAAAGCATCCCCGAGAAAGACCCACTGCAGATAATTGTTAAACATGAATCCGGCTATCATAGGTCCCAGTGCAAATCCGATGTTATGACCCAAATACTCCAAGGAAAATGATGCTTTACGATTTTCAGGCGTTGTTATATCCATCATAATCGATGACATAATGGGCATGGATGCTGCCATGAAGAATACAGCAATACCCATGAGAACGATCACTGTCCAAGGTTGGGATGTAAATGCACAAGTAGCATAACAAACAGCTCTGCCGCTCAGACTCAGCATTAACATGTTTTTTCGGCCATAATGATCTGCTAGTTTGCCCCCCATCAGTGCGCCCGGGATGTACATGAATACATAGACCGCCGTCACAATCATCCCTGCCTGACCTGCTGAAAATCCAAGAACTTGGGTAATCAAAAGGGTTTTAAAAGGACCAACAAAATTCCCCAATGAATTGACCAACTCTGCGGCACTGATCACATAAATACTCCGGGGGAGATGCATATATGGTGAAAACAATTTCCTCAGCACCGTGATTCCACCTCAATTCCACATCATTACCGCCAGTAACGATCTTCGTCAATTGAGAAATAATCCATGAATTCACCAACAAAAAATCAGCTCTCCGTTGTCAATTCTCGTTAGATATGCTATGATACTATTATTCAAGCCGAAGTGGCGGAATTGGCAGACGCACTTGACTCAAAATCAAGCGGAGTCACCCTCCGTGCCGGTTCGAGTCCGGCCTTCGGCACCAGTGAACCACAACCCGCCTATTAGCGGGTTTTTTCATGCCTGATGTCTTACTAGCCGCTTCAATCTGTAAAGAGGCGGCGAGCGTATGAGAATGCGGGAATTCCCATGGTCGCCTGGTGAATATATTTGGATCCTAACATCCAAATTCCGCATGTATTGCAGCTTGCTGTTTTCAATCCGTTCGATAATATCATCTGTTATCAGGGCTGATTCTCCTGCGGTCAAATCTGGATCGATCCATTGAATAGACAGGACGAAATGATTCATCAAGATACGATTCTCCGGATCCGTCTCAAAATAATCAGTCTCTTGACCAAAATAGGATCTCAAGGGATCTTCCTGAGCAGAAATCTGGAAATCTACTCCTTCAAAATCCATTGATATTAAATTACTCACATCTTGTATCAAAATTCGAGAAGCCAACTCTCCCCCATAGACATCAGAAATCTCCATTGAATATAATGCTGTGGAGAATCGAATGTCAGGATTCGTAACGGGACCGATTTCGAACACATATCCCGGGATTTTAAAATTGTAGATCCCTGCATAAACTGTGAAGGCTTCTTGGTATGTTTCTGTGTAATATTTGACCGTCTCCCGTTGAATAAGCCAGCGGCTAACCGGATTTCCTGCAAGTGAGTTAGATAAGTTTGCTGCGATTAGAAGGATAACCCCAAAAAAAAGAATGCCAGTTTTCCTTCTCATGTTCGGCCCCCATAATCAATAAAGACTTGCCGCCATGGTTATGTTCTCAAGACGACGACAGTTACACCTTCATTCCCACTGACTCGCCTTTCAAAATCCTTGAGGCTGCCGCAGTTTTGAATGGCTTCCATGCGTACAGTCAGCCATTCTTCACCTCGATAGAACGCCTTGACGATTCCATGAAGTGACCGCTCTGTCAACTCGCGCCGTACAGCATTTCTAATTATTCCCCCTGTACCTGTCGAACCGTAGCCGTGGATGATAATCACGGCTTTGACTCCCTTCCCTTTGAAGGTTGTCAATTGATTCTTCAGTTTTGCCACCGCCTGGGCCGCCGTCGGCATTCCAGTTTCAAGATTCAACTCTGCCACTCTGGACATAACCTCATCCTCACATTTCTGCACCTTCATTTGGCTATACATGTTCTTCATTAATCACCTAAAACCTACAAACTTTTGAAATTTTCCACAAGTGCAGAAAAATCTTTTTGTTTTCATCACTCGATCAGTAATCCACTTCATTTTCATCAATTATTCAATGCACATAGGCTTCATTTCATTGCATCTTGAATAAAAAAATGACCAGCTGCGCATCACACCAAGTTCTAGCTTGACACCTTTTCGCGATGATTCACCGCAAGAAGCCATGGGTGTCGGCTGAACCCGGTTATGGTGCGATGCTGATCATATCATCAAACTCTCGCGGAGAACAAATACATTTCTTTTTATTCTGACAGACCGATGGATGAATGGGTGGCTTTCTTTGTTTGTTAGAACTCACTCTCTTTTAAAAGCTGTCTCTCGTTTCTTGATTCTTTTATAACACGGTCATGATATTTTCCATTGCTTTTCATACAAATTACGATATAAAGTGCTCTCGGTAATCAGTTCCTCGTGACTACCCGTTGCAACGAGTCTCCCTTCATCCATAACCATAATCCGATTTGCTTTACGCAATGTCGTAAAACGGTGAGCAATCAAAATCGATGTGCGACCTTGAAGAAGGGTTTCTAATGCTTTTTGAATCAAGACCTCGGTCGCAGCATCTACACTGGATGTGGCTTCGTCTAATACAAGAATTGGCCGATTTGATAAAACTGCTCTGGCAAAGGCAATTAACTGTCTTTGACCACCGGAGAGCAACATGCCGGCTTCTCCCACCTGGGTGTTATAGCCCAATGGCAGCTGTTTGATGAAAGGATCGGCATGAGCTTTGATGGCTGCTTCGACCACCATCGAATCACTTGCTTTTAAATCACCATACCGAATGTTATCCGCAATGGTTCCATTAAAAAGAAATACCTCCTGCGGAACAATCATGACAATTTTCCGCAAATCTTCAACTTTGAACCGCTTCAGGTCAATACCATCGATACGAATCTGACCTTCCTGCGGATCATAAAGTCTAGCAAGAAGTTTGGCCATCGTTGATTTGCCAGCACCTGTTGGCCCAACGATTGCAACCACATCCCCGGGGGATATTTCTGTTGAAATACCATGAATCACAGGTCTTTGTGGACTATAACCAAATGTTACAGCATCAAACGTGATTTGGCCGGATACCGGCTGCGAAAATTGAACTGGGTTCTCGGGATCCTTTATCGTAGGTTCGATTTCCAAATAGCGATGGATCCGCTCTGCAGAAGCAGCTGCAGACTGATATACATTATAAATCTGGCTTAGCTCACGAAGTGGCATAAACAGACGACTGGTATAGCCCAAAAATGCAAGTACGAGCCCGATCGTCGCTTGTCCATTGACAACCATGATTCCCCCCATCAAGATAACCAGTACGGTCCCTAATGTACTGGATACCGACATGAAAGGGAAAAACAAAGCTGTGATCGTGACCGCCCGAATATGAGCCTTTAAATTGTCCTTATTCAATCGATCAAAAGAAATCTCATTCTCACTCTCCTGTGCCATTGATTTGACCACCCGAATCCCCGAAAGGTTCTCTTCAACGCCGGCATTGAGCGCACCAACTTTTTGCCGCACATTACCATAAGCAGTTCGCATCAGCCTGCCCATCACGACCGTACCTGCTAAGATGATAGGTACCGTTGCTAGCACGACCAGAGTCAGACGCATATTGAGCAAAAACATAATGACCAAAACACCGACGATTGTTACGATCCCGCTGACGAGGCTCACAATGCCCTGGGAGATAAACTCCATCATGGCATTGACATCATTTGTCAGTCGGGACATAATGCCTCCCGTCTGACGGTCAGCAAAAAAATCGAGGGATAGACTTGAAACATGTGCATACAAGTCTTTTCGGATATCCGCGACAACGCGATGTCCCACGGTCAAAGACAGGTAGGAACCATGATAGGAAGCAAACCAATAGATTCCGTAAATAATTACATATGCAAGAAGAATCAAATTCAGACCGGCCAAATCGTTGTTAGCAATGTAGGTGTCCACAGCAATCTTTGATACATAAGGTGCTGCCATATTCATCCCCGCAACGACGATCATTAATGTCAGAGTCAGAAGCAACTTCCATCGATACGGGTGTAAATACTTTATAAACATACGGATGACCGCTCGGTCCAAGTTTCGGATCTTGTAACTTTCTTGCTCCACCGTGGCGCGATGCATGAACCCACCGCCGTGCATCCCCATTTAGTCCACCTCCTTCCTTTCAGGTAAAGTTTCGATCTCATATTCCTCACTATCAACCTGCAAGGTGAAAATATCATGGAACAATCCTGGTACCCGCACCAATTCTTGGGGCGTTCCAAACTGCTCCACACGGCCTTGATTGATGACCAGAATTCGGTGGGCGTTTTGAATGGTCCACAAACGATGCGCAATCACAAATACAGTCCTTCCAAGACATACTCGAGCGATAGCTTTCTGGATTTTTTCATCCGTTTCAGCATCAACAGCTGAAGTCGGTTCGTCGAGAATCAATATGGGGGGATCTAAAAGCAGAGTCCGAGCAATCGCTAATCTTTGCCGCTGTCCACCCGATAGTTTAACCCCTCGTTCCCCGACTCGAGTCTGATACTGTTCTGGCAACGACATGATGAAATCATCAAGTTCGGCATCTTGTGCTACCCGACGAATCTCCTCGAGGGATGATTCTGATCGGCCAAAGGCAATATTCTCTGCAATAGATAGATTAAACAGAAATGGATGTTGCATCACAATGCCAATATGATTGCGAAGACTTTCAAGTTTGAAGTCTTTGATGTTAACCCCGTCTATGAGTATTTCTCCATGCTGCGGATCATAAAATCGCGGGAGCAGGTGTATAAGAGAAGATTTCCCGGCACCGGTCGGTCCCACAATAGCCACTGTCTCTCCCGGCTTCACGGAAAAGGAAATGTCATTTAATACCGGACGGTCCGGTGTGTATGAGAAGGACACATTTTGATATGTGACCGCCCCTTCTAGATTTTCAATGTCCTTTGCATGCGGAGCATCTTTGATGTCGGTTTGGGTATCCAATACTTCAAATATTCTTTCCGCTGCTGCGGACGCGTTAATCAATTGCCCGACCAACATTCCTGTCTGCCTCACAGGCCTCATCATCATACCGATATACGTAGTAAATCCAACAAGTGTCCCCAAAGTCATATTCCCACGAATTACCCCTCGCCCAACATACCAGATAATCAACCCTGTCCCCAGTCCAATGAAGACGGTTACATAGGGCATCCAAAATGAAGTGATCTTCCCAGCTGTCAGGTTGGCTTTTACATACCGCTCATTCATCGAAGATACCCTACTCGTCGACTCGTCTTCTCTGCCGAAAACTTTAATTACCTGAATTCCTTGCAATTGTTCCTGAATCGTGTTATTTAACTCTCCCAAAACACGCCGGGTTCGTCCATAAGCTGGACGCACAACAAATGCATAGCGACTGATCCCAAGGAGAATAAAGGGTAGAATTGTCAGATATAACAAAGCAAGCTGAAGGTCCCAAACCATGAGGACGGCAAAAATGCCGATAATAAACATACTATTACTGATGAGATGGACTAATGCAAACCCAAAAAATACTTGCAGCGTTTCAACATCTGCCGTAATTCGTGACATCAGATCCCCGGTTCTGGACTGATCGAAGTACGAAAATGATTGATCCAATAGTTTTCGATAACTATCTTGCCGAATTCGATAAACAATTTCCTGCCCGGCAGACTCGGCCAAATACCGATTCAGATAATCTGCGCCACCCTGTAGGATCGATGCGCCCAGCATCAATCCAGCAACTCCCCAGAGAAAGGATACTTTTTCCGGTGTCAGATACTGATCCAGTGCAGTTTTCACTAACCAAGGGGGAACCAGACTTAACGCGCTCGAAACAACGAAGCCAACCATCAAAAACATATAGGTTTTGCGATGGAATTTTGTGTAGCTGAGCATACGGGCAAGAATAAGGCGAAGGTTACCTTTTGGCTTGCCCGGGTTTTGCATTTCTTGATTGCCTTTTTCATCCCCAGTTTTTCGACCCTTAGGCAAGTCTTTTGATCCATCATTTGGTTTTTTACTTGTGTCGCCTATAGTTGTCACGTCTGCATCAGAATTAGTGAATTCTTTCAATGATTGTCACCTCCCAACCTTCCCCTTAGTCTTTCCCATTGATAGATTCATAAAAAGAAATCAGTCGTTGGATCATGTCTGCCCGGTTTTGAAGATGCACCACATGTTTCGACAGAGCTTCAGTGCCACTGTTGGTGATGGAATAATTACGCCGATTAGGTCCTTGCTCGCTATCTTCCCAGCAAGAACCGACATGACCTTTCTCTTCCATGTTCCGGAGTGTACGATATAAGCTACCGATATCGATCTGCTCGACAACCATACCAAACTCTTGGAGTCGCTCTAACAAGCGATACCCGTATGATGGACCTTCCAGAAGAAGACTCAACAAACATACCTCCAAAAAACGGTCCCGGCCGGAATGCAATTTTTGACAATGTCCAGAGTGCATTTCCAACTCTCCTCTATGTGTATTTTTCATATAGTTACTATGTCAGTAGTTTACATCTGATCATAAACAATGTCAACAAAAAAAGGGCTTTCGCCCTTTTATACTCGTATACCATCCACCATTATCTCACCCAGTGGGAAGTAAGGAATCATTTCTTCCTCAATCCGCTTTAGTGCTTCAACAGGTGTTAACCCCCAGTTGGTCGGACATGCTGACAGGAGTTCAACAAAGCTGAAACCTTTGCCGTCAATCTGGGTCTTGAAAGCTTTACGGATGTATTCTTTGGCTTTGATAATGTTGGCCGCGTTATTAAGAGCACCTCTGGCAATGTAGGTCGCACCCGGTACCATGGAAAGCAATTCCGCTTCTTTGATAGGATGCCCATCCCGCTTGGCATCTCTTCCGTCTTGGGTGGTGGAGGTTTTCTGCCCGATCAATGTGGTGGGTGCTTTTTGCCCGCCGGTCATGGCAAACACGCCATTATTGATCATAAAAACCGTGATGTTTTCTCCCCTTGATGCAGCATGAATGATCTCAGCAGCACCAATGGATGCACAGTCACCGTCCCCTTGATAACTGAAGACGATTTCTTCGGGCTGGCAGGCCTTAATACCTGTTGCCATAGCCGGACCACGGCCATGTGCTGCAAAAATGTTGTCGATGTTCATGTAGACAATATTTGAACAACCATTGCCATCAACCCCAATAGTCCGATCTTCGATTCCTAATTCACCGATCACCTCGGCAATGAGTTTATGTGCGATCCCATGTGTGCAACCAGGACAGAAAGAAAATTTCACGTCAAATAGAACTTTTGGCCATTCGTATACTTTTTCCATCAGCGCACCTCCTGCCCGATCTGCCGTTCCAGCATTTCCGTCACTTGCTCGACACTGGGAATCAAACTACCGTATGTGCCTTCAAAAACAACTGGGAACTCCCCTTGGATTGTAATCAGAACATCTTCCAGCATCTGCCCATCATTAGCTTCAATGACGACAATTTTACGACATGTATCCGGAATTTCACTGTAGGCATTCTTGGGGAATGGCCATGCAATCAACGGTCTGATAAATCCTATCTTCAACCCTGTTCTAGCAGAGAATTTTTTAACTGCATGCTCAGCGATACGCCCAACGGTACCAAAAGCAGTCACTAAATATTCGCAATCATCAAGGTTTGCCGATTTCCAGCGCTGCATTTCACTCGTGATTTTAGCATATTTACCGTGAACTAATCGTTCATACCGATCGGGGTCCATGGATGAATTAATGTAATTCCCTCGTTCCCTTCCATGCCTCCCTGTCATTCCCCAGTCGATCTTGGGTAAAGCATTTACATCAACCGGATCGCGAAGAATTACAGGTTCCATCACTTGCCCGATTAAACCATCAGCATAGATATACGATATCATCCGATATTTTTCTGCAACTTCAAATGCGTCAAACATCATATCAAATGCTTCCTGGATTGTCCCGGGACAAAAAACGATGCTGCGATAGCCCCCGTGCCCCCCACCTCGAGTAGCTTGTCGATAGGAGCTTTGCGTAGGTTGCATGCCTCCCATGCCAGGGCCAAGCCGGGACATATCGACTATCACACAAGGGACTTCCGCAGCAGCGATATATGAGATCCCTTCCGATTTCAAGCTGATACCGCATGCAGAAGAAGAAGTCATACAGCGCTTCCCGGTAGAACCACCTCCATGGAGCATATTAATCGCAGCAACTTCACTTTCAGCCTGAATGAATACACCACCGTGCCGAGGCAGTTCTCTGGATAAATACTCTGGAATCTCATTTTGCGGTGTAATCGGGTATCCGAAGAAATACCGACAGCCCGCTCGAATAGCTGCTTCTGCAATGGCTTCATTACCTTTCATCAGCACTTTTCCCATAAAATCACACTCCTTGAATTTATCACTTTCAAGTTCGCTCTTTATTTCTATAATCCTGCCAAGGGCAAAACCATTCCCGGCCCCTTTGACATTTTATTCATTTTAATGTATAATTTATCACAAGAAGAGAGGAGGTGCTTCTCGTGACCAAGCAAAACGACCCGAAAAGCGTTCCCCTTCGCAGTCAGACTCACACTTCCATGATCCTGCTCGGACCCACAAAACATCGAAAGGCGTTGGTAAGTCACCGTATCGATCGTTTGCAGATTCGCGGCCATAATCCCAAAGCTGCAATCATCGGTCAGACTTATGCCAGCAAAGTTCAGCATCAGCTGTCTCAACGATTTCCACGAGACTACATGGAAATCCTTTGGGAACAACGATTCATGGATGATATCGGAATGTTTGATGATGATTAAATCTTCATTGTCATGGTGTTAAGAAAAAACAGCGAGGTGCCTAACGGCACCTCGCTTACCGTTATTTCGCCAATTTTTTGATGGCGTCGGCCAGAATGATAATACCTTTTTCGATGTTTGCTTCAGTTTCAAAGGTGAAGCAAAGTCGAAGTTGATTGAGCCCTTGTTCATCAGTATAGAAGCTATCACCCGGACGATAAGAGACCTTACCATTCGTTTCTTTCAACAATTCAATCCCATCAACGCGGCCTTCTTCGATTTCAACCCAAAGGAAAAATCCACCGGACGGTTTAGTCCATGTAACAAAATCCGGCATATTTTGTTCCAATGTGGTAAGCATCAAGTCCTTCTTCCGTTTGTAAATCTGATTCATTTTTTCAATATGTTTGTATATATGCCCTTCCTTACAATACCTTAAGGCGATGGCTTGTCCAAGGTGGTTGGCACTCATGTTAATGTTCCCCTTTAATCGCGCCAAAGCCATGATAATCTCCGGTGAAGCAATAATCCAAGCCAATCTCAGTCCGGGTGCGAGGGGCTTTGAGAAAGTGCTGGTATAGATGACATGCCCGTCTGTATCAAAGGACTTGATTGATGGTAGTCTTTCACCTTCATAAATAAATTCGATATACGCATCATCTTCCAAAATAACAAATTCGTACTTTTGAGCTAAACTGACTAATGCTTGACGCCGGTCCAAGGTAGTTGATGTACCAAGTGGATTGTGATAGTTTGGCATGATATATACCAATTTCAGCGGACGTCCTTCTGCTTTTGTCTGGATACAATAAGCTTCCAGTTTTTCAATGTCGATTCCTTCACTATCCATCGGGATCTGCTCAACATGGGCACCACTCATCTTGAAAACACTAACTGCACCAGAATAGGATGGGGCTTCCATGACCATTTTGTCCCCGGGTTGTAACAGGAGCCGGGCAACCAGGCTCATCGTTTCGGTGCTACCATCACAAATAATCACCTGATCTGGAGAAACATCGACACCATTTTTTAAACTGTGTTCTGCTACCCACTGCCTAAGTTCAGGAAATCCATTGGGCATACCGTATGCCAGTATCCGAGGATAATCTGCTTCCAGAGACTCTGTTGCCAATTTTGCAATGAGCTGCCATGGATAGTAGGCTGGGTCAGGATAACCCCCAGACAAGCTAATGGACTTTGAATCACCCCAACTCGCATAAGCTGATGACTTGGGTGGCTTGTAACTGGATAAAGCTGGGTCAAACATTTTCTTTACATCAAACATCTCATAACCTCCTTTTTTTTATACCACGATAATCTCTTTCGTGGCTTTATTCAGTACTTCGACTCCACTTGGTCCCATGAGGATAATGTCCTCAATACGAACACCAAATTCCCCAGGAAGATAGATTCCTGGCTCAATGCTAAAGGCCATGCCCTTTTCCAATTTTCGGTGGTTGGAACCCTTGATATCAGGGGCTTCATGGCCTGCATAGCCAATCCCGTGTCCCAGGCGACTCAGAAAATATGGGCCAAATCCTTCATCTTCGATGATTCTCCTGGCTACTCGGTCAATTTCACTGGCTGTGGCACCTTCATGAATTGCCAAAATTGCTTCTTCGTTGGCTCTGAGGACAATATTATACACATCTCGCTGACGAGGTGTCGGATCACCCACAAAGATGGTCCGGGTGATGTCTGAATACAAACCCTGGTATGTACAACCATAGTCCAGTAGCACCAAATCATTGCTTTGCACAACTGCATCATTGCGATTATAATGTGGCTTACTGGCATTAGCACCCAACGCGACCATCCCGTCCCCAGATACTCCTCTTTTCTGAAAGGATGTTCGGATAAAATCACGAATCACTTTTTCGGTCTGCCCCGGACGAATGAATGCCACGAGATCTGAAAAAACCTCATCTGCTAACCGAGACGCAATCCGCAAGCATTCCATCTCGTCACTGTCTTTAATGATTCGCATCTCTTCCATCAGAACACGCCCCGATGTAAAACGGGCAATACCAGCAGCTTCCATTTCCAGTACGTGAAACGCACGGGTATATTGATTGACGGCTATGAATCCACCTGCCAACCCATGCTTTTTGATTGCTTCGGCGACCGTGTCAAGATAACCATCACCGTCACTCCAACTATAAACGACTTTTGGGTCAAGAATCTCGGCCATCTCTTCTTGCGAAAGCAATGGACAAATGTAGAAGAAAGTCCCATCACGTTTGACGAACAAACCCTCAAACCGTTCCCCTACTGAAGGGGAATGGCCTAGTAAAAACTTCAGTTCTCCCGATGGTGCAACAAGAACACCGTCATATACCGTCTGATTCAATGATTCGATCAACCGGCCCATATACTTCTGATTCATCAACCGTCCTCCTTTCGATTACAGATCCTCACGAATCACTGGATTCTTCAAAGTACCAATCTCCTCAATGGAAATCTCCACCACATCCCCATTATCTATTGGCCGCACCCCCGCTGGGGTTCCAGTCATGATTACATCACCTGGTAGAAGTGTAAAGCGACTGGAACAATAGCTTACATATTCCTGTACGGTGAACAGCATGTCTGAAGTATTGGTGTCCTGGGTCACAACACCGTTGACACGAGTGACCAGTTGAAGCCGATTCGGATCTTCAATTTCTGTCTCAATCACAGGCCCCATCGGAGTAAACGTATCCAACGATTTGCTTAACCCGATGCCCCATAATCCACCGATATCTTTAAGTCCTCTGGCGGAAACGTCGTTAACAATCGTATACCCAAGAACATATTCCAGGGCTTGGTCAACTGTGATGTTGCGTGCTCGTTTCCCGATCACAATAGCCAATTCCCCTTCTAAATCAACATGGGGACATGTTGTTTTATCGGGTAAAATAATCGGTGCTCCAGCAGGAGTCACTGACCCTGGTGCTTCAAAAAAAATGATGGGCTTGATGGGATAATCTGGCGCACTTCCGTGTCTGGCAGCCATTTCGTCAATATGGTTCCGGTAGCTCTTACCAACCGCAATCAGATTCGTTGGCTGGACTGGAGCGAGAATCTCTATGTCGGTCACCGAATATGTTTGTGAAGTAATTGTATATTGATCAAAAATACAACCGCTGATCACCTTCACATAATCCCCTTCGACTACACCGTACTGCACAAATCCTTCTGCTTTATAGCGAATCAATTTCATTGAATCCCCTCCCAAGATGATGTTTCAGACTATGATCGAACACCCTTTTAGTATTCATTCTGTTCATGAAAAACTCCTGCCCGAATACTAACGAACCCATCATACTCCAATCATTCGATGCATGCTTGTCAACACTATTCTTTCACTGTGAAACAAACCTCCAAGGGAGTGACCGGCGACAGATATCGCGTTCTTACATAAAACAAGTGGTTTCCCGATGGATCCAATCCGTTATCCTGGGAACTTGGGCATTAAGACAATTGACAGTCAGCATCTCTACAAGCAGTATTTACACATTCTCCGGTATGCACTTCAATCTGCCACGCCGCACCAGTCCAAAATGGTGGCGGCAATAACTTGCGCTGTCTTCATCAAACTATCCAAATCGACATGTTCATCAGTCTGATGTGCCATGGACATGGATCGGGGGCCGAAATTTATGGACGGTATGCCAGCAAACCGAATCAGAGTCCCGGAGTCAGAGCAAGGTCCCATTCCTGAAAAAATTACTGGTTCACCCGTCATTTCTTCAACCCGAGTTGCCATCACCTGACTAAAGGGGTGATCCGGTGAGACCAGTCCGCTATTCCAGCGGCATTGTAAGTACTCAATTTCCGGAACATGATCTTTCAACCAGGGATCACCACTCGCAATCCGCATAATCGCTGTTTCCAACTCACACTTAGCTTCTTCGATCGTCTCTTCCGGCGAGACCCCCATCCGCCCTTCCATAATGGTTTCGGCGGGCACGATCGCCGGCCAGTCACCAGCCCGTATGGTGTTGATATTAAGGCAAAAGGGCACGGGTAAATGCGCATAAAGCGGGTGCATCAAGCGAATTCGGCGGGTCTCTTCCAAATCTTTCAATCCATGAATCACCAACATCGCTTTCTGGATGGAATTGATTCCTTTGTAAGCCATCCCAGCGTGGGCGGATTGACCCCTAACCCGAATCTTAAACCAGATGCTCCCGGTGGAGGCGATATTCATTTCTAACCCTGTGGGCTCGGGGATAATGCACGCATCAGCCTTTAATCCTTTGATAACCAAAGCCAATGCACCTGTGCTGCCGCATTCTTCGTCCACGGTTGAAGCAATCATCACATCTCCCCTCAGGGCAACACCAGCTGCTTGGATGGCTTTCATTGCGATGATACCACAAGCGAGTCCTCCCTTCATGTCGGCGCTTCCTCTTCCATAGATTCGGCCATCCTCGTAAACACCAGACCATGGGTCATGACCCCAGGACCCTGCACCAGGGGGGACTACATCCATATGACCGCACAGCAACAACGACCGCCCGCCTCCCTGTCCGGGAAAACGAGCACATACCACAGGACTGCCGGAAAAATCCTCTCGACCGCTGACAAACGCCGGATGACTGCGCATAACTGCTATATCAGGTTCCCAGATTTCTGTTATTCCATTCATATCCCGCAACTGCTGGGCAAAATACATTTGGGCATGCTCCTCATGACCAAATGTGCTGGGGAAAGATACCAGGTCTTGGACTAATTTGATCATCTCGCTGGTCATTGCCTCCAGACGGACACGAACCTCCTCAACCATTGTCATTGGTTACTCCCCCCTTTTGCTTCCTCATTTTCTGATATTGTCTCCATGTGCAAGCAAAACGCCCGAATTCTGTCAAATCCCGGCTATCAATTCGTGACTGAAGGGCAGTACGATGAGGAGCAGTTTTTACTAACTCAGGATCGGCATATGACTCCAAGGCGATATTGCGGAAAGCACCAACAAACGCATCAATATCTGCTTTTGAATATGTTTCAGTCGGCTCTGGTGTAAACGGTTCCGGAATTAATCTCGGATGGTGACTGGCAAAAAAGGTCTGGAATCCGTAATCGATGATGCGGCGGTCAATGTCGTCAGTCGTAACCCCTGTATCCTGCGTCAACTTTTCCCAACTCAAGCGGGCTTGTTCAAGCCGGGGGACACCCGGCGCCCATGGTAATGATAACCCAGGAATATTTTCCATCTGTTTGAGCATATAATTATTGTTCAGGATTGCCAGTTCGGTCACTTGACAGAGCCCTTCCGCTCCCAGGCTACGAATATATGCGTACGCTCTTACGACGACGGGTGCAACACCGAAGAATTTCCGCAATTTACCAATGCTCTCCGGCCGATCATAGTCTAGATAGTATTGGTCACCATCAAACGCAACAATCGGACTGGGTAGATAGGCCGCAAGATAGTCCCTGACACCAAGCGCTCCGGCTCCTGGGCCATGGCTACCGTGAGGGGATGAGAACGTCTTGTGCAAATTATAGTGACACATATCAAATCCTGCTTCTCGGGCTCTGGTAATCCCAAATAATCCGTTTTGATTGGCTTGATCATAAAAGCATAATCCACCGACTTCGTGGACTGCATCTACAAAGGACTGAATTCGGTGATTGAATAAACCTGTATCTTCCGGGTTGGTAATCAACATCCCAGCCGTGCGCTCACTTAAGGCTGCTCGTAAAGCATTGAGATCTGGCAGACCGTCATCGCCTGGATAAAGATTAATAACCTCATATCCAGCTGTTGCTGCACAGCCTGGATTCCCCGGGTGAGACAACATAGTAGTAATAATCTCCCGCCTTTGTTCGTGTTCACCTCTGCTTGCATGATAAGCTCTCATTATAGATACCGCAGCATAAATTGCCTGACTGCCGGACGAGGGTTGCAGTGTAAACTGATCCATACCGGAAATTTCCTTGAGGTATTCTCCTGTTTTATAGAAAATTTCCAATATACCTTGCAATGTTGATACATCCTGATAAGGGTGTAATCCTGCAAGATTTCGAGATCGCACAAAGACCTCATGAACTTTTGGACTGTATTTCATGGTACAGGTGCCCAGTCCAATATCGATGGTTAAGTCCGTACCGATGGTCTCTTGAGATAACCGTAAATAATGACGCAGGAGCTGCATTTGAGATACTTGTGGTAAGCGAGGTGGGCTTTTCCGTCGCATTTCCTCAGGAATCAAATTCTCGGCACACCCCACAACATTTACCACTTTCGGCTCTGCAAGGGGGATTAACAGGCCTCTTTCGCCATCTGATCCCATTTCCATAATGATCGGTTCGCACCAACGTGCTTCATGGAAATCTGGATATTCCCGTTGCTTATTCATGTTTGCACCCCCCTGGGCTCAAAATGCAGATCAAGGCATCGACAAGGCACTCAATATCATCTGCTGTTGTCAAGTCGGTTATGCAATACAGCGCGCTTTGTCCTAAATCAGGGAAATCCCATGATAAGTCTTTACCACCGGCAATCCCAAAAGTCAAAAGTGCATTATTTACATCATTCACTGTCCAACCTGTTTGGTCAAAGTTAACAACAAATTCCTGAAAATTCGATGTCCTAAAGACATTGGAATTCAATCCTGGTATTTGGCTCAATCGTGTTTGTGCATATGCTGTCCGCTGCATGATTGTTTCGCCGAGTTCTTGGAGCCCTTTGGGTCCCATGGAAGCAAGGTAAACCGCAGTCGTGATAGCCCAGAGGGCAGAACCAGTACCAAAATACTCTTTCGCCTTCTCGCGACTGCCATGGGAAGTACGCTCATTTAACGCTCGGCCCCATCCGTATTCCTTTTCAGTTTTAGTTTCTGCAATCCCGTACAGATATGTGGGAATCTCACGAATAAATTTTTCATCATGGGGTACTGCAATGTAACCAGCATGACCACCTCCGAACTGAATGTGCATCCCCATTGGCTGAATATCTCCACAGACCATATCAGCACCATAATGGGCAGGTGGAGCTAATACTCCCAGAGTTGTTGGTCTAGCATCGACAATAAACAAAGCACCATGATCATGAACTAAGTCGGCAATTGCTTGACCCTGGATCTCGATAAATCCTAAATAGGACGGATTTTCAACTAAAACAGCTGCCGTTTCATAGGACAATTTGGTTTTCAAGTCAGCTAAATCCATCATGCCGTTAGGCGTCATATTTACCATTTGGATGTTTGCAACATATTTACAGTAATCATTTATCTGAGAAAAAACTTCTGGATGCATGGAAGCTGGAAGTAGAATCTGGGACCTGCCTGTGATACGCATGGCCATCCGCAGACAGGAAGCGACGGCCTGGCTCTCATCAAAAGTTGGATAGCTGACGGCATCCATGTCCAAGAGTTCTGCCATGAGACTAGCGTACTCAAATATTGCCTGCATTTTCCCATGATCGGAATAAGTATCCCCCACATAAGCTGTGAGGAATTCCGCACGGCTGTTGATTTCGTCACATACTGCTGGAACATAATGCCGATAACATCCAGCTCCCAGAAAATTAAGCCGCGGTACCTTGTTCTTTGCCAATAAATCATCCATGTGACGCTTCAATTCCGCTTCTGAGCGAATCGGAGCAGGCAACTCCATCTTCTTTGGGAGCCGTAAAGATTTTGGGATTAGATCGCGGTAAATATCCTCAACACAATCAATTCCCAGCGCATCCAGCATTTCTTTTTTTACTTTTGGTGCACTGTTTGGCATGTATGGGTGTGCATCATGCATAAATATCCTCTCCTTATGGCATCATTATGGAAGAAGCATGACTTTGATAGCATCCCGGCGAGCTAATCCGTCTAATCCGAGGCCAATCTGATCCAGCGGCAGCCGGTGAGTAATCAAAGGGGTTACTTGAATTCGTTTGTTTCGAACCAGATCCAAGCTTTCTCGGTATTCCTTCCAGGTATAACATATACTACCCTCTATCTTCAATTCACTGCGCACGATCCTGGCAAAACTGATTTCTGAATTAGCGTGAACGATTCCCGCTACAACCAGACGGCCCCCTTTTTTCATGATATCCAAACAAGTGGGAAACACATGATGACTCCCGGTTGCTTCAATCACAGCATCCACCATATTGCCTTCGGTCACTGCCTTGACTTCATCCATAAAGGTCTCAGGACGATAAATGATCGTTGCATCGCACCCCAAAGATTTCGCAAGACTTAGTCGCGATTCATCGCCGGGCAACCCAATCATCAGCACTGTCCGTGCGCCCTCTGTTTTCGCAATCTGCATAGCATACAGTCCGATAGGACCTGGCCCGAAAATCGCAACCCGATCTTCGGATCCGATGTGTGCTTTTTTAACAGGACGATACGCAGATGCAATCGGATCAATAGAGGCTCCTTCTTCAAAGGACATTCCTTCAGGTAAATGATGCAATGTCTGTTCAGGGACTGCCACATACTCAGCGAATGCACCGTTGATATGAATGCCTGTCTCCAGAATATGGTCACAGAGGGATTCAAGTCCCGCTCGGCATGGCTCGCAGTAACCGCAATTGATCACCAACCCGGGACTCACCCGATCCCCCACCTGGAAATTCAATACATCCTTTCCCTTCTCCACAATAATCCCGGAGAACTCATGCCCGGGGATAAAAGGAATCGGAACCGGTCGAATCCCATTAAAGATGGGAATATCGGACCCGCAAATACCGACCGCCTTTACTTTGATCAACACATCCTTATCACCAATGATGGGCATTTCCACATCCATAAGCTCGAAACCCGGTCCGGGTCTGGTTTTTACGACCGCTCTCATGCTGATCCCCTCCATATCTGTCTATCTTCTTCCCACCGTGCTAGTTTCAGGCAAAGTACTGCCTCCGTCGATGAGTAGTTCACTGCCTGTAATATACGCTGCTTCGTCCGACGCTAAAAACGCAGCCAAGTACCCAATCTCCTCAGGTGTACCCAACCGACCCAGAGGAATCCCCGCAGCAATCCCATCGATAACCGCCTGGGGGTTTTCAGGATTTGTTTCATGGGCAGTGTGCTCCACCATGGGAGTCAGAATATACCCTGGGAGAATGGCATTTGCAGTAATACCATATGAAGCAACGTCAATTGCGATGGCTTTTGTAAACCCAAGTACTGCTGCTTTACTTGTTGCGTAACCCATCATCCCTGGGTCTGTAACTCGGGGTCCTGTCACAGAAGACATATTGATAATGCGACCGTACCGTGCACGCATCATATGCGAAATAAACGCTTTTGTGCAATTCCATACTCCAACGACATTAACCCGATAATGGAAGTCACGTAGTTCATCATCCATTTTTTCCACTGGGATCAAACGGGCAATACCGGCATTGTTAACTAGAATGTCCAGCTTGCCAAATCGTTGGATTACCTGATCTGCTACCTTGGCCACCCCATCCCAATCCGACACATCCATTTGGTATGCCACGGCATCCGGGCTGATAGCCCTGGCTGTCTCAAACACGAGGGGATCAATATCAGCCAGGATAACTTGGGCGCCTTTTTCTGACATCACTTTAGCAATCCCAGCCCCATTCCCTTTAGCAGCCCCTGTGATAAATGCAACTTTACCCATCAATGTTTTCATTCCGTTCACGCTCCCTTTTCTACTGATTTCGCCGGGCCACCCACGCCTTGCGGATTCTTCTCGATCCCATAAATAGCAAGAACAATACAGCCAGAAAGACACTATAAACCATCATTGCGAGTCGATTGGGTGCATGTAATCGCCCCCAGAGACTTGGATCTTGCGATATGATTTTCCTACCTTCCATGCTGGCATAACGTAAAGGAATTATTCCTTGGTTCTCTGCTTCGTTGGACAATACGGACAGATACTCAGCCAATGCCACCCACTCTTTCAACTCTTCGAGCCCGTCACCAGTCGTCTGATAGATGATCTGTTCTAAATAATCGGTAATCGGTTCTCCATTGGACAATTTCGGAGTTATCGAAAGCAGTCCGAATGATTTTTCACCAACTACAGATAACATCTGCGCAGAATATAATCCAACTACGACGCGATATAACCGATCAGGTTGGATTTTCTCTTCGATGCCATCCTCATTGACAAGTACCACATCTGTGACTTTATTGAAGATAAGGCGGTAGGGATTGAACGTATAACGGATCCCTGACATGTATAGTTGAGCAGAACTCATCAATGGGGTGATTGATGCATCCACTTCACAAACTGCTTTCAGTTCATTTCCGGTTAAATAAACAGATAGTAACGGAAACCCTGATTTACCATCAGGTCCAGTACCTAATGATGAGACTATGAAGGCATCCGCTACGGTGATACCTCCCTTGACCAAAGAGCCTCGGATTGTGCCTGCAGGAACAACTGTCACGGCAATAGGTTCATAGCGATCACCTTCTGCCAGGCGAACAGCATACCGATAAGCATCACTAATGAGATTGCCGAGTGGTTCTTCTTCGTGTCGAACACCAAGTTGGTCATATGAAGTAAATGAAAAAGAAGAATTAATCAACACAGTATCTGATTTAAACCAGAACGCATCCAGATAACGGTTTTCTACCATAGAAGCGAACAAACGAACTTCGTTTTTGATCAACGGATCTTCGGGAATTTCAGCAGTTATGGGTATCACGTGGTAATCAGCAAGAGACCACTTCCCATCTACTTTGGACATGACGATCCTGCCAACATGAGACCCATATTGACCAGATGAGCCAATCCATGTGTCCCCCACCCTGTATGGTTCAGTTAATAGTGTGTGCGAATGTCCACTGATAATAACATCAATTCCTGAAACTGTTTTTGCTAACGCAATATCCTCGGATCGTGGACCATCACCACTAGTCCCTGAATGGGAAAGACAGACGATCAGATCCACTTTCTCCTCATCTCTCAGTACCTTTACCATTTGTCTTGCTGTCTCCATCTGATCTGCAAAAACGACTCCTGCCATTGGGGCATTAGAATCAGCTTCTTTTCCCATCAGCCCAAATAAACCAATACGGATACCCTTCTTTTCCACGACGAAATACTCATGAACTCCATACCGGTCCATGGCATCTTGTAACTCCAATAGTTCTCCTTCGGCATTCGCAGGGAATATGGTGTTAGATGCAACGATGGCCGGCAATCGACCACCAGCATCAACCGCACGATTTAAGCTCTGTTTCAAACCTTGAGGTAAAAAGTCATATTCATGATTCCCCAATGTCACCGCATCATACCCGATCATCCCCATCAACCTCAACATAGGACTTTCATCTCGGTAAATCATCTGGAACAGAGTCCCCATTGAATAGTCCCCTGCATCCACCAATAGCAACTCGGGATCCATTTCCTTCTCTCTGGATACCATGCCCGCTATCCTAGCAATACCTCCCCATTCTGTCACGGTGCCACTGACATCGGTCTTGAATGGATCCATATGATCATGGATATCATGGGTAAAAAGGATTGTCAATGTATCAGTTTCATTAACCTCCGCCCAAACCCCCACAGGGTTCAGTATTAGACAAATCATGATCATTACGATTAGAATTCTCGATTTCTGTGTCATGAAATCCCTCCCGTATTGCACCATTCCTTCAAATTTCATTGCCCATATATTCACGGTTTAAAGGCATAATCCCTTTTGATTGACAACGGCAAAAAAAATAAACAACTGTAATAATTACATATTCATCATAAATGCCGGTACAACATGAACTAATCTCAGATTCAGCCGTAATCGGACGATCCATCATAAAGGTGAGGGATGACATTTTTCATAGTATAGAAAAAATCGATTTCAAATGAGTCAATATGTATTAGGGTATCATTATTAATGCCGATCAACATGCATATTTTACCATTGTTTCTTAATGTGCCCCCATCTCTTTCACATGTGAGGTCACATATACCATCGATCCAATATCTATTGATCGATATCCTTTAATCAAATCTAATTTCCGTATATGCTCTGTTTAGAAAAAAAAAGAAGACCGGTATACCGGTCTACCTTCCTATGAATATCTGGGTGTATATGTTGGATGAACTGCTGTATTTCGCAATACCGATCCCGATGTGGGTGAACTTTGGATTAAGAATATTGGCTCGATGACCGCTTGAGTTCATCCAATTAGTGAATGCTTTTTCGGCTGAGTAAGTTTTTGCGATATTCTCGCCCCAACAACGGTAAGAGATTCCTGCTGCTTTTAACATATCACTAACACTTCCATATGTGGGGGAGTAATGATCAAAGTAATTATTGTCGACAATATCCTGGCTTTTTAATCTGGCTAGCCAAGTCAAGTCTCCATCGTGTTGGAGGGATTTTGCACCGTCTGCCACACGGGCTTGATTGACAAGATCAAATATCAACTTTTCATTCGCTGTCATTGTAACTCCGCTAGGTGGAGTTAATTTCGATCCACTGGTAGTGGTTGACGCTGTTGAAGACTTCGGTGTGGTCGTAGTCGTTGTTTTCGTTGTAGTTGTTGTTACAGTCGTTGTCTTTGCGGTCGTTGTCTTTGCGGCCGTTGTTGTCTTTGTTTTCTGCACTGTAGTTGTGGTTTTTGCAATATCGGTTGTTTTAGTTTTTGGTGTAATCACCGAAGTGTCACTCACATTAGTAGACGTGTCGGTATTGATTGTTTTCGCGCTTTCCAGTCCGGTGGTCGCGATTCTGGTTGATGCAGGTTGCTTAAGCGTTTCCAAAAATCGAGTCATTTCACCTGTTGGCAACGAGATCGTCTGAGCTGGTTTCACAGCAACTTTTCTGCTGACCACATCTGGTTTTGTAAACACATCAAATGCACTGGCATACACCATACCTGTTAACAAAATCATCACCAATAACCCGACAAAAATCGTACTAAATGCTTTTTGTCTCACAGCAACTCCCCCTTATTGAGCGCTGCCTGTTGCCGACAAAAAAACTGCTTATCCAAAGCAGTTCTAACTCTTTGGGCAACCGGCTACCTTGGCTCACGCTTTAGGTCCTTGGTTTTGCGCCCTTGCTTTTCAACAAGTTTGCCTTTTTCCATGAATCTATGTTGTTAGGGAGACCATAATATGAATATCATGGTTTGTCAAGTAATTTTTTATCTTTTCACAAAATGTTGAATACTACATACCATCAAATTAGTGTGATCCATCAGTCGAGAAATGAAACTCTGTCCGATGCTTATATCGACTGCCCGCTTTCAATACTGGTGAAGGGAAATGGCTATGACGTGACGAGTCCGGCCAGAATTGTGTTTCCAAACAGATTCCACTGCGGTGTTTGTATACAGATCCCCGCTTTCCTTTTGTAGCGGCGGGCATATGATTTCCGGTGTATACCTGCAAACCGGGCATATCAGTCCATACATCCATCATGATGCCAGTATGGGGATGACAAAGACGAGCTGCGTGCCCAATTTCCGTTCTCCCTTTGGCTAGCACCACATTGTGATCGATCCCTTTGGTTGGGATAAGTTGAGCATGATCGAGATCAAGATGATCCTGAATATTCGCGGAAACTTGAAAATCCAGTGGCGTATTGGTGACAGATAGTATACGCCCATCTGGTAACCCATCTGGCCCATTGGGCGTAAATTCCCGGCTGTTCAGTTGCAGTTGGTGTTGACCAATGGCACCGAATTCATGTCCACCCAAGTGGAAGTATGCATGATTGGCCAGGTTAACCACCGTATCTGCATCGGCAACAGCCTCATGATCAATGGTCAGAACACCGTTCTGATTAAAATGATAGATCACTGTTACCCATAGCTTGCCTGGATATCCACCATCCCCATCGGGGCTTTCCACGGTAAATACGATCCCGTTCTCGAATTCTCGAGCGTCCCATATCCGCTGATGAAAACCCGTCGGGCCACCATGGAGATGATGGGACCCTTCATTCAACGGGAGTTGATGAATCATCCCATTAACCGATAGAATTCCATGTGACAGTCGATTAGCACATCGGCCAATTGTGCTGCCCATATAAAGCCTGTCGCAAATAAGCTGTTCTTCACGATCATACCCCAGAACCACATCGGTCATCACTCCACTCCGATCGGGCACAACAATTCCATGGATGGACGCTCCGTAATTACTCAAAGTCAACATCCCATAATCAGATTTGATATGAAAGAATCGAATCGGTAGCCCTGAGGATGAATCATTGAAGTTCGCCTGCTGATTCATACAATCACTCCATTTCGGACAAACTGTGAAACGCCGTTTGCAGGGTTGGATAAAGTGAACGATAGAGTCGATAATAGGGTTGGTATGAAGATGTTGCTAACGGATCAGGGAATTGAGGTGCCTGAATTGATACCAACTGGCTGCATGCTTTCTGAACAGAGTCAAACCGACGGATACCAACCCCAGCCAAAATTGCGGCACCGAAGGTCGGACCTTCGGCTGATGTTGTCGTGACCACCGGACAAGTGTACAAATTTGCCATAATTTGTCTCCAAAGCTGGCTTCGACCACCACCACCGCATACGAGCATGGTTTCGGCGGTCACACCCATTTCCTTTAGTATCGTGTAGCAATCATTCAGAGAGTATCCGACCCCTTCCATTACTGCGCGAATCAAATCGGACCTTTGGTGCGATGCTGACAGACCAAAGAAAACACCTCGACAGGATCCGTTCAAATGGGGGGTTCGTTCACCCATCAGGTATGGCAGAAAGATGAGTTTATGGCTGCCAATGGGCACTGATTCAGCATCTCTATCCATGAGAACATACGGATCCATTCCCATTTTGTTAGCAATGTCAAGATAATCTTGACAAAAATTGTCACGGAACCATTTTAAAGATAGTCCTGCACTTTGTGTGACACCCATTACATGCCATTCATTGGGAACTGCACTGCAAAAAGCATGGACTCGCCCCATAGGATCAATGGTCAACTGGCGTGTGTGTGCGTAAACGACACCGGATGACCCAATCGTCGTAAAGGCATGTCCATCATGAACAACGCCCATTCCGACTGCGGCGGCAGCATTATCGCCTGCTCCTGCCACAATCGGTGTATGTTCAGCTAGACCGGTCATCTTCGCTCCTTGATGATGAACAGATCCGGTTAATTCAACTGATTCAAATACCTCTCCCAACATATGGATGCTAATCTGAAGAGTTTCGATCATCGCATCTGACCAGCGGCGATTAGGTACATCCAAAATCTGCATGCCAGATGCATCACTTACATCTGTTGCCATGACACCTGACAAGCGAAAGCGAATATAGTCTTTCGGTAAGAGAATATGCCGACAGGCAGAAAAAGCGTCCGGTTCATGTTTTTTTATCCACTGAATCTTCGACGCTGTGAATTCGACGCTGTGAACCCTGGCAACGCCGGATTGCCGGTAATCCTCATCAGCGAATCAAAGGTAACGATTTCTGTCAGTTCACGACACTCCAGTGTGGAACGGGTATCACACCAGAGAATTGCCGGGCGGATGACCTGTCCGTGCCGGTCAAGCATGACAAGACCATGCATCTGACCAGTCAAACCAATTCCTGAGATTTCTCCAGGCTCAATGTTTGATTGCTTCAATACCGACCGACAGGTACAACAGACCGATTGCCACCAGATCTCAGGATCCTGTTCAGCCCATCCGTATCGTGGTTGATTCAATGGATATTCTTGACTTGCCAGAGCAATAATCTTCCCTGTATCATGATAGAGGACAGCACGTGCTCCGGAGGTACCAATATCGATTCCAAGCAGTGTCATCTCACGATCTCCTTTCATTAAACAGGATCGTGTTGATAATGTGCTCCAGATATTCTTGTCGACTACTCCGGTTGCCTTTAACTTCTCCCTGTGCGAGGGTATATGCCTCCAGATCAACCAGGTCCACGGCCCCGTCAAGAATCTGTTTCCCAATACCCTGCTTCCAACTCTGATACCGCATGTCGACAAATCCCTGGATTCTGCCGTCAGCGATTATTTCCCGCGCTTTCAAAAAACCCAACGCAAAAGCATCAATCCCGGCAATGTAACTGTAGATAATGTCTAATAATTCAAAGGACCCTCGCCGGGTTTTCGCATCAAAGTTCAGACCACCAGTACTAAATCCTCCCGCACGAATCACTTCTAACATACACATCGTTGTGTTATATACATCGGTCGGAAATTGATCCGTATCCCATCCAAGGAGTAAATCTCCTTGATTCGCATCGATAGATCCAAACATCCCATTGATAGCTGCAGATCGCAGCTCATGTTGAAATGTGTGACCAGCAAGGGTCGCATGATTTGCTTCCACATTGATTTTAAAATCCTTGTCAAGCCCGTATTTACGTAAGAAACCAATGGTTGTCGCCACATCAAAATCATACTGATGTTTCATCGGCTCCTTTGGTTTTGGTTCAATGTAAAATGCCCCGGCATACCCAATCGAGCGGGCATACGCCACTGACATTGAGAGGAGACGCGCCATATTATCTAATTCCAAACCCATATCGGTATTCAGCAGTGTTTCATATCCTTCCCTGCCACCCCAGAATACGATCCCAGATCCCTTTAACTTATGCGTGATATCGATATTCTTTTTTATTTGCGCTGCTGCATAAGCAAACACATCTGCCTCAGGTGCTGTCCCGGCACCATGCATGTAGCGCTTATGGTTAAAAAGCTTAGCAGTACCCCATAAACACTTTTTTCCCATAGTATTCATGTGATCCAGCATATAATCAGTTATTAAATCTAATGATTGATTTGTTTTCGCTAAATCCGGTTGTTCATCCACCAGATCATAATCGTGAAAGCAAAAATAGTCCACGCCCAATATATCCATCAACGCAAACCCCGCATCAATTTTTGCATATGCCAGATCCATCCCTTTTTTGCCCTGAAAGCTTTTATCGGTCGAAGCTTCACCAAACATATCCACACCTGCACCGCACAAAGTGTGCCACCAGCTGATGGCAAATTTTAAGTGCTCCCGCATGGGTTTCCCATCGATAATTGCATCGGGATCATACCACCGGTAAGCCAATAGATTGGTTGTTGACGCTCCTTCGTAGCGAATCTTTTGAACTTCGTCAAAACAAGTTGACACAGATCACCCCTCCTTAATACTTCAGCATTCTAATCGTAGCCAATTTTAGTCATGTTCTCGTTATTGTATCTATTTAATACAGATTGGACAAATCCTTTGTTTTATGAGCCATCCATCATGAATGCGTGCGAAAAGGGATTCACGCATTCAGCACGAAATATGCTTTCAGTAAACTGTGCTCCTAATAGAAGAAAATGAGGTGACGCCATGTCAGATTATCCAATGCTTTTTAGCCCCATCAATATTGGTCCTTTGGTGCTAAAAAATCGAATTGCAGTCCCACCTATGAGCGCTGATGATGATGCCTACGAAAGGCGAGCAATGGGAGGTGCTGCCATGGTCACTGTCGGGGAAGCGATGGTTCATGGTGATACGGCATATTCTCATCCCCACACCATGTGCCTCGATAATGAAGATAACATGCCATTACTGATTCGATCCGCTGAGCGAATCAAACGTCATCATGCTTTAGCTTCATTAGAATTGGTACATTCGGGTCGCCGGGCACATCCTAAACTCACCAAAAATGGGGTTGTCTATGGCCCTAGCCGCGGCATGGGACCTTATGGTGTCGAGGTGCAGGAAATGAATGAAGATCTCATGGAAGACATAATTGAAGCATTTGCACATGGCGCATTTATGGCAAAATATGCAGGCTTCGACCTCTGTATGCTCCATGCTGGCCATGGGTGGCTGTTAGCTCAATTCCTGTCTCCATTGAACAATCAGCGAAATGACAAATTTGGCGGCAGTCTTGAGAACAGGGCACGTTTTCCGATGATGGTCATTGACCGAATCAGGGCTCGTTGTGGAAGTGAGTTCCCAATTGAAATCAGATTGTCCGGTGACGAATTCTTTCCGGGTGGGATGGATATCCACGAGACTATTGAGCTGGCGAAATTATTGGACGGAAAGGTTGATATTATCCATGTTTCCGCTACCACCTTCCATCAACATGGAACCTCTGGTATTCGCATGTTCCCAAACATGTTCCTTGAACCCGGTTGTAATGCCTATCTTGCTGGTGAAATCCGCAAGGTAGTCAGCACTCCCGTCGCAGCTGTCGGAGCAATCCATAAGCCGGATTTAATGGAACAGCTTCTCGCCGATGGCATCGCTGATATAATATGTGTGGGAAGGGGAATCATTGCCGACCCGGATTTGCCCAAAAAAATCCAGAAAGGAAACGCGCATGATATCACCCGATGCACTCGATGCAATGAATGCATCAGTGGAGGGTTCATCCCTCATGTGCCGATTGCAACCGGTGTCGTCAGATGTGCAGTTAATCCAACTTGCGGACGTGAAAGTGAGGACTGGCTCTTTCGGCCGCCTGTCGCCCGAAAAAAAGTATTGGTAATCGGTGGCGGGCCGAGTGGCTTGCAAGCTGCGATTACAGCATCGGACCGCGGCCATGATGTCACCTTGTGTGAACAATCGGACACACTTGGGGGAAATCTTCGGTACGCACTTCATCCGGCTTTCAAAGAAGATCTTAAAAACTTCTGTGATGTGCTCATTCGCCGTGTTCAAACTCGCCCGGTCCATATTTTGAAAGAAATGCAAATGACCCCGGAAAAGGCAAAAAGCATGGACTTTGATGTAATTATTGCCGCGTTAGGGTCTGATGCGATTCGCCCCCAAATTCCTGGTATTGATCTGCCTCATGTCTTCATGGCAACTGATGTACAACTTCATGAAACGAGAATCGGTAAACACGTCGTCGTAATCGGGGGAGGCTTAGTAGGTTGTGAAGAGGGATTACACTTAGCGATGAAAGGTCATTCGGTTACGATTGTGGAAATGAAACACGATCTCGCAAAAGACGCAAATTTCCTCCACTGGAAAGCACTGAATCTGGAACTGGAAAAGTATACGTCCACACAAACAGGTGTTACCTGCAAGGCCATTACTGAGACACATGTTCACGGCATCGACAACCTTGGAAAACCCGTCTCATACCCATGTGATTCAGTGATCATAGCCGTCGGTTTTACTCCGAAGAAAATGGAAGCAGAATCATTCAGAAATTGCGCTTGCGATTTGATTGTCGTGGGAGATTGCGTCAAACCGGGGAAAGTATTGGAAGCAATCCAAACCGGCTACAATGCTGGATTCAATTTATGAGCATAACAAAATCCCCGGAATATTCCGGGGATTTTGTTATGCAAACTCACCTCAGTGCAAGTCATGAGAAAGATCAGATAGATTGTCTTCTGCTTGATCAACTTCTGTCTCAGGGATGTTTTGCGGAAATATCTCGAGTCCAATAGCCTCCTCCAGCTTCGGGCGGCCGCGAATTGACGCAATTGATTGAACGATGATTCCGATGCCAATCCCGATTACGCTGATGAACATGAATCCAATTACACTGATGATATCTCTCCATCCGCTATCAGGAGAAAACCCAGTCACAACAATCAAGTATACGATTCCCAACACATAGAATGTCAATGTGGTCACAACAAAATACCGACCACCAAAGAACCCTCCGACGCCAATTGCAATGCCGGCGATAACAGCAACAATGGCAAATCCAAGTGCCCCTTGCTGGGTCAACGCAACACCAAGGAGTGTCCGTGATACAAGCAATGCACCCCACAAGATTCCAGCCACTATCAATGTCAATAAAACCCACTTAGTGTCCTTTCGACCGGGCAGTCGATTAATCATAGGAATCACCCTTTCATTGCATTCTCTGGAGCAAATATGCAATTAATTGTCCGTAGCCTCCAACGTCCATCTCCTCAAGTGGGATGAATCTTAGTGCCGCACTATTGATACAATAACGCTTGCCCCCACTTGCAGCGGGCCCGTCAGAGAATACATGCCCCAAATGATTACTGCCAACCCGACTTTTCACTTCTGTGCGTACCATGCCGTGTGACTCATCGACAAACTCAACGAGAACTTCCGGACGAATTGGGATAGTGAAACTTGGCCAGCCAGTGCCTGAATGAAACTTGTCGATGGAAAAAAACAAAGGTTCACCGGTTAAGCGGTCAACATAGAGACCAAGCTCATCCATATCCCAGTAGTCATTTTCAAAGGGAAGTTCTGTATCCCCATGTCGCATCACCCGATACTGCAAATCCGATAGCATAGCACGGATTTCAGATTCAGTTGGCATTTTGTATGATTCTGGATATATATCGGGAAGTCCTGCAACAGAGATACTTAAATCGATGTGGCAATATCCTCCTGGATTTTGGTCTAGATAATCCTGATGGTATGCCTCAGCAAGGTAATAACTGGTTAGCGTCAGTACCTCTGTCACAATCGGCTGGTCGTAGTTCAATTGCTCTGATTTCAAAATTTCGAGTGCTAGTCGGCCATCTTCTGGTTTTATGAAATAAATCCCTGACCGATATTGCGGGCCAATATCATAACTTTGGCGGTCTTTTTGGGTCGGATCAATCACGGAGAAAAATCTTTGGATAATCTCTGTCAAAGAGATCCGGGTTGGATCATACTTGATATGAACCGCTTCTGTATAACCCAGTTTCGATATTGTGTCATAGGTGGGGATTTCTCCATTTCCATTAGCATAACCTGACTCCACGTCCGCTATACCATATACTTGCGAGAAGTATGCCTCAACTCCCCAAAAACACCCTCCGGCCAACCAAATATCATGAAGTTCAGCATTCGAGTAATCGACATAGTGGTTCGGATTCATAGAGATATCCACATTTTTGGGGGAAGCCCAAAAACGCTGCAAATTGAATCCAGGGTAAAAAATAAATGCCCCAATCAAAACAGTGATAAAGATATAAAAAATGACAGCTTCACGCCGCTGTTGCATCTGGACGCCCTCCTATTTGTAATGATTTCATATATATTATACTACCAATTTAGCTTTTAATCAATCATTTGCTGCAGGGTTTGGAATCCCACTGTCGAATCGTACCCAACGAGGGGGGAATCCAATGGATGATATTGAAGAACTACGCAATTTTTTAAAGGATACTATTCGGCAGTCCGTCGATTTTGCCGCAACTCATCAGAGTTTGGGTGTACCACCCCCACCGGTGGAACTTGCACCATCAAGCATCGTAATCCCTTTACCGCATACCCAACCGGGTTTGACTTCAGGTCAGACAATTACGGAACTGATTTCTATGCGTCAGTCTCGTCGTGTGTTTTCCAAAAAAGCAATTTCACTGGAAACATTATCTTTCCTGCTTTGGGCAACCCAAGGGGTCAGGGCGATGGTCAATGGCCAAGTTCTGCGTTCCGTTCCATCTGCTGGTAATCGACACCCCATTGAAACATATTTAGCCGTCTTTCGTGTTGAAGGGCTTGAAAAAGGGATCTATCGATATTTACCATTGAGCCATTCCCTCACACTCATTGCAACTCCTGAAAATTTAGCTACCCGCTTGACAAAAGCTGCCCTACGCCAGTCCTTTGCTGCACAAGGTGCAGTGACATTCATTTGGGCTGCAATCCCTTATCGCACAGAATGGAGATATGCCCAGGCATCCCATAAAGTTATCGCCATTGATGCTGGCCATATCTGCCAAAATTTATATTTGGCTTGTGAAAGTGTTCACTTAGGCACTTGTGCCATCGCTGCATATGATCAAAAAGGTATCGATCAATTGCTGGGGATTGACGGTCAAAATGAATTTGTGGTGTATATGGCGCCTGTTGGACCTTTGGAAAAGTAGCTTTGATTTGATTTCTTAAATTGCCGACTCATCCTTTGAATACAACTTGATAGAATGCATGCATCTTCAATCAACCTGGTGAACACGATCTGGCGATGCTTGTATGATTATTCAATCAAAATTATTCTGATACTCAACAACATCTTGCACTCATAGGAGGATAGAGGGATGCGCTGGACTTTTCTAATAACGATTTGCATGCTCATCCTAGCTCCTGTAGGTTGTCAGCGGGAAGAGGAATTTACAAAAGTGACAAACTATGTGAGTCAGATTGAAGGAATCCGAATGGACATTCGGAGTATCGACCATCACGACTCCACCCTGTCGGTCCAGATGGACATTGAGGATAGTGTGAATGGGGATCACTCATCCTATCACTTTTTGATGCCTTGGTACCTGACTGATCCGGAAGGGATCACTTGGGAAAGTTCAACGCTTGAAGTACTCAAATATGAATCTCCTGACGATTCCTCGATTTTGAATAAACGTGCTCTCATAATCGGGTTTGACGGAATTGATACATTACCGGAATCATTTTCGTTGACGGCTTCCATCCGACCCCGATTTATTGTTCCTTCCCAATCTCATTCATTTATGTTTGATTTTGAATTTAAGGATATCCCAACTGATGGAACTGTCACCGCTGAGCATCTGTACGGGTTAACAGCAGATCTCCGAGTAAGACGCGACAGCCCGTCCGTGCTGGCAGTTATTGTTCGCATCAAGGGATCGGGAGAACTGCTGCAGACAATTCAAAGCCCTGCCACACTGAAGATCCAGGATGGTTTTGGAGATTCGTATGTGAGCACTTTCTCTCGTAACCCTGTGCTTGACGATATGATCTGGACGCAAACCTTTTTATTTAATGAATGCTATTCTGATGCAAGTCAAATCGATTTGATATACCCCGTTCATATCAATGCTGTGTTACCGGAGAAACTGGAATTTGAGTTTTATGTGATTCCAAATGAGCGATGACCTATTAATTTGAATATCACGATTTGGAGAGGTGGACATGATGGACCATTTATCAGAGCAAATTATTAACGAATTCTCCTTTGATAATGTTCAACGACATATGACTTATCTTGTCGACACAGTTGGCGAGCGATTATCCGGGACCCCTGCCATCGCACAAGCTGCTGAGTATATCGACCGAATCATGCGCGGGTATGGAATTCATTCTTATATCGACGAATTTCCCATGTATCACAGCTTTCCTGTGCTGGCTGAGTTGCATATCACGCGCCCCCGGAAAGAGATAATTCCCGCCCGTCCGGTTTGTCATATCCGATCAACGGGACCTGAAGGGATATCTGGCGATTTATTGTATGTAGGCGCGTTGGCGGAGATGCTGATTATGAAGGTGTGGACGCGGCGGGGAAGATTGTCTTAGCTGATATGAATTGGGCACCTGCCCGCCCGGAAAAAGCAGTGCTCGCTTACGAAAAAGGAGCATCTGCTTTAATCATCATGAACTGGGGACTTGCTGATCCGAATAACCCTGTGATTCAGATGGGCGCAGTGAAATCCCAATGGGGTAATCCTACCCCAGATCTCTTTGAAGAGATCCCTGATATTCCGGTAATTACCATATCTCGATACCATGGAGAATACCTGAAATCATTGTGCAAAGATGGACCTGTTTCGGTTTGGCTCCGGGGGGAATCAACCCGAGAGTGGGTGACAGCAAAACAACCGACTGCATATTTAGAATGCAACCCTGATACAAAAGAATGCTTGATTATCGGTAGCCATTTGGATGCATGGGGAAAATCAGCTATCTGCAACTCAACCGGAAACAGCCTTTTGATGGAATTAGCATATCAGCTGCAAAAACATAAAAGCAAGTTAAAACGAAACATCTGGTTTGTTTTTTGGGACGGACATGAAATCGCAGAAGGAGCCGGTTCAACCTATTTTGTGGACTCACATTGGGCTGAATTAACCCAGCATTGTGTAGGCTATATCAACGCCGATAATTTGGCAATCGCGGGGACGACCATCCCAACAGTTGAAGGCAACAGTGAAATGAAAAATTATGCTCAAAATGCTGTCCGTAAGGTTTGGGGTACTGAGGGACATTGGTTGACTGCTTACAAAGGTGGTGGGGACTCATCATTTTTTGGCATCGGTATTCCGTATATATCGTTTGCTACGGAATACACTGAGGCTCGTCTCCAAGAGCTAAATTTTGCAGTCTATGGTCCATGGCTTCATACAGAATATGATACGGTTGATAAAGTGGATCTCAATCTTTTTGAGAAGACCATGGAGACTTTTGTCCATCTTGTAGTCTCACTTGCATCGGCACCCATACTACCATATTCATTGCCGGATCTCATGGAGGAAATTAATGGGCACATCGAAGAATTGGCCGCGATGACCCCACCCCGATTTCAAAGTCAACTCAAAGAGGTGATTCACGCCGCATCTAAATTACAATCTCTAACGACTGATATTCATGTATTATTGGCGGACGCCGGTCCTGACATGAAACTTGCCACTGTGAACCATCTTTTGATGCAAACCTTACGTGCAATCTATCCGGTATTTCGGACTTATCATGGTCGATACAGTCAGGACGCTTGTGGCTCAACCAAAGTCGAACATCCAGTACCAAAACTGTATGAAGCAATTGTTGAATATCGTCAGAATTTGGACGGCTGCCATCGACAGCTCTTGTGGGAAACACAAGTGATTCGTGAAATGAATCGCTTATCGGATGCATTGCACGGTGCCCAATTTATTCTTTCACAAATCAAAAGAAGCTAGCAGTACAAAAGCACTCCCGTCAATATTGCTAACGGGAGTGCTTTTTCTTATAGCATTTCAATCATTTGTGGAATAAGAACCGATGAATAAGCGAACCAAGCTTAAGCTTGCTAATCATTCTGCGGTCATCAGAATATCCACCTGGCGAATTCAGTTATTGAACAATAACCAAATACCGGCCGTTCTTACAAATCGATATCGCCTCTTGCTGAGTTGAATACGAAGTGAAGTGTCCATCAAAGATCACTGCTCTGAGCCACCTTGAAAGATACGATACACCTCGCAGGATTTCCCGTATCGAAACTTACAAACCGCTTGTTTATGATTGTGGATTGACCACATGTCCCATGAAGAGGATTGAACCCGTTACACTATCTTCTATCACATAAATAAACGGCTGGTCCAGTACCATTTCGAAATCATACATCGGTACGCTGGTCAGATTCATAACCACTGATGTCACTGCGGCTGCCTCTGTGCCGGTTTCATTGACCTTGATATAAGTTTTATGTAAGACCTCACTGATAAAGATATTATCTGAAAGTCCGGGCTCTGCCATGCGCAGAAAGTTCGCTGCAGCAGGATCAAAAGCGATCCCCATGCCTAATTGCGTCAATGCACTCACAAGGGATTGCTTGTATTCAAGCTGGAATTTTGGCATCTGCAATATCCCAGACTTTATAACCATATCATCTTTCCATTGTTTCCATGTTTCATCGTCAAGTATATTCTGGATATCCTCGAACTTATAGTTTGGTTTCGGCAAAATCATATACATGGCGATCCGTTCTTCTTTACCGTATGGTTTACGTACAATTTGAACAAAATCATTGTCTCCGTACCGATAACTACCGTTTTGAACCATCATGGAAGTGGTAATCGACTCTCCTGAATCTGTTGTGAAATTGCCGTCTTTTGTTCTTTTTGGGTCAAATGTTTGGGTCCACTCTCCTTTGAAGTATACAGCGTTGATGAGATATAGTATCGTCTGCGGGTTGATTGGTGGTTCAACAATCTTTGGTATCAATCCGCGAGTCTGTGTTTTAACCCACCGGTTGATGGTATCAGGTGTTTTTGAATCGGAAAAATCCAGCGATCTGGCCTCGGCAAGAAAATACTCCTGGATCGTATCAATGTAATCATTTGAAAAGGGAAATCCGTCTCTCATCCAGGAAGAGTTAGCGACTGTTAAAGCCACTTTTTCGTCGGCAGATGTCAAATAATACAACAATGAGAGCAAATTATGATTAACCTGCTCTTCACTAATCCCGTCGAGATACATAACTTTTGCCATTGCATCTTTTGTCGACCCGTTGGCTCCATTGTAAGCCATTGCAAGGGCCATGGATATGCTGACTGGCGAAATCATCAAGTTCTCTCCATCCATCCGCAATGCGCGATACAGGTCAAAACCTAACTGATTGTGCTTAAGAGAAATGTCTGCTTGATAGTTTTCAAGCACACTGTCGGACGGTTTTTGCATGACAACTGCTTTTTCTGGAGTGCAGCCTGAAGCCATCAGAATCAAGGTCAAACCAACAATCAACAAGGTTTGTCTTTTCAACTTCCATCCCCCCATCAATTTCAACTACTTGTTATTAGACGCTTATTTGGCTATTATTGTTCCGATAGCAGGGATTCCAGGCCCTTTGTCATATACATTGGCTGGGAGGTGATCCATGAATGCATGACATTGTCCTATCACTAGTCCAACGACAGCTTTGTACATATCCAATGATGGAACTTGAGGACATCTATAAGTTGATTTACCAAGGTACTATGGGATTAGGCCATTTAATTCAGGATCCGGAACTTGCTTTAGGCAAACTGTCAAGGGAAATGGATGCTCTATCCCCCTCACCCAATCTTGAGCCTTTATTCGAAGACATAACGATTTGCTATCCCTTGGTCAGAGTCAATCTCCGCCCCTATATTCAACTTCAATTATCTCCAGAGCAGTTATTTGCTGCCATGTTGAACACTGAATTTGAAATGGTTCCATCTCAGACTCTGCTACAAGACGCATGGAATGAATTCTACCATATGTCCCAGCAGAACATCTTTACTAAAACCTTTGACCAGCTTGAATCATTCCAACAAAAACTAATAGTTGATGACTTTCCAGTCAAACATCACAGTAAATCTTATCGCCAGTATTATTTCCCGGCTTACCGTATTATTGGCAAACGCATATTATCAGATATCATTGACAGCGTTAAATAAAGGGAATTTGAATCTCTCTGACGAAGTATGTTAATGCAAAAAATTCGAAAGAAGGTGTGAATATGAGCTTTTTGAAGAAACTGGGTGAAACTGCAAAATCAACTGCTTCGGCAATTGGAACAAAATCCGTTGAATTGGTGAATACGGGCAAGTTAATGGTCGAGAAAAATAATCTTAAAGGGAAAGTCAATAACAAGTACACCGATATAGGCTCTATGTCATATGTGGCATATAAAGAGGGTATTGAGCCAGACCAAGAGAAAATTGTGACGATTTTCAGAGAAATCGACGAGTTGGAAGCGCAAATTGCCGAGGTCGAGCGGAAAATCAAAGAAGAAAAAGAGGGTAAAAAAGACGATAAGGAATTTGTCGAACCTGAGGCAGAAATCGATTCGGAAAATCGCCAAGAAGATTAACAACAATACCCCGCCAATAGGCGGGGTATTGCTTTTAAACCAATATTCACTCCCACTCAGTTTAGCCTCATCTCGCAGAAATCAAGCTCTTTGATAGTTTGCATCCTCAGTCACCGATAGTATCATCTGATCCCATTCTCTATGAATAGTGGGGTACTTCCACAACAACCACAATAGGTTCGTAATCCTTTATCTTCCAGCAGGCCGATGTCAATACCCTATCGAACCCCGTATCCTACTGAATATCACGAAAACAAGGCAAACCTCAATGGATAGTTAGGATTCAATACTCCGTGTAGCTCCATTTAAGGGTGGAATCTCCGGTTTACTTCCGGATTGAGTCAATGAGGAGTCTGCGAAGTTCAAGATAACTTCACGGGCTCCAAATCCTCTTGCTAATGCGGTTAATGTAACCTCAGATGAATTCTGAATGTCTGTCCACATATTTGCAGCAAGTCGTCTGGCCATCAATTGAGCCTGGTTGCGAGCTTCATCTTTTAAACGATTCTTCTCTTCTTCATCGAATCCGGTTCCAAGGGCACGATTCAGTAAATCTGGTAACAACCATGGCAATAATTTGCTATTCTGTTCGTCATAAAAATTGATATCAACAATTTTAATCTCGTAATAACAAGGCGGCATGTGCAGTTCGAATCGCCCACTGCCATGATCTCGAATCGAAAAATCTTTGCTCTTCAGGTTGAATTTAAATTCGATATCAAACTCAAATATCATGGCCATTTTCTTTGATGAAATGAGCCACTTGAAGTACTTTTTCCCCACATCACCCATCCAGTGTTCGGCTGTCGTAACAATTTCCTTCGCTTTGACTTTGTATACGACCAGTTCTCCCACCGATCGGATCTCCTCAATCGAAACATAAACTTTTGCAGGTTCAGCAGGCAGTCGCGATTTTGGTTTCCTGAACCAAAAAATCGCCATGATGATTGATGCGACCCCGACTCCAGCCAGGAATTCAGCCATCTCGACCCCCCTTTCCGATTATGTTACAGAGAATTCCACTACTCATAGCAGAATCCTTCTACAACACGAACACTTATGAGCGCTTTTCACATCCTATGATATAATGAGAATGAAGAAACCAATGATAGGAGGCTTGCGACATGAACATTGAGGTCATCGGAGTGCCTGTCGATCTTGGAGCGGACCGCCGTGGTGTAGACATGGGACCCAGTGCGATTCGTTATGCAGGGTTGAAAACAGCGGTCACAGATCTGGGATATAACTACATTGATCTTGGCGATATTGAAGTGCCGATTCCACCCATATATGGACATTTTGCCAACCCATCCATGAAATATCTAGATGAGGTGACCGCTGCAAACAAAAGGCTTGCAACCAGAGTCATGGATAGTCATCGGCGCGGTAATATGCCACTCATCTTAGGTGGAGATCACAGTATCGCTGTTGGATCTATCCTTGGGACTCAATCGATTCACCATCCCATTGGTGTCATTTGGATCGATGCCCATGGTGATTTCAATAATCATGAAACAACCATCAGCGGGAATCTCCACGGGATGCCGTTGGCCGCGTGCGCTGGATTTGGGCCTGCGGCAATGACTGAATTCAAAGGGAAGGATGTACCGTATATCAAACCTGACAATATTGCACTCATTGGGGTGCGTGATTTAGATCGCGAGGAAAAAGTACTTCTGCGCGAATCTGGTGTTCACATTTTCACCATGGCCGATATTGATGTTTATGGCATGAAGGATATTATTCAAAAAGCGATTCAAATTGCCACCAACGGTACCAGAGGCTTTCATCTCAGTTTCGATATGGATGCATTGACCCCTGCAGAAGCCCCTGGAGTCGGCACTCCGGTACCCGGTGGACTCACATACCGCGAAGCACATTTGGCATCCGAAATGATTGCTGATACCGGTCATCTATTATCCTTCGAATTTGTTGAAGTGAACCCGATTCTGGACCAGATGAACCAAACAGCAAAAGTAGCCGTCACTCTTGTGGCTTCCGTGCTGGGAAAGAAAATCATTTGAACAAGGGATTTCATCACAGAGTTGAGAGAACATGTTCATCTTGGATCTCTTTCGCGATCTCGAGAATGACCCGGTCAGTATAGGTCATTCCGGGGTCGTTGATTCTTCCGACATATTGAAGGGTGCGGTGGATTTCAGGATGAAGGATTCCAGAAGGTCCACGGGCATACACACCAGCAAGGGCAAGATAGGATTGGATCACTGCTTCCCCTGAAGCAACACTCACTTTATATGAACAGGTTTCCTTTGCACCATCACAAATCATCCCAGTTAATGAACCAAGTATAGACTGCATGGCCCCTGTAATCTGATCCCGATTGCCACCCAACATCCAGACTACCCCTGCAGCAGCACCCGTTGCAGCAGCCACACCACATCCACAGAAAGCATTCATCCTTTTTACATGCCATTTAATGAGGATGGTGGTCAGCGCACTCATGGCCAATCCTTTTGCGAGCTTTGCCTGTTCAAGTTGTTCAACTTCCCAAACAGCTCTTACCGTCAACAAGGCAGTGATTCCATGGTTTCCGCTGCCTGCCACTGTCATGATTGGAACCGGAAAACCCGCCATACGAGCATCAGATGCACCAGCAGTATAGCTTCGTGCTTTCAAAAAGGATTCCAGTTTTGAATCTCTTGTCGTAAACCCACTCAATCCGTTACCTAGACCAAAACTTGCGCCTGATTCGATTCCTTTTTTCGCTGCTGCAAGATTGGCATCTGCTCCTTCTACAAGAAAGCTGAATGTTTCTGCCGAACTCTGCTGCACAAAGTCTATGATATCGTGGAGGTGAACACCATCCATCGAAGTTGAGCCAGGTTTTGATGACAGAACTGAACCCGAAATAATCTCGTTTCCATTAATCACAATGCTTGTGATATTTGCATAATCCTCTTGAATAATGACTGTTACTGTATCACCTTGGCCTATAACGGTCACTTCGATATATAACAAAACACCGTTTTCCGAAATTTCAACCTTCACGGGAATATGGTTCAATAACTTCCTTACCTCTTCTGCTGCAGTTACAGAAATTTCAGCGAGAACTCCAAGTCCTCTTTTTGCGTCCCCAGTGACGATACCCATGAGGGCAGCAATATGAACTCCTTTGTCTTGAGTTCCGGGGATACCAACCCCGTTCGCATTTTTGTAGATATTCGGGCTAACCTTGATACATACACTTTCAGGCCGCCCATTCAAATGAACCTGGGCCTCTGCTCCTGCCAATGCAATGCCGATCGGATCAGTACAACCCGTTGCATAGACTGTTTCCTTTTTTAATATTTCCAATAGACGATTTGCACCCACTTTTCATCCTCCTTTTATGAATCTTGGAATTAAGTTTATGGACACTTCACTCCCATTTAAGTTATAATAAACTCGTTTCATACTTGACTTATCTGAATAGCTGAAGGGGTGTTATCGGTGTTGATCCCCAATCTTAGCCCGGTCATATTTACCATTGGTCCACTTGCTATACGTTGGTATGGATTAATGATGGCTATCTCTTTTATCAGCGGCGGCTATTTCATCATCAGAGACGGCAAAAAGAAAGGTCTCAATGAAGATGATCTCCTGAATATGTTTATATGGGTGATTATCGGTGCAATCATTGGGGCCCGTTTAATTTATGTGGTGACCAACCTCGATTACTTCCTTTCCGTTCCTGCTGATATTATCCGGATCGATCATGGTGGACTGGCATTCCATGGCGGGCTGTTAGGTGGTATTCTGGGATTTTTGATAGCTAACCGCAACTACCGCATCAATGTGGGAACCGGACTTGATTTATCAGTACCCGGGATCGGAATCGGGATTTTTCTGGTTCGAATTGCGAATATTTTTAATCAGGAAATAATCGGCCGTCGGGCTTCATTACTTCCATTTGAACGTCACCCGACACAAATTTATGGAGCATTGATTGGTCTTTTTATTTTTGTTACTTATCTGGTTGCAAAGCGCAAGAAAAGCTTAGCTCCAGGAGAACTTTTCTGGTCTGCAATGATTTATTATTCTCTTTTGAGAGGATTGATCGAAGAAACTTTCCGGTTCAACCCCTTATATATCTGGGGATATATAAACCTTGAATGGGGTGCAGGCTTCTTCACATTGACGCACCTGATTACCCCACCAATGATTTTGTTTGCTTTATGGATGAGAAACCGGACTAAATCTGAAACCACCATACCAGATGGAGACCCACTCACCCAGAATCCTCTATCCGCAACGAAGGAGGAAAACTAATGGATCATCGTTTCTTACAACAGACAGAGTTTTTACTCGAAGTCGACAAATTAAAGAATGTTATTCGCCAAAACTACTTGGCTGATGGCTCTCGTCGTGAAAACGACACAGAGCATTCCTGGCATATTGCCATTATGGTAGCCCTCATGGAAGAGTATTTCCTTGGTATCGACATTCTCAAGACTTTAAAGATGGTTTTACTGCACGATCTGGTTGAGATCGATGCGGGGGACACATTCGCATATGATATACAAGGTTATACAACCAAGGAAGCCCGGGAAACTGAGGCTGCTCACCGGATTTTTGGGCTTCTGCCTACAAGTCAGAAAGAAGAATATCTATCGTTATGGCAGGAGTTCGAATCAATGAAGACACCCGAATCGATTTGCGGAGCAATCATGGATCGTATTCAACCTTTAATGCTGAATTATCATTCTCAAGGTAAGATGTGGAAACTGAAGAATATCACTTCCGAGCAAATTCGTGAACGAAATTCAATTGTCTTTGAAAAAGGACCCCTGGTATTTCAAGAATATGTTGAGTCAATCATTCAGGATGCCCTTGAAAAAGGATATTTAAATTCATAGGAAAAACCAGGGAAACTACCCCTGGTTTTTCTTTATAATTAGAAATTTGCAGGAGGAGTATTGGGTATTCTTGCGACAGAATCAAGCGCATAATAGAATTCTGCTCCGGGTCCTTCTGTTACCTCCCCAATGACCGCGGCTTTTACACCATGTCTTTCTGCTGCTTTCAGCATTGCATCCGCATCCTTGGGTGACACCTGGAACATCATACGTGCTTGTGTCTCACAAATTAGAATCTCCTCCGGAGTTAAGACTGGATTATTGACAGGAACTTGAGCGAGATCTATACGTGCCCCAAGGCCTCCGTAACGGACTGATTCACTGACCGCAGCTCCGATTCCCGCGGCTCCCAAATCAGAGCATGCGTGGATGGCAACTGATTTCATCGCATCAAGTGAAGCATCCATGGTCATCCTTTCCTCTTTGAAAAGGGCAATTGCGGGGCGCATTACATCAGCCAAGCCTGCCCTGTACAGAGTATCATTACCATCATTGCTTGTTTCGCCGAAGATCACAAACACATCACCGACATGCTTTGCAGGTTTTGTCAAAGGTGCATCTGTTTCCAGTCGCCCGATCACTGCGGCGACAACTGCAGGGACAATGTCACTGAATGAGGTTGAAAGTCCTCCTCCAACCACAAAAACATCCATGTTCGCACACATATCACGAATGCCCCTGACCAGTAAATTAACCCTCTCACCGCTCGTCATAGTCGCACAAGTACCACACGTGCATTCTCCTTTAAACCCACAAGGGCCGACGATTACTTCTTCATCTAACGGTCTTGTTCCAATGAAGTCCAGTAAGAACAGCGGGCGTCCACCCATCGCAACCACATCTCGCATTGCTCCACCCGCACCTGTTGCTGCGCCATCATATGGGCGAGGTACACAAGGCGAACAGTGACTTTCCATTTTTGCCACCACCAAACCATTTCCGGGCATCCTGAACACAGCTGCGTCATCATTCGCATCGGGACCTATCAAGAGTACATTCGGCCATGATTTTGCAACTTGATCATTCAATTCTTTAAACATCCCAAAGTCAATAGCCTTATCAATGTTATGATGCAAATGAACAAATAATGCATGCATCAAGGCTTTCTCTACTCGATTCATCGTCATCCCCCTCGCTTCATTCCTTGTTACTACTATTCATCCTTCGCCTTGGAAATCCTTCAACTCTATATATCGGGATTCCGGCAGGAAAGCAACGCCCTATCGAGAACATAGGTATTATTATAGTATTGTCGAAAGCGTGGATATCATGCGATTCAATCTTGTCCGTTTTGCGACGGACCCCATCGTTTTAATCTTTCTTGCTTCAGTCACAGGACTCATGTTGGGTCAGGTGAAATTTGGGTTGCTTAAGCTGGGGAAATCAGGTAGCTTGTTTACAGGGTTAATCATAGGCTGGGTGATTTACACTCGCTTCGCCTTACCCTTTGCAGACGCTGACCCGATTCCGGACTATGCGCGTGTGATTTTATCCAGAGGTGTCGTGTCGTTGGATTACTTTAACCTCACATTGATACTGTTTATCGCAGCCAGTGCTTTGATGGCTGCACGAGGTTTCGGATATGTTTTGAAAAAATACGGCGTGCGCTTTCTCTTTTTAGGTTTCTTTATGACCTTGATGGGAGCAGTATTCAGTTATTTTGCGACTCTCCTCTTTCCAGCCCAACAGGCTTTTGCAATCGCGGGAACTTACAATGGCGCATTAACCAGCTCTCCAGGGCTTGCTGCTGCACTTGAAGTCCTGAGTGGACACCCCGAAAGCAGTCTCGCCGGACTTGGATATGCTGTCGGATATGCCCCTGGTGTTATTATGACGATACTGATGATCGATACCCTGCCGACTCTATTTCGATTGAATATCGAACAAGAGCGAGGAAAATTTGAAGCAGATATTAAGGCATCGGGCATTCAACGTGATGGGGAAACATGTGGCACTGGTCTTGATATGCTGGCCTTTGGAGTGGTTTGCATCGGAGGGTTTCTATTGGGTTCTGTTGAACTTTATTTAGGTTCAAAGCTTGGGTTTGTCAGTCTTGGGATGACAGGCGGGATCATCATCACGGCACTGATTCTCGGCTATGTGGGGCGGATCGGTGCAGTCACTTTTCGCTTTAGTGACAACTTACTGGAGGTTATTCGAGAATTAGGGATGATGTTTTTCCTTGCGGTCGTTGGTTTAAGAAGTGGTTATGACACAATCAGCGCTTTGGGCGGAACCGGGCTGATTCTGATTTTGATCGCATCCGCAACAACTGTACTCACGATGCTTTCAGGCTATCTCGTTGGTCGTTATCTTTTCAAAATCAACTGGTTTATGCTCGCTGGCGCCATGTGTGGGGGGATGACCAGCACACCCGGTCTCAGCGCTGCAACTGAAACATATCGAAATAATGAAATTGCTGCCGGTTATGGAGCGGCATATCCAGCTGCTCTGCTCGGGATGATTCTATTCAATAAACTCCTATTTCAACTGTTACTCTAAGAGAATTTATCAAATTATCCCAATATAAAAAGGAGTCGACTACTTCATGTCGAAATCTAGAGTGTAGTTTCAAAAATGAAAGGAGGCTATTTTGATGAAAGTGATGATTGATACCAACCTATGCCATGGAAACATTGTTTGTGTTGAAGTTGCTCCAGAAATTTTTAAAATTAACAGAGAAGGTTTCGGCGAAGTGTACACCGATGAAATTCCGGCCGACCTCGTAGACAAAGTAAACGAAGCCATTGAAAAATGCCCCCGTCAGGCGATAAAGATCGTAGAATAGAACACCTGGGTCAAACCGGCACCCGAATGGTGCCGGTTTTTATTCGGAATGACCATTGTGGTTTAGGGAGGTAAATCATGTTTGCAGAGTTTAAAAAATTTGCAATGCGTGGAAATGTGATGGATCTGGCTGTTGGTGTAATCATCGGCGGTGCTTTCGGAAAAATAATCGGTTCAATGGTCAACGATATGCTAATGCCAATTATCGGTATGCTGATGGGTGGCATCAATTTCCTAGATCTAAAGTATGTCATTAAGGAAGCTACTGAAACCGCATCTGAATCCGCAATTCTTTATGGTCAGTTCCTGCAATCGATCATAGATTTCATACTCATTGCCCTAAGCGTCTTCTTTCTTGTGAAGTTTATTCAATCATTGCGTCAAAAAGAAGAAGAAAAACCAGCTCCACCACCTGAACCAAGCGCTGAAACCCTATTACTACAAGAAATCAGAGATATACTCAAGACCCAAAGCTAATCAAAAGGCTGCCAGTTGGCAGCCTTTTTTTATTGCTGAAATCGAATCACACCATCCATGATTGTCATCATGACTCGAATCTGTGTGATATCAGCGGGTTCTATATGCATGATATCACGATCCAAGACAACCAAGTCTGCAAATGTTCCCGGGCCGATATGGCCTTTGACTTTATCTTCAAACGTCGCATATGCAGCACCCGTTGTAAAACCTGCTATCGATTCACTGATTTTAAGCTTTTGATCTGGAAGCCAACCCTCCAATGGAAACCCGTTTTCATTTTGACGATTTACCGCTGCGTGAATCCCTCTCAGTGGGTTATACTCCTCAACTGGACTATCTGAACCAAACGCCACCGGGATACCATTGTCAATAAACCGTTTCCAGTTGTAAGTCCATTTTGCTCTGTCTAGTCCGACCCGTTTCTCAATCATATGCAGATCTGAAGACACAAATCCGACTTCTAACCCCGCGATAGCACCAGTAGACAAAAATAGATCAAATATGTCAGGCGTCGTAATCTGGCAATGATCTACACAAAATCGAGGATCTTCTTTCGGATAAATTTTATTCAAATCAGCAAATGTTTCGAGTGCCAGTTTCATACCCCGGTCTCCGATTCCATCTGCTGCAACTTGAAATCCATTAATCCATGCTAATTCCATTAGGGTGTAAAACTCTTCTTCATCGTAATAGAGTACTCCGTACTGCTGCTGGTCATCGAAATACGGTTCTGACAACGCTGCAGTCCTTGCTCCCAATGATCCATCAGTTTGCAATGTATAAGGCCCGATTCTCAGAATCGGTGTCCCAGTACCGGTTCTGTAACCAGATCTAATGAGGTTTTCCAGTTCTTCTCTTTCAGGTAGGCATATCATCAAATTAATCCGGATCGGTAAGCGTCCCTCGCGATCTAAAGCCTCATAAGCCTTCAATATGTCCGTGTAGTGAGCTTTTTTCAACTCGAAATCATTCGTCTGCACAGATGTTAGACCCATTTTAACATAATCATCTGCTGCTGCTATGATTGCAGTTTCAATCTCTTTTTGAGACAACCGCGGTAGAATATCATACACCAATTCTTGTTGAACGCCTCGGAAAAGCCCGGTTAGGTTCCCTTCATGGTCTTTTTCGATGTCTTCTGATTTAAGAATGTGATCATCTTTAATGACCCCTAAAATGATCCGAAGTGCCATGGAATTAACAACCGTTATCTGCCCGCAAGTACGCTTCAACATGATTGGGTGCGCTGAAGAAATCTGATCGAGATCATTCTTGCTCAACATACGCTTTTCAACAAACATATTCTGATCCCAGCCACGTCCTTCCACCCAATGCCCTTCTGAAAGTTTATTTTTCTCAATGTATGCCTGCCCGCGATGGATTACATCCTGGATCGTTTTACAGTCATTCAAATCCACTGTATTCTTGCTGAGCCCATAACTGAGTAAATGCAGATGGCTATCATTAAATCCTGGCAGAACAGTTCTTCCTTGCAAATCAATTAATACTGTTTCTTCTTTCTTAAACTCCATCAGTTCTTGATTGCTACCTATATGCGTGATTAGGCGCCCCTTGATTCCAATTGCTTCAGCAATCGGACTTATCGGATCTGAAGTGTAGATGATTCCCCCGTAGAGTATAATGTCCATTTTGATCCCTCCTGTCAGAGTGAATCATATAATATGATCACTATATCAATTTGCTATTGTATATCGATTCCCTGCTTTCAGGTTAATATCCCTGATTACCGTTACACCCATTATGATCAATCTTGGCAGGATTCTTACAACGTATCAAGAAATCATAGCGTGAAAAGAATCTTTAGGAGGGATGCAAATGCCTTTCTGTGAGGTCAGCGGTGTACAAATTGCATACGAAACCAGTGGAAACCCTTCACAAGGACACACAATCGTGTTTGTTCATGGTGCAGCAAGTAATGCAAAGCGATGGAAAAGCCAGCTCGAGACTGTTGGCAAATACCATTATGGAGTTGCTGTGACATTACCTGGGCACCCTCCTTCTGAAGGGAACTATTGTGACCAGATTTTTCTTTATCGTGAATGGCTGAAAGAATTTATTGATATTATGGATCTTTCACCCATGATACTGGCAGGTCACTCTATGGGTGGTGGAATTGTCATGGATTATACCCTTAAATACCCGAAAGATGTGAAAGGGTTGCTTCTAGTTGGCACAGCCTCAAAATTCAGGATTGCTCAGGAACGTTTGCGCGCGATCAAAGAACTCCCTTACGATCCAGTCGCAAGTCGATCCGGATTCACGACTGCGATGGATAGGGAATTACTTGACGCATTCATCGAAGAACAAAGTGGATTGGACCCCATGGTCCGCTATCATGACCTCATTGCTTGCAATAGATGGGTTGAAAAAGGAATCGACAATATTCACTGCCCTTGTCTTATCATTTGCGGTCTCAACGATATGGGCACCACCCCAGATGACGCAAGGGTCCTTGAAACACGAATTTCCGACTCTCAACTCCTTCTAGTTGGAAATGCCGCCCATTATGTGATGATGGAACGCCCTGATGTGGTTAACCCACAAGTCCTCAGTTTTATCAACGGAATACGATAACCAACTAGATCATCCGGAGTTGATCATATGCTTCTGGATCCAAAGTTCACTCATAATAAATCGAAGTACCTCATCCAATGCACCTTGGGAACCATCTCGATGCTAGCAATTCTAATCGTCTTGAACCAGATATCAGTGTCAGCGGTGGTGGCTTCGATGGGTGCAAGTTGTTTCATTTCTTTCTTAATGCCCCATGCTCATACTGCACGCCCACGGTCTCTGATCGGTGGATATGTTGTCGGGATTCTTTGTGGATGTGCGTTTAATTTGCTTTCCTACTCCCGTCTCCTAACCCCACTACTTGCCCAATTACATGACCCTCATATCGCAACAGCATCCCTTGCAGTCGGATGCTCAATGCTGGGGATGGCTATTACGAATACAGAACATCCGCCAGCTGCTGGATTGGCATTGGGGCTTGTTTATGATGAGATCAGTATTATCCGGATCATTATTATCCTTGCCGGGATAGTATGCTTGACTGGAATCAAAACGATCTTGAAACCATTCATGATTGACCTGTTATAGTGCATGAAAAAAGCACCTTCAATTGAAGGTGCTTTTTTGACATTTTGTCTCAGTGATTATTAAAGACGGACTACGTTAGCCGCTTGCGGGCCACGATTCCCTTCAACTACATCAAATTCAACATCCTGTCCTTCTTCCAGAGTTTTGAAACCTTCACCCTGAATTGCGGAGAAGTGAACGAATACATCGCCGCCTTCGCTCTTCTCGATGAAACCGTAACCCTTCTCTGCGTTAAACCATTTGACTTTACCTAACAATGGACTTGCCTCCTAAATATTATTGATTAAAGCCGGAAACCACGAAAATTATTTTGATGGTAAGTGGAACGGTTCTTTAACCTTTTTCATTATACCAGACCTAGCAGTAAATAGCAAGGGGAACATCATCTTTCTTGCTTTCCTGGACCATATAGAACTTTACCACAATTTATTTTTGCATGGTTTCCATGATCAACAGCCACTTGTCCATTGACGATCACCAGCGAAATTCCTCTGGGATATTGATGAGGGTCTAAAAAGGTGGCTGTGTCTTGTATCTCATCTAAATCCAAAACCACCACATCTGCTGACATCCCTGGTGCAAGCACGCCTCGGTCCTTAATACCCAACCGTGAAGCCGGCAAACTGGTCATTTTCCGAACCGCTTCCTCCAGGGTAAGGATATTGAGTTCTTGCACGTATTTTGACAATACACGGGCAAATGTTCCATAACTTCTAGGATGTGGCACACTTTCTCTGTATTGGCAGATATGCCCATCCGAAACAACTGATACAAAGGGACTGCGCATGATAGCTTCAATGTCCGCAGCGCCGATATAGTGGTAAATGATCGAAGGGTCTTTACATAAAAACATCTCGACAATTAAGTTGATTCCATTATCCATGTTCACAGCTAAACCCTTTGATTCTAGTACATTTGCCAATGTCAATCCATCCCATGTAGGGTCACCTTCGTAATGAGAGATCTGAACCAATGATAAGTCGCCCCCGACTCGAATCCGAATCTGGCTTTCCGCATACCTTTTAATTCGCTCTTTCATGGAATCATCGGCCAGCAAATCTTTTAAATGATCCATACCACCTGTAAGTGACCATGATGGGAAACATTGGCTGAAACCTGTATTGGACGCACCGTAAGGATATTGATCAGCAGCTATATCCACACCCATTGCCCGAGCAAGCGTGACCATACTGACCAACACCTTCCCGTAGCCCCAAACTGAAGCGCCACATGCCTTCAAGTGAGATATCTCAATTGACGCACCAGAGCGTCTGCCAATCTCGATGGCTTCGCCAACTGCCGTGATCACACCCGCTTGCTCATCACGAATATGACTGGCAAATAACCCACCATACTCTGCAACCTTTTTGGCTACGGCTATCAGCTCATCCGTTGTTGCATATCGGCCAGGCCAATACTCTAATCCACTGCTAATACCGAATGCCCCCATTTTCATGGCTTCGTCCGTTAGTTCAATCATTCGGTCGAGATCTATCTGGCTGGGAGGCATCGTACTGTCTTCCATCGCTGCGATACGTATATCACCATGTCCAACCATGACGCCGTAATTAATCGATGTTCCGGCCTCTTCTACCAGTTCTAGGTGCTCTTTTAAGGGCATTGGTTTCTCATGCCCTCCGCAATTTCCGCCAATAACTGTCGTTACCCCTTGCATTAAATAGTTATCGGCAGTGGGGACCATCAGGATTCCAGAGTCTGCATGGGTGTGCAGGTCAATAAACCCTGGCGCAATGATTTGGCCCTGTAAATCCACAGTCTTTTTAGCGTTACTTGTGCTTAACTCCCCGATTTCAATAATTCTCCCTTCACAGATTGAAATATCGCCTCGATATGCACCTTTCCCCGTTCCGTCAACGATCATACCATTCATCAAAATCAAATCTACTAAGTCTGACATCGGCCATCCCCCTTCCTGGTCTATTCAATCGGTGGTTTGATGTCTGTTGGCATCGCTGATTTATATGGATTGTCTTTTGTCTTTATCAAAAATTCTTGTTTTGCGCGACTGACAAGTTCTGGATTTATCATGAAATCAATTGCCGACATTGCAAGGGTAGCCGCAGCCGTCAGTAATCCTCGATGACCAATCCCTGATCCTGAAGATGCAGTAATCTGCCACGAATGACCTGGGACACCTAAAGGACAACAGGCAATATAGAGTTCGCCTGTGGGTGTAACCCAACTCACATCTGCAACATCCGTTGATCCACCCATTGTCTGCCCTTTCCCGAATGGAGGGATAATAATATCACATAGGTATTTACCCATTAATGATTCGGCAATATCTCCCCCATAACGCTGCAAAGTTTGTCGTTTTTCTTTGATAGATATACTCTCACTCATGCTTTTCGCGAATTCAATGTCATCCGACGTGAATTTAGGTGGACCGACTTTCTCCAGATTCTCATGCATAACACCTGCAACAGTCTCATTCGCTAAAGTATTATAGATCCCGGATAAGAACTCTATTTGCATGGCTGTTTCAGTCATTTGAGCTGCTCCGTGCGCAATATTGACCAATCGCTCGTATATTTCATCCACTTGATGACGTTGCGGGGCACGAACAAAATACCACACTTCTGCAAACTCCGGTACAATATTCGGTGCCAACCCACCTTGGGTAATCACATAATGGATCCTGGCATCTGTGATAATATGTTCACGGAGATAATTTGCCCCAATATTCATCAGTTCAACAGCATCTAAAGCACTCCGTCCATTCCACGGGTCTCCTGCTGCATGGGCTGTACGACCGGTAAACTTAAACTTGACTGAGTTCACAGCCTGGCTACTGGCAAGTTTAACATAATTTGCTCCACCTGGATGCCATGTGAGGCTAATATCAACATCATCAAAGAGTCCATCGCGAACCATGAACGCTTTGCCAACACCTGTTTCCTCTGCTGGGCAACCATAATACCGGATTGTGCCCCTAAGTTGTTGTGTATCGATGGCTTCTTTCACTGCCAACACTGCGCCATATGCTGCGGCTCCCAAAAGATTGTGGCCACATCCATGACCAGGTTCTCCCTTATTCATCGACTTCTGAAATGGATTCACCTCTTGATCAAGCCCAGGTAAAGCATCATATTCACCTAGGATTCCTATGACAGGGTGTCCTTGACCGTATTGGGCGACAAACGCGGTGGGCATCCCGGCCACACCCCTTTGAATATGGAACCCTTCTCTTTCCAGAGCATCTGATAATACGGCTGCTGACTTTCGTTCTTTCATTGCAGTTTCAGCAAACTGCCATACCTGGTCGCTAATCGAAACAATCTTCGCTTTCTCTTGTTCAATCCAACGTCCGACATCCATCCTATTCCCTCCCTCGTATACTAAGTTTATTCAACAACTTCAAATTAGCACTTGGATTCTGAAGCGTTTCCCTGGATAATAGAACCATGGAAAAGGATCTATCTGGGCAAAGACTAATCCCTCCTGTAGCTTGACTACACGCATAGACTGTCTCCCGGCCCACCGCTTCACTGCAAACGCACAAGCTGTGTCACCTTTGCTTCATACCGGTAATAGCAGGCACCGGGCAGCTGATGAGGTAAAGGATTCGAATACTCATGCGCGAGGTTGTGGATATGCGTTGGGTTCCAGGGATACGCTTCAGGGTCCAAGTCTTTCCAAATTTCGCAGAAAGGAGGTCCTTCCCATGAAATTGTTTGTCGGTATGAATGTGAGTTCTTTGTCTTTGGATGTCTGCTTTCTGGACAGCAATGATCAAATTCTCAACCAGTGTTCTTTTGCGAATGATCTCAATGGTGCCTCCCGTATTAAGGAGTTGATTCTCGAATATCATTCAAAAGTGCCTTATGAATCCATCCTGGTGGGGATGGAATCCACCTCTGTTTACAGTTTCCATCCAGCTTCCTTCCTCTACGAAGACCCTGATTTGAAAGCGCTGGGGGTAAAAGTCGTGGTCCAGAATCCGAAAGCCATTGCCCGCTTCAAGGGACTTTTCGATGAGGATAAAACCGATAAAGTGGACGCCTTCCGCATAGCTGATTTCCTCCGCTTTGACCGGTTTAATCTCTCTTTAGTCAAAGAGGAAAAATATTTGGCCCTCCAGCGTCTGACCCGTTCCCGCTATCAGCTGATTCAACAGATGACAGAGTGCAAACAGCACTTCCTGGAGAACCTTTACTACAAGTGCAACACCTTGACCCGGGATGTGGATACTTCGGTGTTTGGTACGGCCATGATGGACTTACTGTCGGAATCCTTATCCTTAGACGACATAGCCGCTATGCCGATGGATGCCCTAGCGGATGTGCTTCAGCAGAAGGGTCGAGGTCGTTTTGCAGATCCGCTCAAACTTGCCAACGCCATTCAAAAAGCCGCTCGTGATTCGTACCGATTGGGTAAGGTGATGCAAGATTCGATTGATGTAGTGCTCGGTTCTTATTCCTTGATGATCCAAACCCTCAAAGACCAAATTAAGTCGCTGGATACAGCTATCGAACGGCTGTTAGAGGCCATTCCTGAAAGCCAGTGCCTCCTCAGTATCCCGGGTATTGGTAAGATCTATACCGCCGGCATTTTGGCTGAAATCGGTCAGATTGAACGATTTGAAGATCAGGCAAAACTCGCCAAATATGCCGGTCTTTACTGGAAAAGAAAACAGTCGGGTAACTTTGAATCGGAACATACTTCCCTGACGCGCACCGGTAACCATTATTTGCGTTACTACCTGGTTGAAGCTGCCAACTCGGTCCAGCGCCATGAGCCGGTGTATCGTGAATTTTATTTGAAGAAGTACCGTGAAGTCCCTAAGCATCAACATAAACGAGCTCTCGTACTGACAGCCAGGAAATTGGTGCGCTTGGTGGATGTGCTGCTACGCAATCACCAACTTTATGCCCCCCAAAGGAGCGTGTAAGCATCGATCTTTGTCCCAGTCCCCATGTCGATCTCAATCCTGAACATATTCCTTGTTCGGGTTTGCTTTGTGTGCTCGTTTTCCTTTGCATTTTTCTCTCTATTTGAAACTTTCTCGCGTTACCCTCTTGACTTGTTACCACAAGTCAATAATTCTGCTTAACTGTAGTACAATCCACCGATTTGGAACCGATGCATTTGTGGATACCATGGGGCAATATGCGGTTGTCAAGTCACTGACTAAATCAAAAATTAGCTATAAGATTCTCCACGTATTTCTTTGTTCCTGCCCAAAAAAACGTGAACGCCCTCTTCGAGGAAGGGATAACCCAAAAAACACAGAATATTGCTATTGTTTTTAGAAGGAGGCGATGGATTGCTCGATACAATAAAAACAATCGTAACAGCTGTCAGTAATTTTTTTTGGGGACCTCCACTATTTATTGCAGTGCTTGGAACGGGTCTATATTATACCTTGGCATTTCGTTTTATCACCTTTACGAAAATGCGGCATCATATCAAAAATACTTATGGCGTCATGTTTGCTCGGGTTAGTAAAGGAGAAGGTACTTTCCGAAGTTTCGCTGCTGCCTGCTTGGCATCGACCATGGGAGTCGGGAGTATAGCTGGTGTCGCAACAGCATTAACCATGGGTGGGCCAGGAGCGATCTTCTGGATGTGGATGACCGCGCTTGTCGGGGCATCCACAAAAATGGCGGAAATCATCCTCGGTCAACGTTACCGAGTCAAATTTGAATCCATAAACGAATACTTGTGCGGCCGCAATTATGTTCTTAAGAATGGCCTTGGTTGGCATACCTTAGCAAAAGTACTGGCGTGGACTTTTATCACATCCCCATGGAGTCTGCTGGTTCAAACCAACGCACTGGTCACAACCGTCCATCAGGTATCTGGAATCGATATTCGAATTGGACTGATTGCCGTGTTTTTTTCATTAATCATTGTATTCATCGGTGGTGTCAAACGTATCGCATCAGTTGCAGAAAAACTGGTGCCCGCAATCGCTGCTTTCTATATTCTAACTGGGTCTGTCATGCTAATGATGAACTATACGATGATTCTTCCGGCAATCTGGATGATATTAAAATATGCATTCACCCCAGCAGCAGGTGTCGCTGGATTCACCGGTATCACAGTGGCCAATGCGATGCGTTTTGGCGTTGCTAGGGGTGTTTACTCCAGTGAAGCAGGTATGGGCTCCGGGATGGGAGCCCACGCTGGTGCGATTGTTGACCACCCGGTGCGTCAAGCATCCTGGGGAGTAATTGAAAGCTTAGTTAACACGATTATCATTTGTTCCATCACTGCACTGGCAATCTTGATCAGCGGGGTAAATATCAGCAATCCCGGAGTGACCGGCGCAGCATTGGCAGCCATGGCTTTTGAAAGTGCATTTGGCCAAGTGGGCGGATGGTTGGTTGCTGTTGCCATCAGCCTATTTGCATGGCTAACTCTTCTTTCCGCTTATTACGGAGGACAAAAGTCTGTCAATTTTCTCTTTGGAGATACAAAAGCCAATAAGCTCGCCATGAATTTCTGGCTAGTCTATTATTTAGCACCCATATTCCTTGCCGGTGCGGACACCGGTCTTTTGTGGATCGTAACCGATACTATGATGATCATTGGTGTCTGTGCCGGTATATCAGCGCTAGTAGCGCTTAGGGGTGTCGTTATTGATTTGCATCGCGATTACTGGTATCGCTATTTACCAGAATTGGAAATGGGTCGAAACCCACCGGCCGTGTCTTTTACTAATCGGCCATAGAAACCACTTAAAAATAGTGCTGACAAGTGCACCCAACGGTTAGCAAAAACCGTTGGGTGCACTTCTATATCACAATCAGGTTTTTCGTGTAGTTAGAGAATGGAATGCCGCAAGAGTCGCCAACCATGACCACATCTTCTACTCGAACACCCATCCGGTCAGGAATAACGATACTAGGTTCAATTGTAAAACACATGCCCTTTTGTAAAACCGTGTGATCTCTTTCAAAAAGGAACGGTGATTCATGGACATCGATTCCGATACCATGCCCTAGGCGATGAGTAAAGTACTGACCGTATCCTTCCTTTTCGATGATATCCCGTGAAATTCGATTCAGCTCTGCTGCAGTAATGCGCCCCCCCTGCATCGCCTCGATCCCTGCCTTTTGTGCTGCCATCACCAATTCATGGCAAAGAACCCATTCTGCGGGAGGATCACCGCAAAAAACAGTCCGGCCAAAGTCAGATACGTAACCCTGATAAATTAATCCGAAATCAAAGGAAACCACTGTTTCTGGCAATAACGGAGTGTTGGCTGTCATCCCGTCTGCCATAAAACGGCGCGGTTTCCCTTCACCCCGGATGATCACGCCCGTATGAAAGGATAGTCCACTGCCACCATGAATAGTTACTTGATGTGCTACTTCACGGATTAGATCATACTCCGTCATACCTACACGCATTTGATGGACCACAGAACCAAATACCTGGTCCGTCAACTCACCCGCTTTCATCATGATCTCAATTTCACTTGCATCCTTGACGGCGCGCATTTTTGCTACAAATGAAGATATATCAGCCCACTCCAACCCAGGTGATGCTTTCTGTAGCCTAAACATACTTTTCGCCCAAAGCCGCTGGCACACACCCATTTTTTTCGGGTGCCCTAATCGATCCATGAGGCGTGTAGCAATCTCTGCAGGATCATCGCCATCCATAATCACAACAAGATTATCCGCCCATGGCATCCCCCGAATCTGACTTCCAACATACTTACTTGCACCCATCCGTGGTACAACGAATAATGGCCAGCCGTCTTGAGTGATAAATGCACCATAGAGTTCGTCGCCGTGCTTATTGTCATCGGTTGGATTATGCGGTGGTCGTTGAACACCAGTTAGATACTGCAGGTCACTGGATATCATGATAAATGCAGCATCAATATGTTCGTTGATTAGATACCCCTGTAACTCCTTGATTCGTCTTTGATAATCCATCTTCATTCCGATCACCTACCCCTTCTGAAATAGACTATCAGGATTAAGCATCCATTCGGGATCAAATAGCGTTTTGATATTCTGCATGCTTCGGATTCCATCATAAGCGTACATGTCTTTCAGCATACCGACTTTTAGTTTTCCAATTCCATGTTCAGCGGATACAGTTCCGCCCAACGTAATGACTTGCTTCGCCCATTCCCGATAAAACTCACGTCCTAATTCGTATTCTTCCTTGTTATTGGGTAAAATATTGACATGAATGTGATTATCCCCGATATGGCCAAACATCACCCAATCCAGGGAAGATCCATCCAAACTGGTATGGTAAAGTGCCAGCACATCCTTCAAATGGGCATCCGGGACAGCCATATCCGTACCGAGTTTCGTCAAACTAGGATTTGTTCGTCGTCTTTCATCAATCTTTAGATTGACTGCTTCCGGAGTGGCATGCCGGAAGAGATGTAGCTTTTCCATCTCTCTTTTATTGGTAGCAATCCATGTATCATCCTCATTCCCACCAGAATCCACCATGACTTGGCATAAAGTCATCATCGCATCACCGACCACATCATCATCGGATCCATGCACTTCAATATAGATTGCAGTATGATACGAAGTGGGAATTTCGGGCAAGGATGAAAAAGCAGGGCTGCTTAATCGCTGTTCCCTAAGTAGATTTAATGCATGATGATCGAAATATTCCAATGACACTAATTTCGGGGAGCCCAAATCAATTAGTCTGGCATTGATTACAAAATCAACTGCGCTTTGTTCATTTGGGAAGAAAGCTGTCATGCTCCACATCGACTCTGGTGCAGGTATTAGTCGAATCTCCGCCTGGGTCAGGATACCCAATGTTCCCTCGCTCCCGATGAATAGGTCAATCAGGTCCATACCTTCCTTTGAATAATACCCAGACGCGTTTTTAATATTATTCCACAAGTAAGTTGGCAGTTGCCCTTGATATTGCTCCCCCGATTCCCCTTTGATGGAGAAGGCGTATCCATTTGCACGTTGGCTGCCCCGGGTCAATTGAATCATGTCGCCACTTGATGTCATAACTCGCAATGTATGAACATAAGGGCGTATTGGCCCGTAATAATACGAACGCGCCCCAGAAGCATTGCAGGCAATCATGCCCCCGATGGTTGCCGATGTTTCTGTTGGATCTGGTGAAAAAAACCACTCATCTGCGGTCTTCATCTCCTCTAATAATCTGACATCAGCATCTACCCATTCTGATGTGTCGAATTCCATCTGCTCTAACATTTCTCTCAGCACAGATAAAATCAAACCCGGCTGAACTGTTAATAGATATGTGGATGTTCCCTCATCATAGCTAAGCCCCATGACTTTGTCCATGCGGCTTAGATTGATGATTAACCCTCCTGACGGAACTGCCCCGCCAGATATGCCTGTTCTCCCTCCTTGTACTGTAACGGACAATTCATGTTCTTTTGCGAAAAGTAGCGCCTCTCGGACTTCTTCTTCTGATTCAGGGAATATTATATAACTTGCCGTGCCAATACTTCTTGATTCATCTCTAAGGTAGTCTTCGTAATCTTTCCCCATCACGACCATTGCTCTTCCTGCCATATGTCCGCCTCCCATTTCTCGGTTGACTCATATTTCGTCCAGATGAAGAAAAGTCCTTCCTGCCGATTGGGCTATACAGGAGGAACAACCACAATTAAGCAGAACTGATACAGAAACGATAATTGGAGGTCACAGATGAAACCCGATACAATTCGAGTCGCGTGCGTGCAGGCATCCCCCGTTTTGTTTGACCAAGAAGCAACGCTTTCGAAATCAGTTTACTTGATTGAAGCTGCAGCAGCAAAAGGAGCACAGTTAATTGTATTCCCAGAGTCATTTATTCCAGCTTATCCACGCGGCCTATCCTTTGGCTTTGTGGTTGGGAACCGAACCATGGAGGGACGAAAAGATTGGCAGCGCTACCATGACGCTTCTGTACCAGTGCCGGGTGAAGCTGTCGGAAAGCTTGGAATAGCCGCGAAGAAAGCCGGTGCATATGTGGCTATGGGTATTACTGAACGTGATGGTGATGGATCGACAGCGACATTATATTGCACCACCTTATATTTTGGACCTGATGGAACCCTATTAGGTAAACATCGCAAACTAAAACCAACCGGCTCAGAACGATTGATTTGGGGCGAGGGTGATGGCAGTACGCTTACAGTCCTTGACACTCCGTTTGGGAAAATGGGTGGATTGATTTGCTGGGAGAATTACATGCCTCTGGCACGAATGGCGATGTATTCCAAAGGTGTACAAATCTACATAGCACCAACTGCTGACTCCAGAGATGTATGGCAATGTACAGCTCGGCATATAGCATTAGAGGGCAGGTGTTATGTTATCTCTTGCAATCAGTATGTTTCGAAGAGCATGTATCCGACGAACCTCTTAGGCTATGCAGATTTGCAAAACCAGCCCGAAGATATGTGTCCCGGGGGCAGCTGTATTATCGATCCAATGGGACAATATGTTGCCGAACCGGTATATAATCGAGAAGAAACCATCCTAGCCGATCTAGATTTAAACCTGATTACGCAAAGCCGATTGGATTTTGATGTTTGTGGTCATTATGCTCGGCCGGATGTATTTGATTTTCGAATCAAGTAATAGATAATCATCCCTGATCGATATTGACCCAATCAGGGATGATTATTTTCAAACACGATCAAGAATCATCATCGTATCATATAATACCTGCAACCCTGTGTGAATATCCATCCAAGAAGTTTTCTCATTTGGATTATGACTGATGCCGCTGATGCTTGGCAGAAAAATCATTCCCACCGGGATTCGACTAGCGATCGCATTTGCATCGTGACCTGCTCCACTTTGGAGCAAAACATATTCCACCCCATTGGCGGCACAAGCAGTTTTGATTGCTCCAATAATGGTCGGATCGCACATGCAAGAGCCTTTTTGAATTTTCCTCTCAAATGTAAATTCGAGATCCTTTTGATTTAACGCAATCTCTGTTGCTTTACTGATCACATCATCGATCACTTGCTGTTTTATATGTCGAAGCTCCCAAACACTCTCCACATGTCCTGGAATGATATTTGGCATATTTGGATAAACATGGACTTCACCAACTGTTGCTTTCAAATCTGAATCCAGCGATTGAACAAGATGATTCATAGTCAAAGCCCACCTGGAAAAACCAAGGAAAGCATCTTTTCGACTTTTCATCGATGTAGTCCCAGCATGGTTACTTTCTCCTATCACATTGACAGCATATCGGGTAATGCCAACAATACCTGTTACGATCCCGACCGGGATATTCCTGCGGTACAATGTATCACCCTGTTCTATGTGCATCTCCAAGAAGTAGTCGCACTGATCACTGTGAAAGTAACTATCCGAAACATCTTGCAATTTAAGCCCATACGGCTTCAATTGGTCAGGAAGATTTGGGTCATTTAAATCCACGAGACCCATCATGGCTCTTGAACCAAAGGTACCCCCCATATGCCCGCCTTCTTCTGCACTAAACCCTGCCACGACTAATGTATGGGACAATTCAATCCTTTGTTCCCGGATAAATCGCACCAGTTCCAGTGCTGCAACCACTCCTAATGCACCATCAAACAAACCTCCATCGATGACAGTATCCAAATGGGAGCCGATCATTATTTGGCGTGGCGTTTTTCCTGGAAGAATCCCAATTACATTTCGAACTGAATCGATGCAGACTTCGCAACCTGCTTCAGACAAGGATTGGCTGAACCAATTCGCTGCATCATTATACGCTTCGCTAAATGGCAAACGCGTAATACCCCCCAGACTTGATTTCCCAAACTCACCCAACTTTCTTATATCCTTTTGCACTCGATGCAAATTCAAATTATCCCCCCCAACACCACTGCAGGGATCTGTTGGTCAGATCCCTGCAATACTTTAAAGTTTATTCTCTTTCATGTACACAGCATTTACACCGTTGATTTCCCAAAACTTATCAGCCGCTGCTTTCCCTGCCAGATCCGCATGTTTCTGGGCTTCATCAAGAATCGCATCCAGGTCGAATGTTTGGGGTTTTCGATTCTCAACTAATACCTTCCCATTTACGATGACTGTGTCAACCTCATTCCCTCTTGCGCTATACACTAGATTGGGTACAAAATTACGCATAGGATGGAAGTAGAGCGGGGCCAAAGATGGTTGCCTTGTATCAACTAAAATCACATCCGCGTATTTGCCGACCTCCAGTGAACCGGTGATTTCGCCGATCCCGATGGCTTTAGCCCCTTCGATAGTCGCCATCCTCAGGACTTTCCAACACGGCATCACTTCAGGGTCTTCGTACTTTAATTTATTAAATAAAGCAGTTAGCTTCATTTCGTTGATGATGTTGTGGCAGTTGTTCCCAGGCGCTTGATCGCTGCCTAAAGCAACAATTCCCCCTGCATCCAGGAATATTTTGGCTGGAGGGGCGATACCGTCGATAATGCCAATGGACCCAGAACATAAAACCATCGATGCCTGACTTTTAGCAACTTCTTTGACTTCATGCTCCAGCGCGTCGGTCAGGTGGATGCCAATAAAATCTTTGTCAAAGTAGTTTTTTGTAATCAGCCATGGAATGGTTCTACTGCCATATCTCATTTCCATCTGTTTTGTTTCTCTTGAACCCTGAGACAGGTGCATATGAATTTTCGTTTTCCGCTCTTTCACCAATTTTTTGATTTTCATCAACATTGCCTCACTGACAAAATCCGCACCTTGGGGGCCAAAGAGCACTTTTATTCGTTGATCATCTTTATTATGCCACTTATCAAATGTGGATATCGCCTCATTTAGGGAAGTGTTACCATAGTCTTCATTGTATTCATAGAGCTCTCCCGGTGCATAAACTCTATTTAATGCTTCACGAATCCTAACGCTATAGTTCCCTCTTGCCCCCATTTCGAAGATAATTTGGCAGATCGCATCTGATTGAGCTCCATCTTCACCAATCGTTGTTGTTCCATTCATTATTGCCTCAGCAATACCTAATCTAGCACCTGCGATTCGCGTCTCATTGGTGGTGCTGACTTGAAACGGGCCAACGCCATGCATCATCCAGTTATTTACATCCTGAGCGAGTCCTCGAAGGGTTGCCAGTGACGTATGCATATGTGCATCTATCAAACCAGGCATCACAACCTTGTTTTTCCCGTCGATATTTTTTTCAGCAATGTATTCTGCTTTAATCTCGGCCACTGGAGCAATAGCGATGATTTTACCCCTATCGATTGCCAACGCATGGTCTGCGCGATAACCGACACCGATCCCTTCAAGGGTATACATATGCGGGGCATTGATAATCATGTCAATTTTTTTCATTTTTCTACCTCCTCAACGTCTGGTTTTATGATTTGGCCAAAACCAGCGAACGCTTCACTAACTATTCCCTGATCCATGATAATTTGACCTCTGACAATCGTGTTTCTCAACGACCCCTGCAATGTTCGGCCATTATAAAGCTCAGCAACGTCACGCCCTTTGGTATACATCTTTTGTTTATCGATCACAGTTGTTCCTCCAGGGTTCAGCACGATAAAATCTGCGTCCTTCCCAATTCCGATGGTTCCCTTCCGATGGTCGATACGAAACACGCGAGCAGGATTCTCGCTCACTAAAGATACAAAACGTGATAATGTCAATCTTCCAGTCAAGACTGCATCGATCATTAGCGGGATTCGAGTTTCAATACCAGGAAAACCTGCAGGTGCTTTGAAGATATCAGTAAATCCCCGTGTTTTCTCTTCTAATGTGAAAGGCGCATGGTCGCTGCCAACCATGTCAACCGTGCCATCGTTGACAAATCCCCACAATCGTTCAAAGCCTTTTTTACTGCGAATCGGGGGATTGCATTTGGCCATGGGACCGAGATCCAATATATCTTCTTCAGTGGCGAACATATAGTGTGGGCATGTTTCGACAATAACCTGAATTCCTTCAGCCTTCGCTTTTTTCAACATATCCAATGCTTCGGCAGAAGAAACATGACAGATTTCTATCTTTGCTCCGGTGTGTCGAGCTAAAGTCAATAACTTGCTAACGGACTCCGTCTCTGACACAATCGGATGAGACTCATAATGTGCTTTTGGATCCGTTCGCCCTTTTTGGATCAAAGCGGAGGTTATCCCCAGAATCATAGAATCGTTTTCCGCATGAAAACACATCAGTACATCATGCTTTGCACCTTGCTCCATCGCGGTTAATAGAGTGAAGTCATCGTTGATAGTAAGTCCTTCAAATTCCTTTTCCCGCCCCTTCATGGGCTCCTGGAGAAAAGTCTTAAACGCAATAATTCCCTGATTTTTCATGATTGCCATATTATCGATACTTTCAGATCCTAGTGCACCGTAAAAACAGCAATCAACGACAATTTGTTTTTCTGCAAGTTGATGTCTATTCTTCAAAATCTCAGGATTGAATGGTGGTGGATTTGAGATGGGATGCTCACATACTGTTGTCACTCCACCCGCCGCTGCTGCCATGGTTCCACTCAAGAATGTTTCTCGTTGCTCACTACCTGGCTCACGAATATGGACATGTGTGTCAATCGTCCCAGGCAGGATCCACATTCCTGTGCAATCCAAACTGCGACATTGGTCTGAGTGACATTCATTTTCGTTTCCAATTGACACAATTTTTCCGTTGACGATGTAGACATTGGCTGACACAAGTTGCCCGTCAACATATACCTGTCCACCTAATAACTCCATTTCTTTGTGCATTCTACACCCCCCGTTTGATTCCGTCGACGCCTCCTGATGATAAATGAAACTGCACTCTGGATCTGATTGCTTCACATTGGTTTGATACCATATGCCCCATTGTCCGCAAGCCTGATGAGGAATAATCACTCTGGCGATGAAAAATTGATTACCTACAATCAGAGGAGCTGTAAAAGCATGACTACCTAATACAAATTCACCCTCGGAATCGTATATCCTGTTTTGTGAGTGAATCAATGTTCTGATGAAATATTTTACGATCTGCAAAACAGCCAAATATCCTTTGGATATGTGTTGCAGATATTTAAACCCTTCTTAGAATATTTTCAGATATCCAATTCTCGTTGTGTCTGTACACCATGACACTCGGGTGCCCAAACTTGCAAGCGCTGCTTCCCTCTGAATTCGATCCACACATACTGCCTGATGATAATTGGAGCATAGCTGATTTGCCATTTTTTGGAGGATGGAGCCATCTGGAAAGATGGGTTTGATTCTCTCACAAACCATAACCACTTTGCTCATCAATTCCTATGAAACCACACTGGCGAATGGGTCATGCCCCTCAACAGCGTGTTTGTTAACCTGATAAGCCGATCAGGGGCATTTATCTAAAATGAATGCTGAAAGTCTCATAATTCCAGTCCCTCTGCAAAGGTTGAATCGCAAACTCATTGCCCATAAAACACCCCCTTATTCATTTGGCGAAACGATGTTTCATTTTATTTATACCGTTTTGCATCAGCATTGTCAAACACATCACCGGATGAAGTGATTCATTCTCTTAATAACCCTCACAGCACTCAATTTTGATCGAATCAATTGGTAACAATTAGCATGATTTGAAAGATTACCTGCAATATTACCCAAACTAAAGGGGTTTTGCAATACAAAGAAAGTTTCATTGCAGGATAAAACCTGTTGATGTCGAAATGAACCTCTGCTGTTGAATCTATCCTCATTGAAAGCTTTTAAGCAACCATTTATCCCCTTCTCCTACACATAATAATTGGCCTTGTATACCTTGAGCTGAATGGAATATAGAATGCTATCTTTTAATTAGGAAGGAGACTCCTCTTGACAAAGCAGACACATCCTCGCTTTTATGGTCCAACAATTTTATTTTTTTTGCTCGTGGTATACGGTTTGCAGATGGGCTTTGCTCTATATAGCCGTTCAGTGATATATCCTTTCATGATTCAGGATCTAGGGTGGACACGAGGTCAAATCATGCTAGGGCATACTGCCAGTGCTATGCTGTTTGGTTTGGCTTCCCCCATTACGGCTGCCCTGATTAATCGGATTGGTGCAAAAAATACATTTTCGGCTGGTACCATTATCGTCATATTTACCAATACCATGCTTGCTTTTTTCGCACAAAGTTATCCTATGTATTTGTTTTTAAGCTTTTTGAACGGTTTGGGCATGTGCCTCTCATCAGTTCTGGCAACACAGACTATTGCAATTGCGTGGTTTAAGATGCGCAGAGCTTTCGCCCTTGGGTTAGTCTTGGGGGGCGGCTCCATTGGTGGTTTTTTCTTTCCGCAGATCGTCAATTTTATAATCTCCAGCTCCGGCGGAGTTTGGCGCTTAGGCTGGGCTAGTGCAGCAGGTGCAAGTCTGATCGCGCTCATCCTTAATTTGGTTTTTATTCGCAACACTCCTCAAGAAATGGGACAACATCCCGATGGGATCGATCCGGATATTGAGATTCCTCTATCTTCATCAGCGCGAAAGCCAATTTACAGAACGACTGTCAATTGGTCTTTAAAAGATGCGATTCGTTCGAAAGCTTTCTGGTTAATCGTTATAGCTTCTTCCGGAAACATATTTTTATGGGAAATCATATTAAGCCAAGCTCCTTTTCATCTGCAGGATCGCGGCTTTGACCCGACCATGGCTGCTTTTTTCTACAGCTTGGCCATTGGTGCTAGCATCATTGGACGTTTTGGGATCGCAGCAATCGGAGATTATTTCGAAACCCGACTTCTATTTGCTGCTGGCATTGCCAGCATTTTAACTGGAGGAATACTCTTTTGGTTTGCTTCTCCCAACATGATGTTCGTTACATACCTGTATCCGATTTTGGCCGGCATCGGTTTTGGGACCGCCTTTGTTTGCCGTTCACTGTTTGTCAGTAATTACTTTGGAGCTGCATCCTTTGCGACAATCAGTGGCATCATCGCACCGATGCAATCCATTATTACAGCCGCTGCTCCGCCATTTGGAGGCTATATGTTTGACTTGCAAGGTTCATATTTTATCCCCATGTTGGTTGCATGGATCGCAGGGGGAATCGGAATTGTAGCATCTTTACTCAGCACTCCCCCCAAACCCCATAATGAACCCATCCAAACAGCTCAACTTTAGGTGAATATGACTAGATAAAACTGAACATATCAGTTAGATTTCAATTTAGGAGGTGCGCCTGTGGCAGGAAATAATGACCCAAATGGAAGCCAACCCTCATTTCAAGAACAGCAGGTTGCCTACGATGCCCAAGTCAGAAAGAATTACCCGGCAAACCGAATAATCGGGATTATCCATGGATTCACGCACTATATAGCTTTGGGCTTTTACTGGCCGAACACGGTGATACCAAAATTTATTTTCGATTTGACTGGCAGCAATTTTCTGGTCGGTTTAACCACATCCCTTGGCCAAATGTCAAACCAATTAGCACAGCTATTTGGCAGCGCACTTGTGGAACATATTGCGGAACGCAAAAAACCTTTGCTGTGGTACGGATTATGGGCAAGGGCCCCATGGCTTTTGATAGCTATGGCAGTCATGTTTTTAACTAAAGAGATGACATTCCCCATTGTGATAATTTTGTACGTGGTTGCTTCCACATTCATGGGCTTGTACTTACTGGTCTGGACAGATCTGATGTCGAAGATCATTCCTGTAGAATTTCGGGGTTCCTATTTTGGCGTAAGGAACTTCTTAGCATCATCAGGCACTGCCCTTGCAGGCATTGTTGCTGGCCGTGTAATTGAGCGATACTTATATCCTGGCGGATATGCTTTGTGCTTTTTTATCGCATTTTTGGTTATGATTGCCGACTTATTAATCTTAGCTCGAACGAAAGAAGTTCCAGCTATCCGGGTTAATCCGCAAGTTACCGTTGCCCAGAAATTAAAAAGTATCCCAAACTACTTTAAGCGGGATAAAAACTTTGCCCGATTCTGTTATGTGAGATCATTTTCTTCTATCAGTCGCGCTGGTTTCCCTTTCTATATTCTTGCAGCCTCTTCACGTTTGGGATTAACCCCGCAGGAGTCGGCGGCAACCGTGGGTACTTTTACGTTTGCATTGTTAGTCGTACAAACTTTCGGGAACCTCTTTTGGGGATTCTTTTCACAGAAAAGGGGTTGGAAAATTGCCCTTGAATTATCCTGTTTGTTAATTGGTGTCGTATCGTTTGTCGTACCATCTCTGACCACATTGGCAGGATTCATTGCTGTCGTTGCTATCTCAGGGATTTCGAACTCGGGATTTATGCTACCATCCATGAACATTCTCATGGAATTTGGCCGTCCTGAAAACCGCGCGACTTATATTGGAATTGCCAGCGGTATTTCTGCCATCGGTGCATTCGTCGCCCCATTGTTAGCAGGGACGGTTGCGCAGCGTTTCTCATATAATGCGCTGTTCTATATGATTGGGTTTAGTTCGATCCTGAGTTTCTTATTGCTCCGATATTTGGTTATCGATCCTCGATTTGTGGACAAAGAGGAAATCCCAGTTGTCGAATAAATACGAAAATAAGGTGCCCTGGTCTGAACTGAGTCACCAAAGGTGGACACAACAATTCATTAAAGAGCTATGGCTGG
>CAZRKC010000002.1:0-160669 GCA_964600665.1 uncultured Candidatus Sumerlaeota bacterium
CGTTACCCCAAAGGAGTAGCTTGATGAATTTTGCGAACAATGCTTGACACTAGCAGTAATGTCCTAGAAGATGAGAACCTAAAACAAATCTTTTATAACAAACTACCCCAAAATAGGACTTACTTCTTTGAATATAAAGAGCCCTGGTTATTCACATCATTACTAAAGAATGTTGATTCTATAATAACTCATAAACTACATGTTGGAATTATTGGCACCGCGTTTAATAAAAGTGTAGTATCATTTCCAATCCATAATAAGGTTATAAGATATTATAAACAGATAGAAGCAGATGAAAGATGTCTACCCCTTAAAGATATTTCAAGTATACAAATAAAAGAACATTTAGATTCTAACCTATATTCAAAGTTTACTATGAAGGAGATATACAGAAAAAAATCACTTGAAAACATTATAATTCTAAATGACTTTATTAGTAACGTTAACTCGAAAGAATAATAGTGTATAACATGTTCTTTTGTCTCAAGGTGTATATGGTACAGTAGTTCACTTAAAGTAGTTAGTGGGGTTAATGTTACACATTAGTAAATTGGTAAATTACTAATCAATATCAGGTGCAACTATGAAAAATATTCTTAAATTTGGAATTACAAGTTGATGATGTTATTAATAAGTTAGAGAGTAATATTCAGAATTGCAAAGGTTTTTACGGAATATAGCTTGTTAAGAAGGAAGATTAATATGAGCACTAAACATTCTTTTTTGGATAAAGGTAAGAAACAAAATGAGCATTAGAAACAATTATTTATACTCAACGGCTTATCAAATTCTTTTAATAATTATTCCATTCATAACAGTACCATATCTATCAAGAGTGATTGGTCCAAGTGGAATAGGTATATATGCATATTCGTACTCAATAGCAACATACTTTGTTTTATTCGCTAAATTAGGACTTACCAATTATGGAGTGAGAAGTATTGCAGTAATAAAGGATGATTCTAGTGAATTAAATAAGAAATTCTCAGCAATTTATTATTCACAAGTTATTACGTCATTACTGTTAGTTTTAGCATATTTTATGTACTTATCCTTATCTGCGACACAAGATTATCGAACATCAATGATTCTATCAATATATGTAATTTCTGTAATTTTTGATATTGATTGGGTTTATTTTGGCCTTGAGAATATTAAGTCACTAATGTTAAGAAATGTGATTATTAAATTATTAATGACAGCAGCAATTTTTATTTTCATAAAGCATAAAGATGATTTGTGGCTTTATGCTTTAATAACCTCAGTCGGTACTTTGTTAAGCTATTTGGTATTGTGGGTTAACTCAAGATCTTGTGTTAGACTGATAAAGGTTGATAAAGAAGAAATATTTAGACATTTCAAACCTTCTCTAAAGCTATTCATTCCTATCTTAGCTATGAGTATATATAGAACTATGGACAAAATAATGCTCGGGCAACTAAGTTCGATGGAACAAGTCGGCTATTATGAAAATGCTGAGAAAGTAATTTATATGTTGATGGGGTCCATTTCTTCGCTAGGGAAAGTTACTATGCCCAGAATATCTAACCTGCTAAATTTCGGAAATAGAGAAAAAATATTCATATATATAAAAAAGTCAATGAAATTTATTATTATGTTGACTTCAGCATTATCATTTGGAATTGCAGCTATTGCAAATGATTTCACTCTAATTTTTTTTGGACCTGATTTTCTACAAAGTGCACCTTTATTGCAGTATCTATCAATTACAATATTAATAGTAGGTTGGTCTAATGTACTTAGAACTCAATATCTTATACCTATGATGAAGGATAATATTTACATTGTTTCAATCATAATAGGTGCAATTTTAAATATTTTTGTTAATTTACTGCTAATTAGGGAATTTGGGGCTTTGGGAGCTGTTATCGGAACAATAATAGCTGAGTTAGTAGTAGCCATAATTCAAACAATATACATTAATAAGAATTTCGATACTTATCCGATGATAAAAGATAATACTAAATATCTTATCTGGGGATTTATTATGTTTCTAGCTGTTAAGTTTTTGGGGGCTGTTTTGGAACCAACAATTATTGCATTATTGATTCAAATTGTAAGTGGAGGATGTATATTTTTATTATTTCTAATAGTTTTTGATAAGGAAAGTTTAAAAGAACTAATAAATGCTAAATAGTTTTATTGTTTATTTAATCTTTAAGTGACATGCAAGATGAGTTATGTAAAAGGAGTGATTTATTATGAAATTGCTATTAACAGGTGTAGCTGGTTTTATCGGCTTTCACCTATCAAAAAAATTATTAGATGATTCCTATCATGTGATTGGCATTGACAATTTGAACGACTATTATGACCCAAGTCTAAAACAGTCTAGACTTGAAAACTTGGGTAAATACAATAACTTTATTTTCCATAAAATAGACTTAAAAGACAAAACTGAAGTAGATAAGATATTCGAAACCTATCGACCCACTCATGTTATACATTTAGCGGCCCAAGCAGGAGTACGGTACTCCATTGAGAATCCGTATGCTTATGTGGATTCAAATCTAATAGGTTTTATGAACATCCTTGAAGCGTGCAGAAGCTATCCTGTGGAGCATTTGCTTTATGCATCTTCAAGCTCTGTATACGGTGGCAATAAAGTAATTCCATGCTCAACAAATCATAATGTGGATCATCCGGTTTCACTTTATGCTGCAACGAAAAAGGCCAATGAATTGATGGCCCATACATATAGCCATCTGTATGGAATCCCAACAACTGGCCTTAGATTCTTCACTGTTTACGGGCCTTTTGGAAGACCAGACATGGCTTACTTCTCATTCACAAGAGACATCTTAGCTGGAAAGCCTATCAAAGTTTATAATCATGGAAATATGGAAAGAGATTTCACATACATTGACGATATTGTTGAGGGCATTGTAAAAATAATCGATAAAGTGCCTGTGGCTAATAAAGACTGGGATGAAAGCAAGGATGATTTAAGTACTAGCTTTGCGCCTTACAAAATCTACAACATCGGTAACAACAACCCAGTTAAGCTTATGAGATTCATCAATGCTTTGGAATTAGCACTGGGTAAAGAAGCAGATAAAGTATATATGGATATGCAGCCTGGAGATGTTCTTAGAACCTATGCTGATGTATCGGATCTTGAAAGGGCCATTAACTTTAAACCATCAACGAATATTGAGGACGGACTTGGTAAGTTTGTTGATTGGTATGTGGAATACTATCAGGTCGAGAAGTAGGCTAAATGATAATGAAATCCACCGTCAAATAGCATGATTAAAGATTAAAGGTCAATAATTTTGAGACCTCACATGAAACAAAGGGGAGTAAGAAGCATGAAAATAACTATTGTTGGTGCAGGTTATGTGGGTCTGTCTAATGCCATACTTTTGGCTCAACACAATGGAGTCACAGTCTTAGACATTGTTAAAACAAAAGTTGATATGATCAACAATAAGAAATCACCTATCATTGATCCAGAGATTGAAGAGTATCTAGCAACGAAAGAGCTTAATTTAATTGCAACGACTGACAACTTTGAAGCATATAAAGACGCTGAGTATGTTATCATTTCCACTCCAACAAATTATGATCCAGAAAAGAATTACTTTAACACAGATACGGTTGAAGCAGTTATCGCTAACGTGCTGTCAATTAATAAAGAGACGATAATGGTTATTAAATCTACAGTTCCAGTAGGATATACTGACTCTATCAAAGAAAAATTTAAGACTGACAGTATAATATTCAGCCCGGAGTTCTTAAGAGAAGGGAAAGCACTTTATGATAATCTTTACCCATCAAGAATTATTGTGGGAGAACAGTCTGAAAGAGCAGAGGCATTTGCGGCACTTCTCGTAGAGGGAGCAATAAAAAAGGATATACCGATTCTGTACACAAATTCATCGGAAGCAGAAGCCATCAAACTTTTCGCTAATACCTATTTAGCTATGAGGGTTGCATATTTTAATGAACTAGACTCTTACGCAGAAGTAAGAGGTCTTAATACTAAACAAATCATTGAAGGTGTTTGCCTTGATCCACGGATCGGTAATTATTATAATAATCCCTCCTTTGGATATGGAGGGTACTGTTTACCTAAGGATACAAAGCAGCTCCTAGCAAACTACTCGGATGTACCTCAAAATATAATGACTGCTATAGTTGATGCAAACCGTACAAGAAAAGACCATATTGCAGACATGATAATCCGTAAAAGCCCAAGGATAGTTGGGATTTATAGGTTGACAATGAAGATGGATTCTGATAATTTTAGGCATTCTGCAATTCAGGGTATTATGAAACGTATCAAGGCTAGAGGCATTGAAGTTGTCGTGTTTGAACCAGCAATTCATGAAGATAAGTTTTTTCATTCAAGAGTTATCAAGGACTTTGATGAATTTAAGAAAATATCAGACGTGATTGTTGCCAATAGACTATCTGATGAGATCAAGGATGTTCCTGACAAGGTATATACGCGGGATTTATTCAGTAGGGATTAATGATAGACCTTGCCACAATGAGTTCGTATTTAAATTTACTGATGGGTTGTCAATAATCGTTGTGCCAATATCGACAAAAAAGGGGACATTAAAGTGAAAGTACAAAAAGCAATCATACCCGCCGCTGGGTTAGGCACCCGCTTTCTCCCAGCCACCAAAGCCATGCCCAAAGAAATGTTACCCATCGTAGACAAACCTACCATTCAGTATATCATCGAAGAAGCTATCGCTTCCGGTATTGAAGAAATTCTCATCATAACGGGCAAAAACAAACGTGCTATCGAAGATCACTTCGACCGCTCCCTTGAGTTGGAAATGGATCTAGAAAGCAAGAACAAACAGGACTTATTAGCCATTCTCAAAAATGTTTCCGAAATGGCCAACATCCACTATATCCGCCAAAAGGAAGCCAAAGGCCTGGGGCACGCCATCTACTGTGCTAGAACCTTTGTGGGGGATAAACCGTTTGCAGTCTTATTGGGTGACGATGTGGTATATAATGACACAAACCCTTGTCTTAAACAAATGATGGCGATATTTGATCACTATCAATCCTCCATTCTGGGCGTCCAGGAAGTCAGCCCCCAGGAAGTCAACAAGTACGGCATCGTGAAAGGGAAGAAACTGGCAGATAATATCTATTCAGTGGAAGACTTGGTGGAGAAGCCCACAGCCGAAGAAGCCCCGTCCAATGTCGCAATCTTAGGCCGATATATCATCACTCCCGCCATTTTCCCCATTCTGGAGAAGACCCAGCCCGGCAAAGGGGGAGAGATCCAGCTCACGGACGCCTTGCGGGAACTGGCAAAACAAGAAACGATGTATGCATATTGCTTTGAAGGTAAACGCTATGATGTGGGGGATAAACTGGGTTTCTTGGAAGCGACAGTGGAATTTGCATTACGGAGAGACGAGTTAAAAGGCCCATTCCGGGAGTACTTAAAAAAAGTCCTTAAAGAAGACTTTTGATATTCAATGATGGCAGTTTTGCACCATATGGTTATCACACCAGTAAACGTATATAAGACCCGCATGGTCAGTTGCACATGCGGTTTCATACGTCGGACAAAATTAACCCAACTTATCCTTGGCGTTAGGGGATATATCAGGGTTATGGAACCATCCGGCAGGAAAACATCATCTATATCCCTAATACATCTTAGGAATTCTTATGAAGTGGAGAGGGTTGCAGGGTGAAGAAAACAGTCAATCAAAAAGCGATACTGTATATGGTTTCTTTCTTTATCCCACTGGCCATCATGGTCATGGTCAGTATCCTTCTGAAGAAATATCCCTTCGGTGAAGGGACCTATCTATTCCGGGATCTCTCCGGTCAATACATCGATTTTTTCGCATATTATCAATCAGTATTCACATCCAAAGATAATCTCATCTATGCATTCACCCGCGTTCTGGGAGGAAACAACCTTAGCCTGACTGCATACTATCTTTTATCCCCGTTTAACCTCATTTTTCTCCTGTTCCCGAAAGAGCATCTACCCATGGCTGTGATGATCATCATGTGGCTGAAGATTGCCACTGCCGGTCTGACTGCAGCCATTTTCCTTGCCCATATGGACACATGGAGAAAAGAGATCCTCATCTTTTCCACCGCATATGCTCTCATGGGATACAGCATGGTGTATCTCTCCAATATCATGTGGCTGGATGGGGTGATCCTGCTACCCCTGATCGCTCTGGGGATCCACCGGATCATTCGCTATCAACGGCCAGCCCTCTACATCATGTCGCTGTTTGCTGCCATCATCACCAACTTTTATATCGCTTACATTCTCTGCCTCTTTTCGCTGATCTACTTCTGGTATCAGCTGACGATCACAAACAGCGAGAAGGGGAGTGCTCAAACCCGCGGACGACTGATTCGAGTCTTTATCGCATCGTCCCTGTTGACCGTGGGGTTATCGGCTTTTCTTCTCATCCCGGCTCTGTTTTCCATGACCGGCGGGAAAGTATCCTTTGATTTTTTCAATTTCTGTTTTCCTTTCCGGGGGATGTCCCTTGAACTCATCACGAAACTGTTTACCGGGTCATTCACACCTCGGGATTTTTCATCATCCCCACCCAACATCTATGTGGGCCTGTTTCCCATCCTGATGATCCTGATCTATTTTCTTAATCCCCAGATCCCGTATCTGGAGAAGAAGGCCTCTTTTATGGTGCTGGGTATTTTAGGGCTCAGTTTCTTGATCACACCCCTGGACACGATCTGGCACGGATTCACCACGCCGGTGGGGTTTCCCTATCGTAATGCCTTTGTGGCCAGTTTCTTGATGATGTATCTGGGGTATCAGGGATACACCCGGACTGATATTCAGACCCAACAATTAAAAATACCCTTCTTGATCATCGCTATCGCCCTGGGAGGGATTGGGTTCACCCGCACCCGGCTGCAGAGCCCTCCGTGGGTGGTGTTGGACGGCATCATCCTGATCCTGTTACTGAGCGCCCTGGTTTTGCTTCGAGGGTCCAAAAGCAAGCAGGTGCTCTGGCTGGTGATCCTGATCATCCACAGTTTTCAGATGGGGACTAACGCCTATATAACCATCCAGCAGTCCGGCAGCAATCAACGGACTGAATACAGTCAGTATCAAGCAAGCAATGAAGTGGTCAATGAGGCGGTGGCTTGGGTGCGTGCCCATGACCCCGGCCTTTACCGCATGGAAAAAACCTTTCAACGGTCTCATAATGATGCCATGCAGTTTGGATATTACGGGTTAAGTCATTTCAGCTCCACCGAAAAAATCAATGTCTTGGAGTTTATGCGGCAGCTGGGGTTGACCCGTTATCAGGACTTCTGGGTCTATTACGACCAGGGATCCACGGTGGGTTTGGACAGTCTCATGGGAATCCGCTATCTGTTGGCCAAGACCTGGATCGGGGATAAACCATACCCCGTGATCCATCAAACGGAGGATATCCAGATCCGGGAGAACCCCTATGGGTTGCCCATGGTCTTTCCCGTGGGGCGCGGGGTCATGGGGACCCTGGCAGCCCAGGATAATCCTTTCATCCGCTTGAACGCCATATTTCGGGCCATGGTGCCGGGGATTGCCAGGGATATCTATCGCCCTGTCATTTTGCTTGATCCGGTACTGGATAACCTCCTGGAAGTAGACGTGGAGGATGATTCCATCCGGTATACCCTCCTGGATCCCACAATATCCGGAACGGTGACCTACCGTCTGACAGCCAGCGGGGAGGGGATCATCTATGGCTCCATCCAACCCTTCTGGTATCTGGATGCCGAGCTTTGGGTGAATGGCCAGTCCCGGGGACCGTATTTGGGGATTTACCGGCGGGATGCTTTCCCCATCGCCTATGCCCAGGCAGGGGAGACGGTGACGGTGACAGTGCGCTTTCGGGATGAAGTTTCAGGCATTCACACACCCCACTTTTATCAGGAAGATCTGTCGGTTTTGCAGGAATATGTCAACAAGATCCGACAGCAGCCGGCCGTTTTGGATATGATCAGCAGTTCTCATCTCACCGGTCGCTTTGAAACCGCAGAAAACCAAATGATTTTAGCCACGATCCCTTATGATTCCGGCTGGCAGGTGACGGTGGACGGAAAACGGGTGGAGCCGGTGATGGTCTGGGATCTGCTGCTGGGGATTCCGGTGACGTCAGGGGTTCATGAGGTTACCTTCCGCTATGTACCCCCCGGTTTAGGAACAGGTGCGCTGATCAGTGGGATATCAGCCATACTGCTGGGGGTTTGGGTGTTTTTAAAGTATAAGATGAAGAGACCCCATGATGATGTGAATGGGTTGATCAATCCTTCATCGGACGACTCCCACCAGCGGCAGGATTCTACCCCTTGATTGCCGAAACTCCGTGGGAAGTGCGGCGTATCGCAGGTGGTATCGGTCCATGGAAATCAGCGATCATTGCCCTGCGGATGAGAAAATGAGGGGATATTAAGGGTTTTATTGTGTTTCGACACATAAATATATAAAAATCGTGTCGAAAGGATCGAGAAAGGACGGATGGTTGTGAATATCTGGATCGTATCCAACGGGGAGCCATTACCCATTGATGAAGGTGCACCCCGGCTTCGGCGGATGGGGATGCTGGCGAAACTGTTACAGTCCCGAGGTCATGAAGTGCACTGGTTTTGTTCCACCTTTCATCATTATAAACGTATCCAACGCCGGGAGGCAGATGCGGATGTATTGGTCGCTCCCGGGTATACCATTCATCTGTTGCATACACCGGGGTATGGTCCCGGGGTATCCATGGCCCGGATGCGCCATCAAGTCCATCTAGCAGACGCCTTTAACAAAAAGGCAGCGACCATGGAGAAACCGGACTTAATTTTAACTACACTGGCGCCCTTGCCTTTATCCAAAGCGGCGGTGGATCTGGCGGTTACATTGGGTGTTACGTCAGTAGTGGATATCCGGGATCTATGGCCGGAGATCTATCGGGATGTGGTCCCGGGTTTTATGAAACCCTTTATCGGTATGTATATTACCCGGGTGCGGATGGAATTGGCGGTGACATTGAAAAAGGCCACCGGCCTCATGGGGGTCACTCCATATTTTCTTCAGTACGGACTCAGTCTGGCAGAACGCCATATCGGTCCCACAGATGGTGTGTTTCATACCTCATACCCGGCGATTGATATCCCGGCGGCACGCGCACGCTTTCCGGCGGACTGGCACGGAAAGGGTTTACAGGACGATGATTTTCTGGTGGTCTTTTTGGGAACCTTCAGTCGCCAGTTTGCCATAACGCCTTTAATTCAGGCGGCAGAATCGTTGCAGGATGATCCCCGAATCCGCTTTGTCTTATGCGGCAGCGGGGTGCAACTGGATGAACTGAAAGCCGATGCCGCCCATCTTGACAATGTTCTGTTCCCGGGCTGGATCGACGAAGCAGCCATCCACAGTCTATTGGCATATGCTTCCGTGGGGGTGGCACCCTATGTGCCCAGTGTCAATTTTGTTTACAATACCCCCAATAAATTCGGCGAATATCTATCCGCATCACTCCCGGTACTGGTGAGCATTCCCGGCAGCATGGCCGGTTTATTGGAAGAATACCAGTGCGGTCGGATGTATCATGACGGGAAGGAGTTGGCAGACCAGATCAAGATTCTGGCCGCTGACCCCGAAAAACTGGCAGCAAAACGGACAGGGGCCCGCCGGTTGTTTCAAGACCGGTTTGATGCCGGTATTGTCATGGGCCGAATGGCCACTTATCTGGAGAAAGTCGCCACGGCAGCAACGGGTTCACGGTAAAGGGCTGCAACCATTGCAGAACCGGTTTTGCGTGATATAATAGGGATGATTGTCTGTCATGAGTTAATTCATGACTGGAATATGCAGGATGGGAACGGAAACCCAGGGGGAAGGAAGGGGTCACCATGAATCGCAGCCAGCAGTTGGCTGTCAATCTCATCGCCAGCGGCGTGGCATTTACGATCAATCTGGGGATCAGCTTTTTTCTTACCCCGTACATCGTACGTTCAGTGGGCGTGGAAGCCTACGGCTTTGTGTCCCTGGGCACCAATTTCATCAGTTATGCCTCCCTGCTGACCATTGCCTTAAACTCCATGGCCAGCCGGTTTATTACCATTGAAATTCACCGGGACAACTGGGACAAGGTGAATGTCTACTTCAATTCTGTGCTCATGGCCAATGTGCTGGTAGGGACCCTGGTGGCGGCTCTGAGTGTCCTGGTGGTCTACCAGATCGACCGGATCGTGGTGGTGCCGGCTTCGATTCTCCAGGATGTGCGGGTGCTGTTTTCCTTCCTCTTTGTCAACTTTATCATCAGCATTACTTTAGCTTCATACGGTGTGGTCACATTCGCCCTGAACAAGCTCTATCTCAAATCCATGCGCAGTATTGAAAGCAATCTGATCCGGGTGGTCTCTGTGGTCATCCTGTTCCGATATTTTCCCCCCAAAATCTCATTTTTAGGGTTTACCGCCTTCATCGCTCTGATGTATGTGGAATTCTTCAATATCTACTATACCCGCCGCTTTCTGCCTAAAGTTCGCCTCAGCCGTTCCTTCTTTGACCGGACCGCCGTTTTGGAACTGATGTCATCCGGGGTATGGAATACGGTGATCCGCCTGGGGAATCTGTTGCTGTCAGGAATGGATCTGATCATTGCCAACCGCCTCATCGGCCCGTCTGCCATGGGGATACTGGCTTTGGCCAAGATGGTGCCCAACCATATTACCACCATGGTGGTGACCATATCCGCGGTCTTTACCCCGGAGTTTACCATTTACTACGCCCAGGGACGGAAGAAGGAACTGGTGGTGGCCCTGAAACGATCCATGAAGATCCTGGGGATCATCGCCAACATGCCCATTGCCATCCTAGTGGCATACGGCTATCAGTTTTTCTCCCTGTGGGTGCCGGGGCAGGATGCCCGTTTGTTGCAGATCCTTTCTGTGATTACTGTGGGAGCTATGGTGATCAGCGGTCCCATCAACAGCATTTACGGCATCTTTACGGTGACCAACCGCCTGCGGGTCAATGCCCTGCTTCTGGTGTTTTCCGGCCTGCTGAATATCGTTGTGGTCATTTTTCTGGTGCAGAACACCAATTGGGGTCTCTTTGCCGTAGCCGGGGTGAGTACGGTGTTGAATCTGCTGCGGAACCTGCTGTTTACCGCACCCTTCGGGGCGCGTTATCTGGATCTCCCCTGGAATACCTTCTTCCCGGAAATCGCCCGGGGAATCCTGGCGTTTCTGGTGGTGATCGTGATCGGATTAGGGATGGAACAGTTGATCCCCGGTACGAACTGGTCCGGTTTGGTGCTTTCAGTGGCAGCTACTGCCGGGTTGGGGCTGGTGGCTAATGCGTTTTTGATGTTGACCCGAAGCGAGCGGGACTATCTGGTACGGAAAATTGCCTCCAGTGTGTCGTCCCGGGCGTTTCGCAGTAAATAATGATTGGATCAAGTTTTTGCGAGGGTTCTGTTGCTTAAGGGTACGATGAGGGGATGACCAAGATGGCGGGGACAAAAATGGATATGGGAATCCGACGGAACGGTTTGACCCAGGTGCTGCTTCTGTTAGCATTTGCGGCGGCCAGTATACTGTTAGCAGGCAATATCTGGATATTCACGACCCAGTCAATAGGTTGGATCACCCTGGTTGCGTTGGTGGTGGTCGTCGCCATCGGCGAAGTCAGCCATCGCATGAACCTCTCAGACCGGCAATTTGCCGGGCTGTTGTTCATTCTGGCATTCCTGGCTAAAGGTTGGTTGGCCTGGTATCTGAAAACACCCTTGGAATCCGATTTTAAAGTCTTCTACGATGCTGCCTTGCGCGTGGCCGGGGGAAATCTGGATCTTACATATTCAGCATATTTTCGTGCCTGGCCCTATCAGAGTGGGATTGTGTTGTACTATACTGCGATCGTCAAAGCGATGGGGCCGGATTTGCGGGTTTTGCTATTGGTTAACAGTGCATTTATGGCCGGAACCCATGTGCTCATCTACCGGATCGCCCGACGGATTGTACCGGCAGCACCGGCTCGATATATTTCCCTGTTGTATCTGGTATATCCAGCCCCATATTTTTTGGCGAGTGTGCTGACGAATCAGCATGTGTCCAACTTTTTCCTTCTGGCCGGTGTCTGGTTGTATCTGCTTTACCGTGGCCGCTGGCCGGGAATGGCCGTTGCCGTCATGTTGATTGCGGTAGGGGACATATTCCGCCCTCAGGGACTGTTGATCATGGCAGTGATTTTAACGGTGGAACTGATCGACGGATGGCGTTCCCGGAAGAAACTAATGCACGGAATGGGGATGGCGGCACTGTTGATTGTGTTTATCGGTTTAACGACCGGGGCATCTGCTGGCGTTCGCATCATGGGGATTCATCCCCGGGGTCTTACCAACGTGTTCCCAGAATATAAACTGGTGGTAGGCTTAAATCCTACGACTAAAGGCATGTACTCTCCGGAAGATATGGATCTCCTGTTTTCGATCTCAGATCGGGATCTTCAAAAAGCCACAGCCATGGCTATGATTCGAACGCGTCTGGCGGATCCACGGCAGGTACTGACCCTGATGGTGCAGAAACAGAAGAAGATGTGGTGGGATGAAGATGCCACCATCGACTGGGGGATGGGGTATCTGGTGGATGGGCCTGTCCGTATCCTGGGTGTGACTATGACTTATTGGGAATTTAAAGTGGGACTGTTGCATCTGGAGAAAGCCATCTATTTGTGGGTGGTGCTGCTGATGTGGATGGCTATCATCCGGCAGAGGCAAAAATCGCGGCTTTCGCCTGCCATCATGGTCAGTCTGATCCTGGTGCTGGGGAGTCTGGCGGTATATGCACTGATTGAGATTCAGCCCCGCTATCGGGATCTGACAGTGATTGCCTTTTTCCTGCTGGCAGCCGAAGGGTATGCCGGGCTGACCCAGCAGCTATCAGGGTGGATGACCGGTTGGAAGCGGAGCGCACCTAAAGCGAAGAAACGTCCCGCAAAATCGGGGTTTGCAAGGAAAGCTGACTAACCAGGAGGCATCCCATGGTGAGCAAAGTGAGTGTGATCATTCCGGTGTACAATGTACTCTCGTATCTGCAGGGATGTCTGGACAGTGTGGTCAATCAGACCCATAAGGATCTGGAGATCATCTTGATCGATGACGGCTCGACAGACGGCAGCGGTGCCATCTGTGACCGGTGGGGGCGATTGGATTCCCGGGTGCAGGTGATCCATCAAACAAACCAGGGGTTGTCCGCAGCCCGGAATCGCGGGCTCAAGGCCTTCACCGGGGGGTATGTCACCTTTGTGGATAGCGATGATCAGATTGCGCCGGAGATGGTCCAGGTGCTGCTGCAGGACCTGGAAACCGCAACTGCTGACATTGCCTGTACGGATATGGTGGTTTTTGACGAGCCGCCACCGGTATTTAAAGGCACGGGTGCGGTCCAGGTGGGATTGACCAAAGATCTCCTGCCGGACTTGCTTTACCGCACCGTCCGCTGGTCGGCTTGCGGAAAACTCTACCGGAGGGATTTGTTTGCCAACGGGCTGGGCTTTCAGATGGGGAAACTGTATGAAGATGTCCATTTTACCCCCCAGGTGTTTTTGACCGCAGAACGGGTGGTCTGTGGACAGCACGCTTTGTACGGGTACTGCCAGCGGGAGGCCAGCATTATGGGACAGACCCAACGGGTGATTTCGCCGGACTTGATAACGATGCTGACTCTGAATATGGCATTGATCGATGCTCATTATACCGACGATGACCCCCGGGGGCAACAGTTGCGGGCGCTGATGGCGATTCACCCCGGATCCCGGTTGCATCGGATCCGGGAATGGACGGACGAAAACCAACCCTTTATTCAGGCTTACCAGACCTTTGTCCGACGCTATTGGCCTCAGCTCCGGGATAACCCATATATCAGCCGTAAACGACGACTGGGTCTTTATGTGTCCATGTTTTCCATGAAGATCTTTTACCGATATTTTCGCTAACCAGACGGGCAGGTAATTCTGCAGGCATCCCCAAGGGGAAGGAGGGACCGGTATGGACCAAAGACTCACATCCATTTGTGGCAATGGCACCATGGACGCGTACATGGAAAAACTGCAAGCCGGGACGATGGCGGCGGAAGCATTTCGCTTTGTGGCCATTCACCAGTGCAACTTAAATGAAAACGCCATCCGCCAGCTGGATAATTTCTTGCCGCCCACAGCAGCCGGGACACCCATGGCGGATGCCCCACTGATTTCGGTGATTATCCCCACCTTCAACCGTAAAGGCATGCTGACGGAAGCGGTGGAGAGTGTGCTTTGGCAGGTCTATCCCCGGTTGGAAGTGCTCATTTTGGATGATGTGTCCACAGACGGCACATCCGATTGGGTGCAGATGCGCTATGGCAGCGATCCCCGAATCCGCTATGTGCGGAATGAAGCAAGTCTGCATGCTGGACGCACCCGCCAAAAAGGGTATCAATTGGCACAGGGGGATTTTGTGGTCTTTCTGGATGACGATGATTTCTATTTGGACCGGCATTTCTTTGCTAAAGCCGTGACCCGACTGCAAGCAGAACCCCGGTTGGCCCTGGTGTGTGCCAATGGCATCCAGTGGTTCACAGAAACCGATGAAGTCCGGGTGGGGGCATTGAATATCCACGGCACCATGTCGGGCAGTGCCTATCTCCAAGGGTTTCAGCTGGGACTGCTCAAACCGTTTTCCACTTTTACCAGCGTGTTTCGCAAGGCGAGTCTGGATACAGCGGATTTGGCGGACATGGGGATGATGAATGATGGACCCATCTACATGCGGGCGCTGCTGACGGGTGATGTCCATGCCATGGACGATATCATCGGGGTCTACCGGCTCCATACCCGGAATATTTCATACCAGCTGCCATTGGATTTTTTGATGGCCAATCTATTAGAGAAAAAAAAGGTCTATGACATTGCACAAGAGCGGGGCCTATTGGCGGATCCGGCCCAGTGGCTCTATGACCACTGGGAGCTGACCACCAAGTATTATGTGCAGGGGACGATTCCAGCGTATGGGGATGTCCGCACACTGCAACGGTGGATCCACCAGCACGGTTTGGACTGGAAAGACCGCTTGAACCGGAATATCACCTACTGGTGGGCCCGGAAACAAGTGGCTATCCGGCTGGGTCGAAAAGTCCGATACTGATGGGCATGGGTCCGGAAAAACCCGGACACCCGTAGACACTGGAGGTGAAAGGATTGTCGGAAATTTTGATGCTGACCAATGCAGATATGACGGCAGAAAGCGGGGATGTGACCCTGATCCTGCGGCGAGCCCATGCCTTTGCCCATGAGCTGGGCATGACCACTACCTGCATGATCCTCAATGATCAGGATGCGATACCCGCGGACCGTCCAGGAATTCGCTTTGTGAAAATCAATTACTTTGGCGCTGCCGATGAATACATTCGGGAACACCACCCGGCAAAAGTGATTTTTTACGGATTGCGGATGTATCCGTATGTGGTCTCCCGATTAAAAAAATGGGGTCCGCAAACTGCGATCCTGTTGGATATTCAGGGTGCCCTGGAAGAGCTGGTGGAGCACCCCCAGCCGGGGGCGGGCTTGAAAAATCAGATCAAATACCGGTACCATCGCCGTCATTTACAAAACGCCATGCGCGTTGCCGATGGGGCACTGGTGGTGTCGGATCAGTTGGGGCAGTATTGTCTGGATGATTTGGATCCTAAACGGGTGTCGCAGTTTCAAATCCATAAAGTCCGGTGCGGGATCGATGAGTTGATCACCGTACCCCAACGGTTGGCCTGGCGGGAAAAGGTCCGGGAGGCGTGGGGAATATCGCCCCAGACCGTGGTGCCGGTGTTTAGCGGGTATCGACTCCCGTGGCAGAAGGTGGATGAGATCATCGCCATCTTTCAGAAGCTGGACCAGCAGCATCAGGATATATTTTTCGCCTTCTTTTGCAATATGGACCCCGAGTTCAGCCAGCAACTGGCCAACGCTTTCCCCCGGGGAAATTATGTGGTTTCCTACTTATCCCGGGAGGCATACTTTCCCCATTTATGTGCCTGTGATGTGGGGATGCTGCTGCGGGACTATACCACCACCAACTGGGTGGCTTTCCCCAACAAGTTTTCCGATTACTTGAATGCAGGACTGATGGTGGCCATGAACCGGGCGGTACCGGAACCTTACGGGTTGCTGGCAGATTACAAGATTCCGTTTGTGGATCTGGAGATCGACGCCAACCGGCTGTATACAGCGGCAATGGCCCGACAGCATGATCTGGCAGGGTATTATGGGATCGTGGATCCCATGAGCCAAAATGAATTGTTGTACGCCACCCAGGTGCAAAAGCTGGGGTGGAAGCCATGAAGGCCGGCGACCAAGAACCCACCAGGGAGGCAATCCGAAATGATCATGGGGATGCAGTGGTCAGTGTGATCATCCCTATGTATCAGATCGCGCCATTTATCGAAACCTGTGTCCGCTCCGTGCAGGCGCAAACCTACCCGCATCTGGAGATCATCCTGGTGGATGACGGATCCACGGACGGGACGGGGGAGATCGCACAGGGGCTTTTGGCTGCGGACCCTCGGATCCGGTTGATCCAACAGGAAAATAAAGGCCAGGCAGATGCCAGAAATGCGGGTCTAGATGCCGCTACCGGGAGCTTTGTGGTCTTTGTGGATGGGGACGACTGGCTGGACCGGGAGGCCATTGGGATATTGATGACCTTGCAAGCGGCTGAACAGGCGGACATCGTGTCCGGGGGATTTGTCCGGATGCAGAATGAAACCGACCCCATACCGGTAGTGGATCCGGTGGTGATGGTGATGAAAGGGCCTGAAGCATTGGCTACTTTATCGGATAATCTGGAGGGGCATCTGATTTTAGTGTGTGGCAAGCTGTTTCGCCGGCATCTCTTTTCCGGGATCCGGTTTCCTTCCGGGCGGGTTTATGAAGATCTGGCGACGACGCCTCGTCTGGTGTATCGAGCAGACCCCATGGTGATTACCACGCAACCCGTACTCTTTTACCGGCAGCGACCGGGGAGTACCATGCAGCGGGGGTTTGTTCTGCAAAGCCGGTTGGATGCCTTGGATGCGTACCGGGAGAATGCCGAATTTTTTCGGTCGGTGGGTTTAACCCCAAAGGCGGATCAGACTTGGAAAAACCTTTTTTTGCTCTACTTGCGGACCTTCCGGCAGCTGCGATCAGCGGGGCTCCCCGTGGATGACCCCCGGCTACAGGCGGGATTTGATCTCGTCAAGAAGGAACTGGTTGCAGGGCACCAGACGGGACGATTTGCCTGGTACTTTAAAATATATCAGCAGTTTCCCGGATTGGCGGACTGGCTTTATGACCGTTGGTTTGCCCAGAGGGATCAAGATCTGGACGTGCGCGGGTAGGACATGGAAGGGGGATGCAGATGAACCGGAACCGGCAGATGGCAATAAATTTGATCGCCAGCGGGGTCGCTTTTGCGGTGAATTTGGGCATCAGCTTCTTTCTTTCGCCATATATTATCCGCTCCATTGGTGTCGAAGCCTACGGATTTGTGGCATTGGGCAGCAATTTCGTCAGTTATGCGGCGCTGTTGACCATTGCCTTAAATTCCATGGCCAGTCGGTTCATTACCATCGAGATCCACCGGGAACGCTGGGATCGGGCCAACATGTATTTCAGTTCCGTGGTGCTGGCCAATGTGCTGGCGGCGGCGGTGATGACCATCCCGGCAATCTGGATCGTGATTTATCTGGACCGGGTGGTGCAGGTCCCGGCGGCGATTCTACGGGATGTGCAGATCCTGTTTGCGTTTCTCTTTGCTAACTTCCTGGTCAGCATCATCCTGTCATCCTTTGGGGTGGCGGTCTTTGCCTTAAATAAGCTGTATTTGCGGTCCTTGCGGAGTATTGAAGCCCATCTGATTCGGTGCGGGCTGATCATTTTCCTATTCTGGCAGTTTCCCGCCCGGGTGTCATATCTGGGATTCACCGCTTTGATCATGGTGCTGTATACGGAATTTTTCAATGTGTATTACACCTTAAAGCTCTTGCCGGAAATGCGGGTGGCGCGGCGATTCTTTAACGCAGAAGCCATTCGGGAACTGGTGATGTCCGGCATCTGGAACACCGTGGTGCGCCTGGGACAGCTGCTGTTAGCGGGACTGGATCTCTTGATCGCCAATGTGTTCATCGATCCGGTGGCCATGGGAACTTTGGCCGTAGCTAAAACCATCCCCAATATCATCACCAACTTTGTGGGGATGATCGCTGGTATTTTTATGCCGGAGTTTACCATTTTGTACGCCCAGGAAAAGCGGGGGGATCTCTTGATCGCTCTGAAACGCTCCATGAAGATCCTGGGGGTATTGGTGAACATCCCCATTGCCTTGCTGGCGGTTTTTGGCCAAACCTTTTTTTCCTTGTGGGTCCCCGGGCAGGATGCCCGGCTGTTGCAGATCCTTTCACTGATCACCGTGGGTACCTTGATCGTCAGCGGATCCATCAACGGCATTTACAGCATTTTCACCGTCACCAACCGGCTGAAAGCCAATGCCCTGGTGGTGGTGCTGACGGGTGTGATCAATGTCGGGGTGGTGTATGCTCTGCTGCAGTGGACGGACCTGGGAATTTTTGCCGTGGCAGGGGTGAGCACGGTCTTGAGTCTGATCCGGAACCTGGCATTTACTGCCCCTTATGGGGCGATCTGCCTGGGACTTAAATGGGACGCGTTCTTTCCGGAGATATTCAAGAGCGTGGCGGCCTTTGGGGTGGTCGTGGTGCTGGGTCTGGGCTTTCAGCGGATTCTGATGGTGAGTGACTGGCGTTCGTTGTTCTTCGCTGTGGTCCTCACCGGGTTTTGCGGGTTGGGATTAAATGTGCTATTGATCCTGAATGCCAGAGAACGCAAGTTCCTGCAGGATCGGCTTTTGCGAAGTGTGCGGGGGTCCAGAGATTAACGTATGCACCCGGATGAGCTAAATGAGAGGAGGCCCGGGCATGGGACATGAGGGAAGGGCATCAACACAACAACATGGGGATAGCCAGGGATTTCGCACCGGCCTACGCCGGCAGCTGCTGGCTCTAGGCCGACATCTCCTGCCCCGGTTGCCTCTGCAGAAAAAGAAAATCGTCTTCTGCAGCTTTGACGGCAAAGGGTTTGGGGACAATGGTAAATATATCGCTTTAGAGATTCTGCGCCAGAAACTGGATGTGGATCTGGTCTGGCTGATCCATCCCCATCTCATGGACAAGGCCCGGTTTCCTTCCGGTGTCCGCCCGGCGCCGTACTGGACGCTACAGGGGCTGTATGAAATGGCCACCGCAAAAGTCTGGTTGGATAATGCCCGGAAAGTGTTTTATCCGGTAAAACGGAAGGACCAGTATTATATCCAGACCTGGCACGGGGGTCTGGGGATGAAGCGGTCGGAAAAAGAAGTGATCCATGCTTTGGATCCCACCTATGTTCAGGTGGCCATTCAGGATTCCAAGATGGCGGATTTGTTCATCTCCAACAGTGATTATCAGACGAAGAAATACCGGAATGCCTACTGGTACGATGGCGAGATCATGGAATCGGGATTGCCTCGAAATGACATCTTCTTTCAGGATGCAGCTCCTTACCGCAGGCATGTGCGTGCGGCATACGGGATTCCCGCTGACAACCCCATCGTCTTGTATGCGCCCACCTTTCGGGCTCAGCACGGTCTGGATGTGTATAATCTAGATTATGATCAAGTGAAGAACGCACTGGCTCACCGGTTTGGTGGCGAATGGACGATGATGGTGCGGTTGCATCCCAATATGTCATATCTGGCGGATCAGGTTGAGGGACAGGTGGTAAATGCCACCCGGTATGACGACATGATGGAGTTATTGGCCGCCTGTGATGTGCTGATTACGGATTATTCCAGTTCCGCTTTTGATTTTGCTTTGACCCGCAGGCCCTGTTTTTTATATCTGCCGGATGTGGCCGCCTACCAGGCGGATCGGGATCTGTCATTTCCCTTGCATGTGCTTCCCTTTCCCCAGGGTGAGACGGGGGTGGCATTGGCAGATGCCATCCGGGTGTTTGATCAAGGGGCCTATGTAGCCGCTTTGGATGGGTTCTACGCGGCCCAGGGGTTAAAGGACGATGGCCATGGGTCGGAACGGGTGGTGGAACGGATTCGTGACATTATTGGTGGTTAAAGCATGGGATTTCGCAGCAATGGGGGTGGCATGATGCGTCATGGATGGGTCAATATGGGCTTGGTGATTGCCGGCGGCATCGGACAGCGCATGGGGTATGCGATCCCCAAGCAGTTCATGGCGATCCAGGGGAAACCGTTACTGATCCATACCCTGGAACGATTGGAATATCATCCCCGGATTCACGGCATCCAGGTGGTGTGCTTGCCGGATTGGATGGACCGGGCTGCCGCCATGATCCGCTACCATGGCATTGATAAGTGTGTCGGTCTGGAACCCGGTGGTGAAAGCGGGATGGCATCCATTGTGATCGGCGTGCGTGCCCTGGCGGAAAAAGTGGAGGACCCGGCCATGACGGCTGTGGTGATCCATGTGGCCAACCGGCCGATTTTGCCCGCTGATATCCTGGATTTGGCCCTGGATAGTTGTCATCAGCATGGCTCCGGTGTCTGTGCGTTACCTGTGGTGGAAGACCCGGTGCATACAGCAGACGGAATCACCGCCGCATATGCCATGGATCGTAAACAGATCCGCCGGATGCAGACACCCCAGGTCTTTCGCCTCACGGACCTGCTGGATGCGTATGATGAAGCGGAACGACGGGGAATTACGGATGCCGTGTCCTGTGCATCCTTGATGCTGACTTTAGGCCGGCCTGTCTACCTGACGCCCGGAACCGAGAAGAACCTGAAGGTGACCACCCCGGATGATGTGGATATTTTTCGAGCCCTCCTGCAGATGGAGCAAGAAGGGACCCCATAAATGGTACCGGATGCCTCAAGTTGAGAAACCGATGGTTGACAGGCAACTGATACACTCATCGCAGCGCTGGTGACCGGCTCGAGACCATGGAAATAACCAATTGAAACGATTTATAACCAGCTGAGTGGTTGAGGGATCAACGATTATTTTCCCACTGAGTCCGGGTGGCTGGCAGCGTTCATACCCTCCAAAACACACTTTCAGGTTGATATTGCTCCGGAGGGGTAAATAGTGTACAATAATTCATGGGTCGCATCGCGGGCTCAATATGCAGATGGCAGGAGTAATAGTGTGGAGAGTCTACTGGAACTGCTAAAAGTTGAATTAACGGTGTTCTTGATGTCTGCCATCCCGGTGATCGAGCTGCGGGGGGGGATTCCCATGGGGGTTGCTTTAGGGTTATCGCCTTTAAACGCCGCGGTGATCTGCTATTTTGGCAGCCTGTTGCCGGCACCCTTCATTCTGTTGGCGTTGAAACCGGTTTTTGAGCTCTTACGGAAGACCAACACATTCCGTCATGTGGTGGATCGGTTTGCCACTCACTCGTTGGAAAAAAACGGCGATAAGGTCCAGCGATACGGCATGTGGGGTTTGATGATCTTTGTGGCCATCCCGTTACCGGGCACCGGCGTGTGGAGCGGGAGCATTGCGGCGGCGCTGTTGGGCATTCCTTTTAAACGATCATTTCCGGCGATTGCAGCAGGGAATGCACTGGCTGCGATTGCCGTGACCTTGATCAGTCAGGGCGTTTTTAGAGTTTTAGGCTGAGTGGAGACCGCTCAGTTTTTTTATGTCCCGGATTCTACAAATCGTTGAATTTGCTGGGGCGGTTAAACGGACAGCCATATAATGGAATATGTACGGATGTGCACACTTTGTATCTGCTTCAGATCCATCAGCGGCAGGGATGCGCAGACGATTGTCGAATAAATGAACACCAAGGTTTTTAAGGTTGCAGCAGGGGGTAAATCAATGCTCTATACCAAAGGGCCTACTAATAATCAAGGTGGCAACGGTACGCCAGCGACCCGAACATGGACCGGGTCGCTGTCTGCCGAAGGATATATCGTCAGCCTGGATCGGACGGGGTCTGATCTCTTGGGTTGGACTGCAGAAGAGGTTAAGGATACCTCTTTTTTTGCATGGGTGCATCCCGATGACACCCAGAAAGCCCGATGGGTCATGGAACAGTCCATGCGGTTGATGTCCCCCATTAAATTTAATTTGCGACTCAAAGTTGCTGTCGGTCGTTTCATACCGGTTCGCCTCACCTTTTCCCCGGATGATGCCGGGGTGGGCGTGGCATTTCACGCCCGAAGTGTATCGTCAGTGGCAGATGTATTTGAAGATCCCGGCGAGCCCAACTTTGTGGACGGTTGTGCTGCAGACCCGGCGGACATGGCCGAACACTACTGGGCACAGACCGCCTTTGAAGCCATGGTGGTGGCAGAGCAGATGCAGGATAGCTGGCGGATCATCCGGGTCAACCCGGCTGCGGGTATCCTGTTTGGCCGAAACCAGGATGACATGATCCAGGGACGGATCCTGGATTTGATTCCACCGGAGTGCCTGGACGGGTTTGATGAAAGTGACGAAAACAGCCAACAAGGGATCAAAGAAGCAGAAATTGTCACCGGTACCGGGGAGCGACGACAGGTGCTAATGCAAAGCAGCCAATGGACGCATGGGGAACGCAGGTTTCGCGCCTATGCGTTTTGGGATATCTCGGAAAACCGGAAGCAAGATGCCGCCTTTTTGCAGCGCGAACAAGAATTTCGCGCCCTGGTGGATCATTCACCGGACATCATTGTCCGGTATGACCGGGACAAACGGCGCACCTATGTCAACCGTACATTTGCAGACCAGATGGGCCAACCCGCTGCGGCACTGGCGGGGACGACCATTTATGATACCGGGATCCTCACAGGGCAAGTGGAGCGGTTTGGCCAGCTCATCGACCAGGTCTTTGCAACAGGTAAACCGGTGGAAGTGGTTATGACCCCCATCCAGGGGGAACAGCATACGTATCATCACACCCGCCTGATTCCGGAGTTGGCAACGGACGGCAGGGTGTTATCCGTGCTGAACATATCCCGTGACATCACCCAGCTCATTGTAACCGAACGAGCTCTCATGACGCATCTAACCCAGGCGGAAACATTTCTGAAAAGTTTCCACGGAGTTGCATATATTGGCGATGGCAGTTTTGCCCCACGATTTTTGGGGGGAGCCGTCAAAGTCATCACCGGGTATAAGCCGGATGACTTTCTCAGCGGCAAGGTGAGTTGGCGGGATTTGATCCATCCGGAAGATTTTCCGGCTTTGTGGGAAAAGATCCAAAAGGACCGGGAAGAAGCCACGGGGATCTATGTCCAGCGTTACCGGATCCTGCGCAAAGACCAGAAGATCCGCTGGGTCGAGCAATATGTCCAGTATAGCCGGGATGAACAGGGGGCGTTGATGACCCACGGCACCATGGTGGATATCACTCAGCGGGTGGGGATGGAGCGCGCCCTGGAAGAAAGCAAAGCCCGGTATCAGATGCTGGTGGAGAGCATTCAGGATGTCTTTTATATTCTCTCCGCAGACGATACGATCACCTATATCAGTCCGTCCGTTGAAGATCTTTTGGGTTACAAACCTGCAGAGATGCTGGGGCGGCCAAGTTATGACTTTATCGTTCCGGATGATCGGAAGAAAGTTAAATTCAACCTCAATGAAAAGCGGAAAGGGAATCTGTTCAGCACGCAACATCGGGTAACCGCCAAGGATGGGACCTATCGCTGGGTGCGGGCAACCACCCGTCCCATGCCCCATGATCTGGCCCCGGCGGGCAGTGTGTACGGTATCATGAATGACATCACAGTAGAAGTTCTGACCAAGGAAGCCCTGGAAAAGAGTGAAGCCCAGTACCGGTCTCTGGTGGATAATATCCCGGGTGTTTTTCATCGTATGGACCTGACCACCGGCCGGATCACCTACATATCCGAGAAATGCCGGGATATCCTGCAGCGGGAACCGGCGGAATTTCTCACCCTTTTGGAGTACATCCAATGGATCCATCCAGATGATCGCCGACACGTTGCGGCCTTCTTTGAGGGCATTCAGGCACATTCATCACCCTATGAGGTGGAATACCGCATGATCATGCCCAATGGGGACTACCGGTGGTTCATGGACCGTGGCCAGGGGTTCGGTCAGAACGGGACTGTTGAATTTATCGATGGCATCCTCACAGACATCACGGAGCGAAAAGTGCTGGAAGATGATCTGCGCCGCCGGGAAACTCAGTTCCGCTCTCTGGTGGACAATGTTCCCGGAATCGTGTATCGGGCTCAGAGCAGTCCGGATCGGGAATTTGTTTACCTCAGTGGTGATTTTGAACGGATCACGGGGTATCCCAAAAGCGACTTTTTGGGGGCAGGGCGGCGGGGATACCGCACCATGATTCACCCGGAAGATGCGGACCGCATCGCCCTGGAATATGAGAAAGCCTTTTCCCAGGGCTATGAGTTCAGTCAGGAGTACCGGATCATTCGCCAGGATGGAACCACCCGCTGGGTGCAGGGGACGGCCCGTTTGATTTTAGAAGACGGTGAGACATGGATCGACGGCATCATTCTGGATATTCATGAACGAAAAGAGGCGGAAGCCCAGATCGAATATCTCACCTTCCACGACAGCATGACCGGTTTGTACAACCGCAACTTCTTCGATGTGGAGATGAAACGGTTGGATGTGGAACGGATGCTTCCTTTGAGTATCATCATTGGGGATGTCAACGGACTGAAGCTGATCAATGATTCCTTAGGGCATCAGATGGGGGATGAAATGCTGGTGGCCATTGGTCGCACCATTGCGGATGCCTGCCGTAAAGAAGATATTCTCTGTCGTTGGGGCGGGGATGAGTTTGCGGTGCTCCTGCCTCAGACCTGGCCGAAAGATTGCGGGATCCTCCGGCAGCGGATCATGGATCGGTGCAGCCATATCGATTCCTTCCCCATCCCGGTGAGCATCTCCTTGGGAATGGCGACCAAACATGAACTATCCCATAATATCCAGGAAGTGATCAAGGAAGCAGAGGATATGATGTACCGGTTGAAGGTGTCCGAAGGACGGGACACGTCCAGTAAAGTGGTCTACTCCTTGAAAGATTTTCTCCACAGCCGGTCCGATGAAACACCGGAGCATGTGAAACGGGTGAAGGATTATGCGTTAATGCTGGGGACTGCTCTGGGATTGACGGAGGAAGAAGTCCGGAAACTGAAACTGCTGGCGGATTTGCACGATGTGGGCAAACTGTCGGTACCAGAAGACATCATGGCGAAGACTTCACCCTTGACTGAAGATGAACGAGCCATCATCCGCAACCACTGTGAGCACGGATTTAAAATCATTCAGTCAGCGGCCTCTCTGGTGGCGGTGGCGGAGGAAGTGCTGGCCCATCACGAATGGTATGATGGCACAGGATACCCTCAAGGGTTAAAAGGGGAGCAGATTCCACTCCTTGCCCGGATTTTTGCCATTGTGGACGCATTTGATGTGATGACCCATGGTCGTGCATATCGAGCGCCGATTTCATGGGAAGATGCAGCAGATGAACTGATCCTGTGGTCGGGGAGACAATTTGATCCGGGCCTCGTGGAGATATTCGTGGAACAGTTACTGCAAAATGGCGGCCAGAGCAGCTGATAGATGGCTAAACCAGTGTTCAAACATGAATCGAAACGGCGCAAGCCGTTTTTTTGTGGCAGGGATTCCCTTTGGGAAAACAGAATAAAAGATTGATGAATCATGGGTTAGATAGGGGAGGTGGACCGGATGGGACGATATGATCTGTTCTTGCTGGTTGGGTTTATTTTTGTCCTCATGGTCCGACCCATCTTGATTTACCTGAATCTGCGACGGATGCGGCAGGATTATCATCTGGTGGCAGAATTTGAAGGGCAGTTGGTGGCCCAGGGTCAGGGTGTCACCCTCCTTGCCGGTGGCGTCTGGCGGGTGGGGATCTTCATGGGACAAATCAAAGGGGGACTCTGGTTGATAAAACTGGATTCGGGGGAGGACCTGAAACTGGATCCGGCGACTATTGAAACGATTCGTGTGTATGATATCTGAAGGAGAGCAGGAAGCAAAGACGGCACGATCGCAGGGGGTTTGTTGCCAGTCGCATGGAAACCATGGGTTGGATCATGCAAGGATGGGAATGGGATGCAGAGGGGGAATCTGGATGTTGCCGGAAGTATTGGATATGGTGAAAAAAGCAGGGGGTATTACCCTATTATTGGCGACGGTGAGCTTTGTAACTGCCTTTTTGGTGCGAACGTACATGATGTTTGTGGTGCTGCCGAAAAAGGAAATCGGGATGGAAGTCAGCCCGGACCAGAAACATTGGGTGAAGTATGTGGCGCCGTTTCAGGATATGGAGTTAAAAGGGCTGCTGGCTTTGACCATTGTGGTCATGATCATCAGCTATCTCATCCGCCAAGTGGCGGCTGGTTTGGGATTAATCACCATTCTGGTGGGATTGTCCTTTTTCACCTTTACCATTGGCTTGATTCGACCGACCTACTATCTGACCACCGAAGGTTTGATGGTCTTAAACTGGTACCCGCCATATATGAACCGGAATATGGGGTTTTACCGCTGGAGCCTGTTTGATAAATTTGGCCGGAATGAAAATGAGATCCTGGTTGCCGGGAAGAAAATCATCCCCATCCTGGCCAATGATGCCCAGATTGAAGAGGTGCACCGGTATGTCCGGCGGATGATCAACCGCCAGTTGGCGACTGCCAAAGAAGAAGAAAGTGGAAAGGCCCGGTGATCCGGGCCTTTGCTTATGAAGGAGTGGCGTCTTTTAAGTTGATAGCCCGGGTGGGGCATTTTTCCTGACAGCAAAAACAGACAATGCATTTGTCCACATCCACCACGGGGTAGTCCGGCATGGTGATGGCGTGGGCCGGACACTCGTTGACACAAGTGCCGCAGCGGATGCACAATGATTCTGTCACCACCGGCCGCTGGGAGCGTAACCGGCGCCAGAAATCGTCCGGACCGCCTTCCCGGGGACTCATGTAGCCTTCCGGGTGTTTATAATCATCCATAACCAGGACCTCGCCGTCGATCTGAATCTGATCCAGATCCTTTTCCCCCAGACCCCGGGCATGGGCCAGTTCCGTGACCCGAATGGCACCGGGGGCAAAATTCATCATGGTGCCGATGACTGCATCCACTGCGACCATGTCGTTCCCGGCCAGAATCCGACCGAGATGACGCAGATCTTTAGATACCGGACCGTTGCCTTCCATGGCTACAACACCGTCAACAATGGCCAGATCCGGAGGCCGGATCGAAAAGATATCCAGCAGGGCTTCCGGGAAATCGTACGGATTGCCGGCAGTAAAATGAAGATTGGCTTTTTGTGCTCCCGGGAGGTAGCCATAGCAGTTCTTGATGGCGCCGGACAGACCGGTGAGACCGTGGGTCTTGAATTTCGGCAGATTGATGATATAATCGGCTTCCAAAATGGCTTCTGAAACCACCGCTCTGGGAATATACTGGGAATCTAAGGCAAGCTCCCGCACTCGGCCTCCCAGGTTTTCATAGTATTCCCCGGCTGCCTCTAAAAGACCGCTGACTTCAAAGGATTTCTGGTTGGCACCGTAACTGGCGGCACCGGGATTATCCCCGACGATGATGGCCGCAGGGTGACGGGCTTCCACCGCACGGATAACGGCTTTTAAGATAGCCGGGTGGGTGGTCACACTTTCCTCCGGCTTGGCATCCCGGAGGACATTGGGTTTGATTAATACCTTTTTCCCCTGTAAGGGCGGATCAAAGAAAGCAAAGATTTCATCAATGACCGGCTGGCACGAATCGTATTCCGCCGGTCTGATCATGACAGTTGGTTTCACAGGATTCATCCTCTCTATATTGGATTCGGTGTATACCTTCGCGGCATGGGGGCTGTTTTCCTCTTCATCCCGTCAACGGTCGCAACCACACGGGAAAACTGTCAACTCACACACAAGGGTCAAAGCCGCATTCCCCCAAATGCCAGCAATGAAACGGCAGGAATTTATTCCATGGCAGGCGAATGTAGCACTGAATCTATCAGGCTTCGGCCTGGTCTTTTGATACAGGGGTCTGACATCGGATCCAAGGAAGGAGTGACTGCATGGACACATTTCATCATCGGATCCTGAATAACGGCATTGATCTTTGGGTTTATCCCACTCAGCAGTTTAAAGAGACCCGGGTGGAGGTATATCTGCACCGGGATTTGGATGTGGATACCACCCTGACGGCCCTGATACCCCAGGTGCTCATGCGGGGTTCACAGGGTTTTCCGGATATGAAGGCCATTGAGACGGAACTTGCGGCCCTTTACGGTGCCGTGGTGGGTGGGCGGATGCACAAAAAAGGGGAACGCTTGTTGATGCAGTTGTCATTGGGAGTCATTGCCGACCGGTATTTGGATGAACCCATGCCGGTGTTGTCCCGAGGGATGGCACTGCTGGCGGATATTCTCCTTCGCCCAGTGGAAGAAAACGGGGCGTTCCGTTCAGACTATGTGGATCAGGAAAAGAAGGCATTGCAGGAAGCCATCGAGGGGATCGTTAACGATAAGCGGGCATACGCACAAAAGCGTTGCATTGAGATCATGTGTGCAGACGAGCCTTATCGTCGCTATGTTTACGGTGACCTGGCGGATCTACCCCAGATCGATGCATCCCGGTTGTATCAGCATTACCGCCGGTTTCTTGTGGAAAGCCCCATGGAAATCTACTGCCTGGGGGCGGTGGATGTGGATGAAGTGGCTGCGATCTGCAACACAGCATTGGGTTTTGCCCGTCAAGGGGACGCCCCATTGCAACCCACAGTGTTTCCCCATGCACCCAAGGACGTGCGGCGGGTGATTGAGCGGGAACCCTGCCAGCAAGGGAAACTGGTGATGGGATATCGCACCGGCATCCAGGTCCAAGATCCCGGCTATTATGCGTTGCTGATGTACAATCAGATCTTGGGGGGCAGCGGCAATTCCAAGCTGTTTATGCAGGTCCGGGAAAAAGCCAGTCTGGCATATTATGTCGCTTCATCTGTGGATACCGGCAAAGGCTTGATGATGATCCATGCCGGGATCGATCCCGGCGCCTTGGATCAGACCCTGGATATCATCCATCAGCAGGGTCGGGATATGGAGGCCGGCAGGATCAGCGACACGGAGTGGCGGCAGAGCCAAAAGACCCTGCTGGAAGGGCTGAAGAAAGTGGGTGACAGTCCCGGTGCGGTGATTTCTTTAGCCATGTCCGGACGTTTGTATCACCGTAACCAGTCTCTGGCGGAAATCATGGCGGAGGTTGAAAAGGTTACGGTGGATGATGTGATGGCGGTTGCCCGGCAGATCCGGCTGGACACCATCTATTTTCTGACAGCAGAAGCGGAGGGGATGGCGTGTGAATTCGATCCAGCGGATTGAGAAACTCCAGGAGCAAATGATTTGCCGGAAACTGGATAGCGGCCTGGATGTGTTTTATGTGCCGAAGCCGGGCTTTGCCGAGCAGTTTGCCGTTTTGACGGCACGGTATGGATCCATCGACCATCATTTCGCCCGGGGGGATACCGGTGAGGAGATCCGGGTGCCGGATGGAATTGCGCATTTTCTGGAGCATACGGTGTTTGAAAAGGAAAGCGGCAATATTTCCGACCGGTTTTCTGATTTGGGCGCCTATCATAATGCCTATACCAGTTTTATTGCCACCGCGTATCTCTTTTCCTGTGCCAGCAACTTCAAGGATCATTTGCACACCTTGATGGACCTGGCCTTTCAGCCATACTTTTCTGCGAACTCTGTGGAGAAAGAGAAGGGGATCATTGAACAGGAAATCAATATGTACGACGATATGCCCCAGTGGAAAGTCTATTTCAATCTGCTGCAAGCCCTCTATCACCATCATCCGGTGCGGATCAATATTGCCGGCGATATTGCGTCCGTCCGGTCCATCACGCCGGACATCCTCCATACCTGTCATGATGTTTTTTATCATCCCGGGAATATGGCCCTGTTTGTGGCCGGGAATGTGGATTTGGACGCCATGATCCGGCAAGTGGAGGTTTATCTGGATGCATCCGGTTACCAGGCCCGCCCGGCACCCGTCCGGTTAATACCGCAAGAGCCGGCATGCGTCAAAGAATCTCGGGTGGAGATGCAGGCGGCTGTGCCCAGACCACTGGTGTATATGGGGTTCAAGGAAGGGCACCCGGCAACTGCACCCATGGACCTGCTCCATCGGGAACTGGCCAATGAAATCTTGCTGGACCTGCTGGTGGGTCGGGGATCGGCATTGTTTAACCGCCTCTATGAAGCCGGAGTGATCACCGGCAGTCTGGATACGGAGTACACCAATTATCACCACTTTGGCTTTACCCTCCTGGGGACGGAAACGGATCACCCGGACCGTCTGGTGGATGAGGTGTGCAAAGAAGTGGAATTGATGCGGGCATCCGGTTTCGACACACAATCCTTTGATGATGTACGTCGAAAAATCGTGGGTAACTACATCCAGAGTTTTGACAGTCTGGATCGGCTGGTGAATGCCAGCATTGGCAGTTATCACCGGGGTTATACATATCTGGATTATGACACCGCCTTACGGAATGTGACTATGGATGCCGTCTGGGCCCATCTGCAATCTCACTGGCAGCCGGACGCATTCAGTGTTTCTGTGGTTCGTCCTTGACGGGTAATCAATTTCACAAATTCTGCAAAGTCAGCAGGAATTTGTGTTCGGGTGTGTAATCTATCGGGAAATATTCCATGGAGGTGGTACCATGCGTGTGATCATGTTAGGCACGGCACAGGATGGCGGAGTTCCCCATGTGGCTTGTCACTGCCCGACCTGCACCGATGCCAGACGCAACCCGCTGCATCAGCGGTTCGCACCGTCGTTGGGGATCGTGGATGACCATGGCGGTGGGATGTATATGATCGATGCATCCCCGGATTTTAACCGGCAGTTGGAGATGCTGCAACAAGCAGCCGGTGATTTGAGAGGTAAAGGCCGTTTGCCGGTGGATGGCATTTTTTTGACCCATGCGCATTTTGGGCATTACTGGGGATTGGGTTATTTAGGCAAAGAGGCATGTTCACCCAAAGAATTGCCGGTCTATTGCTCCCCGGATCTAAAAGCATTTCTCCTGGCCAACCGGCCGTTTGCGGATATGGTGAAGTGGGCGAATCTGGTGTTGCATGAAGTTGCACATCTGGTACCCATTCCTGTGGGGCCGGGTTGTTCCATCACGCCCTATGCGGTGGAGCATCGCCGGGATTTTACCGATACCATGGGGTATATCCTCCAGGGTGAGCAACAGAAACTCTTATATATTCCGGATATGGACGATATCACTGATGACATCGTGGATTTGATCCATGATGTGGATGTCGCTATCATCGACGGCTGTTTCTATTCAGGGGATGAACTGCCCGGGCGCAACATGAAAGAGGTGCCCCATCCCTTTATCCCCCAGAGCATGGACCGGCTTCAGGCCCTGGTGAAGACCACGGAAATCGTTTTCACGCATTTCAATCACAGCAACTACGCCATCCGGCCAAATGGACCGGAGCGGCTGACGGTGCTGGGCCGGGGATTTGGCCTGGCGGCCGATGGCGATGAATTTGTGATCTGATAAGCAAAAACCCCCTGAAATCAGGGGGTTTTGACATAAGCCGGGTCAGGAATGCTTACCCTAACCAGGGTTTTTCCCGTAACTCTTCCGGAGTATGGGGATTAGCGGTAAAATCACTGGTATCCACTGGGGTGACCAATGCATCCAGGGTGTATTGCACCGTTGCCGCAGCACCCAGAACCAGAACATCCTCATCCACTTCAAAATGGGGGTTGTGGTGGGCAGCGCCGGTACCCTTTTCCGGATTGTTGATGCCGACGAAGGCAAATACGCCGGGTGCATATTTCAGATACATGGCCATGGATTCGGATGCCATCCAGGTGGGGGTGGACTGAAGATAACTTTCACCCAGCACCGTTTTGATGGATTGTGCCGCCAGGGCAGAATATCCGGCATGATTGAACACCACCATCCCACTGGGATTGAGGCCGCTGATCACTTGATAGGTGCAGTGATGGAGGGCACAGCAGTGTTCCAGAACTTCTTTAGCCCGGGTAGCTGATTTTTTGGATTCATTCAGGTCTGTGACCCGGAAGGATCCGGCAAACCGAATGGATTCCGGGATGATATTGGGCGCCGAGCCCATATTGACCTTGCCGACACTGAATGTGGTGGTGATGAAGGGATCCAGGTAGTTCATTTTCATGGTGCTCAGGTTATTATATACATCCACAAAACAGTTCAGCGGGTTGTTGGACAGGTCCGGTCGGGAGCCATGACCACCTTTTCCGGTGATCTCCACTTCAAAGAAGACACCAGCAGCCATCCGCGGACCGGGATCCACGGAAATTTTCCCGGAGGGGAGTCCGTTATACAGATGGATACCCCAGATGGTATCCGGTGATTCTTCCACCACCATGCGGGCGATTCCGGTGCCGCCGTATCCCATTTCTTCTCCCTGTTCAAAGAGGAGGACCACTTGGCCGGGTACTTCATCTTTATGTTCGGAGAGGACTTTTGCTGCGGCTAGAAGCATGGCGGTGTGTCCGTCGTGGCCGCAGGCGTGCATGGCTTCTTTGGTTTTTGATACCATTTTGCGTTCACAAACCAGATTCTTGGGGGCTTCTTCCATGGGAAGGGCGTCCATGTCAGCGCGGAGGGCGACTTTGCGGCCGGCTTTGCCTTGATTGATCCAGCCGATGATGCCGCCGTTTTCCCGGTGTTCACACGGGATGCCGAACTTCTCCAATTCGGCCATGACCACTTTGACGGTACGTTCTTCCTTGCCACCCACTTCCGGGTGGAGATGGAAATCTTTATACATCTTGAGGATATACGGTTCTTCCTTCTTGATGGCGTCTAGAATGTTAAACATGGGTGAACCTCCTTCCGATGATGGGTTCCAGGTGACACCATGCCGGCAGGTGGATCAGTTGTGGACCTGCCGGACATGGGGCTTGGAACCGGATGCGATCATGTTCGTGCTGTCGGGAAGGGGTTGCGCGGGGGTTCGTTGGTCTTAGAACCCAAGCCAACCGATGGAGTTGAGGACATAGATCCAGGCGAAAGAAAACAAAGTCATGATCAAGACGATGGGGATGGACCATTTGAACCATTTATCAAAGGGAACGCCTGCAGCTGCACACGAACCCAAGGTCCAACCCAGTGCCGGGGAAATGATATTGGTGAAGCCATCACCGAACTGGAAGGCCTGAACTGCGATCTGGGGATTCATTCCCAGCACTTCCGTAATGGGTTTGATGATGGGCATCAGGATCGCTGCTTTACTGGACGCCGAGGGGATGATGGGGTTGATGATGGCGATGATCCCCGTCAAACCGATGGCAGAGAGGCCCCGGTCCAGACCCATTAACGGTCGGGTCAAGGTGTAGACGATGGTGTGGATAATATTGCCTTCGGCCATGACCAAAGAGACGACCCGGGCCATACCGATGATGAAACCGACAAATGCCATGCCGCCTAATCCTTTGGCGTACTCATTGCCGATCTGCTCTGCGGAGAGCCCGCCGATGAAGCCGCAGAGAATGGCATTTACCGTGAGGACAGCGGTGAGGAAGCTGTAGGTATTGCCGCCCTTGGGTGTCTGGGTAATGGAGTACCAGACGATCAACACATACTGTCCGAAGAACAGCAAAACGATCAGGAGATCTTTCCATGACAGTTTGCTTTCAACGATTTCGCCGACATCCGTTTCTTCAATGGTTCGCAGCCAGTCGGCATTGCCCATGGCAGATTTGCTGGGATCTTTTTTGATCCGGTTAACATACCAGACCACATAAATGATGGCCAGGACCATGAAGAAGTTCATGATCAGAAAACGCATTCCGAACCCGGAGTAGATGGGAATGTCCATCATGGACTGAGGGATCAGGAGTTTGTTGGGGCCGGTTCCGAAACCGACCATGGTAGCAAAGGTGGTCACGCCAATGGCCATAATGGGGTCCAGTTTCAGCTTTTTCGCAAACACCAGCCCCATGGGAATCAGGGCAATGAGGAAGTCGCCACCGCCGAAGCCACCCAGGTATACCATCAGGATCATCAGCAGGATGATCAGGGTGTTCTGGTTTTTGTCCCGCAGCACCCATACAGCCCAGCTGAGGAAGTTGTCAATGGCTTTGGTGGCTAAAATGACGCTGATAGCGGCGCCCCCCACCAATACCACCATGATAATGACAGCCGAACCCACCAGGCCGTCCTGGAACAAGTAAATGGCTCTAAACGGACTGACCGGGGTTTGATATCCCAAGAAATTGAATGTGCTGCCGTCGATGGCGCCCGCCTCGTTTCGGCCGAACTGGCCGGCGGGGACCACATAAGTCAGGGCGCTCATGATCAGGATCAGACCGATCAGGATCCACATCAGATGAGGCAGTTTGAAACCTTGTTTTTTTGCTTTGTCAGGAGATTGTGCCACAATTAAACCCTCCTATCGTATCGAATAGAGTGCAACAGAACGACGGAAAATGAACTGGACATACTGACACGCGCGGACAGAGGAGCCGATTCTGTGCTGTCTGGTATCGTCGGCACGACTCTGAAAGGGGGAGTCACCTCCTGGTTGTGGGATGGGTTTCGGTCATGCGGGTGGGAAAAGGGACGGAGAAATAAAGGAATATACAGGAAAAAGGCGTATTATCTAAAGCACCGGTCGTTGCATGGATATACGTTCGATTGATGGAATTATACGCTTTTTCAGCCCGAAACTCCTTTCCGGCAGACAAGACTGGCAATGCCATCTGCTTTGGCACAAAACGTGCCAGCTTAACCACTCCATGTGGGGATGTGATACCATGCGATTTCATGAGAAGCTGGATTTACTGATGGACTTGACCCGCACCACCAACCGGGATCTCGGTCGGTTTTTAATGGTGGATCCCTCTCAGGTCAGCCGGTTGCGAAATGGCCGCCGGCGTCCCAGCCGGGGCATGGGGACCATGCTGGAACTGGGGCGGTTTTTTGCAGGACGGATCCGGGAAGATTATCAACGCTCTGCCCTGGAGCGGGCAATGGGACAATCCAAACCCCTGCCGACGGATGTGACCCGGCTGGCGGTGATTATAGCCGAATGCCTGGAACAGGACGATGTCGGCGAGGATCTGTGGGCGCAGCTCCCAGCGAGCCCATGCGGCAGCCCATCTGAATCAGATGACGATCATGCGGATGTGATCTCAGCCCGGGCGTATTACGGGGTTTCGGGCAAACACCAGGCGGTCAATGATTTTATGGAACAGGCCTTGCAGCAAGACACCCCGATCACCATCTGTCTGTTCAACAATGATGATATGGTCTGGTTGCTGGAGGATACCCTGTTTTCCCGCCGGGTCAACCAACTGAATGTAGAGATGTTCAAAAAAGGGCATACCATGAAAGTCGTTTTCACCTCGGAACGAAACTTCAAACAGATTCGGGCCATGGTGGAATCCTGGATGCCGCTGCTGTTGAGCCGGTCCATCGAGGTTTTTTACTATGCCGGCCAGTCGGATTGGCTGCTGCGACGGCATTTGGCGGTGATTCCGGATGAACTGGCTTTGTGCTCCAACAGCGTGGGGGATATGGACGAGGCGAAACTGACCCTTCTGCTGGCAGACAGAAAAGCCGTGGCTGCATTGCATGCTGAGTTCAACCAGCTGGTCCGGATGTCCAAACCCCTCTTTAATATTTATCGCTCCACAGAGGAGACCCGGATGCTAGCGGATTTGGCTGCCATATCCCGGCAGGAAACCCGGACGATCCGGTATTCTGATCCCATTTCTATTAATTCCGTCCCACCGGACATTTTTGCCAGTATGTTTCAGCGGATGGATTACGGGCAAAAAGACCGGGCTGCCCGGTATTATGAAGAAATTCACCGGTTCCATGAGTGGAACATCCGCCGGGTGCAAACGGTGGATATTATTCAGCTGCCCCCGGTGGATGATGTCATAGCACAAAAAGCACCGGTGGATATCTCCCTGTATTTTCCCATGGATACGGTCTTTTACACTCCGGAGGAAATGGCTGGTCATATTCGCCATCTGCTTCGATTGATGGAACGGAATGAACAGTATTTTGTGGTCTTGCACACTGGTTTTCCCGACCGGCACCTGATGCTGGTGAAAGAAGGGTCGGAGGTCCTGGTCACCCAGAAAAAATTCCCGCCGGTGATCATGAACACGCGGGAGCCCATAATCGTGGAGCTGATGAAAGACTATCTTCTGGAGCGAGCCGGGGTGGATGCCCTGACACCGGTGGGCCGTCACCGGACCATCAAAGCACTGGAGGCATATGTAAGCAAATTGGTATGAGGATTCATCCGGCTCGGTGTTGTGTAATTGTGGAATTGACAAACCCTCATGGTTGGCATATAATAGTCTTAGATACCCCATGGGGGTATAAACGATGCCAGAAATGAGGGATTTTCATGTCTGATCGAACCCAATCGGATGGCCCAACAAAAAAAGTGACCCTGGGTATCACCGGCATGACATGTGCTGCTTGTTCAGCACGGGTGGAGCGGGGATTGCAGCAAATGGAGGGGGTTGTTGAGGCGGGTGTCAATCTGGCCAGTGAACGGGCAACTGTGGCCTTTGATTCCAAGAAAACGTCACTCAACGCCATCATTAAGGAGATCGAAGCCATTGGCTATGGCGTCATCCGGGATAAAGCCACTTTGGCCATCACCGGGATGACCTGTGCCGCTTGCTCGGCGCGAATCGGGACCAAACTGCTGGAAATGGAAGGGGTCCTGGATGCCTATGTAAACCTGGCCACGGAAAAAGCTGTGGTGGACTATATCCCCACCGTGGTGGGTGTGGGGGAATTTCGCAAACTGATCCGGGATATGGGGTATAAAGCCACTGAATCCGGTGATGAAAGTACCCGGGATGCCGAGCGCTTAGCCCGGGAAAAAGAGATCGTCCGGCAGAAACGATTGTTTGTGTTTTCGGCCATTTTGACCCTGCCGTTGTTGAGTATGATGGTGAAGGATATCCCCGGCATCGACCTCCCCATGTGGCTGATGAATATGCAGTTGCATTTTGTCCTGGGCACCTTGGTCCAGGTTGTGGCGGGATCGCAGTTCTACCGGGGGGCTTATCATAGCTTAAAAAGCGGTGCAGCCAATATGGATGTGCTGGTGGCCATGGGGACATCGGCGGCCTATCTGTACAGTGTGGCATCCACCTTCTTTATCGAAGGGTTTGTATATTATGAAGCTGCCGCCGTGATCCTGACCCTGGTGCTTCTGGGAAAACTGCTGGAAGCCAATGCCAAAGGGCGGACTTCGGAGGCGATTAAAAAGCTGATGGGGCTGCAGCCGAAAACGGCCCAGGTCCTGCGGGATGGCGAGGAAATCGAAATTGCCATTGAAGATCTGGAAGTCGGGGATCTGATTGTGGTCCGACCGGGGGAACGGGTCCCGGTGGATGGCATTGTTACGGATGGATTCACATCCATCGATGAGTCTATGCTGACGGGAGAGAGCATCCCGGTTGACAAAAAAGCGGGGGATCCGGTAGTGGGGGCGACCATGAATCTCCACGGTATGATTCAGATGGAAGCCACTAAAATCGGTCGGGATACGGCATTGGCTCAGATCATCCGCATGGTGGAGGATGCCCAAGGTTCAAAAGCACCCATCCAACGGATTGCCGACCAGATTTCCAACTATTTTGTCCCGGCTGTGGTTTTGATCGCCCTGACCACATTTGCGGTCTGGATGTATACCACACGGGACTTGACCCACTCACTGATGAGTATGACCGCCGTGCTGGTCATCGCCTGCCCCTGTGCCCTGGGACTGGCCACGCCAACGGCGATTATGGTGGGGACAGGCAAAGGTGCAGAACACGGGATTTTGATCAAGGGCGGTGAGTATCTGGAAAAAGCCCATGGGGTCAATGTGGTGGTCTTGGACAAGACCGGGACCATTACCAAAGGGAAACCCCAACTGACCGGTGTCTATCCCGTTGAAGGACAGGCGGAAAGTCAGATCTTGCGCCTGGCGGCAGGGGTGGAAAAAGGCTCGGAACATCCGTTAGCCCAGGCGATCATCAACGCCGCCAAAGAACAGGGCATGGAGATCCCGGATCCACATCACTTTACCGCGATTCCCGGTCACGGTGTCCGTGCTGAAATCGACGGGATGCAGGTCCTGTTAGGGAACCGTAAACTGATGCAGGCACAAAGTGTGGACATGGGTGACGGCAACGAGATTTTGGAAGCCGCTGAAAACCGGGGGGAAACCGCCATGTTGTTAGCCATTGACGGCGTCCTGGGTGGCGTCATTTCGGTGGCAGACACCGTAAAAGAACACTCGCGGAAAGCAGTCGCGGCACTGCAGAAAATGGGTATTGATGTGGTCATGATCACCGGTGATAATCAGCGAACCGCGAAAGCCATCGGCGACCAGGTGGGTATCACTCACATCCTGGCAGAAGTCCTGCCGCAGGATAAAGCCCGGGAAGTAGAGAAACTGAAAGGCCAGGGCAAAGTCGTCGCCATGGTGGGAGATGGCATCAATGATGCACCGGCGTTGGCAACTGCTGATCTGGGAATCGCCATCGGCACCGGCACGGATGTGGCCATGGAAACCGCCGGCATCACCCTGATGAGTGGAGATTTGATGGGCATCGTGTCAGCAATCAAACTTAGCAAACGAACCATTCGCACCATCAAGCAGAATTTGTTTTGGGCGTTTTTCTATAACTCCCTGGGCATTCCCCTGGCAGCCATGGGGTATTTGAATCCCATGATTGCGGGTGCGGCCATGGCCTTCAGTTCGGTATCGGTAGTCAGTAATTCACTGATGCTGAAGCGATATAATCCTGTTGAGCGTTAATGTCATTATCTATGGAAAGGAGGAATTTCAATGTCAGGATGTTGTGGAAAGTGCCAGTGCGGCGCAGGTGAACCATTGGTGTTGCATGTGGAAGGAATGACCTGTCAGCATTGCGTGATGGCGGTGAAGAAGGCAGTCTCAGCCATTCCCGGTGTGAAGGCAGTGGAAGTGGATCTGGAAAAGAAAACGGTCACCGTCAGCTGTGATGACCGGGAAGTATCAGTGGATGCGATCAATGAAGCAGTTACAAAAGCCGGTTATACAGTGGTGGCATAATGGGGAGGGACCGATATGCTGAGTCCGAGTGAGAAGGAGCGGTATTCCCGGCAGATCCTCTTGGATGAAATGGGTGAATCCGGGCAGGAAAAACTGAAGAATGCCCGGGTATTGATGGTGGGTGCGGGCGGACTGGGTTCGCCCTGCACCTATTATCTGGCAGCAGCGGGGGTGGGGACCATCGGCATCCTGGATAAGGATCAGGTGGATCTGTCCAACCTGCAGCGTCAGATCCTGCATACGGTGGACCGGATCGGAATGTCCAAAGCGGCGTCTGCGGCCATCACACTAACCGCATTGAATCCAGAGATCCAGATCATCACCCTGGATGTGGAACTGACCCCGGACAATGTCCGGGATATCATCCAACCATATGATGTGATCATTAACGGGGTGGATAATTTCCCCACCCGTTTTCTGTTGAATGACGCCTGTTTTTTGGCGGGAAAGCCCTTAGTGGAAGCCGGGGTCCTGCGCTATGACGGCCTATTGATGACCATTGTCCCTGGGGCAGGGCCCTGCTACCGCTGCGTGTTTCCCAGGATTCCGGAACCGGATGCCGTACCCTCGACCTCGGAAGTGGGGCTGCTGGCATCCATTCCCGGCATCGCTGGAACGATCCAGGCCACCGAAGCCTTGAAGCTGATTCTGGGGATCGGGAAAACCCTTACCGGGCGCTTACTGGCGTTTAATGCCCTGGAGGGACATTTTGATGTGCTGGAGTGGCCCCAGGATCCGGAATGCCCTTTGTGTGGTGATCATCCCACGATTCTCAGCCTGAAATAAAAAGAACCCGCATCCGCGGGTTTGATGGTATCTTTGACTGGGACCGGGCAATTGTCCGGTCCTTTATGTTCGCGGCAACAGAAGGGAGAAGAATATGGCAACCCCAAGGATCCAGATAAACATGAATCCCAAGGCAACCTGCGCCATCTTCAATCCCAGGGTAGCTTCACGATATCCCGGTGCCTCGGGTGCGCCGAGATCACGGCGGGCAACATACGCCATGAGAGCTGCCACCAGGGCGATGGGGATACAGAAGGTAAAAAAGAGGGAGTTGATACCCAGAGACGGAATCAAAATTCCCAATGCGATGGCGATGAGGACAGCGGCGATACTGATGATGCCAAGCCGGAGAGCGAGACGGGAAGCCGGTGGTACAGCGATTTTGTCCATGCAGATCCCCCCTTCATGATTAAAACAATTGCATATGCTCCCGGCGGATAAAGTGACGAATCACGACTTTGATGGTGCCGGCCATGGGAATGGCAAACAGCATGCCCCCCAAGCCAAAGAGCCGTCCGCCGGCTAAAACCGCTAAAATGATGATCAAGGGATGCAACTCCACCCGGGATCCCAGGATTCGAGGAGTGATGATATTCCCTTCGATCTGCTGAATAATCACACTGATGATCAAGACGCCCACAGCCAGCTCCACGGAAGTAAATAAGGCGATGCTCATGGGCAAAATGGTAGCCAAGGTCGGCCCCAGATAGGGCACCACATTGGCCAGTCCGGAGAAAATCCCGAACAGCAAGGCATAGCGGACACCCATAATGGAGTAGACCGATGTGTACACCACGGCGAGGATGATGACCACCGTGAATTGTCCGCGGAAAAACTGCCGCATCACCCGGTTCAAATCAACCATGAAGCGACGGGCCCGGGCTTTGCTTGCATCGGAAAAAAGGTCGTAAAATGCACCTTCGATCATGTTTGTATCTTTAAGAATATAGAAGGTGAAAATGGGCATGATCAGGATATTGATCACATGCCGGTAGATACCAAAGACACGTTCAATGAGATTTTCCGCCGTATTGATAAAGAACACCTCGACCTGCAGGATTTTCCGGTCGATGATGACGCGTAAATTCTGAGGTAGAGACACTTGTTCGTAAGTGGATTCCAAAAATACAATGAAATTCTGGACCTGCAATGTATATTCCGGCAATGCTTCCACAAATCGAAAGATCTGGGTAATGGCGACGGGGATCAAAAACGCCAGGGACACGCCTAAAACCGAAAAAACGATGATGTAGATGATTAAAATGGCCACCACCCGGTTCACCCGCTTTTTTTCTAAATACTGAACCAGGGGAAGCAGGATAAATGCAACGATGCCGGCGAACACAAACGGGAAGAGAAGGTCACGGATTCGGTAGAATAATGCAACTACCAAAACAGCCACCACAATACGAATCACCGGAATTTTGACGCCACCAATGGTAATATACACGTAATCGCTCCTTACATGCTTTGCCGCTGCCGGGCAATCTCGTCCTTGATCGCTGCAGACAGGTGAAAGCGTTGGAAAAATTCGGCCGGTTTCATATGGATCTTGCGACCGATGCGTTCATCCAGATACCGGTAGCTGACAGGCAACAATCCGTCGTCCGTAATGGCTGCCAGCATGATAAATACTTCGACAGTGACTTCATCATGAGTTTCGATTTCCGTCGCACTGACATTGAATGTTTTGCCTCCGTGAGAATAACGGAATCGGCTGATCAAAGACTCACCTTCTTTTATGGGGAATGGGCACAATTGTGTGTTCGCGATTAATCTGGATATTCCTGCTGCTGATCCGCTTGGGGAAAAGGGAGGATGGTTATGAGACTGACAGTGGAGGAAGTCACCGTGAATGATGTTCAAGGCGGGAATCAAACCACACTGGAGTACGGGGTGCTGACGGTGGATGGGCATGGGTTTTCGACAATGCTGCTAAAAGATGATCGGTTGGCAGCAATGACGGTGGAATTTGCCCATCCGGGTGAGCCTGTGCGGATCATTCCGGTGAAGGATGTCTTGCAGCCACGGGTCAAGATTGCAGGTCCGGGGCATGTATTTCCCGGGATGGTGGGGGAGGTGGTTCCGTGCAGAGAAGGGGTGACCCGGATATTGACCAATGTGTGTGTAACCACCACCGGCCGGATCGTGCCGGTGGTATCCATACCATATCCTTGCGGTAATCCCAACTTAAGTCCGGAAGGGGAGATGGCCTTGCGCCGATCTCTCATTATTCGGTGCTTGCAAACCCTTGAAACTGAAATTGACGGCCAGCTGGTGTTTACCCATGACTGAGGGGTATCTGGTAATCACCAACAATCCGAAAGTTGCGGGTGTTTGCCGCTTTAATGGATTTGATTGTCAATACCATGAGACACAAAGAGAAACGGTCTCATCTGCTCGGGATCAGGTGCATTTAGGTCGCAGTTTGTGCATCGATCCCGGTGCCGGGCGGTATCTGGACCGGATGCATCCATACCTCACAGTGGTATTAGGATCTAAACGGGCGGAAAAACGGGGGGATGATCTGACCGCGGTGGAAGACTTGTATCGTCGGGTTTGGTTTAGTCCGGTTTCCATGTGGGTGACGGAGGCGGATGAGGATTTTCAGCGATTGGATCTGGAATTGTTTATCCACGCCATGTCGGGGATCACGACCATCCCATGGCGGGATATGGGGCGGGTACAACAATAGCGGGAAAAAGCCTGGCATAATTTCCTTGGGTTCTGATATAATAAAGGCATGACAAGGGGGGATCGACGTGTTTTCAGTAACACTTGCATTTGATAGCAAGACCATATCGGTCAATGAGATTGCCCAAATCGAAGAGGGAATCTGGACAGGGCTGAAATTATCCGGTGAGTATAACCGGGTGCTGCGGGATGATCAATGGGTGCTCCATTTTGTCACAGAAAAGAAAATCAAAGAGGAAGCACTGCAGAAGATCAAAGGGGTTGAACATGCCATCAAGATCCAGACGAAAGATCTTATAGAGGACGGTCGTGGCCGGAAGAAGAAGGATGATGACCTGGAGGACGATCTGGACGTCGTCATGGATGAAGGGGACGAGGACTGATCACAGGAGGTGCCGTGGGTGGAGTACCATGCAACGATAGCAGAACTGACTGATCTGAAATTGGGTGAGGAGTATTCCAGGGTGAAAGAAATCCTCTTCAAAGGGTATCGATACGGCCTTTGGGATATTCCGGAAGCCGATCTCTTTGGCATGATTGCTGCCTTGGAGACCGAGCTGGCTAAAAGACGGGTATCCTGAAGGACGATCCGGGATCAATCACAGGAAGGAGGGATATCATGGCCGTGTGGGTATGCTCAGCGTGCGGAGAAACGAAAGAAGGACGGTGCAAACCGAAAAAGTGTCCGGTTTGTGGAGAGAGCAATACGTTTGTAAAAGATGAGAAAAAAGAAGAATAGGAGGCGATCCCATTGCTGAAACGGATGCTGGGGAGGACCGGTTTGACTGTAACGGAGCTTTGTTTCGGGGCGTTGCCTCTAGGACCCCTGCAGGCAAATATTTCTGCAGAAGATGCGGTGGCACTGATTCGAAAGGGATTCGAAAGCGGCATCAACTTTGTGGATACGGCCGAAAGCTACCAAACCCAATCCTATGTCGGAGAAGCGATCCGGCAGACCGGCGCTGATGTCGTGGTCGCCACCAAATCTGCGGCAACAACCTATGCGGATATGGAAAAGAGCATTGAGCGTTCTTTGCGGGAACTGGGTCGTGATGTGATCGATATCTATCATCTCCATGCCGCCCGGGTTTCTGCCTCTGTGTTCACAGAGCGGGAAGGGGCGCTGGCATGTCTGCTGAAAGCGAAAGAAACCGGGAAGATCCGTGCAGTGGGGATTTCGACCCATGGCGTAGATGTGGTTCTGGAGGCAGCGCAGCATCCGGAGGTGGATGTGGTGTTTCCCTTGATCAATCAGACCGGGATGGGTATCCTGAATGGGACCCGGGACGAGATGATTGCCGCCATTGGGAAAGTGCATGCGGCTAACAAGGGGATCTATGCCATGAAGGCCCTGTCCGGTGGGCATTTGATCGACGACATCAAAGGAGCCTTCCGGTTTGTGCGTGACATTCCCGGCATGACTTCTGTGGCAGTCGGCATGGTTCACCCGGATGAACTGGCGATGAATCTGCAGATTTTCTCCGATGACAGTTACGAGCCAATTTTGCCAGCGGAAACAAAACGCAAGCGGAAAAGGCTCATGGTCATGGGATTTTGCATTGGCTGTGGCCGTTGTGTCAGTGTCTGCCCCAGCAGTGCGTTAAGCTTAAAAGATGGGAAAGCAGTGGTCGACCCGGAAAAATGCATTCTTTGCGGTTATTGCAGCCCGGGGTGTCCTATGTTTGCTTTGCGATTAATTTAGACGATGGACGGTGATCGATAGAGACTGGAGTCATGGACATTTGTCCCTGCAGTCTCTTTTTGTGTGGGATGGACGGAAGCCATGGCCATCCCCGCCAGGGTTTCCGTGAATGTCCGCTTGATGTGATTTCATAAAAAAGGAATCCACCTGCATTTATGGAATGATGCATCATGCTCTGTACCGTTGCTGAGAAAGAGAGGTTTTTTGATGAAGAGGCTGGCTGTGGTTGTACCCTGTTACAACGAAAAAGATGTAATTCTGCTGACGGCAGAAAAACTAAAACATAAGGTTCAGGCACTGATGGATAATAACCGGATTCGCTCCGACAGCAGGATCCTCTTTGTTGATGATGGCTCCAAAGACACCACATGGGATCTAATCGTGCAACTCCATGAAGGAGACCCGATTTTTTCCGGGGTCAAACTCTCCCGGAACCGGGGGCAGCAGAATGCGCTGCTGGCAGGCTTGCTATCTGCGGCGGCAGATTTTGATGTGACCATTTCCATGGATGCGGACCTTCAAGATGATGTGGGCGTCATGGACCAGATGCTGGACCGGTATGATCAAGGCATGGATGTGGTCTATGGGGTGCGGAAAACCCGGGGGAAGGACACATTTTTTAAACGTTGGTCTGCCGATGGATTTTACACCTTCATGCAGCATATGGGGGTGGAAATCATCCCCAATCATGCAGAATACCGGCTGATGAGCCAGCGGGCTGTTCAGGCCTTGGGGACGTTTCAGGAAGTCAATCTGTTTATTCGAGGACTCGTTCCTTTGGTGGGTTTTCCGTCTGATCGGGTCTATTATGACCGGGACCAGCGGGCTGCTGGTGAAACGAAATATTCATTGCGGAAGATGATGGAACTGGCTTTGGATGGGATTACGTCCTTCAGCCTGCGTCCCTTGCGGCTGATTCTGAGTGCAGGCGTTATGATGATGGGTGTGGGGATCCTGCTGCTGTTCGCCTTCTTAGGGGTACGCGCTGGTGGACGGTTGATCAATCCCATCTTTTATCTGATTGCGACGCAGGTGGGATTGACGGGAATGATGGTCGCATGTTTGGGTGTGGTGGGTGAGTATGTGGGCAAGATTCTCATGGAAAGTAAACAGCGGCCACGGTATTTTATTGAAGAACGACTGCCTTGAACATTCCCTTTGGGATTTTCAGTTGACAGGCCATTTTTGATGCGTTAGAATAAATTATCGATAAAGGGGAGTAGCTCACAGGCACCTCTGTCCCGGGATGGCGTCAAGCCGGTTGATAAGAACCCGCTACCCGGCCAAGTATTTTTGGGAGCAAGACCTTTATTTCAGCTCAGGCGAGCTGGAATAAAGGTTTTTTTTTGGCCTTTGCACGCCTCAGCCAGATAGAGGAGGAATCGAGATGGAGCAACCGCAAAATTGGGCAACGATGGATGTCAATGAAGTATGTCAGGTCATGGACTGTGATCCCGCTTCTGGTCTGACCGACCATGAAGTCGAACTTCGCCGCAAACAGGCTGGGTTCAATGAATTGACTGAGAAAATAAAAGTGTCGCCATGGGGGATCTTTATTGCCCAGTTCAAAGATTTCATGGTCCTGGTTCTTTTGGGAGCTGCCGTGTTGTCCGGCATGTTAGGCGAGGTAGCTGATACCATCGCCATTTTGGCCATCATTCTGGTCAATGCGATATTGGGTTTCATTCAAGAATACCGGGCGGAAAAATCCATGGATGCCCTAAAAGAAATGGCTGCACCAACGGCACGGGTAATGCGAAACGGCAAGCAGCAAATTTTGCCGGCCCGGATGCTGGTACTGGGGGATGTGGTGGTCCTGGACTCCGGTGATAAAGTGCCGGCGGACGGACGTCTGTTGAATGTCAGCAATCTCCGCGTGGACGAAGCCATGCTCACCGGGGAGTCCAAGCCGTCAAAGAAAATCCTGGATGCGATCGTAACGGTTGACAGCAGCCCTGCAGACAAGAAAAATATGGTATTCATGGGTACCATCGTGACGGATGGGCGAGGACTGATGGTGGTCACAGCCACGGGTATGAAAACTGAAATGGGCAAGATCGCCCATATGCTGCAGTCTGTGGAAGAGGAGCAGACCCCGTTGCAGGTGCGTCTGGATCAACTGGGTCGTTGGCTGGTATATGGTTGTCTGGGTATTTGTGTGGTGGTGGCGCTGACCGGTATCGCCCGGGGTGAAGACACCATGACCATGCTGCTGGTGGGGGTCAGTCTGGCGGTTGCCGCAATACCGGAAGGACTGCCGGCCATTGTGACTGTATCCTTGGCCATGGGGGTGCAGCGGATGATCAAACGCCATGCCTTGATCCGTCGACTCCCGGCAGTGGAAACATTAGGTTGCACCACATATATCTGTTCGGATAAGACAGGAACCCTGACGGAGAATAAAATGACTTTACGCAAGATTCATATCGACAACCGGACGTTCGATATTACCGGGGTAGGCTATCAACCCGTCGGGGAGTTTCAGCTGGATAAACAGTCGATCCAGGAGGATGATTTTGAACGTTTGTCCCATTTGCTCTCCATCGGGGCGTTATGCAACAATGCCATTTTGCATGAGATTCCCAATGGCAGCAATGGCAGTGATTGGACTTTAGCCGGGGATCCGACGGAAGGATCCATTGTGGTCGCCGCAGCAAAAGCGGGGATTTCCCATGATGATCTTAACCGCCAGTACCCGCGATTGAAGGAATTTCCCTTTGATTCCGACCGTAAACGCATGAGTACGGTGAATCGCACGCCGACCGGGGGCGGTATGGTGTGCGTCAAGGGTGCAGCGGAATCCTTGCTTGACCTTTGTGATGGAATCTGGGAACAGGGGTATATTAAAAGCATGACTGATGATGACCGGAACCGGATCATGAAAGTCAACGAGCAGATGGCCGCAAGTGCTTTGCGGGTGCTGGGGATTGCATATAAGGATGTTGCAGATCCGGAAGTAATCACGGATGAGACTGCTGAAACCGGCCTGATTTTTTCGGGTTTGGTGGGAATGATCGATCCCCCGCGGGTGGAAGCCAAAGCTGCCATCGAGAAATGTCATCTAGCGGGAATCCGCACGGTGATGATCACGGGTGACCATCGTCTTACTGCCCAGGCCATCGGTCAGGAATTGAATCTGATTCAAGCAGGGGACCGCATTTTGACGGGTGTGGAAATTGATCAGATGACCGTGGATGAATTAGCCGATATTGCAGAGCATGTACCTGTATATGCCCGTGTGGCACCTCACCACAAGCTGAACATCGTTCGGGCACTGGAATCCAAGGGGCATGTAGTGGCGATGACTGGAGATGGTGTCAACGATGCCCCGGCCGTGAAAGAGGCGGATATCGGCGTTGCTATGGGCATCACGGGAACGGATGTAACCAAAGAAGCATCCTCAATGATTCTTCTTGATGATAACTTCGCCACCATCGTGGCCGCCGTGGAGGAAGGCCGGGCGATTTACGATAATATCCGGAAATTTATACGCTATCTGCTGTCTTGTAACGTAGGCGAGGTCATGACCATGTTCATCGCATCATTGCTTGGCTTACCGTTGCCATTGCTGCCGATCCAGATTTTATGGGTCAATTTGGCCACAGACGGGTTGCCGGCAATGGCCTTGGGAGTTGATCCGGCCGACCCGGACATTATGGATCGGGATCCCCGGGGGAGCGATGAGAATATTTTTTCACGAGGTCTCAGCCGGGTGATCGTGCTACGCGGGCTGGTAATCAGTTTGATTACATTGACGGCATTTACTTTCGCACTGCGCTGGTATCCGGGGCAGCTGAATATTGCCCGGACATTTGCCTTTACTTCCCTCGTGGTGTCGCAATTAATCCATGTCTTTGAATGCCGCTCAGAAACCCATTCAATCTTTCGGGTTGGGGTATTCACGAACATGTATCTGATTGGAGCCGTGGTGTCATCATTGATGTTATTACTGGCGGTTATCTATATCCCGTCTCTTCAGCCCATCTTTCGCACCGTGCCATTGGAACCGATTCAGTGGGCGGGTATCGTCGGGCTCTGTTTAGCCGGTTCTGTGGTAATGAAAGGGTTGATGAGCATCACCAATCTGATATTGGGGCCAGTGGGTAATCCCCGGCGGAAGGTGGCATAACCCTTGCCGATGATACCCGATTGGGGTATAATGAATTTTGAAATGGAGGAATGCAAATGAATTGGAAACTTATGGTCACGGCCTTTGGACTGCTGTTCTTAGCTGAACTGGGTGATAAGACTCAGTTGGCTGTATTTACCTTAGTGACCCAACATAAAGATCCTTGGTCCATTTTCATCGGCGCCTCCGTGGCCTTGATCATCGTGACCTTTATCGGCGCTTTTTTCGGTCATCTGGTAACCTGTTATGTCCCCACGGTCTATCTGCAGGCTGGTGCGGGGATACTATTCGTCGGCATCGGGATGGTGGTCCTTTGGAAAGCAGCCCCTGAATTGATCGCCTATCTGGCAGCGATGAAGAACATCTGAGACAAGCAGTCGGAGGAAAGGAGCGATACGGATGGAGACTCCTGAGGAATTTGCCAAAGCAAAAGAGCAGCTTCTTGCCAGGTTGAGGAAGATTGAAGGACAGGTGAGAGGGTTGCAACGGATGATCGAAGACGATCGGTACTGTGTGGATATTCTGGTTCAAGTGGCAGCGGTTCGGGCAGCCTTGAATCGAGTGGGTCTGTCGGTTCTGGAGAAACACACCCGCGGGTGCGTGGTGAATGCAGTCAAAATGGATCAAGGTGATGAAGTTGTGGATGAGCTGATGGATGTGTTAATGAAATTTATCAAATAGACTTGACTTCCTCTGTGGAGGCGGGCAAATTGAAAACGGATAAAAGAATGTGGGTGCTTTAGAGGTTATAGTAGGGTTAAGTGGATTTATAACTAAAAGCGATGTCGAATAGCATACAGGGATCAGTTCATGGAAGCAAATCAAAGCAAGGAATTGTGCTGTACCAGTTAGGAATTACTGCTTATATAATGGCAAAGTAGGTTTGATGGCAGCGTTTTGCGAGTGTGCCGTGTTTTCGATTTTCGAATTCTCTGAGGTTAAGAGAGAAGGTTGATTATTTGAACCATAAAACGTATGAATTTGAAGCCATCATTCAAAAAGTCCCCGATATAGACGGTGCATATGTTGAGTTTCCATATGATGTGAGGTCTGAGTTCGGCAAGGGCAGAGTAAAAGTTTATGCAACTTTTGATGGTGAACTTTATCATGGGAGCATTGTTAATATGGGCGTAAAGAATGCTGATGAATCAGTGTGCTACATCATTGGTTTAAGCAAGGAAATTCGTTCCAAAATTGGCAAGCAACCAGGCGACAGAGTAATGGTGACTATTACGGAAAGAGAACGATAAGCGTGACAAGGGGTTGTGCTCGAAATGCAATCGAAACTCTGACGTTCAGAACAAGGACATTTCTGTGGGAATACCCAAAATGATCAATTCAAATCGCTTCCCACTGAGATTTTCCAAACTGATTGGATTAAAAGTTCGGAAACATATGTAACACCGATCAGATGTTATGGAGCGTATGTCGCAAAGGGTTGCCAGTTTTCTGTAGGGAACATCACATCAAATATTTAGTAAACAAAAAAGTCACGAATTACAAATGGTGCTTCGTAACCGGGTATGACCATTATGAAGAACTCAAATGCCAACAGTAAGAAAGATGGTAAGTGACTGAGACGCACCTCCGATCCAGTCACTTTTGAAATTCATGATATTCTGATTATGGAAACCCTTGTTTTTGCTGATTGATTATGCAGATCGTGTTCAAATCGCAGCGAGCGACAACCATTGTGAAGATCTACACTGAAAGATGTATGGCATGCTGTTCTGAGGATGGTTATTGCCAACCGCAAGCGAAAGTGAAAATTCTCACATGCTATTGCTCAAGAAATGGATGAAACTTTCTTACACAGGTAGCGGTGAGGGCAAGTGGTGTCTTCATCGACGAATCATTCCGTACGGAATATCTATGGGTTTACCTTTAATGGGGGGGTGACGCTGATGGTTTGAATAGACCCCAATGGGTTAAACCGAGGTCTGTACTGCCGAGAACAATGGATGTCTGAAGGAAGCAGTTTTTTGAGCTTTTGCAGCTAAGAATGAGTCAGATCCGGAGTAATCGATTGAGAAGTTGACAATCAGCAAATAGTATTTTGTCTCGGATTTTGAACAAGATATTGTTTGAACCAGAGGAGCATCATGATGAAGAATAAAAATCCTTCAATGATTTTGCGGATAATTGCAATCCTTTTCGCCGGGGCAGGCATGACCGTGAGTATATTCGCTTTGCCAACTTTTGGAACAGCGATCGCAAAGAACTTTCCCGAATATGCTTATATGCAATACCCGATTCTCGCTGGCATATACGCGGCGGCTATTTGCTATTTTTTCGCACTGGTTCAATTATGGCTCTTGTTGAACGATATTGATCGAGACAGTATGCTTTCGGGAAAAAGGTTGAAAGCAATCCGGTTTAGCGCAATTGTTTTCAGCGTGCTGTATGCTTTTTGTGCAATGCCAATTATTTATTTGGCTGCAGATGCAGGTGATGCGCCGGGATTGATCATCTTTGGAATGTACATAAATTTGTTTCCCATAGGGATAGCAGCAGTTGCAGCAATTTTGGAACGATTTGCTGCAAAATGCTGATTTGGATATGTAATACATAGATACAGAAATATTCATATCGCTTTAAACTTCGAGAAAACGATGGGTTCTCATTATCTGGAATTGAAGACGGGTGTTTGGATGATTGATATGAGTGGGTAGGTCTTCGGAATAAACAGACTGTTTGAGGGTGATACATTAATCCAAATAGGAATGTGTGAAATTTAATCAAACAGAGATGGGTGTGAAATATGAAGAGGGGTAAAAAAATTATGTACTGGGTCTTAAAAATATTCGCATTAATGATTCTAGGAGCATTTGTGTGGTTTTCGATTCCATATTCACCAATGAAATCTGAGTTTTCACTGAAAAAATATCCATTTGCAAAGGAACAGCCTACCGGCCAGTTCTTTACGATGGAGGATATTGCCGGACTCCCAGTTCCATTGCAAAACTATTTTGTAAATTGCGGATATATCGGCAAACCCAAAATGTCCAATATGAAAATTCAACATCATGATGTGGACTTTATTCTAAACTCCAAAGCGTTGAAAATTAAATGCACTCAATATAACTCTGGCGAAGTGCCGGATAGAATCGCGCTCATTGATACAAGTTTGTACGGAATACCTTTTGAAGGGCTCGATACTTACCAAAATGGTGCTGGTTCAATGAAAGGTATGATCGCCAAAAGTGTTGTTCTTTTTAATCAGACTGGTGAAGCAATGAACCAATCCAGCCTCGTCAATTGTCTTGCTGAAAGCCTGATGATTCCGAGCATTGCTCTAAAAGATTTTATTCAATGGGAAACGGTCGATGAAAATCAAGTTAAAGGCACGATTTCATATTATGATTTATCTGTGAGTGGAATTTTCACCTTCGATATCGATGGTTACTTGACTTCCTTTACCACAAATGACCGATTATTTGTTGACACAGATGGCACAGTCAATAACATTCAATGGTCTGCAATATGCGGAGATTATCGGGAAATTGACGGGGTTATGCAGCCAAGAACGCTCAAAGCGATCTGGCATATGCCCGAAGGTGACTTAGTATATTTTGATGGCCATGATACTGTTATAGAGTATAATGTAACTGAATAAATAAACATGAAGATTTCATGAGACGAATAATCGCATTTCACAGTGGATAAATGAGCAAGACACTCTCGGACAAGTTCCTTTGAGTGTCTTGTTAATTATCTACCTTCTCCATCACAAGTATCATCACGCCAGGAGAGTTCGATACAGATTCTGGGCGTTATGAGGACCTTTAATCTTCATGACCACATTACCTATTTCGCGTCCTGGGTCTCGATGGCTAACTGTTTGAATTTTAACATCAGCAGCGTGATAAATATCACCCAGGGTATGAGGGATAGCAAAGAAAAAATCATGCCTAACTTTCCAGCTGATGATGGGACAATCATGAAGAACCCAGACGTTAATCCCCATAACCCTACGGATTTCTTAAACATTCCGCTTCTGATTATTGCACATGAGAATAATAGTAAGGATATTGTACTCAACACGTAGTAAGCATTAAAGGTCGTCCCGGTATAACCGGCCATTACGGCCTCGCCAGCTGCCAAATATAGCGATTGCTGTTCTGGCAGCGCCAAAAAAAACTGTTTGCTCAGGGTCAGCATTTCAAATGCAGGGTTAGAGGGATAATAGCATGCGACGCCGATTAATCCAAAACATAATGCCAAGAGTGCAGTGACGGGCTTTTCCTGGTATAAGTAGACAAAGAGGGCTAAATAAATGATGACAAGAATCATGTTGTTGATCAGATAAAGAAAATCCAAGCTCAGGAGCCCTAAGAACGGACTTCGATGATACAGCTCAAAGAATCCGATAATTGTGTCCGGCGGCGGTGAAATCACATAAATAGCGATTTGTAGTGGAATGATTATGAGCATTACGAAAGTGAATTGCCCTGTGATGTGATAAAGCGGTCGAAAGTTGCTATTGAAGCCTTGATTCATGAGATAAATCCTCCTTAGTTAGTTGCATTGTTCTTTTTGAGCAAGTACCCTAGTAGCGTTGTCAGTTCTACTTTGATGTCTTTATTTTGTAAAGAACCGTTGGATGAGAAACTCAGCATAATCATACCAAGTAAAGCGTATATGATTGTCTTTGCGACAATTTGAACATTTTCGGGTTGAATGACACCTTCTTGAATCAGCCTTTTGAATGATTTTTGCAGTATGCCTTGAAATCGCTGTTCAATCTGATGAAACCGATCATCTTCCCCCAGCTGAATAAAAGGATAGAAGTAAAAGAAACGAAACACGTTCGGATGTTTGAAAAAATAGTCCAAATAGCAGAAAAAAGCATCAAGGATTTCTTCTATCGGATCAGCTTTATTAAATGTAACGGATGTTAGATCTGCGATCATTTCCTCAATCATATCAATACGTAATACCCATAAAAGTTCGTTCATGTCCTTAAAATAATAATACAGATTGGTATGCGAATAACCTGTTACTTCAGCCAAATATCGAACAGTAATGGCTTCGTGTCCTTTAACATGGAGGATGCCTTTTGCAGCTTCGATGATTTCTTTCTGCGTGCGTTCTTTTTTCGTCTGTTTCATAGCAACCTCCGATATATTTAACTAAGTTAATTTAATTTTACTTAGTTAAAATATACGGCAGATAACTGATTATGTCAAGGGGTGATAAATATATTTTCACGGTATTGTGCCTTTATCACTTTCGCGAAGGGCATAGAGCACAGTCGTTTGCATAGGAAGGACACTGGAGGATGTCTGAAGTGAACGGAAATAGAAGATGAACGTCATTGGATCGGCATTTTAGTCGTACAGAGCATCCTTATACCATTTGCGTTGCCAGTGCTTCTTTGGCAATCATCAAGATAGGATGGATATATTTCCTAAGATATGCTAACCTAAAAAGTGTTGAAGCCAGTATATTTGAATGCAAAGTTTATTTATCTCAATCGAAGGTGTATGAAAGCTTCGCTGGGATTTCAAAGGGAACTCGCAAAACGATTGGACAGTGAAAGCTGCTTGATCGTGATTGAATGATCCGTGCGTTGATTGATTACCAAGCCTGATCAAAGTGCTGGGGTTTATGGTCGAGGTATCCCCCTGAATATACCAAGCGAAAAACATATCTTAGATCAATCTGATGAAATCGCTCCATGTTGAGAGGATGGTGCTGGATGGAATTGAACATACACCCCGAGGTGTTTGATTTGGATCCAAGTTTGATGATTGCTGCCATTGTTTGTCAAGGCATGACCGTTGGGTCGCGCCATGCGACCCTTGATCAGATATGGGCAGAGAGGATTCCCGGCATACCCAGATCACTGGGAGCTGAGAGCCTTGGTCAGCATCCTGCTGTTGCCCCCTGGCGGCGCGTTTACAGCCTTTTCGGAGCGAAGCCCAGTAAATACCCATCTAGTTTGGAGGCTTTGCTTAAACGGCTGGTTAAGGACGGCACCTTGCCGCGGATCAATGATCTGGTGGACATTTATAACTGGATATCCGTGTCCCATCTGATCCCGGCAGGGGGGGAAGATCTGGGCCGTATCATCGGTAATATCCGGTTAGTTCGGGCCCAGGGTGGAGAAACATTTCACCCGCTGCATGGTGAGACCCTTGAGTTGATTCCGGCAGGAGAAGTGATTTACGCAGATGATCTGGATGTGATTTGTCGGCGCTGGAACTGGCGGGAGTCGGATCGCACCAAGCTGACAGAAGCGACCCATGATGCAGTCATCATTCTGGAAGGCTTGTCACCTCTGGACCGCGGGAAAGTGGATGCCGCCGCACAAGACCTGGCGCATTTGGTGAGAACGATCTGCGGTGGGGTGTGTAGAGTTCAACTTCTCGATGCGCAGCATCCGACCATGATTTTTAATAATTCTGCAAAAAAATGACAGCCAGATATGAGCCGAGTCACCATAGGTGGACTCGGCAATTTATTTAAGAGTTATGGCTGGGTTGCTGTAATTCAATGCTATAACTGATTACTTCTAAATAACGAATAATTACACGCGCATATTACAGCAGGAATTGATCAACTTTTGGGGGTCAGGTCATTCTTTACCTTAGCTTTTCGTGGGAGGTAAAGAGTTCGTTTTATCGATCAGTAAGTCAATACAACAGAGTATATGAGGGAAGTAGCTGAGGAGGAACTTTTCATCCGGCAGGAACACCCGGGGAAATCACGAAATACACCCAATATTGGTCCATCAATCCATTTTGAATCCAGTCTCACTGGAGGAGGTGGTTCCCGTGAATATTCGATCCCGGAAACTTAAACCATGGTTGTTCTCGGTGGTGTTAGTCTTATTGTTTCTCTTGCTGCTCGCAGGTTGTGAAGGAGAGCCGGTCCCAGAACCTGATCCTAATGATGATGATAATGGGGAAGTGCCTGAATCACCCCCTGCCGGCCGCGGCAATCTGCCAGGCCATTATGATGCCATTGCCCTGGAAGTGGACGGCTGGATCTATTACACCCATTTCCCTTATTCTGATGTCCGTCGGGTTCAATCCGACGGTTCCAACGCTGGCATTTTATCAGAGGATACCGGAGCGGCATCTTTGAATCAAGTGGGAAACTGGATTTACTATCTTTGTGATGCGGGTATGGTGCGCATCCATCCGGACGGCAGTGCAAGGGAATTAATATATGCCCAGCCAGCTCCCTACAGGCTCCGCTATTTAAGTTATGTGGACGGGTTTTTCTACATGGCCAAGATGCAAGAGAATGATCCGGATGGAGGGATTATCCGCATTCCCTTCAATGATGGAGAACCCATGCAAATTAGCCCCAATCAGCCAGCCGGTGGTATGTGTGTGATTGACGAAATCATTTATTACTCCACCGGAGTTGAAGGCACCATTTACAGGATGTCGATCGACGGCAGTAACCACGAAGTTCTGACTGAAGGATTCCACCCTTTGGTCGACAACGGTTATTTGTATTATGCCCGTGGGAACACCATCAAACGGCGCCATCTTGAGACTGGAGATGAGATCGGTTTAACCCTGGATCTCTACGGAAATTCGTTCCAGGTCTCAGGGGATAACATCTATTATACCCATGCTGTCGATGGTTTGAAACTTCACAGAGCAAACTGGGGTGGGGGGACGGAAGTGGTGGTATCGCAGCCGGTCTGGAAGGCATTTATTTATGAATCGGTCATTTTATTCCAACACCACGACGATTGGAAAATCTATAGGGCAGCACCCGGTGACACTATTGGCACTCTGCTACCGCAGAACTAATTCGCAACAATGTTTTGTTTGTGGAACCTTGCACTTTTTCGCAGTCAGGGGAGAGGGCGCGTATGTATGCTACATCGGGGTATCTGAGCCCTAAGCAATTTCTCGAACGCTGTTTGCGGGCGATGGCTGCATAATGAGAGGTCGGGTACTCAAAGCCCGACAATTTGCGATTCCAAACGATTGTCTCTAAAAGCCTTTTCCTATTGTTATTCATATGTCCGCCATTGCTTTTACATCGATAAGTAAATTCCGGGCAATTAGCTAAACCATGCATCCTTTGATCATGTTCCAGCAAGCGGCGGACTGTTCGTTATTCCTGGATGGGAATCTGGATTTTCAATTTATAAAAAAACCTCCCAAAGTTGATCATCCATTCGATGGTCAACTTTGGGAGGGTCAGTTCAAGACTGGCTGTCATTATTTATAACTGATTTTAGAGGATGCCGCCTTTTTTCACATACTCGATGCCGCCTTCGCCGACCATGCTTTCGGATTCTCGGATCAGTTGGGTGAGATTCAAATCTGCAGCTTCAGCATGCTGGCTGCAAAGGGCTTCCATTTCATCGAGGATGCTGTTTTCTGCAGTGGCGTCGACCCGCATGCAATATTTGCCGATTCGTCGGTAGAGGCCGACATCATTGATATACTTTCCGTATGTTTCGTCCAGTTTGAGGACCAGGTCTTTGATTTCACCGTAAGTTCCAGCTTTATAGACCATGATACGCTGTTTTTCCATTCTCATTCCTCCTGTCGAAGTTTTCTAGGGCTATTATACCATAAGCCTTTTAAGCGTGGCAATGAGAAGGGTCGGTTCTCAGCTCTTGTTTTCAGGCGTTTGTTCATGTATAATGTAAAAGTAAAATTGGATTTCAGTCAGAGGAGGTAGTGCAGTGAGACCAAGTTTTCTAACGGATCGACTGCAAGCTAAACCAGGACCGCCCCCCAAAGAAGAGTTAAAAGGCGGTTTGAAGGAACTCATGGAAAAGAGTTTGGAGCCGGACGAAAAGGTTCATGCGATTGTGGAAGGCGGGATGGGAGAAGCCATCGTCGCGACCAACCGTCGTGTGCTGGCATTGAAGTGTGGTTTCATGGCCGGTGCATACAAAGAACCCATTTGTTTCTCCTTTGATTACGAAGAGATATATGTATTTGAGTGGGGCAAGCGACGCCGGCTCATTGAAATCATTCCGTATGATGATCTCAAGAAACGCAAAGTGGTGGTGACATTCTTACCTTTCCAGGATCGTGCTTTCACCAATACCGTCAGTTTTATGGCGCAAAAAGTAGTGGAAACACGAAAGAAGAATCCTGAAATTGACAAAAAGGCAAAAAAACAAGCAATGGAAGAAGCCCTTCGCAATCGATAAATATGGCTGCGGGCCCAACTGAGGTTGGGCTTTTTCTTGATGTGCTGAAACAAAGGATGTGCAGGAATGCCGGTTTAGAAAGCGAATATTTGAAAGTGGAACTTATGCTATTCAAGATAAAAACAGCAAATAAAAGGAGTGAATTTGAATGAAACCTTTAATTGGTATCAGCGGTAGTATCATGAAGACCGCAGATTTAGGGATGGACCCCCGTTTTGCAGCGGTGCTGCCGGAAATCGTGACGGCTCCCCGTGATTATGTGACTGCAGTGGAAAAAGCCGGTGGGATTCCCGTCGTGATCCCGGTGAATACATGCCCCGAAGCAGCCGATGCGATTCTCGATCGTCTCGATGGCCTCCTCCTGACCGGCGGCGATGATGTCGACCCGAAGCACTATGGTGAAGATTATGAACTGTTCCTGCAACAGACCAATCCGATCCGGGATATTTTTGATTTGAATCTGGCAACGAAAGCCATGGAAAAAGATATGCCGATTTTAGGTATCTGCCGGGGCTGCCAGATTCTCAACGTAGCCAAGGGTGGGTCTCTCTACCAAGATATCAGCTCTCAGGTCAAAGGATCTCTTTTCCATCCCTTGCTCGGCATCAGTCCTAAATGGCATAAAACCCATGAAGTGGTATTCAGTCCCGATTCAAAACTTGCGGCAATTTATGGGACAGAGCGTCTTTGGACCAACGGCTTCCATCATCAGGCGGTGAAGAAAGCAGCGGACACATTTGCTGAAACCGGGAAGACCAAAGATGGTGTTACAGAAGCTATTGAAAGCAAAACGCATACATTTGTCGTGGGTGTGCAATGGCATCCGGAAATGATGTTGGAAAAATATGAGGAAGTTTTGCCTTTATTTGAGGCTTTTGTGGAAGCGGCAAAAACAAAAAAGTAAATTCTGGAGGTGTTTGAATGAGTAAAGGTGGAATCGATTTAAAGACCAGTGTGCCTGGACCTAAGTCAAAAGCATGGTTGGAAAGACGGGTTAAAGCAGTGCCCCGGGGAGCTGCCAGCGCGACACCGATTTTTGCAGAAAAAGGGATGGGTGCCATTCTTGAAGATGTGGATGGGAACCGGTTCCTGGATTTTGCCGGTGGCATTGGCGTCTTAGCCGTGGGTTACAGCCACCCGAAAATTGTCGAAGCTGTCAAAGAACAGGCAGAAAAGATGCTCCATACTTGTTTTGCTGTCAATATGTATGCGTCATACATTGAACTTGCGGAAAAGCTTTGTGGGATGTTGCCTGGTGATTTTGAGAAGAAGACTGTCTTTTTGAATAGTGGGGCTGAAGCGGTGGAGAACGCGGTCAAAATCGCGCGGAGTTACAGTCGGCGCCCGTCCATCGTGGTTTTCGAAAATGCATTTCATGGCCGTACGCTGCTGACAATGTCCATGACGGCTAAGATCAATCCGTATAAATCCAACTTTGGGCCTTTTGCACCGGAAGTGTATCGACTTCCGTATCCGTATTGCTATCGCTGCCCCTTTGGTCTGAGTTATGGCAGTTGCGGTATGCGATGCCTGGAATATATCGAAGAGAGCTTTGAAACCCATGTTGCCCCTGAAGATGTGGCTGCTTTGGTGATCGAGACAGTGGTGGGTGAAGGTGGATTCATCGTTCCGCCAAAAGAGTTTATTCCGGGTCTGAAAAAGATCTGCGAAAAATACGGGATCATTTATGTTGCCGATGAGATTCAATGCGGCTACGGGCGAACCGGCCGGATGTTTGCGTTCGAGCATTACGGGATCGAGCCGGATATGGTCACCAGTGCCAAATCCCTGGCTGCCGGATTGCCTTTATCGGCTGTGATCGGTCGCGCGGACATGATGGATACCACGGTCATCGGAGGCTTGGGCGGAACCTATAGCGGAAATCCTGTTGCCCTGGCTGCTGGTCTGGCAGTACTGGATGTTTTTGAAGAAGAACATCTCCTGGATAAATCCACCACCATGGGCGAATACATGATGAAACGGTTTAAAGCCATGCAGGAGAAGTATGCATTAATCGGCGATGTTCGCGGTCTGGGAGCGATGGTTGCCATTGAACTGGTCAAAGACCGGGGAACGAAAGAGCCGGCTGCAGATGAGACCAAAAAAATCATGAAGTACTGCTATGAGCGGGGTTTGATTCTCGTCAAGGCGGGTATGTACGATAACATTGTCCGGTTGCTGCCACCACTGATGACGACCATGGAGCAACTGGAAGTGGGTATGGATTTGATCGAGGAAGCGATTGCGCATCTATCTTGAGGATCAACAAAAATTGCACAGCAGATAGGGGCGGTTATGTCCCTATCTGTTTGTGCCTGAACGGGGTGAGTCAATGACAATGCCAGGTGGTTATATGGGGAAAATCCTCCATGTCGATCTGACAAACGGATCATTTGCAACCGGGATCGTAGAAGAGAACATGCTGCGGCAATATATCGGCGGCAGTGGTTTGGGCGCCCGAATTCTGTATGACGAAACGGATGAGCATACGGATCCCTTAGGGCCGGAGAATGTATTGATTTTTATGACCGGTCCACTGACAGGTACGCGGATCCCTATGACGGGTCGCCATGCAGTGGTGGCCAAGTCACCCCTGACCGGAATCTGGGGTGAAGCAGATTCGGGTGGTTACTGGGGTTATCGCTTAAAACAGGCCGGTTACGATGGCATCGTTTTCAGAGGGAAAGCGCAGAGCCCAGTCTATCTGTGGGTCAGTGATGACACGGTTGAGATCCGCCCTGCAGATCATATCTGGGGGAAGGACACCTTTGAGACGGATGATCTGGTGCGTGGGGAAACCCATCCGAAAGCAGTTGTCGCTTCCATCGGCCAGGCAGGTGAGAACCTGGTTAAAATGGCTGCGATTATGAACGATGGTCCAGATGCCCGGGCAGCCGGGAGATGCGGTCTGGGAGCGGTTATGGGATCTAAAAATTTGAAAGCGGTGGCCGTATACGGTACGCAAATCGCAAAGCCGGCTCATCCTGAGAAACTTGCGGAGATGGCAAAACAAGCTGCGCGACAAACCGTAGAGAAAACCCGTGCATTCTCCCAGTTTGGCACTTCAGGCGGCCTGCAGACTGCGGAGAAAGTCGGCGATTTACCAGTGCAAAATTGGCGGACAGGGTCTTTTGAAGCGGGAGCAGCCAAGATTTCCGGGCAAGCCATAGCAGCATCGATCCTGACCGGCAATTATTACTGCCAGGGTTGTGTGATCGGATGTGGCCGGGTCGTAAAACAGTATTTTGCGCCCTTTGCGGGACAAAAAGGTGGCGGCCCTGAATATGAAACATTGGGTATGATCGGCTCCAACACCATGGTCGATGATCTGGAGATGATCGCCAAGGCCAACGAATGGTGCAATCGGTACGGCATGGATACGATTTCTGTAGGATCAGCCATTGCTTTTGCCATGGAATGTTTTGAAAAAGGTATCATTACGGAAGCGGATACCCTGGGAAAACCACTTGTCTGGGGTGATGGCGAAGCAGTGATCCAGCTGGTGGAGCAAATTGCGCATCGGCAGGGTATTGGTGCACTGCTGGCAGAAGGCACCCGCCATGCAGCCGAGACCATCGGTGGTATGGCAAAAGAATATGCGATCCATGTTAAAGGCCTGGATTTCCCGGCACATGACCCGCGGGCATATAATAGCCTGGGTGTTGGCTATGCCACATCCAATCGGGGAGCATGCCATCTTCAGGGATTCAGTTATGCCTTTGAACGTGGTCTGAAATCACCGGATATGGGATTCCCCGAAGTTTTAGACCGGTTTGCGGTGGAACGTAAAGGGGAACTGGCCGCAAAAACCCAAAACCTGATGAGCATGTTCGATTCTTTGAAAGTATGCAAATTTATTCTCAACGGTGGCATCGATGTTCATGATTTGACGGATTGGCTGAATGCTGCAACCGGGTGGGATATGACAATGGACGAATTTATGCAGACCGGGGAGCGTTTATACAATCTGAAACGGATGTATAATGTCCGTTGCGGAATCAGCCGCAAAGATGATGTGTTACCCATGCGGATCCTTGCGCAGCCAAGACGAGACGGGGGAGCGGGTCAGAATCTACCACCTTTGGGACCGATGCTGGATGAATATTACCGGACACGGGGTTGGAGTGATGAAGGAATCCCCACACCAGAAAAATTGATGGAACTGGGTATTCATGAGGAGTGAAGATATTGCACAATCGGATTCGGAATGAAGAACTTCGGAAAAAGGTGGTTACGGCTGAAGAAGCAGCCGCCTGGATCAAAGATGGCATGAATGTCGCGATCAGTGGGTTTGCTGTGACCGGAAACCCCAAGGTGGTACTGCCAGCCTGGGTCCACCATATCCAAATGACAGGGGATGAGCGCCGAATCAGTCTTTGGACAGGCGCATCCACCAGTCAGGAAGTGGACGGGATCTTGGGTGCCGGAGATTATGTGGTGCGTCGGTTTCCATATCAATCAACCAAGGAAATGCGGAATCGGGCAAACCAGGGATCAACATGTTATATCGACATGCATCTGAGTATGTCAGCTCAGTCGGTACGATATGGTTGGTGGGGCAATTTGGATATTGCCATTGTGGAAGCAGCAGGGATTACAGAAACTGGAGAGCTGATCCTCACAGCTGCAGTCGGCAACACCACGACATTCGTGTCGAGCGCTGATAAAGTCATCATTGAAGTCAATACAGCTTCCCCGGAGAGTTTCGAAGGGATCCATGATTTATATGATGTTGAGGATCCTCCCCATCGTCAGCCAATCCCGATTATCCGGTCGGATCAGCGGATCGGCACCATTGGTCTGCATGTTCCCGCTGAAAAGATCCTGGGAATCGTGCTGAGTCATATCCCGGAGAAGGGGCCAGCCTTTGCACCGGTGGAACCGGCTCATGAAATGATTGCAGAACATATCATTCACTTTCTGGAACATGAGATTCAACTCGGCCGAATGCCGGAGCCGTTATTGCCCCTCCAGTCCGGAGTCGGGAATGTTGCGAATGCCGTTTTGGCAGGCCTGGCAAAATCCCGGTTTTCACATTTGCAGGTTTATTCAGAGGTACTACAGGATTCTGTATTGACCTTGCTTGAGAGCGGTAAACTCGACAGTGCATCCGGGTGCGCCTTGAATTTATCTGGAGAAGCCATGCTTCGGATGTATGCCAACATGGATCAATACCGTGAAAAAATCGTCTTGCGGCCTTTGGAGATCACCAATCATCCCGAAATTGTGCGGCGGCTGGGCGTGATCGCCATGAATACTGCGTTGGAGGCAGATATTTATGGGAATGTGAATTCCACCCATGTAATGGGAACGCGGATCATGAACGGGATCGGTGGGTCCGGTGATTTTGCACGGAATTCATATTTAGCATTCTTCATTACTGAGTCGATTGCCAAAGGAGGGGATATTTCGTGCATCGTCCCCTTCGTATCCCATACGGACCATACAGAACATGATGTGGATGTTATTGTTACAGAACAAGGGGTGGCGGATCTTCGAGGACTTGCGCCTCGGGAACGGGCTGCGCGCATTATCGAAAACTGTGCCCACCCCCAATACCGGGATGCACTTTGGGAGTACTTCCATGGAGCGGAAACAATAACGGGTGGACAAACCCCCCATATCTTGGATGAAAGTCTTTCTTGGCATTCACGCTTTGTGGAAAAAGGGACCATGAAGAAAGTTTGAGGTGACTGATTTGGCTGGAAAACTCGAGATGGGTGTTGGTTTCCGCCAAGGAATCAACGGGATTCGCCGCCACGCTAATGGTACCAATATGAGCGCGGGCGTGGTGGCGGGGATCTTCAACATCGGCACCCTGCTGTTGATTATGAAGATACTGCAGGAGGCTGGACTTCCCCAGGATCGCATCATGTCCTGGGTTTTTATCGTATTTGTCGGCGGAGGCACCTTATCGATCCTGTTTTCTTTGTATTATATGAAACCCATCGGTGGTGCCTGGTCCATCGCCGGGTTGGTGCTGGTCGGTGGTGCCCTGCCATTTTATTCACTGCCCGAGGCAGCCGGCGGATTTTTCATGACGGGTGTCATCCTGGCTATTTTGGGATTTTCCGGGGTAGCAGGGAGTATTGTGCGCTGGTTACCCCGCCCAGTGATTATGGCCATGATCGCCGGGATATTGCTGCGGTTTGGTGTGGAGATTGCATCGTCCTTGCATGCAGCACCCCTGCTATGCGGAGTGCCGCTCCTGGTCTATTTGCTGTCCCATCGATGGTTCCCTCGCTTTCCTGCGGTTTTAGGGGCGCTAATTTCTGGGGGGATGCTGGCTGCCGCCCTGGGGCTGACTGGCCACATGGAACTGACTTGGCAGGTCACGTTACCCCAGCTTATGATACCGGCACCGACACTTCGAGCATTGATTGGGATCAGCCTGCCGCTGACCATTACGGTGATGGGAGCGGAAAACATGCAGGCAATGGGTTTTCTCATGGGTGAAGGTTATGACGATGTGCCAAAGGGAACCCGGGTTCCGGTCAATGCGATGACGGCTGCTAGCGGGATTGGCACGATGCTGGTGTCATTGGCGGGAGGGCATACGATCAATATGGCAGGTGTTTTGACAGCCATTTGCGGTGGTTCTGGAGCAGGGGAAGATATGGAAGGGCGATATATCGCATCCATGGTGGCGGGGCTCATTACGATGATGTTCGGTGTCTTTTCCACAAGTTTGGTGATCTTGATGGCGGCGTATCCCATCGAACTGATTAACCTGATTGCAGGGTTGGCGATGATGGGAGCATTGATTTCCGCTATGCGCGCTGCCTGGTCCGGGCCATACGGTCATGGCGCGTTTTTTGCATTCATCGTGGCGGTTTCCGGGATCCGGGTTTTGGGAATCGGGGCTCCTTTCTGGGCTCTTGTCCTGGGTATTCTGACATCCTTCATTCTGGATGTGCAAGACTGGAATAAGCGAAAAAAGGTCTGCTGATACCTGGTATGGCAATAATTGTTCGGCATAAAGCGATTTATTTAGAAGGATATTAGATTAATGTTCGTTAATTTTTTGTTAAATTGCATAAATCCCCTTGACACTGACTGGAATGAATGCTAATATTACTCCATTAAGTTCAGTCTAGTGCAATGGTTTTTATTGGGAAAGGAGGTGGGATATGAACGGGAAAAGGTTCAGGCATACACGGAAAAAGCGCCAGAACTTGACCGGCGGTCAAGTTGACGAGGAAGAGGTTCATCGAAAATTCGGCGGATGCCTCTCGGTGTGTCACCATCGACAGAAAGCTTAAAAGACTAGGAGTGATCTTGGAGACAAAGGGCTTTCAGTGGCAGTGAATTTTGAAATGTAAATATGGAGGAGGAATTGATATGTCGGCTTCTTTTAAGCCTGATTATAGCAAAGAAGATGTCTTAGCCAAAGCAAAGGAGTTAGGAGTTCAGTTTGTCCGACTGCAATTTTCTGATATTCTGGGCTTCGTTAAAAATGTCGCCATCCCGGTCCGGGAGCTGGAGCATGCCCTGGACGGTAAAGTCATGTTTGATGGCTCATCCATATCCGGATTTGTCAGAATCGAAGAATCAGATATGTACTTACGGCCGGATCCCAGTAGTTTTGTGGTATTTCCCTGGACTCGGGGAGAAGGAACCAGTGCGCGGTTGATTTGTGATGTATATAATCCGGACGGGACACCTTTTGTGGGTTGTCCCAGAGGAATCCTCAAACGAGTGATGCAGGAAGCAAAGGACATGGGCTATGTGTTTTATGCAGGGACGGAAGCAGAATTTTTCCTCTTCCCCAAAGATACAGAGGGGCATATTATCCCCACGACCCACGATCATGGCAGTTATTTTGATTTCCCGCCTACCGATTTGGGTGAAGCTGCCCGACGAGATATGGTTATTGCACTGGAAGAAATGGGATTTGAAATCGAAGCCTCCCATCATGAGACAGCACCTGGACAGCATGAGATCGATTTCCGATACGCGGATGCCGTTACCACAGCAGACAATGTGTCAACATTTAAGCTGGTCATTAAAACCATTGCCATGCAACACGGGTTGCATGCGACATTCATGCCGAAACCTGTTTTCGGCATTAACGGGTCCGGCATGCATACACATCAGTCTTTATTTAAAGGGAAGCAAAATGCTTTCGAAGATGCCAACGCACCGTATCAATTAAGTGAAATAGCGATGCACTATATGGGTGGACTGCTGGCGCATGCGAGAAGTTTTGCTGCTATCACCAACCCCCTTGTGAATTCCTATAAGCGCTTGGTGCCTGGCTATGAAGCTCCAGTATATATCGCTTGGTCAGAACGAAATCGGAGTCCGATGATCCGGATTCCGGCAGTTCGCGGTACCGGTACCCGTTTGGAACTTCGTTTCCCGGATCCGGCATGCAATCCGTACCTGGCCATGGCTGTGATGCTGAAAGCGGGTTTGGATGGAATTAAGCACAAAATGGATCCTGGTGCGCCAACAAATCAGAATGTATATAAAATGACCCCGGAAGAACGGAAGCGGATGAATATTCGCAGTCTGCCCGGCAGTCTGGGAGATGCGTTGCATGAGTTGGAAGCCAGTCCGTTGATGCGAGATGCACTGGGTGAGCATACCTTCCAGCATTTCATTGAAGCAAAGCGTATGGAATGGAATGCATTCCGGATGCAGGTGCACCAGTGGGAACTGGATCAGTACTTGGGAGTATTTTAGAAGGCAAAGGCCGCTGCAAAGCGGCCTTTTTAATGAATTGCATCGAAGGAGGGAATCTGCATGTGGGCTTTTTTTGCCAGTCTGGCTGCAGGATTATTGATTGGCTATAGCATTCCCTTATCAGCTGGATTTGTCCGCTGGGCAGGAAAGGGGACGACCATCGGGTTGGTGCTGCTTTTATTGACGATGGGTGCAAAAATCGGTATGGATCCGGATATATTCGGCAACTTGCAACGAATTGGTCTGCAAGCAGGCATACTAGCAGTCGCAGCGGTGGCCGGTAGTATCGTGGCCCTGCGAATTCTGGAAGCCGGCCCTTTCAAGTCGCTGTTTCACGAGGGGGATCCATTATGACCTGGATTGTTTTTGGTGCTGTGGCTATGGGGATTATCGCAGGACGTTTCATCTTACCCATGTCTTGGTTTGGGTCATTGGATACAGTGGCTTCGTTTGCATTGGCGGCACTGGTGTTTGGTGTGGGCATTGATATCGGCCGGAATCGGAATGCATGGCTTGGATTGCGCAAACTGGGGTTGCGGATTGTGTGGATCCCTGTATGTATTGCCATGGGAAGCATTGCCGGTGCAGTCATTGCCGGATATGCCCTCGGAATGCCTTTCAATGAGTCGGGAGCGGTAGGGGCTGGATTTGGCTGGTACAGTTTATCCGGAATCATTATCACACAGGTTTACAATGTGGAGACAGGAGCATTGGCTTTCCTGGCGAACGTGATTAGAGAGATCCTGGCGTTGATGAGTATTCCCTTTCTCGCCCGCTATGTAGGGAAGCTGACTGCAATCGCACCTGGCGGGGCGACCACCATGGATACAACGCTACCGATGATTTTACGTTTTTCAGGATCCGAAATTGCGCTGATTGCTTTTTTCAGTGGGGTAGTCCTGACATTGGCAGTGCCAATTTTGGTGCCGATCATTATCGGTCTCTAGGGCCGACCGGAGGTGTCCGGAATGGATTTTAATATTCGCTTGATGCAAACTGGAGATTTGGAAGTCGTCAGGAGACTCATTCCAGCCACGTTTTCTGACCTTTTTGCCCGAGAAACAGGGGTTCCTCAGCATTTACCGATTCGAAACTATTCAGAGATGGAGTGTTATTTGACTCACCAACCGGAAGGAAGCTTTGTCGCGGTTGGTTCGTCAGGCCGGATCGTCGGTTGTGTGTTTTGTCATATCTGGGGTGAAACTGGCTGGCTAGGCCCCCTGGTGGTTCATCCTTCCTTCCAAGGCCGTGGGATTGGCAGCCGACTTTTAGGTATGGCTACGGATTTTTTGGAGTCGAAATGTGCTGTCGTGGGCTTAGAAACCATGCCGCAGACGGTAGCGAATCTGAATTTATACTTACGCTATCAGTATTATCCAGAGTTTTTACGGTTACGGATGTATAAAACTTTGGACGCAAGCGATGTTCGGATCAGCACGGCATATCCAGTGCCCAATAAGATCGCGATGGATGCCCTGCTTCCGGATATTTCCCGAATCAGCCGCACGATAAATCCTTTGCTGGACTATGGGCAAGAAGCGGAATCAGCGTATATGTTTGGCCTGGGAGCGTGTATCTTCTCCCGGAGTGATGCTGAAGCCGATGGGTTTATGATATATCATCAGATCCCTGATTCGCGAAGAGTCGTGGTGAAAGCCATGGCCATGGATTCTCAGGGTCATGATTCGGATAACCGCTTTCGGCAGTTTTTAAGACAATGCGAGGCTGTTCTGGAGCATAAGGGGTTTTCTGATCTTGTGGTCCCTGTCTATGCCGGGCATGAACAGGCAGTTAAAGTTTTGGTAGCAGAGAAGTATCAAGTGATTCACGCGGGTGTTCGGATGTATCGCCGCGGTGGTGGTGATGGTCATGTTGTCCGCAACAGAATCGATCTATGCCAGTGGTCTGGTTAATGAATGAGTCATGTTATGAAGACTCATACGGTTTGATATGATTTATAGATGCTGATGTCGAAAAGAGAGCGAGCACTGAGTTTTTGCAGTGCCGCTTTTTTTACGTTCAATATTCAAAATATTTATAAATATTTTTTTAAAAATTACAAAAACAAGCAGGAATATGCCACATGGAGGAGAAATATCTACTCTCAAGTGGGATAAAGTGGAGGAAAGTGGGACATTCTCAGTTCCATTGGGGGGTAAAAGCCGTGTTCATGGGAGAATACCGACATGCCATAGACGAAAAAAACCGGATGATCATCCCCGCAAAATTCAGGGAAACATTAGGGGATCATTTCATCATGACCAAAGGTCTGGACGGCTGTCTCTTTTTATATCCCATGGCAGAGTGGAATATTCTTGAAGACAAGCTTAAATCCCTGCCATTTACCAAAGCGGATGCTCGGGCGTTTGTCCGGTTCTTCTTCTCTGGAGCGACTGAGTGTGAGCTGGACCGGCAGGGGCGTGTGCTACTCCCAACTACCTTAAAGGATTTCTGCCAGATTGTCAAAGACGTGGTGATTATCGGAGTGTCGACCCGCGTGGAAATATGGAGCGAGGAAGTCTGGCGTGAATACAGTCAAAAAGCGGAAACGGCATATGAAGAGATAGCAGAAAATATGGTGGATCTGGGAATCTAGGCTACCGGACTGGATATTGGGAGTGAGGATAATGGAATTTCACCATATACCGGTCCTTTATGAGGAAACATTGACATGGCTGAATCTGAAACCGGGGCACCTGATTGCAGATTGCACCTTAGGGGGTGCAGGTCATTCTCAAGGGATCCTGGAGGGAATTATCCCAGGTGGTCATCTGATCGGTATCGATCGCGACCCAGCTGCAATTGCCACTGCATCGGAACGACTCAAGACATACGAGGGTTCCTTTACACTTTTTAATGCCAACTACGAGTCATTGCCGCGCATTTTAGATCAGCTTGGGTACGAATTCATTGACGGTGTTCTTTATGACCTCGGTGTATCGTCTCATCAGCTTGATGAAGCGGATCGCGGATTCAGCTACATGACAGATGCGCCCTTGGATATGCGAATGGACCCTCAGAGCCAGCTGGATGCAAAAATGTTAGTAAACACCGCTCCTGAGGCCGAACTGACCCGGATCATTCGGGAATACGGTGAGGAGCGATGGGCATCGAGGATTGCAGCATTCATCATTAAAGAGCGGGTGATCCGACCAATAGAAACAACGGGGCAGCTGGTAGATGTCATCAAGTCAGCGATTCCTGCCGCAGCTCGCAGAAGTGGCCCGCATCCGGCCAGACGAACATTTCAAGCCTTACGGATTGCAGTCAATGATGAACTGGGAACACTCGATCGATCGCTGAAAAAAGCGATATCGTGCCTGAGAACGAATGGTCGGATTTGCGTAATCACATTTCATTCTTTAGAAGACCGAATCGTCAAACACATCTTTCAAGAAGCAGCTCGTGGGTGCATATGTCCTCCAGATTTACCTGTATGTGTCTGTGGCCTAAAGCCAGAATTGAAGGTTTTGACCCGGAAACCGATTGAAGCATCCGAGGACGAATTGGTACAAAATCCCCGTGCTCGCAGTGCAAAGTTAAGAGTTGCTGAAAAGATTTAGGAAAAGGAGGTGCAGAGGATGGGATATTCACAACACGCTTATGATTATGACCGATACGCCTATGAACTCCCGGAAGTCAAGCCATCACCAATTGGGCGGCCATCGCAAAAGAAGCAACAAAAATTAAATCACAAGCCTGTCCCTGCTGCCAGATATGCTATAATGATTTTAGTATTTGTATTGATCAATGTACTTTTGGTCTGCAGGCATAATGTTATCCTTCAGCGTGGATATGAACTAACGCAAATGAAGAAAGAGCTGGTTACCCTGCAGACGGATAACCAACGCCTTGCCTTGCAGGTGGGGCAGATGGAGTCACTGGACCGCATTGAAACAGCTGCATTGGGCCGGATGGGGATGATTCGGACAAACCAGGTCCGACTGGTCACTGTTAGTTCAAGTAATGATGTCAACGCGACAGTCGCACATGAGGGTAATCAATCTCCGTCTTTGTGGAGTCGGTTCGTTGCCGCATTATTGGGTGAATCGACCCAGGTAGAAGCTGGAAGTGCACAGGTCAACTAATGCACCACTCCTTTGCAAAGAAAGGGGATTGCCATGGTGGCCACACCATCGTCTGATATGATTCGTCGGCGGGTTCCCGCCCTATTCCTGATATTTCTGCTTTTGTTTCTTCTCCTGGCTCTCAGATTGGTTTGGGTCCAGGTGATTCAAAGCGTGAAGTATTCGGAGCTGGCAGTTAACACTCGAACCCGGGGCGTTAAAGTCGAAGCTAAACGTGGAGATATTCTGGACCGAAACGGGAAGGTGCTGGCTATGAGCATCTCATCCGATTCGGTCTATGCTATTCCAGGTGAAATCAAAGAACCCGAACAAGCGGCGCAGGTTTTGTCGGATGCTTTGGGAATGAATTACAAAGATGTGCTTAATCGCATCACTCGCCAGCAATTTCATGTGTATATTCGGCACAAGATCACACCAACCCAGTCCAAAATCATTCGAGAGGCACGCCTTTCGGGAATCGGGTTGGAGGCACGCAGCCAGCGATTCTACCCACTGAATAACCGGGCATCGCATATACTTGGATTCGCCGGTACTGACAACCAAGGTTTGTATGGGGTTGAAGTGGCGTATGAGAGTGTTCTGCAAGGCACTGCCGGTCGCTTAACTGCCGAGTATGATGCGAGGGGTAAAGAGATTCCAGGGGCAATGCATTCCTATACAGCACCTGTGGATGGTCAGACGCTGCAACTGACAGTGGATGAAACGATTCAATATATTGCTGAACGAGAACTGGAAAAAGCCGTTTTAGCTAATAAGGTCAAGCGAGGTACGGTCATCGTCATGGATGTAAAATCCGGAGGAATCCTAGCCATGGCTAGTTATCCAGATTTCAATCCAAATACACCGTTTCAAGCAGATGCTTCAATCTGGCGAAATCCTGCTGTTTCGGACTCATATGAACCCGGATCGACTTTTAAAATCATTACCATGGCTGCAGCTTTGGGTGAAGATGCGGTAAACAGCAAAGAAACATTTAAATGTGATGGCCATATATCGATTCCCGGGGCTACGATTCGATGTATTCGTGCCCACGGAACACAAACGCTAGTGCAAGCTGCAGAAACATCCTGCAATGTTGCTTTCGTGACGTTGGGCTTAAGGCTTGGCACCGCGAAGCTTTATGAATATATAAGTGCTTTCAATTTCGGTACGAAAACGGGGATCGATTATCCTGGGGAAGCAGCGGGTATTCTGCTGCCAGAAAATAAAGTCAGACAAGTCGATTTGGCAAGAATCTCTTTTGGGCAGGCAATTACGGTAACGCCATTACAGATGGTAGCAGCTGCTGCCGCTGTGGCGAATGACGGAGTTTATATGAAACCCTACATGGTTGAACGGATCTTAAGCAGCTCGGGGGAAGTCATAGACGAAATCGAAAATGCAGAGGGTATCCGGCTGATTTCATCGGAAGATTCAAAACTTATGTGCAGCATTCTCGAAAGCGTGGTTCGCAATGGTAGCGGACGAAATGCATATATCGATGGGTATCGAGTTGCTGGGAAAACTGGAACGGCGCAAAAAATCATTAATGGGGCATATTCTGAAGACAAATATATCGCATCATTTCTGGGATTTGCACCGGCTGATAACCCGCGAATCGCCGTTATTGTGATTATGGATGAACCGTCAGGGTCATATTACTATGGGGGGCAGGTCGCTGCACCTGCTTTTCGCATCATCGTTCACGATACACTGCAGACACTGGGAGTTCTCCCTGAAGGGAGCAATTCCGATCAGATAAATCCCGGTCAACAGACCATTGTGACGGTTCCGGATGTGATAGGAAAGACGGAAAGCACTGCTGTTTCTCGATTAGATAAAATCGGATTGAAATACAAAATCGCCATGAGTGGTGATGTTGTGGCATATCAAATTCCCGAATCAGGAGAACAAGTCCCTTATCATACCACTGTGCGCCTGTATTTTAAGGACAAAGTGGCATCAAATCAGTTGATTGTTCCTGATGTGCGAGGTCTGACCATGCTTCAGGTGGCTGAGATTCTGGAAATTTATGGGTTGGTCATGGTTCCGACAGGGACCGGAAATTCGGTGACACAGACTCCAGCTCCAGGGGCAACCTTAACTAAAGGTCAAGTCGTGCAGGTGGAATTTAAATAGAGAGTTAATGGGGTGCAGACGATGGAAAAATGGTTATCGCAATTGACGGCGAGTCTCAATGCAGAAGATATCTTATCTGTGACTAGCGATGATGTGCCAGTGACGGGGTTATTCTATGATTCGCGTAAAATCAGACAGGGGCATGTTTTTTTCTGTATTCGGGGTGAAAAAACAGATGGCCACCAGTATATTCCCCAAGCCCTAGCCAATGGTGCTGTTGCGTTGATAACCGAAGAAGCAGTGGTTGCACCGGTACCGGTGGTGGTGGTGAAGAACACTCGAATGGCAGCCAGTCGGATGGCCAATGTGTTTTTTGAGCAACCTAGTCAGAAGTTACGGGTATTTGGGGTAACAGGAACGAACGGCAAAACAACGACTACATATTTGATCGAGGCGATCTTAAAACACAGTGGAAGGCAAGTGGGGCTAATTGGTACCATACGCTCTACCGTCGGAGGACAGGATCAACCGATGGAACGGACAACTCCTGAAGGAATCGATCTGCATGAAATGTTATACCATATGGTTCAAGCTGCCGACGATAGTTTAGTCATGGAAGTGTCATCACATGCTTTAGACTTGCATCGCGTGGATGGATGTGAATATGATATCGGGGTCTTCACCAATTTAACTCAAGATCATCTGGATTATCATAAGACGATGGAGAATTACTTATTGGCAAAAATTAAACTATTTGCTCAACTAAAACATACCGGCGGGACAGGAAAAGGGGTCAAAGGTGCGGTGATCAATCTGGATGACCCAGCGGCTGAGCGGATCATATCCATGACGCATGTGCCGATGTTGACCTATGGGATTGATCACAAGGCAGACTTACAGGCAGTGGATGTTCATGTTGACCATCAGGGTACCCGCTATACATTAGCTTATCAAGGGCGTTATTTGCCCATGACTCTGAAAATTGCTGGGCTGTTCAACGTTTACAACACTTTAGCGGCGGCTGGAGCAGCGATTATTGACGGAATTTCTTTGGAAACGATCAAAGAAGCATTGGAAACATTCAAAGGTGTCCCGGGCCGTTTCCAATTGGTTCAGGAGGGGCAGGATTTTGCAGTTATTGTTGACTACGCCCATACGCCTGACGGTCTGGAAAATGTGCTGAAAGCAGCAAGAGCGATCTGTCGCGGGCAGTTGATTGTTGTGTTTGGTTGCGGTGGAGACCGAGATCGCACCAAGCGGCCAATCATGGGTCGAATCGCCGGAAATCTGAGCGATTACACGATTGTCACATCGGATAACCCTCGAACGGAAGACCCAGTGAGCATCCTCAAAGAGATCGAACCAGGTGTGGCTGCGGTCACCGACGCGTACGAAATGGAGATTGACCGGCACCAGGCGATCCATTTGGCAATTCAAATGGCAAAGCCAAATGATGTGGTGGTGATTGCCGGAAAAGGCCATGAAAATTACCAGGTTTTAAGAGAGCGGACGATTCACTTTGATGACTTTGAAGAGGCGCAAGAAGCGCTGCGGAGGTTGAGAGCATGAGGCCGATACGGGCTGATCTGATGAGTAATGTCATGGGGGGGACATGGGTCCAGGGCGATCCTGATGTTATTATCAAAGGGGTCGCAGTGGATTCTAGACACGTCGTACCCGGAGATCTTTTTTTCGCCATGATTGGAGAAGCAGCAGATGGGCACGACTATATACACCAGGCGGTTGCAAATGGAGCTTCAGGACTGGTCGTCAGTCGATTGCTTGCGGATGTGTCGTTCCCCAATCAATTGCTGGTGATACGCGTGGACAATACCCATTATGCATTATGGGATTGGGCGAATTATTATCTGCATACCATTGGACCGACTGTGATCGGCATCACAGGCAGTGTTGGGAAAACGACGACAAAAGACATGATCGCATCGGTTCTTGCAACCCGATTTTCAGTGCTCAAAAACCAGGGGAACTTAAACACTGAAATTGGTATGCCGATGACAATTCTGAACCTTGAAGACCATCATCAAATCGCTGTTTTGGAAATGGCAATGCGTGGAATCGGTCAAATTGCCCAGCTGGCTGAGATTGCAGAACCTAAAATTGGTGTGATCACCAATATTGGTGAGACCCATATTGAACTACTTGGAACGGTGGAGAATATTGCAAAGGCCAAAGGGGAGCTGCTGGACGCATTACCAAGTGACGGCGTTGCAATCCTCAATGGCGATGATCCATGGTGCCGGAAATTAGCAGAGACAACTCGCTGTCCAGTGTATTTCTTTAGCGCAAGCGGAGAAGGCGATGTAGTGGCTGAGAATATAATCAATTATAAAGAGGATGGATTTGCGTTCACCGTTGTTTCCGGTGAACGGCGCTTTGATGTTCAAGTCCCTTTGCCGGGATTGCATAACGTAGCCAATGCATTAGCGGCAGCCACCTGTGGGATGGTACTGGGAGTGGAACCCGATGAGATCACTGCAGGCTTAGCTCGTTTTGTTCCTTCCAAGATGCGGATGCAGATAACGCGTCGTCCAGATTTCATTCTCATTGACGATGCTTATAATGCAAATCCCCGCTCCATGGGCGCGGCTCTGGATGTATTGATGGATGTGGGTTCGAATTTGCGGAAAGTAGCTGTTTTGGGGGATATGTTGGAGCTTGGGAATCGAGAAATCGATGGGCATAAGGAAATTGGGGTTCGTGTAGCTGACCACGATATCGACCTTCTGATAACGGTCGGTAGACGGGCAAGATTGATTGCTGCAGCAGCATCGGATATGGGCATGGCCGATGATCGTATCATCTGTGTTGATCATAATCAGGACGCATTTCATGAGATAAAAGAGAGAATCAAGCCAGGCGATGTGATATTAGTCAAAGGGTCCCGGGGTATGGGTATGGAGGAAATTATCGCAGCTGTGCAGAATTTACCTCCGGTAATTGAAGGAGGAAAATAGATGTCAACTGGAATTTGGGCGGGTGCCCTGGCATTCTTGGTCATTGTGGCAGCGGGTCCGGTTACTATCCCGCTGCTTCGGCGTTTAAAATTCGGCCAACAAGTTCGAGATGATGGACCTCAGCAGCATTTGCAGAAAATGGGTACCCCAACCATGGGAGGTCTGTTATTGATAACCGGGATTGTGGTTGGCTCATTGATGATTGGACCACGAAATCTACGGCTGATAGCGGCATTGGTGTTTGTGGTGGGTTTCAGTCTCATCGGATTTGCTGATGATTACTTGAAGGTTGTGAAGAAAAGGCCATTAGGGTTAAAAGCGCGGGCTAAACTGGCAGGCCAATTGATTGGAGCAGGTCTTTTAGGATACATGCTTACCGGTCCTTTGGGAGGTTCTACCTGGATTCAGGTTCCCTTTACACAATGGGTTTTAAACCTGGGATGGTTTTACTATCCATTTGTGGTCATCCTCGTGATGGGGGCGGTTAATGGTGCGAATCTAACAGATGGATTGGATGGATTGGCAGCAGGTACGACCTTATTCCCGATGATGGTTTTGGGATGGATTGCGAATCAGGTCGGTCAACCTGAGATCATGGTCTTCGCATGGGCTGTGGCTGGAGCGTGTATTGGATTTCTAATTTTCAACGTGCACCCGGCGAAGATTTTTATGGGAGATACTGGCTCATTTGCACTGGGATCCAGTTTGGCTGTAGCGGTCCTTTTGACGAAAACCGAGTTGCTGATTATCATACTTGGCGGTATCTATGTAATTGAGACGGTATCAGTAATCATTCAGGTATTGGGGTTACGAATAACAGGCAAACGACCATTAAGAATGGCACCATTACACCACCATTTTGAATTAGGCGGGTGGAGTGAATGGAAAGTGGTGTCATATTTCTGGATATCTGCTGCATTGCTGTCTGCCGTTGGATACTGGGGATTTTTATTGATGAGAGGCTGAAATACCGGGAGGATTCTCAGATGGCTAAAGTTGAAAAAGGCAAAGCACCAGACTATATTCTGTTACTTTCGGTTCTGGCCCTACTGGGGATTGGGCTGATTATGGTCCACAGTTCCAGTTCTGTTGCCACCATGTCGGACTGGGGTGACAGCTTTTATTATCTACGACGACAGGCGATGTGGGCAGGCGTTGGGCTTGCTGTTATGGTGTTCATGGTTGGATTCCCCTACCAATGGATACGGAAGTACGCCGTGCATATTTTGGCAGGGTCTATTTTGCTATTGATTCTGGTACTCGTCCCTGGCATTGGGAAGGTCGTCAACGGGGCTCGACGATGGATTGATCTGGGTCCAGTGGGATTTCAACCTTCTGAGTTGAATAAGTTAGCTTTGATCATTTTTACTGCAGCGGGGTTGGCATACAACCGCAACCGAATTCAACGAATTACGACCTTGTCGCCGTATGTTTTGATCACATTGCTGTGTATGGGACTTATTTTAAAACAACCTGATTTGGGAACTGCCTTGGCTATCGGGGGAACTGCCTTTGTCCTTTGGTTTTCCGCTGGAGCTCATTTTCTGCATCTTGGGGGAATGGTCTTGGCAGCCATACCTGCGTTATATTATGCCATATTCTCAGAAGATTACCGGCGTGCCCGTTTTCTGTCTTTTTTAAATCCTTGGGCAGATCCGTTGGGGGATGGTTATCATATTATTCAATCCCTGTTGGCTTTGGGCTCTGGTGGATTTTTTGGGAAAGGGTTGGGAAATAGTCGGCAGAAACTATTTTATCTGCCTGAGCGGCACACTGACTTTATTTTTGCTATACTAGGGGAGGAGCTGGGATTGGCGGGCGCACTACTCGTGGTTCTGCTTTTTGCCCTTTTTGCCTTTCGTGGCTATCGGATCGCCGTCACCGCACCTGACACCTTTTCCAGCCTGCTGGCAACGGGGTTAACCACGATGATCGTCCTTCAAGCGGTGATTAATATCGGGGTGGTCACAGGATCAATTCCGATTACGGGAATCACACTGCCGTTCGTTAGTTATGGTGGTTCATCACTGATTCCCTCAATGATGGGTATCGGTATGTTGTTGAATATTTCCCGGTATTGCCGAACATCGAACATGAAAGTATGAGGTGTGAAGTCTGATGCGAATTCTGATTGCGGGTGGAGGAACCGGTGGGCACATCTATCCTGGCATATCAGTTGCCAACCACTTCCGGGATCTAGGAGAAGGTCATGAAATTCGTTTCGTGGGAACCAAACGAGGGATGGAAGCCGACCTGATCCCCAAGGCCGGCTATTCTTTGGAGTTAATTACTGTAAGTGGTTTCCAGCGGCGGCTTTCGTTAGGGTTGTTCAAAAGTCTTGCTGATGTTTTTCATGGGTTTGGGCAAGCAAGAAAGCTGATTCGTCGATTTCAGCCGGATATCGTGATTGGGACGGGGGGCTATGTTTGCGGTCCTGTGGTGGCTGTCGCGAAAATGGCGAAGATCCCCACTTTAATTCTGGAACAGAACGTAATACCCGGTGTGACGAATCGCATCCTTGGCCGGTTCGTTGATGGCGTGGCTGTCACATATGAGGCATCCCGAGGTTACTTCCCACATCATCAGGATGTTAGGGTAACGGGTAACCCCATTCGGAACGAAATCATGATGGCTGATCGGACAATTGGGCGGCAAACGCTGGGCATTGGGGATGACCAGTTTGTCATCATGGGTTTTGGAGGAAGTATTGGTGCGCAACGGATCAATGAGGCAATGATCGAATTATGTGTCCATTATCACAACTCGAGTAAGGTGCATATATTACATATTACCGGGCGTGATAAGTATGAGTCTGTACTTGCAGAATTGGCTTCTCGAGGAATCGTGCTTTCTGAGGCAGGAAATATTACAATCAAACCGTATTTATATAACATTCAAGATGCCTACGGTGCATCTGATTTAATTGTCAGCCGAGCTGGAGGAATTTCTCTTTCAGAACTGACCGCTATCGGCAAACCGGCTATCATTGTCCCGTATCCGCATGCTACGAATCAGCATCAAGATCATAATGGCCGGTTTCTAGCGCACGAAGGTGCGGCAGTGTTGATAGCAGATCAAGAATTGAGTGGGGAACGGCTAATCTATCATGTGGATGCATTGATGAATGATCCAACCGCTCTTAAGCAAATGGCCGACAATAGCCGTCGAATCGGACGGCCGCAAGCTGCAGAGGAAATTGCTGACTTTGCTCGAGAACTGATTCGAAAACGCCAAAGCAGCCATCATGGAAGGAGTGGGCTATCGAATGCTGGAAGGGATTAAACATGTTCATTTCGTGGGTATCGGCGGGGCTGGCATGAGTGGCATCGCGCACGTGCTTTGCGAAATGGGATATACAGTATCGGGTTCTGATTTGAATATGTCTGTTGCTGCTCAACGATTGAAAGATAGTGGAGCGCAGATTTATATCGGCCACGCCAGAAATCAAATGGGTGATCCGGATATTGTTGTGATTTCGACTGCGATCCCACCGTCAAATGTCGAGTTGTTGGAGGCACAAGAGCGGGGAATTCTGATTTGGCCGCGGGCAAAAATGCTGGGAGCAATCATGAGTCAACAAAAAGGTATCGCTATCGCAGGAGCACATGGAAAGACAACGACGACCTCCATGGTTGCACTGATTTTAGAGAAGTGTGGTCAAGATCCATCCGTCATCGTTGGCGGTGAGCTGAATGATATTGGCGGAAATGCAAAACTGGGTGCCGGCGAGTATCTGGTGGCTGAAGCTGATGAAAGCGACGGATCGTTCCTATTTCTGGATCCCAAGATCCTTGTGGTGACGAACATCGAAAACGACCATTTAGATTATTATGGGTCCATGGAGAGGATATTGGAAACCTTTCATATCATGATGGACAAGGTTCCTGAAAATGGACTGGCCGTCTTATGTGCGGATGATGACAACATGGCTGCGGTTTCTGAAGGTTTACGTGCCCGGATCGTCACGTATGGGATGTACGGGAACGCAGACTATCAAGTTCGAAATGTTGCCTGGCAGCCGTTGGGATCTTCTTTTGATGTCATTTATCAAGGGCAATTGCTCGGCAGTGTGGATCTCCATGTTCCAGGACTTCATAATATCAAAAATGCACTGGCAGCGATTGCAGTGTGTCGTCACATTGGGCTGGATTTCAGTGACATTGCACATGCTCTGAGTCATTTCAGGGGCGTCCATCGTCGATTCCAGCTGATGGGTAGTGTGGATGATATCCGGGTTTTTGATGACTATGCACATCACCCGTCCGAGCTTAAAGCAACATTGGGTGCTGCGAAACTTGAACATCCTAATCGTGTGGTGGCAATTTTTCAACCGCACCGCTACACACGAACGCATTCCCTGCAAAAGGATTTCGGCAGTGCGTTTGTCGATGCCGATGTCGTTATTCTGACCGAGATTTATGCAGCAGGAGAAAAGCCGATTGAAGGAATCAATGGTGAGGTGTTGTATCGGGAAGTTATCGCCAATGGACACCGTCATGTTCAATATATAGCCGACCTCAACGCCATACCGGCCATCTTGGCTGATGTATTGCAGCCAGGCGACCTGGTATTAACACTGGGAGCTGGGAATGTGTGGCAAGCAGGTCCGGCATTGTTGGCGGTATTGAAGACGAAACGTTAATAACGTATTAATTGGTACACTTAAATAGATATCAATTTTCCTTGGATATGCTGTTACCTTCAGCTGTGAATGTGATATACTGAATTGAGGTGTGGATTATGGCTGTTAAAAAGCGGCCGGCAGTCATAAAAGACCCACCGCGGGTATTAAAGAATAGGGTTCGTTTTTATGTTATCTTTTTCGGGTTGCTATTGTTGGCCGCGAGTCTCTACTCTTTTCTTCGGTCGGATTATTTTGCAGTTACGGCTGTGGAAGTTGAAGGAAATGATCGATTGACCGATGAAACGATTATCAGTGCAACCGGCATTGAGCCAGGGGTCAACATTTGGCAAGTGGATATTCGCAGGCTGGAAAGCAATCTGAAAAAAAATCGACGCATTCGTTCTGTATTCGTCAGAAAAGAACTCCCGGATATCGTGTCGATTCAAATCGAAGAATACAAACCCTTAGTTCTGATGGTTTCTACGAAAGGGTTTGTGGAAGTCGATGAGAACCGTGCAGTCGTTGGTTTTCCACTTTCCATTACGGACAAGGGATTGCCGATTCTAACCGGGATACCGGTAGAGGACTTATCCGTCGGTGATGAAGTAACTGGTGACCATTTACTTCTAGGCTTTGCATTTGCTGAGATTGTGCATCATGACCCCGGTCTTGGAATCCAAGAGATTCATCTTACTGATGCGGGTGATGTGGTTTTGATTACCAAAGAAAGCATCCGGATACTGATGGGAAGCGTGAAAGAGAATGTGGTGGGCAGAATGGATATTCTGCGACCGATTCTGGTGGATGTTCGTGAGAGCGGGATTCAAGTCTCTCAAATTGATATGCGAGTACCTGAAAAACCTGTTGTCAAAACTCGTTAACCGTTGTAATTCAGGAGGTTATAAATCATGTGGCTGCCTATTCTCGGGTTATTGTTAGGAATTTTACTGGGGTTAAATACTCCGATTTTGTTGGCTCCCTTTTATGCCCGTTATTTATCTGTGGCAATTTTGGCTGCGTTGGACTCAGTTTTTGGCGGCATTAAGGCTGGTATGGAAGGAAACTTCAATTCAGAAGTGTTCGTCTCCGGCTTTTTTGGAAACATGCTGTTAGCTGCGTTTTTAACATATATCGGCGACCGTCTCGGCGTCGAACTCTATTACGCTGCACTTTTTGCCTTCGGTGTGCGATTGTTTCAGAATCTTGGTATTATTCGCCGGATGTTGTTGGGGCACTACTTTGGTGAAGCCCGATTTGAACCGGATAACAAGCGAGACGAGTTTTAATTTTAACGGTTGGTGTCATCAGCACCAACCTTCTGTTTAGTCCAATCTAAATAATTGGGGGCAGAGAGATGGACAAACAATGGATCGGTGTTGTCGATCTTGGCACTGCAAAAACCTGCGCCATTGTCGCAGAGGTGGGAGACGATAAGCAAGCGACAGTGGTTGGCGTTGGGGTGATACCCACAATGGGGATGTATCGTGGTGCAGTGGTTGATATGGATCTTGTGGGTGAAAGCATCCGAAAAGCCATGGATGAAGCAATGGCGATGTCAGCAACTCACGTGGATGGGATTTGTGTCAGTGTCAGTGGCAATCACATCCGTTCCGAGGTCGCATACGGGAGTATTTTCCTGGATGGGAATGCACCCGAAGTGACTGATGCGGATATTGATCGTGTGCTCCAGTCTGCAAAAAAGACCGTAAATGCTGCAGACGAACAGATTCTGCATATTATTCCCAATGAATTTGCATTAGATGGCGCCGTTGGAATGCGAAATCCACTGGGTATGACTGGAAAGCGATTGGAAGTCAAGGCGAATCTGGTTTTCGGGCGAACATCGCTATTGCAAAACCTGTTGAAAAGCATCGAGCGTGCTAAGTTTCAGGCAACCGGTCTTGTGGTTCAAGCAGTGGCGGTTGGTGAAGTGGTATTGACGCGCAAGGAAAAAGAGGATGGGATCATTGTGATCGATGTCGGTGCAGGTACCACCGACATTGGCGTGTATGGTGGAGGTAGTCTGGTCCATACATCAGTCATTCCCATGGGTGGGAGTGATTTGACCCGGGATATTTCGTTGGGTTTGAAATTATCTCTGGATGAAGCAGAGAAACTAAAGCTCGACTATGGGACCTTATTTCGCTCGGTGACGGATCAGGCACCACCCATCATCCTCAAAGTCATGGGCGGACAAGAAACCCGTAAAATCTCAGTTTCGACAGTGACGGATATCATTGAGGCACGGGTTCAGGAAATCATTGACCAGTGTAAGGATCAGCTGTTAAAGGCAGAGCTTGGGGACATTATTCCTAAGGCAATTGTATTGACAGGGGGTACTTCGCATTTAAAAGGTTTTCCAGAGTATCTGGCGCGTACGATGCGGGTCCCCGTACAAATCGGGATGCCCCACTTGCCAAACGGGTGCATTCAAGGGTTGGATAATCCGGAATCTGCTGCGGCTGTGGGCCTTTTACGATACGGCATTCGACAGCGGTTTCACGTTTCCAGGCCCCTTGTTCGCTCTGATGAACTAAACCCTGGGAATGGTAATTTTTTGTCGAAAATACGTCGCATGTGGCAGGACTTTCTACACTGAATACGAAATATGTCGTAAGTCGAAATATATGACGGCGGCTAAGGGGGTAGGCGATTTGCTGGAACTGGAGTTTGATAGTGAACAGTTTGCACAGATCAAAGTGATTGGAGTGGGTGGGGGCGGCAGTAATGCAGTGAACCGGATGATCAACGCCGGCCTAAAGGGTGTTGAATTCATTGCCATCAATACTGACGGTCAAGCCTTATTTTTATCCAATGCCAGCACCAAGATCCAGATTGGAGAAAAATTGACCAAAGGCCTCGGTGCAGGGGCGGACCCGGAAGTTGGGAAACGGGCTGCCGAGGAAAGTCGTGAAGAGATTAAGCAAACCTTAAAGGGTGCGGATATGGTTTTTATTACGGCAGGAATGGGTGGCGGGACCGGCACTGGGGCTACTCCGATTGTCGCTGAGATTGCCCGGGAAGTCGGAGCACTCACAGTGGGTGTCGTAACCAAACCGTTTACCTTTGAAGGACGCAAGCGCATGGGACAAGCCGAAGCCGGCATCAGTTATTTGCGAGAAAAAGTGGACACACTCATCACCATCCCCAACGATCGCTTACTGCAAGTTGTCGAACGGCGTACTTCGATTACGGAAGCTTTTCGCGTCGCTGACGATATCCTGCGTCAAGGGGTTCAAGGGATTTCGGACTTGATTGCTGTTCCTGGTTTAATCAATCTGGACTTTGCTGATGTGAAAACGATCATGGTGGGAACGGGCTCTGCGCTCATGGGGATCGGTGTGGGCACAGGGGAAAACCGAGCCGCGGACGCCGCTAAAACTGCAATATCCAGCCCATTGTTGGAGACTTCCATTGAAGGGGCACAAGGTGTTCTGCTGAATATCACTGGCGGTGCTTCTCTTGGTCTGTTTGAAGTGAATGAAGCAGCCGAGATTATTGCACAGGCAGCGGATCCAGAAGCGAATATTATTTTCGGTGCGGTGATTGATGAAACACTTGAAGATGAAGTTCGAGTCACAGTCATTGCCACCGGGTTTGGTAATAGTCCGTTTAAAAGGCCAAAGGAAGTGACTGAAGAAGGAATGGAAAACAAGGATATCCGGGAGGATGATCTTGATATTCCAGCATTTTTGCGCCGAAAATAGAGGTCAGGTTCATGAATGAGCAGAAGCGCTCTGTTGATAGGGCGCTTTTCCTGTAATTTGGATATTGGGGGGACTCTGATGAAATGTCCGTACTGCAGTTTTCTTGAAAGTCGGGTTTTGGATTCCCGTCCCACAGATGAGGGCACGGCGGTACGACGCCGCCGGGAATGTGTCCAGTGTTTAAAACGGTTTACAACTTATGAGAAGATTGAGGAAGTTCCGTTGATGGTGATCAAAAAAGATGGTCGTCGGGAAGCATTCAATCGGGACAAGATTCTTGGTGGGTTGCTCAAGGCTTGTGAAAAGCGACCGGTTCCTCTTGATGTGCTAGAGAAAGCGACGGAGCAAATTGAACGGGAGATCCGGAACACACTGGACCGGGAAGTGGATAGCAAGATTATCGGTGAAAAGGTGATGGAAAAACTCAAAGAAATTGATGAAGTTGCTTATGTGCGCTTTGCATCTGTATATCGTCAGTTTAAAGATATCAACCGGTTCATGGAAGAATTGGAAAAGCTGTTAAAGTAGGGGGTTGAAATTTGGGCACCAAAGGATATACCGTCCAGACTGGAAGCCACGGGCTGACATATATTACATTTGATCATTTCACAGCGACTGGTCTGGTCACCCATGGATTCAGTCTGCGTCAGGGTGGCGTCAGTTTGGGGCACTGCAGTCAATTGAATATGGGCTATAAAGCGGGTGATGATCCTGCGCATGTTCGGATCAACCGTCAGCGTTTCAGTGATATATTGGGATTATCATCTGATACCTGGGTTTGTGGCTGTCAGACGCACACGGATCGAATCCAGCTGGTTACAGCGGCAGATTCGGGTAAAGGGGCACATGCATTCGAAACTGGATTGCCGGATACAGACGGTCTGGTCACCAACGAGCCTGGGGTCACGCTGGCGGCATTTTTTGCAGATTGCATACCGGTTATGCTCCTTGACCCGGTAACTAAAGGAATCGGCGTCGTGCATGCAGGATGGAAGGGGACGGCTCAAGGAATCGCAGCAAAAGCCGCTGTGTTCATGCGGGATGCATTTGGAACAGATGTATGCAATCTATTAGCCAGTATTGGACCTGGAATCGGTTCGTGCTGTTATGAAGTCGATGAACGTGTGGTTCAATATTTCCTCAATCAACCGGACATGCATCGGTATATCATCGCAACAGAACCGGGAAAATGGCAGATGGATCTGCTGGGGATTAATCGCCACCAATTGATGTCCGTCGGAGTTCCAGAAAGTGCCATCACCACCATGGATCTGTGTACTTCCTGTTATCCTGAGTTGTTTTTTTCCCATCGTGGTCAGGGTGGAAAAACGGGCCGGATGGCAGCAGTCATCTCCTTGCGCCGGGAATAGACATCCGGGGTAAAATACGGTAGAATGGGCTTTAGGATCGGATCATCACTTTTGTTCCGCGAAAGGGGTCAGTTTGATGGCAAACAAAGTCATGGACAAACTGTTAGGCTTTATGGGTTATGAAGATGTGGAAAAAGAGATGGACGAAGAAGAAAACAGTGACGAATATATCGAAGTGGAAGATCCTGCGCCAAGGGGGAAGCGAGCACCGGTGGTCAATCTGCATGCTCAAAAGCAAATGCGGATCGTGGTCAAAGAACCCGCTTCTTTTGATGAATCCCAGGAAATTGTTGACCATATTAAAAATCGACGACCGGTTGTGCTCAACATAGAAAGTGTGGATACGGATATTGCGCGACGACTGGTTGATTTTATCAGTGGCGCGACGTATGCGTTGGGGGGGCACATGCAAAAAGTCAATGTGGGGATATTTTTATTCACCCCCAGTAACATCGAAATTACCGTGGAACTGCAGGATGAGCTATCTGAGAAATTTGGTGAAAGAAGCCTGTTCTTCCGAAAGAATCGTCCGTAACTATCATTCCGGAGGTGATCAGGCATGATCCTGGTGCAAATTGTGGATGCTGTATATCGGTTGTTGTCAATTGCGATTTTGGTTCGTGTGTTCATGTCATGGATCCGGCCTCAGGGTTACAGCCCGTTATATAATCGTTTTGCACGATTTATCTTCAATATTACGGAACCTTTGTTGGAGCCTATCCGGAATCTGATACCGACTTCGGCGATGGGTTTGGATTTTTCACCGATGATCGTCATTTTGCTTTTAGGGATCATGCGAAACATCCTCTGGCGTTTCTTGTATTGATGAAATGGTACCCAAATTATTTGGAGGTGAATACATGGCTCTCACACCCCTGGACATCCACAATAAGGAATTCGGAAAAGCATTTCGTGGCTACAAGGAAGATGAAGTCGATGAGTTTTTGGATGAAGTGGTTAAGGAATTGGAAGGTTATATCAAAGAGAATATCCGCCTGCGAGATGAGTTAGATAAATTTCGCGGCAACGTGGATCAGTATCGAAAAATGGAACAGACTTTGAACAGTACATTGATTGTCGCCCAGGAAACGGCAGACGAAGTGAAAGCAAATGCCCGAAAGGAAGCAGAGCTGATCATCCGGGACGCGGAAGCCCGGGCGGTTGGTATCATTGACGGTGCAAAAGATCATGCCAAGCGAGTTGCTGAAGAGAATGAAAATGTGCGCCTGCAAACGCAGCTCCTGAAAACGCGCCTCAAAACCCTGCTCCAATCTCAGATGGATCTGCTTGACACGGGAGAGTTTCGAATGGGAGACCAAGATTAAGATAAAATCATAGACAGACAACCGGGGTTCATGTGCCGGTTGTTGCTTTTGGGAGGTACATGATGAAAATCGGATTAATGGGAGCAATGGTCGAAGAAGTCAGCGCATTTCGAGAGGGCATGGAGGTTCACCAACATACAACATGGTCTGGGATGGACTTTTTTGAAGGTGTTCTGGAAGGAATGGATGTTGTTCTGGCATGCAGTGGAATTGGTAAAGTGAACGCTGCGTTGGGGGTTCAGGTGTTGGTGGATCGGTTCGGTATTGATGGATTGGTTTTCACCGGCATTGCAGGTGCAGTAGACCCCGACCTTGATGTGGGGGATATCGTGGTATCGGATGATGCATGTCAGCATGATTTTGACTCCACTGCTTTTGGCTATGAGCGGGGTCTGATTCCACGTTTGCGAAAAAAATGGTTCTATGCCGACCGAATTTGGGTCAACCGGTTTATGGATGCTTCCCGCCGATTGGCTGACGACCTGGCACCATCAAAAACGATTATGGGGCGGGTCCTTTCCGGTGATCAGTTTATCGCAGATCCGGTCATGACAAAAAAACTGCGTAAAGACTTTTCTGGCCATTGTGTGGAAATGGAAGGGGCTGCAGCAGCGCATGCCTGCTACGTCAATCAAATACCCTTTGTGATTATCCGGTCCATATCGGATAAAGCCGATCATTCAGCCAAGGTCGACTATCGGGCCTTCACCCAGATAGCGGTGGACCATTCAACAAAGCTGGTTCGTGAAGTATTTCGCCATTTGGCTGTTGAAAAAGAAGGAATTTAAGGAAAGAGCTCGAAATCCATCAACAAAATAAATGGTCCGATCAAGGCAAAGCGGTTGAAAAACCGTGACGCAAAACTACAGGGGCTTCGCCGGATAACGGCATGCCAGCCAGTTACCGGAGGGATTTAGCCATTCGGAGTATAAAAGCGGATGGCTTTTTATTTTCTTACGAAAGGGTGATCGTATGCGTAACAAGAAAACATGGATCATGGTTCTTCTCGTGGTGGTGCTAATGCTTTCGGTTACTTCGGTATACGGACAAAAGGGTGTCATCTGGCTGCAGGAACGAGGGATTCTACCTGAGCCTGAGTACGTTCTGAAAGTCAAAGGCGAAGTGCAAGCCAATGGAATCAGGTTGACTTGGAATCAGTCGGGTAAAGAAGGATTTGTGGGATATAAAGTGGTGGCTTCCAAATCCAATCCGCATCCTGCCTACCCCAATGACGGTTATTACTGTCTACTGACAGATCCGAAGACAACACAAGTGTTGATCGACCAGACGCGAGGATATTTCAGTGGTGATTTTGGAGATCACTTCACGCCCGGAGAAACTTACTTCTTTTCTGTGACCGCCGTATATGATACAGGGTCCTTAGTGGGCAATGCGGTCAAACTCAAATACCCAATGGTTAGTACCGAGAAGCCGGCTACATCGGCTCCAGTGGGAACCACAGTCACCAAGACAACGCAAACGAGTAAAAATACTGTGAAAGAAACAACCAAAATCACGAGTAAGACGACTGTGAAAGCGACCACAAAAACGACATCACCCACATCCGGCATGCAAGTATGTCAGGCATGGGTCGATGGGGATCGAATAAAAATGTCCTGGGCAAAAGGGGAAGGGGATCATTTTCAAGGATATAAAATCGTCATCTCTCAAAGCAACAGTCAGCCGAAATATCCCAACGACGGATACCTCTATTGGATTACAAATAAAGATACAACTAACTGTGTGATCGATAACAGCACCCCGTATAATGGGGGTAGTTTTGGCGAATATTTACAGCCAGGCACGAAATACTATTTCAGTGTCACCTATGTGTACAGCGACAGTAAGATCCCGGCCAATGCAGTTCAGCTTAAAATCCCTGACGGGATGCGAGTGCCTCAGCCTGTGACATATGTAAAACCGGTTATCACAGAGATTCTTGATGAAGGTAACGTGGTGGATTATGATATGATAGTCCGCTGGACATGGTCTGGGGATAACCCTTCAGATGTGAACAAATTCAAAGCAGAGATCCGGAACACAGAAACAGGGGTAAAAGAGTATGTTTCATTTGGCACAGAAATCAGCCCTTTGCGCATCTACTGTGCATGTAAAGAGAAAACACCCGCAGCACAACCTTATGTGTATTATGTTGTCAAGATTTTCGCAATTTACCAAGATGGCACCGTGGTGGAAAGTGAACCTTCCCGTCCGATACGTACCTATGGAAACACCGAATAGGATCGCCCTGCGCGATCCTTTTTTTTTGAAAAGCAGCCACTGACATTTGACCGCAGTCTGCTGGCAGTCGACTTAGGGTGTACACCTTGACGATATTAAAACGACTGTAATATAATTAGAGAATAAACCCAAAGCGATGAAGAAGCCAGTCAGCAGACAGGCATTATCAGCGAGCCGGGCGGGTGGAAGCCGGCAGTGCCTCCTGTCGAATATCCCTTCTGAGTGTCTGGTCGAAGTGGAGTAGGCCGGAACGGACGCTACCGTTATCAGCTAAGAGCGGTTGCATGCAACCATTAGGGTGGTACCACGGGAATCGATCTCTCGTCCCTAGCTAGGGATGAGAGATTTTCATTTGTCAATAATCAGAGGAGGGGACATCATGGACTACAGTAAAACGCTACAACTGCCTACAACAGAATTCCCGATGCGGGCTTCACTTCCAGACCGCGAACCGGTGATCCTGGCTGAGTGGGAATCAGAAAATATCTACCTGCGAGTTCAGGAAAAGAATCGGGGGCGGAAGAAATTTGTTTTACATGACGGACCTCCGTACGCAAACGGAAATATCCATTTGGGAACAGCTTTAAACAAGACGCTTAAGGATATCGTCGTAAAATTTAAATCCATGGACGGTTTTGATGCTCCTTACGTTCCGGGTTGGGATACCCACGGCCTGCCGATTGAACATGCGGTGATCAAGGCTACCGGCGCCAATCCCAATGAGCTGGGTACGGTGACGTTCAGGCAGAAATGCCGGGACTATGCGTTAAAATACCGGGATATTCAGCGAGAAGAATTTCGCCGTCTGGGTGTCCGGGGGGATTGGGACAATCCATACATGACACTGCACCCTGAATTCGAAGCCAAGCAGATAGAAGTTTTCGGAGAAATGGCAAAAAAAGGGTATATATATAAAGGGCTGAAGCCGGTTTACTGGTGTGCTTCTTGCGAAACTGCGTTAGCAGAAGCCGAAGTCGAATATGGTGACCGGCGATCACCTTCAATATTCGTTCGCTTTGCATTTCCAGATGGTCAGCGACTGATTGGTACTGAACTGCCGGTGTCCGTGATCATTTGGACGACGACACCGTGGACTTTGCCCGCAAATGTGGCAATTGCGTTGCATCCGGAACAAACGTATGCCTTTGTGCGAACGGATAAGGAAATCCTGATGGTTGCTGCAGATCTGGTGGCAACGGTTATGGCTCAGGTAGGAATCTCAACATATGATGTTGTGCAAACGATCAGCGCCCGGGAGTTAGAGGGGATGAAGGCTCGCCATCCTTTCGTGGATCGGGATTCATTGATGGTCTTAGGAGAGCATGTGACGATGGACCAAGGAACTGGCTGTGTCCACACTGCACCTGGTCACGGACTTGAAGACTATGATATGGGAATTCGTTATGATCTTCCCGTCATCCAACCACTGGACAGCAAAGGACGGTTTACTGCCGAAGGCGGTCAGTTTGCCGGACTCCACTATGATAAAGCCAACAAAGAGATCACGAAGGAATTGGAAGCTCGGGGCGCGCTTTTGCATATATCATTTTTCAACCACTCATATCCGAATTGCTGGCGCTGCAAAGAACCGGTAATTTATCGGGCAACAGAGCAATGGTTTGCATCCGTGGAAGGATTTCGGGCCCAAGCCCTGGAGTCCATTGAACAAGTGCAGTGGATCCCCAGTTGGGGTAAAGAACGGATCCGAAACATGGTCGCAGACCGCCTCGACTGGTGTATCTCGCGTCAGCGAGTCTGGGGGGTACCGATACCCATCTTTTATTGTCGCGATTGCGGTAAAGAGCTGATCAACGATGTTTCCATCAAAGCGGTTGCAGATATGTTTCGCATCGAGGGCTCTGACAGTTGGTTTGCAAAAGAGGCTTCCGAAATATTGCCCGCATCTGTGACGTGTGATGGATGTGGGGGCCGAGATTTCCGGAAGGAAACGGATATCATGGATGTGTGGTTCGACTCAGGCTCCAGCCATGCAGCGGTCTTAGAGACCCGGGACGCGTTGCAATGGCCAGCTGATTTGTACTTAGAAGGTAGCGATCAGCACCGCGGATGGTTTCAGTCATCTCTACTAACGTCTGTTGCAACTCGAGACCGGGCTCCGTACCTTGCAGTTCTGACTCATGGATTCGTGGTGGATGGGGAAGGCCGTAAAATGTCCAAATCATTGGGCAATGTCATCTATCCTCAGGAAGTGATCAAAGAATTTGGTGCTGATATCCTGAGATTATGGGTGGCTTCTTCGGATTTTAAAACGGATATCACTGTATCGAAGGATATACTAAAACAAATGGCCGAAGTATACCGGAAAATACGCAACACGGCCCGGTTCATTTTGGGCAATCTGAATGACTTCGATCCGAATGTGGACAAGGTTGATTATGCCCACCTGACTGAACTGGACCGATGGGCGTTGCATCGACTGCAAAAGCTGATTCAAAGAGTGACAAACGCATATCGGACCTACGATTACCACATACTGTATCATGGAGTCCATAACTTCTGCACCATTGATATGAGTTCTTTGTATCTTGATATTCTCAAGGACCGTCTCTATGCTGAAAAAGCAGACGACGTCCGGCGCCGAGCGAGCCAGACCGTCATGTACGAAATCGTCAATGCCTTGGTGCGGTTGCTTGCGCCGGTTTTGACTTTTACATCCGAAGAAATTTGGTCATACATGCCTAAAGAAGTCGGTATGCCGGATCGTGTTCAACTTTGCGATTGGCCTGCTGTGAATGAGCAGTGGATTGATGAAGAAATGGCGGCATCTTGGGATAAGTTCCTTGAGGCTAGAGAAGTGGTATCGAAAGCCCTCGAATTAGCCAGGAAGGATAAAGTTATCGGTCAGTCTCTAGAAGCCCAGGTGACGTTATATCTGGATGGAGACTGGACATCGGTGGCCAACGGTTTCTCAACTTGGTTAGCCCCGGTATTTATCGTTTCCCAGGTTTTTGTGAAAAAGTTGGAAGACGCTCCTGCAGATGCAGTTACCGACGAAAGTGTGACCGGCGTTGCGGTCACCATCAGTCGAGCTGACGGGACAAAATGTGAACGTTGCTGGAATTATCGTGAGGATATTGGATCGGATCCTCAGCATCCGACCATATGCGGACGTTGTGCAACGGTTTTAAAATAGGGTATGGATCGTCAAGTTAACAGCACGGAGTCGTCAGGAGGAATGGAAGTGGCCAAAAAAATCGTTGGCATCATCGGCGGTATGGGTCCGGAAGCGACGGTTGATTTGTTTAAGAAAATCATTAAAGCAACGCCAGCGCAAAAAGATCAGGACCATTTGCATATCTTAGTTGACAGTTGCCCTGAGATACCCGACCGTACTTTAGCGATTCTACACCATGTTGGAGATCCTCTGCCGTCCCTGGTGCGGGCTGCGCGTAATTTGGAACGGGCGGGTGCACAATTGTTAGCGATGCCATGCAATACCGCTCATTTCTATCATGAAGGGGTCCAATCAGCAGTTGGTATACCTTTAATACACATGATTCAAGAAACCGCGGCAGCCGTAGTGAGAGATTCGCGGCGATTTCAGAGGGTTGGCTTATTGGCGACGGATGGTACGATCAAGACCCGCATCTATCATGATGTATTGGAAGCACACGGCCTAACCGTTATGGTGCCAGATCAGGAAGTTCAGACGCAAGTCATGGCAGCTATCAGCGGAGCAGAGGGTATCAAGGCGGGTTACATGGAAAAGCCGGCAGAAGCGATGCGCCATGCGGGTATGCATTTGGCAAGTCGAGGAGCACAGGTCATTATTGCAGGGTGTACGGAAATTCCATTAGTGCTTCAAGATGGCGATATCGCGATTCCGGTGCTGGATCCAACATGGATCTTGGCTACAGTATGTGTGCAGCTGGCCTGGGATCATCTGGATAGGGGCGCAGGGCTATGTGGGCAGCTATAATCGTATGTTTGGTATTTGGATTCGATCGTCTGACAAAAATATGGATCATGTCCAATTTAATGCTGAATCAATCCATTCCTGTGATCCAGGGTGTTTTTCACATCACGTATATTCGCAATCCAGGTGGTGCATTTGGCATTTTAGGACATTGGCCGGGATTTTTCATATTAGCAAATTTGCTGATCATGTTGATCATCATCTATTTTTACCGGCAGGCGCCATCTCCCAGACCGCGATATTTGATCGTGGCAGTTGGTATGCAACTGGGCGGAGCATTAGGTAATCTGTATGATCGCCTTGTCTTTGGTCAGGTGATTGATTTTCTCGATTTTCGTATCTGGCCTGTCTTTAATGTCGCTGACATGGGGATCGTATGCGGTGTCATACTTTTGGCCTGGTATCTTTTACGGGAAGGAATGGCAGAAGGAAGGAGGTCGTGATGCATGCAAACATGGATTGTGACGGCAGACGACCAATCAACACGCCTGGATCAATATCTCCAGCGGCTCAATCCGGACATGACCCGTTCCCATGTGCAGAAACTGATTCGAGACGGGCATGTGACCGTTAACCAAATCAAAGCTAAAACCGGGTTGAAGATCAAAACCGGCGATCAGGTGGCATTGGACCTACCAGAACCCGAACCGAGCACGGCTTTGTCGGAAGCGATCCCTTTAGATGTGGTTTATGAAGATGAATACATCATTGTTGTGAATAAACCCAGAGGGATGGTGGTCCATCCCGCAGCCGGGCACGCATCCGGTACGCTCGTCAATGCACTTCTGTTCCATTGCCGGGATCTGCAAGCCATCAATCATACTTTGCGACCTGGAATCGTGCATCGGCTGGATAAAGACACCACCGGGCTTCTCGTCGTCGCCAAAAATGAACAGGCACAGCAGTCACTGGTGAAACAGATGAAAGCACGACAAATTCACCGGCACTATATTGCTTTGGTTCATGGGACGATTCAGGAGGAGAATGGGAAGGTGGATGCCCCTGTGGGCCGGCATCCCACCCAGCGGAAAAAAATGGCTGTGGTTCAAAACGGGCGGCCCGCTGTATCTCGTTTTCATGTCCTGGATCGATTTTCCGGGTATACCCTTGTGGAAGTGCGGCTGGAAACCGGTCGGACTCATCAGATTCGCGTTCACATGGCGTTTATCGGACATCCAGTGGCTGGAGATCCGTTATATGGACCGGCCAAAAGCAAAATTGATCTCTGTGGGCAGGCGCTTCATGCGGGTTATCTGGCATTTTTCCACCCTCGTGATGGCCATTCCCTGGCGTTTCAGGTACCGTTGCCTTCAGATATGCAATCCCTTGTGGAAGCATTGGGCGGGGAAATACCCCATTGAATCTGTTTCGAAGTTCTTGACATCCCACAAGGGCAATGATATATTGTTAATAATAAAAGTCCTTTAACTCAGTCCCGTGAGGCTGGTAAGGTGAGTGGAGAAGTATGACTTCTTGCCGGCTGCGGTAAGAAGTTTTTTTGTGGGGTGACTGCGATGGTTATACAAGAAAAAACAAAAATCATGGATAGTGATGGGGTGCGCCGTGCCCTCACGCGGATCGCCCATGAAATTATCGAACGCAACCGAGGGGTCGAAGGTCTGGGAATTATTGGAATTCGCAACCGAGGTGAACACCTCGGCAGACGTTTAGCAGAGCGGATTTTTTCCATTGAAGGGAAAGAGGTCCCCTTTGGCACTTTGGACATCACGAGTTATCGGGATGATTTAGCTGAACGTCCCGATACCATCGCCCAAGGTGAAACCCAAGTGGATTTTCCGGTCGTCGGGAAACGGATTGTCCTGGTGGACGATGTTTTATATACCGGCCGTACGATTCGTGCGGCAATGGATGCAATCATCGATATGGGTCGACCGGCAATGATCCAGCTGGCGGTCCTCGTGGACCGAGGTCACCGGGAATTGCCGGTGCGAGCGGATTATGTGGGCAAGAACGTACCGACTTCACATCGAGAAATCGTCAGTGTACGTCTAATCGAGTCTGATGGCGTCGATGAAGTGGTAATCGAAGAGGATATGGTGGATTAAACCTGTGGAAAACGTGTTTCGCCATGAAATTATCTGATATTGTGTGTCGAATACAATCAAGGAGGGACCGAGTTGGCGATACGAGAAAAGGCATTGATTCTTCGGCATGAGTATGTGGGGGGAAATTTTTATGAGATGGAATTTTATGCTCCCCAAACGGCTAGAATGGGTAAACCCGGCCAGTTTGTCCATATGGCGTGCAGCGAGACTGCAGATCCTTTGCTGAGACGGCCATTTAGCCTTTACCGGGTCAATCCTGATCAGGGTGAAGTATCGATTCTGTATGCAGTGGTAGGTCGTGGCACTGAGATTATCAGTCATATGAAACCAGGGGAATGGGCTGATATTTTGGGTCCATTGGGAAATGGATTTACTTTAGTCCCGGAAAAAAGCACAGCTTTACTCATTGGAGGAGGCGTAGGCATTGCACCACTGCTAGCCCTGGCAGATCAGCTGGTTATGCAGAATACAGATGTAAAAGCACTGCTTGGTATGCGAACCGGTGAAACGGCAGCGATTATCCATGCCTTTCAAAAAGCCGGAGCGACTGTTCATGCAGCCACCAATGATGGAAGCATCGGCATATGCGGACATGTGACCGACCTATTGCATGTGTTGGATCCGGGATATACACCCACCATGGTCTATGCCTGCGGCCCAAAGCCAATGTTAGAGAAAACCAAGGATTGGACGGCCAAACACAATTGGCCGGCTCAGCTCTCACTGGAGGAGAAGATGGGTTGCGGCCTGGGTGCATGCCTTTCGTGTGTATGTAAAATAAAAGTCACGATTGATGATGGATGGACATACAAACGGGTCTGTGTCGATGGGCCGGTTTTCGATAGTCGGGAGGTGCTTTTCAATGACTGAGCCCAATCTATCCGTTAATATTGGTGGCATCCAAATGAAAAACCCGGTCATGACCGCTTCCGGTACATTTGGGTATGGCCATGAATATGTGGATTTTTATGATGTTAATCACCTGGGTGCTATCGTGGTCAAAGGGTTGACCTTCGAACCACGTCTGGGAAATAAAACTCCCCGGATTGCGGAAACACCAGCCGGCATTTTAAACTCCATCGGACTGCAGAATCCGGGGCTTGAGGGATTCATTCGCAATGAAGTACCCGATTTACAAAAGCTGACTGTACCGGTGATCGTGAATATATCCGGTAATACCATGGATGAATATGGTGAGATCGCACGGCGGTTGGATGATGTGGAGGGCATTGCCGGATTAGAAGTTAACATATCGTGCCCTAATGTAAAAAATGGGGGTTTGGCCTTCGGAACCGATGCTCGGGTTGCCTATGAGGTGTTGAGTCTGGTGCGGAAGTCCACTCATCTCCCCATTATTGCAAAGCTTTCACCCAATGTGACCAGCATCACCGATATTGCTCGCAGCGTGGAAGATGCTGGATCAGATGCTGTTTCGCTGATCAATACATTGCTCGGTATGGCAATTGATGTCCGCACCCGCAAACCATTGATCGGAAATATCATGGGTGGATTATCCGGTCCTGCTGTCAAACCAGTCGCATTACGTATGGTGTGGCAAGTTGCCCAGACAGTACAGATTCCGGTGGTGGGCATGGGAGGGATATCCTGTGGAGATGATGCCGTCGAATTCTTTTTGGCAGGCGCAACTGCAGTTGCAGTGGGAACTGCCAGCTTCATCAATCCCCGCGCACCGATGGATGTGGTCGAGGGAGTCGCAGGGTATATGAAAAACCAAGGCATGTTACGGATGAACGATCTGATCGGGAAAATCGTATTATAATTTTCTTCAAAAGGAGGGAGTCAGGACACGGGAATGTCCCTTGTCCGCCGCATATGCAGATAAAGGCCAATGAACGCATCATTACTGCTTTGGATGTATCCGATTACCAACAGGCAACTGCATTAGTACACAGTTTAAAGGATGATGTGGGTTATTTCAAAGTCGGGATGGAACTCTACTACAGTGTCGGTCCTCGGGTGATCGAGATGATTCGGGGAGAAGGGTGCAAAGTTTTTCTGGACCTTAAATTACATGATATCCCCAATACGGTCGCCCAAGCTGCAAAAGCACTGGCCAAAACCGGGGTGGACATGATGAATGTGCATGTCAGCGGGGGCCGGGAGATGATGAAAAAAACAGTGGAAGCAGTTAGGTCACAAACTGATGCACCCCAACCGCTGTTGATTGGCGTAACCATCCTTACGAGTTTGGATCAGCAGGCGGTTACCGATGAGTTGGGTATGTCACGGTCGGTGGGAGAACAGGTGAAACACTGGGCGCTGATGGCAAAAGAGTGTGGATTGGATGGAGTGGTGGCCTCACCACAGGAGTTGGGCTTGATCCGGAGCGCGTGTGGCCCTGATTTTGTGACTGTTATCCCTGGTGTGCGCCCGGCCTGGTCTGAGAAGAATGATCAAAAACGAATCATGACACCCGCTGAAGCCATCAAAGCTGGGGCGACATACTTGGTGATCGGCAGGCCGATTACAAAAGCGGATGATCCGAAGTATGCAGCGCTCAAAATCATAAACGAAATCGAGGAGGCGTTAAGATGACACAGACTGAGATCATGGATATTCTTAAAAAGACGGGGGTTCTTATGGAAGGGCATTTTCGTTTGACCTCCGGTCGGCACAGTGGGCGGTACTTGCAATGCGCACAGGTGCTCCAGTATCCCAAGTACTCTGAGATTATTGGCAAAGAGATTGCATCACGATTCAAAGATGCCGATATTGATACCGTCATCGGCCCGGCTTTAGGCGGGGTTATCATCGCGTATGAGGTCGCCCGCGCTCTTGGCGTCAAATCTCTTTTTACAGAACGTGAAGATGGCAAGATGAAGATGCGCCGTGGTTTTTGCATCAACGAAGGAGAAAAAGTTCTCGTGGTGGAAGATGTCATTACAACAGGCGGATCGGTCAACGAAGTGATGGAGATATTGGTGCAAGAAGGGGCACAAGTGGTCGGTGTGGGCGTGATCGTCGATCGAAGTGCTGGCAAAGTCAATTTTGGGGTGCCGACAGAGTCTTTGGTGTCATTGGATATTGAATCCTATTCACCTGCGGAATGTCCGTTGTGTCAGCAGGGCTTGCCGTTGGTTAAACCTGGAAGTCGAAAAACAGAGTAGTCAAATCGTGAAAACCGGCGGTTGATATATTTCCCCGTGATACGAAGGGAATTTATCGCCGCCGGTTTTGTGTTTTATCGGGTTCCTTCTTTTGCATCCATTGCAGGATCACAGGGTGTCACGATCAGCGTCTTTTGGTGGTCATAAATGACCATTCCTAATCGTGCGCCGACGGGTTTACGAACATATCGACGCTTTGTGTAATCCACCGGAACTTTGCTGGCCAGTTTGGCTTGGCTATGGAAGGCGGCATAGGAGGCGGCGAGTTCCATGAGCGCGGAGGGAATTTCACCCTGTTGTCGGTGAGTGAGAATGACATGGGCACCGGGAATATCTTTTGCATGAAACCAGAGGTCGTCGGGACGGGCTAACTTCATGGTCAAGAGGTCATTTTGCCGGTTATTTCGACCAATCAGGATACGCGCATCTGATCCGACTGATATTTCGATGGGTTTGGATAGGGCACTGGATGCTTTTTTCTTCCGGGTGCGATTCTTGACTTCTTTTACATATCCGGCCTCTGTCAGTTCATCGCGAATTTCTTGAAGGATTGCTGTTGTTGTGGCTTCCCGAATTGACAGTTCAATGGATTCAAGATACGCCAGTTCCTTTTTTGCACTGCTTTTCTGTTCTTCAAGATGGTGAACGCTATTTTTTGTCTTGGTATATCGTTTAAAATATGCTTGTGCATTTTCTTGCGGAGTCATCTGGGGATCCAGTATGACGGTGATCGGTTGGTCCGGATTGGTTCGGTAGTCGTAACCCGTTACCGCTGGATCTCCTTTTTGGATATGATGCATATTCGCCAGAATGATCTCGCCATAAGCTCTCAGTGTGTCGGCTTTCTCACTGTCCAGTAAAGACTCCTCTGCAATGCTGATTCGGTTAATGCACCGTTCCATGGCGTTTTGCGTGATTCGAAGCAGTTGATTGCGGAATTCCTCCTGACGGTCCGTCTGAGACCAATGAATAAAGTAATGATCTAAAAGGGCATTCATCGTCGGAAACGATGTCTGCCAGTCTAAAGGATATTGAACCATGGGATAGGGGGCATACGCCAACACTTTGTGCTGATTGACTTCAACGGCTAAGTGGGGCTGATATAGATGCTGGTCCATATCCGCAAAAAAACTGGTGAAAGCCTGCCATAATCTGGATTTATCGGGCAAGGTGGTGACTGCGGATCTGGATTCTGAATCCAAACCGCTGCGAGCGACAATTTCTCTTGCGGATAAAGGGCCGATCCCTTCAAACGCACCCACGAGACTTTTGTCTAATCGTTCTGTCGATGGTCGTTGGTCGAGTTGATTCAAAAAAGAATCTTCAGTGCAGTTTAACGGATCTATCCGGTTCTGGGGAGGGGGCCATTGATATTGGGTTCCTGGCAATACCTCCCGAAGGCGACTGATACGATGGTTAATCCGGCGAATGCTGTCAATGATCAAACCGGTCTGCTGGTTGATCAAGATGATGTTGCTGTGTTTGCCCATGACCTCCACGATTAAACTGAGGCGGACGGGGTGACCGGTTTCATCTTCTGCAGCAATATCCAATACTGCGACCCGCTCCAGCTCATATTGGCGGATATCCAGTATACGCCCACCTTCCAGATGTTTACGCAAAAGCATGCAGAACATCGGGGGTGTCGTCGGGTTCTCAGGATTTTCACTTGTAATATAAAGACTGCCGTGTTGTGGGTGAGCAGAGGCCAAAAGGCGGCGATTCTTACCGGCGGCATGAATCAGCAAACTGATTTCAAAACGGGTGGGCTGGAAAATCTTCATCACCCGTCCGCCAGTCAGTTCACTTTTCAGTTCGTGGATAATTGCGCGTAGGGTCAGTGCATCGTATGCCATCGGTATTCCTCCTTTATGACACACCAAGTATACCATCTAAGTGATTTTCCAGTCAATTAGGGTGAAAATATCCGAAAATCGGAGAAAACGGGCAGGAAAAGGAGCATAGTATCGCTAATATTACCAGAAAATAATCAATGGCCTGGAGAAGACACGAGATTCCCACATCATCGCATAAAAATGACGAGGGGGCGCAAAGGTTTTGAAACGAGCAGAACGTATCGAAAAGCTTCCACCATATCTGTTTGCTGAAATCGATCGAAAGAAGGCTGAAGCTAAAGCCAAAGGGGTGGATTTAATCCATATCGGGGTCGGTGACCCGGACCAACCGACACCCGAATCTGTGGTCGCAGAACTGCTTCGAGCAGGGGCTGATCCAGCTCTGCGGCATTATCCCGAATCCGTTGGACTGGGTGAATTCCGGCAAGCAGCGGCTGCGTGGTATGAAAAGACATTCCATGTAACAGTGGATCCGAAAACAGAAGTGACGGCATTGATCGGTTCTAAAGAAGGGCTGTCGCAGGTTTGCTTGGCCTTCTTGAATCCGGGGGATTATGCACTGGTACCAGACCCGGCGTATCCAGCATATCAAAGTGGTGTGATCCTCTCTGGAGGGATCCCGTTTCCGATGCCCTTGCTGGAGGCAAATGGATTTTTACCGGTACTGGACGATATACCGGTTGAAATTGCGGATAAAGCAAAATTGATGTTCCTCAACTATCCCAATAATCCCACAGCCGGTGTTGCAAATCGCGCGTTCTTTGAAAAAGTTGTTCAATTCGCAAAAAAACATGACATTATTGTTTGTCACGATTTTGCCTATGGAACGATGACTTTTGATGGCTATCAAGCACCGAGTTTTCTGTCTGTTGAGGGTGCGAAAGATGTTGGGATCGAATTTAATTCAATGTCGAAACCATTTAATATGACAGGATGGCGGATTGGTTTTGCAATGGGGAATTCCGACGTGATCAAAGGCATCGCTGCTGTTAAATCCAATGTGGATTCCGGACAGTTTAACCCCATCCAGAAAGCAGCCATCGCCGCATTTGCGCTACCGGAAAGCCATTATGCCCAAATGAATGCGCTCTATGTGAGGCGGCGAGACTTTCTCGTGGATGGTCTAAATGAGTTAGGGTGGAAGATCAAAAAACCGCAAGCCACCTTCTACCTTTGGGTACCGGTACCGGAAGGATATACATCATCAAGTTTTGCTGCAAAACTACTGGATGATGCTGGGATTATCGTCGGTCCTGGCAATGGGTATGGTGAATATGGGGAAGGATATTTCCGGGTTGCCTTGACTATCGACGAGGCCCGGATGAAGGAAGCACTTGAGCGGATCAAGCAGGTAATGTAGGCAGTTCATTTCGTAACCTGTAATGAATTGAGGGTGATTCAATGGCGATCAGCATGACTGGATTCGGACAGGCCAGTTCTCAGAGTGATTTATGGTTAGTATCGGTTCAGATAAAATCCGTCAACCATCGTTACTGTGAAGTCTTGACACGGATGCCCCGCCAGTATATGATTCTGGAAGACCGGATCCGTAAGATTATTACCGAGACCGCAATCCGGGGGCGTTTTGAAGTTGGCATCAATATTGAACCCGGTGTCAAGCGCAGCAAACAGTTGAAATTAGACAAGGCACTAGCCCGGGGCTATCTGGATGCATTAGCTGCCCTGGCGGACTCGCTGGATATTCCGAACCAGGTCAATGCCGTGGTGCTGGCTGGTTTTCCGGATGTACTCAATGCAGAAGATCCTGATGAAGACTGGGAGCAACTATGGGCTGAACTGGAACCAGTCATCCATCAAGCATTGGCCGCTTTGCATCAGATGCGTGAGACTGAAGGCAATGCTTTAGCGATAGATATTCGGACCCGGGCAGCCGAAATCACCCTGGTATCGGAAACCGTGGCGGAACGGAGTCCCATGGTGGCCGCGGAATATCGGGATCGTCTTCAGATAAGACTTGCGGCGATGCTGGCCAATGTGCCGGTGGATGAAAACCGGATCATCATGGAAGCGGCACTTTTTGCAGATAAAAGCAACATCACTGAAGAGGTGGTGCGTTTGAAGAGTCATATCAAGCAGTTAGAGATCATTCTTACGAAGGAAAAAGAAGTGGGTAAAAAGTTGGATTTTCTGGTACAGGAAATGAACCGAGAAATCAACACCATGGGTTCCAAATCTGCTGACACCCTGATTGCCCAGCAAATCGTCGTCATGAAAGCCGAGCTGGAGAAAATCCGGGAGCAGGTACAAAACCTGGTATAAATCAATGCAAATCAGAGGAGGAGAAATGATGGACATTAAATTGATCAATATTGGTTTTGGAAACATTGTGTCTGCCAACCGGATCATTGCAATCGTTAGCCCGGAATCGGCCCCGATCAAACGAATCATCCAGGAAGCCAGAGATCATGGCCGCCTGATCGATGCAACCTACGGTCGACGGACTCGTGCAGTTGTGATCACAGACAGCGATCATGTGGTGCTGTCCGCAGTTCAACCGGAAACGGTCGCCCACCGTCTGGCTACAAAAGATGCCCATGAACCAGACCCGAGTAACTGAGATAATTCATGAATAATGGTTTGATGCTGATTGTATCCGGTCCGTCGGGCTCAGGGAAGGATACGTTGATCAGCCATCTAATGAACGAGCTTGATCATATTAAATATTCCATTTCGGCGACGACTCGAGCGCCGCGGGACAATGAGGTAGACGGTGTCAGTTATTTCTTTGTAGATAAAGCCGAATTCCAGGCTATGATCGACCAAGGGGACCTATTGGAGTGGGCAAAAATCTATGATGACTACTACGGCACACCGCGTCGGTATGTTTCCGAAGCCATTGCACAAGGGTATGATGTGATTTTGAAAATTGATGTCCAGGGGGCTGGGAAGTTGCGAGCTACTGGCGAGGACGGTGTGTTCATTTTTATCGCACCGCCCAGCATGGAGGAGCTAAAAAGGCGAATCGTCGCCAGAGGGACGGAATCTCCCGCAGCGGTTGACAAACGGTTTCGTACTGCTGTTGGCGAGATCCAGGAAGGCCGCTCATATGACTATATCGTCATCAATGAAGAGATTCCCCATGCAGTGGAACAACTGAAAGCGATTATCTTGGCCGAGAAATGCCGGGTCAAGAACCAGCAGCATCTTTTTGATGTACTGATCGAAGATTGATCGATTAGAAATTCTGGAGGAATGACGGATGATTAATCCCCCGTTGGATGAGCTATTAAAAAAAGTAGACAGCAAGTACACTTTGGTGGTAGTAGCAGCAAAACGAGCCCGGCAATTAATGCAGGGTGAAGAACCTAAAATTCATGTCAAAAGCGGGAAAATGGTTACGGTTGCCCTTCATGAGATTGATCAAGGGTTGGTTGAATTCGAAAGAACCAAAGTTGGGATCAAATAGGCGCCTCTAGGAGTGATGGCAATGAGCAATCGGGAGGTTTTCCGGGGGAAAACCATTGTTTTTGGTGTAACAGGGTGCATTGCGGCATATAAAGCCGCCGACATTGTGAGTCGACTGAAGAAGCTGGGACCGGATATTCACGTAATCATGACGGAATCGGCCACGGAACTGGTCCAACCGATTACCTTCCAGACTTTATCTCAGAATCCAGTCCATACCCACATGTGGGAAGCCCCAAAGAAGTGGAATGTCGAGCACATTGGTCTGGCAGATAGCGCAGACTTGTTCATGATCGTACCGGCAACTGCCAATATCATCGGGAAAATGGCTAATGGCATCGCCGACGATATGCTATCAACAACTGTATTGGCGGTCAAAGCGCCGGTGCTGATCGCACCGGCTATGAATGCAAAAATGTATGATAATTCCATTGTGCAGGAAAATTTGGAGAAACTTCGACGGCATGGTTATCATATCATCGAACCAGATACCGGCTATCTCGCCTGTGGATATGAAGGGAAGGGACGCCTGCCGGATGCGGATGCGATTATCGATGCTGCTGCTGATTTACTGGCAATGAAACAGGATTTAAGTGGCTATAAAGTCCTTGTTACTGCCGGTCCGACTTGGGAACATCTTGATCCCGTCCGGCATTTGTCAAATCCCTCCACGGGTAAAATGGGCTATGCTGTGGCCGAAGAAGCGCGGGATCGCGGGGCTGAAGTGGTTTTGATCACCGGTCCTACCATGCTCCCGGCACCAGCAGGGATGGAAGTGATTCGCATCGTAAGCGCCCTGGATATGTATGATGCGGTCATGACTTATTTTGATGCAGCAGATATTGTCATCAAAAGTGCTGCAGTAGCAGATTATCGACCGGCGAAGGTGTCAGAGCAGAAAATCAAGAAACTGGATGATCAAATGGTGGTGGTCATGGAGCGTAATCCCGATATCCTCTTTGAGTTGGGACAGAAAAAGGGGGATAAGGTTTTAGTGGGATTTGCCGCTGAAACCAATGATTTGCTACAGAATGCGACGATCAAGATCAACAAGAAGAATTTGGATTTTGTTATCGCCAATGATGTGACCCGTGAGGGAGCCGGCTTTGGTACAGATACCAATATTGTCAAGATCATCAATCGTGATGGTCGCATCGAAGAGATTCCGAAAATGTCAAAAAAGGATGTTGCAAAAATTGTGATCGATAAGATCATTCCATTGTTGAAGGGAAAATAATCCCGGTGACGAACATCTTCCTGAATCTAAATTGAGTCACCAAAGGTAGACTCGACAATTCAATATATGGTACGGCTGGGGTGCTTGCCTCCGGTAATCTGCCGGGGATAAGCATCCCAATCCTTTGTGTAGCCGATTGTTATTGCAAAAATCAAAGTACGAATGAATATAGCCAATCAATTGATCCATACTGGCAAAGGTTTGACCGTAAAACATTTCAGAGTTGAGAGTCTAAAAATGTATACATCGGTCCATTGTTGATGTATACGGATGATGTGTAAGCCACTTAACAGACGGTCGGAGTTGGCAAACCGGTCGCGTTGGCAGTGGAAAAATCATCAAAACAGAGATGGTTTGAACGAAAATTATCAGGCCGGTTAAGGCCTGCAATCTTTTTGGCAGGGTTTTACTCACTGAAGGAGAAATTTAATTGGATACGAAAGAAAGGATGGGGTGGAATGGACAACGGTCGTGGGGAAAACCAGCGTACATTTGCAGAAATACTGATCAATATTCCATCCCGGCAGCTGGATCGGCCGTTTCAATACCGGATCCCTGCAGCTTTGCATGATCGGGTCGTCCCAGGTGCTCGTGTGTTGGTACCTTTTGGTACAAAAACATACGAGGGCATTGTCTTGGCGACGGGGACACCTCCTCAGGATTATGAAACCCGTGATATTCTATCGGTTGAAGATGTCCATCCTCTGATGAACAGGAACATGCTGAAGCTGGCGCTGTGGATGGCAGACCATTATTTGTGTACACGGGCTGAGGCACTCCGCTGTGTGTTACCAACCGGGGTCCGTTGGGAGTCAACGGAAACCGTTGAAATCCATTCGGATCTGGCTACGGATTTCGATGCAACATCTTTACTCAAAGCGGGCTCTATGGCGGGGAAGATCATGGCGATCCTTAAAACAGAAGGGCGAATCACCCGTGGTGATTTGGAAAAAAGGTTCAAGGGTAAATCCTTATCCCCGTACCTGAAACTGCTGGAAACAAAAGGATGGATCACACGTGAACAAACTGGGGATGCTGGAATCCGAGTGAAGGAAATTACCATGGTCAGCCTGCTGCCGGCTGGAGAAGATCCGGAAATCTTGGCAGTGATGCGCAAGCGAGCCCCCAAGCAAGCGGCAGTCGTCGATATGCTGTCATCCTATGGGGGTCAACTTCAGGAAGTAACGATTCGAACCTATTTGGGAATTACCCCCGGTGTGATCCACCGGCTGGCTGATAAAGGCCTGGTGCGGTTGGATCAGGAAGAGGTAACCCGGGAACCCTATCCAGAAGGGAAATATCTGCCTAGTGATGATTTGGTATTATCCGATGATCAGGCACAGGCATTGCAATCTTTGCTTGATGGAATTGACAGGGAGGATGGTACATGCTATCTTCTTCATGGGGTCACTGGAAGTGGGAAAACCGAAATCTATCTGCAAGCTATTCGGCATGTACGGTCTCAAGGCAAACAGGCGATTGTGCTGGTTCCGGAAATCGCCTTGACTCCGCAGACCGTGGAGCGATTCAAATCTAGATTTGGCGGAGATGTGGCGGTTCTTCATAGCCGACTATCGGTGGGAGAACGTTATGATCAGTGGCGGCGGATCCATTCAGGAGATGCGTCGGTGGTTGTCGGTGCCAGATCGGCTTTGTTTGCACCTGTTGCAGAACTGGGGTTGGTCATTATTGATGAAGAACATGAACCAACCTACAAGCAAAGTGAAAATCCAAAATATCATGCAAGGGATGTCGCCTTGATGCGTTGTAAAATCGAGGGGGCGACACTCCTTTTAGGAAGCGCAACACCGTCGATGGATACGTATTACAAAGCAATGACCGGTGAATTTACTCTTTTGAATCTTCCGGACCGCATTACAGGCAAACCCTTGCCTGAGGTGGAAATCGTTGATATGCGTGAGGAGCTCAAGGCTGGGAACCGCAGTCCTTTCAGTCGGATTCTACGGGAGCGGATTCAGCTTAGCATCGATGAGAAACGACAAACCATTCTGTTTTTGAACCGCAGAGGTTACTCAACTTTTGTATTATGTCGGGAATGCGGTTATGTATTACGATGTCCGCATTGCGATGTTTCGCTGACCTATCATGCAGATCGCCGAAATCTTCAGTGTCATTATTGCCAATTCACGGCAAAAGTTCCGGATACATGTCCAAAGTGCCACAGTCATCATATCCGGTATTTTGGGATTGGGACGGAGAGGGTCGAAGAGGAAATCCAAAAATGGTTTCCAGGAGCGAAAACACTGCGTATGGATATGGATACCACAGCAAAAAAAGGCTCTCATGATCGGATTTTGTCAGCATTCAAATCCAGGAAAGCAGATATCCTGATTGGAACGCAGATGATTGCCAAAGGTCTTGATTTTGAGCATGTGACATTAGTGGGGGTCATTACTGCGGATACATCCTTGAATTTCCCGGATTACATATCTGGGGAACGTACATTTCAATTGATGACTCAAGTAGCAGGCCGGGCGGGTCGGGGAGATCACGCCGGTGTTGTCGTTGTTCAGACATACACACCGGATCACTATAGCATTCGATTAGCAAAAACCCACGATTACAAAGGGTTTTATCAAGAAGAAATCGAGCATCGCCGGCAACTGGAATATCCGCCTTTTGCAAAAGTACTGAGCATTTTAGTCTGGTCGTCTGTGGAAAAAGATGTGATTCAAGGGGCAGATGCATTAGGCCGAATCTTGGCAGATCAGGATGAGGTTAAAAGCGGAGATATTCGGGTCATGGGTCCAGTCCCCGCGCTGATGGCGAAAGTCAAAAACAACTATCGCTGGCAGATGTTTCTTCTGGGTGTTTCGATTCACCCTCGAGAAATGTTGAGTCATTGTATGGACGAGATTTATAAGATTGGAGAAAGGCACGGGATCCGGATCAGTATTGATGTTGACCCATTGGGCCTGATGTAAAGGAGGAGCGGTTATGGCGATTTTGGAAATACGACAAATCGGAGACGCTGTTTTGAGGAAAAAGGCAGCGCCGGTGAAACGAATCAGCAAGAATATCCGGACATTGATCAAAGATATGGTGGAGACCATGTATGCTGCTGACGGGGCTGGCTTAGCCGCGCCACAAGTCGGTGTGCCCAAGCGAATATGTGTGGTGGATGCCGGTGAAGGGCTGATTGTCCTGATCAATCCGGTCATTACTCGTCAAGAAGGGGAAGTTTTGGCGGTGGAAGGATGTTTAAGTATCCCGGGGAAGGCAGGGCTGGTCAAACGCTCTGAAAAAATCACCGTGGAGGCTTTAGATGAAAACGGGCGACGGTTATGGGTTGATGCAGACGGGTTGTTGGGTAGAGCCTGCCAGCACGAAATGGACCACCTGGATGGGGTTTTATATGTGGATATCGCGGATAAAGTCGTCGAAGATGAACCGCAAGAAGTCGATGATAACGGTGATGATGGCGAGGAATAAAAGGGGGGACGGTCATGCGGATCGTTTTCATGGGCACACCAGAGTTTGCGGTACCATCCTTAAAACGATTAGTGGAAGAAGGCCATGAGGTGGTGGCTGTTGTCACGCAACCGGATCGGCCAAAGGGACGGGGCAAAAAAATGATGCCGTCGGCAGTCAAAGAAGCGGCCCATAAATTGGGTATTCCCGTCCTGCAGCCAGAACGAATCCGGGATTCCCAGTGGGTGGCACAAATAGACGCGTTGGCTCCGGACCTGATTGTCACAGCGGCATTCGGACAGATCCTGCCCCGAACGATCCTGGAGATCCCGATGATGGGAAGCCTGAATGTGCACGCATCCCTATTACCTGCCTATCGAGGTGCGGCACCGATCCATTGGGCATTGATTCGCGGTGAAAGTGAAACCGGTGTTACCATCATGCGAATGGACGTCGGGATGGATACCGGTGATATGATTTTACAAGAGGGTATCCCCATTACCGAAAAAGATAATGTTGATTCTTTGCATGAGAAACTGGCCACGTTGGGAGCCAGCCTGCTGGTGCAGGCAGTCGAACTGATCGGGCTTGATCCAGGAGCGGGTACTCCGCAAGATCATCAAGCAGCAACGTATGCCCCGTTGCTGAAACGTGAGCATGAACGGATTGACTGGCACAAACATGCAGACGATGTGGTCAATCATATCCGAGGGATGAATCCTTGGCCGGGTGCATATACCTTATCGACCTCGGGTCTCTTGAAAATATATGAAGCAGAAGTGTATACTGTAGAAGAGGACGGATGGACCATCCGGGAAGATATCCCCGGGATGGTGGTCAAAATCATACCCCGACACGGATTTGTGGTCGCAACAGGTATGGGGCATGTATTAGTTAAAAAAGTCAAACCTGAAAACGGCCGGATCATGAAGGCAGATGAATTTGTCAGAGGTTATCGGCTTCAGTCAGGGGATTATCTGGGCGGATCATTATAGATTTAATCCATATGACAGGGAGTGAGAAAGATGCCATTCTTGTTTGATTCAGGCTTTTTCATCTTTGTAATACCCGCTATGCTGTTTGCCATGTATGCGCAAAATCTGGTGAGTACCACATTTAACACATATCTACGGGTCCCATCCCGGGGAAATCAAACCGGTGCCCAAGTTGCCAGACAGCTCTTAAACGATGCCGGTTTGCAGAAAGTGTCCATTGAGCGTACAGACCGCCCCATGGGCGATCATTATGACCCTCGAACAAAAGTTGTCCGGTTGTCACCTCAGGTCTATGATCAGGCTACGATTGCATCGTTGGGGGTTGCAGCTCACGAAACCGGTCATGCAATGCAACATGACACCGGCTATGTGCCGCTGGCTTTTCGCAACATCATTGTTCCGGTTGCATCCATTGGTTCTCAAGCTGCGATACCGCTCTTTTTGGCGGGACTGATTTTTAGCATTCCATCCCTGATGGATCTGGGTATCATCATGTTCTTTTTGGCGGTGGTGTTTCAAATTGCCACTTTACCCGTTGAATTCAACGCCAGCACACGTGCTGTGGCTTTGTTGGAAAGTGGCGGATATATTTCCGGTGAAGAAGTATTCCATACCAAGCGCGTGTTGAGAGCGGCGGCGATGACGTATGTGGCTGCAGCTGCCATGGCGCTGGCACAGTTGATGCGATTGGTTATGTTGAGAGGGCGGCGGCGTTAAGTGTGGTGGATTCTGATACTGTTCATTTTTTGGCCTTTGGCGCTATTTGTTGGCCTGAATCTACTGATTATTCCGTTTCAGTTTACGATTCGTTCGTTCTTGAATCTCATCACAGTACCCCGGCAGATTTATGCGATTGCCACTAATGAACGTCTGCGGGCGAATCATGCGTTGGAGCACGCCACGATCAACTCGATTGAGGATGATTATGGACCACAACGGTTAGCAGGACTTGCGAAAGAGGATGGGTTCTTGATTCAAGGAGCCCGGGATTCTGAGCTGGTCGAAAAATATGCTCGTATCGGTCTCCAGCGGCTTAAACGGGGAGAGAGCCATCTGGCGATTCATGATCGTTGTGGAACCAGTATGGCAACCGCCAATGTGATTTCGTCAGTTGTTTTTCTCTTACTGTTATTCCAGACGGGTCATTTCACGATCATTAATGTTATTTTAGCAATTTTGGCAGCAAATATGATTGGACCGGTCTTGGGTCGTTGGGTGCAGCGCTTTCTGACGACCTCCATTCAGGTTCAAGGCATCGAGATTGTCGGTGTCGAGTATGAATACGAGCGGCTTGATTTCTTTGGGGTTGCTTATTACCGGCAACCAACAGATTTCTTTGTCCGAACACGAGTGATCGTCTAGAATCGAGATGATGTAAATGAAAGACCTGAGATCGACCCCAGATGCTCGAAGCCTGGCATTGGATGCTTTATTGAGCATTGAAGGGCATGGCGTTTACGCGAATGTTGTTGTCGATGAATTACTGGATTCACGGAATCTACGTACCGAAGAACGTCACCTGATGACAGAACTGGTGTATGGCGTTACCCGGATGAAACTGGCTTTGGACTGGATCCTAGATCAGTACAGCCGTCGAAAAAGTGGTGATTTACACCCGACACTGTTAAGTATTGTACGAATGGGGATTTATCAGCTGTTTTATCTGTCACGGATTCACCCCGGCGCAATCGTTAATGAAGCAGTCAATCTGGCAAAAAAACGCGGTCATGCCGGGTGGGGTGCATATACCAATGGAACCCTAAGAGCGATCCATCGGCAAAAGGATCATATACATTGGCCGGACCCTTTGAAAGATCCGGCTTTGTATTTGTCAATTTATCATTCTCACCCCATATGGCTGGTTCGTCGTTGGATTGCTGCTCGAGGGATTGAGGAAACTGCGGCCATGTGCATGGCAAATAACCAGCAACCGCCGATGATCCTCAGAACAAATCGGCTTAAAATCACTCGCGACGAGTTGGTCAGAAGACTTGAGAGCCAGGGTATCACGACCCATGTGGGTCGGTATGCCCCGGAAGCAATTTGGGTAACAGGAATGCCACCACTGAGATCAATGCAAGACTTTGCTGACGGTTTATTTTATGTACAGGATGAATCATCCATGCTGGTCGCCCATATTCTCAATCCAGATCCCGATAGCCGCCTGCTGGATCTTTGCAGCGCACCGGGAGGGAAAGCAACTCATTTAGCCGAAAGGATGGGAGACGCAGGAAGCGTGACGGCCATGGATGTGAATGAGAACAAACTAAAGGATATCCAGGCATCGGCAACTCGTCTTGGCATTCATGTCATCCATACTATCGCGGCGGACGCTAGCCAACCAATGACGCAATTTGCTCCGGGATTCGACGGAGTGTTAGCTGATGTTCCTTGCTCCGGTACCGGTGTCATTCGGCGTCGGGCGGATTCTCGATGGCGGAAGACCGAATCGCAGATTCTGAACTTGGTGCCCTTGCAGGCGGAAATTTTGCATCAAGGCGCCCAGATGGTGCGACCCGGAGGCGTGCTGGTTTATAGTACTTGCTCAGTGGAACCGGAGGAGAACGTCGAACAAGTCATCAGGTTTCTTGCAATTGAACCGGGTTTTGCCCTTGATGATATGGGGCAGCGGCTTTGTGCATATGGCTTGACGAATGATGCACTTGTAGACGGGGCGATGCAATTATTAAGCAACCGGCATGGAACGGACGGTTTCTTTGCCGCTCGTTTCGTCCGAATGGTTTAGAGAACTTGATTGGAGTGAATGGTATGGCAACTGTCAGAGTTCGGTTTGCACCAAGTCCGACCGGTTTTTTACATATTGGCGGGGCACGGACTGCTTTGTTTAACTGGCTTTATGCCCGGAAAAACACGGGAACATTTGTGCTAAGGATTGAAGATACCGACACAGAACGCTCCACTGACGAATCTGTGGAAACAATCCTGGAAGGATTAACTTGGTTGGGTTTGAACTGGGACGAAGGTCCGGGAGTGGAAGGGCCGGTCGGTCCATACTTTCAATCGCAACGACTGGAAATCTATCAGCCATATCTAAACCAGCTGCTGGCCCAAGGTCACGCTTACTATTGTTATTGCACTGCCGAGGAAGTTGAAGCCAGGCGACAGCGTGCGAGAGATAAGGGCGGGATTCCCCGTTACGATGGGAAATGCCGGGATTTATCTCCGTCAGACCAGCAAAACTATCTGGATCAAGGTCGCTCGCGAGTTATCCGGTTTCGGGTGCCGAAGGGGGAAACACTGATGTCCGATTTGATTCGGGGACGGACGGTGTTTCAGAATCATACATTGGAGGATTTTGTGATCCAGAAGTCCGATGGGCTTCCCACATATAATTTTGCAGTCGTGATCGATGATGCATTAATGGACATTACCCATGTGATCCGCGGGGATGACCACATTGCCAATACCCCCAGACAGATTCTGATTTATCAGGCATTGGGATTTGCATTGCCAGCTTTTGCCCACATTCCAATGATTCTGGGTACCGACCGATCTCGTCTAAGTAAACGCCACGGGGCGACGGCTGTGACCCAATATCGGGATGAGGGATATTTGCCGGAAGCATTACTGAATTATCTGGCTTTACTGGGCTGGTCGTATGATGGCAGCCAGCAGATTTTTTCTGTTCCTGAAATGGTGACTAAATTCACTTTGGAAAAGGTATCAAAAAATCCGGCGATTTTTGATGGGGATAAACTGGTATGGCTGAATGGACAATACATTCGCGGGATGGCAAAAGATGAATTTATTCGAAGGGGTCTTCCGTATCTTGTGCAGGGCGGAGTTGTCAGTATTCCACTCACCGAGCGAGAGACTTTGATCTGGAATCAGGTTGCGCCTTTAATCCAGGAAAAGCTTAAGTTAATGACGCAAATCCCCGGGGCGTGTGATTTCTTTTTCTTTGAAGAGATCACTTGGACCCAAGATGCGTTAGCAACGATATTCGACAATGAAATTGCTGTTAATTTGTTGTCGAATATATGTAGCAAGTGGAGAATGATGGATGAATTCACCCCGGAGGTGATTGAGAAATCCGTACGAGAATACGCTGATGAGCTGGGCATCAAGGCAGCAAGTCTGATTCACCCGTTACGGGCCGCTTTGACGGGTAAAACAGTCAGTCCTGGAATATTTGAACTGGCCGCGATTCTAGGAAAAGATGTCTGTATTCGACGGATCGAGCAAGTTCTATCGCAAAAAACTCAATAGTCGTCTACATTTGCGAGATTGGGAAATACTTTTTGATTTTCTTGTCAAAGAGAGATCCCTATGTTATAATATGTCTTGCTTGTGTTGGGGAATCGTCTAATGGTAGGACTCCAGATTCTGGATCTGGCTATGGTGGTTCGAATCCATCTTCCCCAGCCAATATGAATGCTAGCCGGCTGTTAACAGCCGGTTTTTGTATATTTGGAAAGGGATGATCGATATGCTTCAAATCACGGAGCGATGGAAAACAACTTTCCCCGAAACTGCGGTGGGTGCTATGATGGTATCTGTGGCGGGGGATGCCGCACAAGACAGCCAGGCGCCTATTCGCCACGCGGTGGAGAATATGCTGCGAGAGCAGTACATAAGCAGAGCTCAACTTCAAGCTCATCCGGTTATTGCTGCCTATACTGACTATTACAATAGATTTCGAAAGACTTATCATGTTTTGCTGCAGGCTGAATCTGTTGCTTTGAAGGGGAAAGGGATTCTGAGCCCAAATCCGCTGGTCGGAGCCATGTTTATTTGTGAATTGAAGAATTTCCTTCTTACGGCAGTTCATGACAGTGATGCGATCCGTTTTCCATTAATGATGGATGCAGCGCAGGGTGATGAGACATACACACTCATGCGGCAAGAATTGCAGCAGATTAAAACAGGTGATATGCTGCTGAAGGATCAGAAAGAAATATTGGGCTGCATCGTATATGGACCCGACTATCAGACACGAATTTTGCCAGAGTCAAAACATGCGATCTACATTGTTTACGGTGTTCCCAAAATCACCGGTGATATGATTCGGGTGCATTTCGCAGACATTCGACAGGCCCTGTCAAATGTCTGGCCTCAGGTACAATTTTTAGGTGAAACTATTATCGAGAACGATTGATTTAAGGTCAATGGTTCTTTTTTTTACCCCTTGCCAGAACATATGTTCGGTGTTATAATGGGCTTGAAGCGGCAGTTTGAGGGGGGAGCATCATGATATGTCCTGATTGCGGAACGATACTGGCGGCACAGTGTGGTTGTTTTTTCTGCCCTGCCTGTGGGTACAGTCTCTGTCGTGCCGGCCGTAAAGGGGGAAAGGCAGTCCGACGACTGCGGAAAAGATGAAAACGTGGATGAAGCCAGTGAAAATGGTGGCGTGGTCAACGCGTGAAGGGCTCTTGACACCGATCCGTTTTCTTTGGAATGACGGGAAGAAGGTGCATAACATTAAAATTAACCGAATCGTTATGCGGTATGAAGACAAATTTGCTGGAAACCGGATGTTGGGGTACCGATGTCAAGAGTCAATCGACGGGGAGGAAAAGGTGTTCGAGTTGAAATTTGAGGTCAAGACTTGCATATGGTATCTGTACAAGATTTGAAGCGGACCAGAAACAGGCGATTTAAAGGGATTCGCATAGAGGTGTTGAATAATACAGGGTCACACGGTGATGGATGTGTGCCCTGTTTTGTTGGAAGAACGGAGGCCGGAAGATGATGGAATGCCCGGATGGGAAAACAGATATCCGTAGTTGTCTCCCAAACGAATTGGAGGATCTGGCCGTTAGATTAGGTGTGCGCGCTTACCGTGGGCGGCAGGTATTTCAATGGATTCACAAACGGCACGTGGACAGTATGGACGAAATGGACAATATCGGCACATCGTTTCAGAATAAGTTGGCGACAGTGGGTTATTTGACTCGATTGAGTGAGCTGGATCGGCAGGTATCTGCTGATCGGACGACAAAATATCTTTTTGGCCTCGCAGATGGGGAAGGAATCGAGAGCGTGTTGATGTGGTATCGGTATGGAGCCAGCATCTGCGTTTCATCACAGGTGGGCTGCCAGATGGGGTGCTCCTTTTGTGCATCCACCATTGGCGGATTGGTGCGAAATCTGACGGCAGGTGAAATGGCGGCTCAGGTAAGTCGAATCCATCGGATGGATATTCCGGCAGACCAGCGAGTCCATAGCATTGTGATCATGGGGTCTGGAGAGCCGCTTGATAATTATGAGCAGGTGTTGCGGTTTCTTCGAATCATGAATCAAGAGGCGGGTCTCGGAATCAGCTATAGACGGATGACGATATCGACCTGTGGGTTGGTTCCGGGCATTTTGCGCTTGGCTGATGAAGGTATCCCGGTGAATCTTTCTGTTTCACTGCATGGACCGAATGATCAGGTCAGAACTCAGATCATGCCTGTGAATCAACGATATCCCATTGCTGAGCTGATGAATGCATGTCGGGTATTTATTCAAAAAACGAACCGGCGAATCACATTTGAGTATGCGTTGATTCGCGGCGTCAATGATCAAAGGGAACATGCCAGTGAATTGGGACTTCTGTTAAAAACGATGCTGAGCCACGTGAATCTAATCCCATTAAACCCGGTCAAGGAACGACCATGGCAGAAGTCGGATGATGTGACCATCCGGGATTTTGCGTCGGTACTGCAACGTATGGGAGTGGAAACCACGATCCGGCGAGAGCTTGGACAAGATATCGATGCTGCATGCGGGCAATTGCGGCAGCGTCAGCAAAGACAACAGCGCAGTCAAGATTGATACAGGAGAGGATACCATGAATTTTTTCTGCGAGACGGATATTGGACGGATTCGAAAAAATAATGAAGACAGTTATGTGTCAGCGTTGCTTGATGGCGATGTCTGGTGTTTTGCCGTTGCAGATGGAGTGGGAGGCAGTGCGGGTGGCGAAGTGGCTAGCCGATTGGCAACTGATACACTGATGCATCACCTGTCTTCTGTTAAAAATTGGGAACCGACAGATACGGAGGCTATATTACAAGAAGCAGTTTTAGCCGCCAATACCATGATCTATGAAAAAGGTGCCAGTGACCCAGACCTGGAAGGGATGGCGACGACACTGACAGCTTGTGTCCTGCATCATGGGCAAGGCTGGTTGATACATGTGGGAGACAGCCGTGCATATCTAATCGATCAACATATGATCCAGCAGATTACGGATGATCATACGCTGGGATTGGAGATGGTCAAGGAAGGGCGGTTGACTCCGGAAGATGCATCATTGCATCCGTATCGCCATGTTTTGACTCGGGCACTCGGTGTCAAAGCTGAAGTTCAACCGGTCATGTATCGTGTTCATCCAAAGAAAGGGCAATGGTTATTGCTGTGCACCGATGGGTTAACCAATATGCTGCGGGATGAACAGATAAAAACAACTGTGGATCGATGTCAGTCACCTGAAGATGGTGTTAGGTCTTTGATTGATGAGGCACTGCAACGAGGCGGTCATGATAATGTCACCGTGATCTTAGCTCGAGCAGACTGACAGAGGAGACCCATTGGATGTTGTCGAATCTGTAAGCTCAGGAATTATGGAATTCCTGTTGAAGGGGTGAAACGATGGTTGGACAGCTTTTAGGGAATCGCTATGAGATATTGGAAGAAATTGGCAGGGGCGGCATGGCTTATGTGTACAGAGCAAAATGCACATTGCTCAATCGCATTGTTGCTGTGAAGATCCTCCAACCACAGTTTGCCGGAGATGAGGAATTTGTCAGGCGGTTTCGCCGAGAATCCCAGGCTGCAGCCAGTTTATCACACCCAAATATCGTTAGTATCTTTGATGTAGGTCAAGAAGGTGATCTGCATTATATCGTGATGGAGTATGTCAAAGGGCGGACTTTGAAAGAGAAGATTCGAGATGAAGCACCATTGCCTATATCAGAATGTCTCAATCTATCCACCCAGATTGGTTTAGCCCTGGATCATGCACATTTGAACGAGATCGTTCACTGCGATATAAAACCGCATAATATTTTACTCACCAGAGACGGTCGAATCAAAGTCACTGATTTCGGACTTGCCAGGGCAGTGTCAACAGCGACATTAACCTATACTGAATCTGTGATTGGTTCCGTCCACTATTTTTCGCCGGAACAAGCAAAAGGAATGCAAGCAACGAAAAAGTCGGACTTGTATTCTGCCGGAATCGTTCTCTATGAGATGCTGACCGGACGTTTGCCCTTTCAAGGAGAAAGTCCAATCACGATTGCACTGCAACACATTCAAAATACGCCTGAATCCCCTCAAGTGTATCGAAACGACATCCCGACTGGATTGATTGAGATCGTGATGCATAGCATTGAAAAAGAACCGGAATCCAGATATGGCTCTGCAGCAGAGTGGGTCAGAGTGCTGAAGGATTTTGCCGGTAATCCGGAACACATGCTGCCGGGAAATGCAGTATTTGATGAGTATGATACCCAGACTGTGCCGATTCCCGTTGTCACGGAAACGGACGATCTGAAAAAAGGCGGTTGGAGCCATTGGCTGCGGGAGAACCGTAAAAAGGCAATGATTGGGGTTGTGGTGCTGGCATTGACGTTCGCTGCTTTGGGTTTTGCTGTGATGAAAATCAAAGATATCCTTGCGGTTCCGACTGTAGAAGCACCGGATATCACGGGGAAAAGCCTGGCAGTTGCGACGGATGAATTGGGTGATCTGAAACTGACTATCCGAATCGTGGGGGAAGTGTACAGTGATTTGCTGGCTAATTATATTGTTTCTCAGGACCCAAATCCGGGTGAATCGATGAAGATTACGCTACCCATTTCAGTAATCGTCAGCAAAGGTCCAGAAATGGTGACGATACTTAATGTGATTGGCATGAAACAGGAAGATGCAGAACTGAATTTGGTGAGTGGGGATTTGGTCGTTGGGACCATATCTGAGATCTATCATGCCACCATTGCAAAAGGATATGTGATTGATCAGAACCCGCGTCCGGATATTGCTGAAGTAAAAAAAGGATCTGCAGTCAATTTGGTTGTGAGCATGGGACCACTGCCTGTTGCCATGAGTATGCCAGATTTGGTGGGGAAATATCTGAATACTGCCTTGAGTACGATTATGGGGATGAAACTGATCGAAGGGCGTATTATCGAGGATCCGGACAGTCCATATCCACACGGGATGGTAGTCAGACAATCTCCTGCGATCGGATCATCCATTGCTGAAGGAGACAAAGTGGATTTGACAGTCAGCACCCGCCCGGATATTGTTGTGTCAGAACCTGTGAACAACCGCACGATCAGCATCGATGTCCCTTCATCCGGACCGGCATCTCAGGAAATTCGCGTGGATTTGATGGATATTAACCGCTATCGGACTGTGGATATCAGCATGCGTGCTCCGGGGGATAGTTATGAATTGGATGTGGAATGGATCGGCGAAAAGGCATTGATTAAAATATATATCAATGGCATATTTAGAGAATCAAGGGAAATCGATTGAGGAGGAGGGCTCATGCTGGAAGGAGTGGTGTTAAAATCCTACAGTAACTTTTTTGAAGTGGCTGCAGGTGGGGAGCGGTATCTGTGCACATTGCGCGGCCGGTTCCGAAAAGAAAACATCTCCATTCTTACCGGTGATCGGGTGAAGCTTGCAAGTATCAAAGGGGATAAAGCGGTCATCGATGAGGTCATGCCACGAAAATCCGAACTGGTGCGACCTGCTATCGCCAATGTGGATCAGGTCCTGATTGTGCTGGCAGTCAGTAAGCCGGCCTTGAATCTGAACCTACTGGACCGGATGACGGTCATTGCCCAGAGTAAGGATTTGGACATCGTGATCCTGTTTAACAAAGCGGATCTGTTGGATAATATGGAGTCCTCACTTTATGACCAGGTATTGGATGAAATGGAATGGTATCGTCGAATCGGATTTGCTGTCATACTGACCAGCCAGGAAGATGCTAGCATTATTGAAGCGATTCGAAGTGTGGGCAAAGGCAAAATCTCGGTACTTGCAGGACCGTCAGGGGTCGGTAAATCATCTATCCTCAACATCATCCGCCCTTCGCTCGGGTTGCGAACAGGAGCAGTCAGTGTCAAATCAGGCCAAGGTAGACATACCACACGACATGTGGAATTGTTGCCGTTGGGTTATGATGGTTTTATCGCAGATTCCCCTGGTTTCAGTATACTGAGTTTTGAAGACATCACACCACAAGGGTTGGCATACTGTTTCCCGGAGATGGAACCATATATTCCGACCTGCCGGTTTTCAACATGTCTGCATCATAAAGAACCAGACTGCGGTGTCAAGCAGGCCGTGGAGGATGGTTACATCCATCAGAGGCGTTATGAAAACTATGTAACATATTTGCTTGAAATTATGGAGAATGAACGGAGGTATTAATGATGCTTGTTGCCCCATCCATATTGTCAGCCGATTTCAGCCGGTTGCTGGAAGATATCAAAAAAGTAGAGCAGGCAGGTGCGGATCTGCTGCATGTGGATGTGATGGATGGGCATTTTGTGCCCAATATCACGATCGGACCAGTCGTGGTATCATCGTTAAATGGAAAGACCACACTGCCGCTGGATGTCCATTTGATGATCACCCAGCCAGAGCGGTATTTTGATGATTTTATCAAGGCAGGTGCAAATTTTCTGTCATTCCATGTTGAAGCATGTGTACACCTGCATCGTGCCATTCAGACGATTAAAGAAAAAGGTATCAAAGCAGGTGTGGGTTTAAACCCAGGAACATCACTGGCGACTGTGGAGTATATACTGCCTGATTTGGATTTTGTGGTCGTGATGTCGGTGAACCCCGGATTTGGGGGTCAGAAGTTCATACCTGGAATCCTACCAAAGATTAAAGAACTCAGGCGAATGATTGATGCGCAGGGCCTCCCCACCATCATCAGTGTTGACGGAGGAATCAATTCGGAAACCGTCAAATGGGTTCGAGAGGCCGGTGCACATCAAGTCGTGGCTGGGTCTGCAGTTTTTGGCAAATCAGATATTCATCAGGCGATTCAGGCGCTTCGCTGATTGATCGATAGGCGATTATTGGTAATAAAGAGAGATAATGTTCGTATTATCAGAATGATTGGGCGAGGCTGCTTTTTTTGCCTCGCCTGATTGTTTTATCCTTCATTTATGGTTAGACGGAGCAACTTATGGTATAATATCGAGTTGACTAGAGATGTTTACAGGAGGTTAAAATGGCGGATTATTTGGTTCGAGCAATGATTGGACAAGGCGAAGCAAGGGTATTGGCACTCAAAACAACCGATTTGGTGGAAGAAGCACGTCAACGGCATGATACTTGGCACACAGTGACAGCAGCACTTGGGCGAGCGTTGACCGGAGTTGCGATGCTGGGTGTATTGATGAAAGAAGAAGGATTAGTCACCATGCGAATCGCGGGGAATGGCCCGATTGTGGGCATAGTCGTGCAAAGTGATCATGAAGGCCGGGTGCGTGGATATGCGCTGGAACCGCAGGTCTTTGTTCCTTTGAAAGCGAATGGAAAGCTGGATGTGGGAGAGGCAGTTGGCCGGGAAGGTCACTTGTATGTCACATATGACTATGGCATTAAAGAACCCTACACGGGAGTATCCACTTTGGTCAATGGGGAGATCGGCGAAGATTTGACCCATTATCTGGCAAACTCAGAGCAGATTCCATCTGCTGTGGCGTTAGGGGTGATGGTAGAACCAAGCGGTCAGGTCAAAGCCGCAGGGGGTTTGTTGATTCAGATGCTTCCAGGTGCTCGTGCCGGACTGGCGGAAATGATCGAAGGGAAGCTTGCCCGGATGAATTTCATCAGCTCTTTGATCGAAAGCGGATTATCTCCTGAGATGATTCTCGAACAGCTCTTTGCAGAATTTCAACTGCATATCCTGGAAAAAAAAGAGCTTCGTTTCCAGTGTCGTTGCTCCAAAGACAAAGCCGCATCTGCCTTGATCGGCCTTGGTAAAGTCGAATTGGAGGAAATGCTGGCTGAAGATCACAGTGTGGAAGTGCGATGTCACTTTTGCGGTGATCTGATGGAATTCTCAGATGAAGATCTTGAATCGTTCATCGCCATTGCGGCAAACCAGGCAGCTGACAAACCTACGATGTCATAGAGACGTCCGGGCTTGCAACTCATTCCAGCGAATGAACGGAGAAAGCAAAAAGGATCCGTTTTCGGATCCTTCAGATGATTAGACAGCGCGCTGTACTTTTCCGCTTCTCAAACAGCGGGTGCACACATTCACTCGTTTGACAGAGCCATGGATGACCGCCTTGATTCGCTGGGTGTTAGGGGCCCATGTCCGCTTGGTTTTGATGTTACTGTGACTGACTTTATGACCGGATACTTTTTCTTTACCGCAGATATCGCATCGTGCTGGCATTTCATACACCTCCCTGGTAACCACTATCGGTTTTACAGAACCGGTTATTCACACTACAGTATTCTACCACAAATGCCGATCATCATGCAAGAGGAGATTTCTGTTAGGCTATCAAATAGGATCGTGGCTGCTAGGGAAGGAAAAGGAGCTGGGTGGAGCGAATCTACAAGAAGACAGTCAGAGGGGAGGCGGGCCTCATGAGCAAGGAAATCATCACCGAATATGGGAAAATCGAGATAACAGAAGAAGTGTTGGCTACTATTGCTGGTGCGGCTGCCGTTGAATGTTACGGAATTGTGGGGATGGCATCAAAACGATTGAAAGATGGCATTGTTGAGCTTCTGGGTCGAGAAAACCTGAGCCGGGGTGTCAAGGTCGAAATTAAGGAGAATGAGATTCTGATCAATCTGAATATTATTGTCGGTTACGGAGTCAGAATTTCTGAAGTGGCAGCCAATGTTCGCGATAAAGTAAAATACACAGTTGAGTCGATGAGTGGATTGCCCGTGAGTAAAGTCAACGTCCATGTCAGAGGGGTTAAGGTTGCCCCTGTAAAGTAGGGAGGATGAACCAGAGGATGGAATTCTTGAATGGGGCTGTTCTGAAGGAAATGATCACAGCCAGTGCCAATCGATTGGACAGCAATAAAAAGTCCATTGATGCATTGAATGTATTCCCTGTCCCTGATGGGGATACTGGGACAAATATGTCATTGACTATTCTATCTGCGGTTAAAGAAATCAACAAAGTGCACGGGGATGCGCTGCCGACAGTTGCCAGTGCGATTGCAACGGGATCGCTGATGGGCGCGCGCGGGAACTCCGGAGTAATTTTATCCCAGATATTCAGGGGGATCACCAAGAGCATCGGTGATAAATCTCAGATCAATGCGAAGGAATTTGCTCATGCATTGCAGGATGGCGCAAAAACAGCATATCAGGCTGTTATGCGGCCAGTGGAAGGTACGATTCTGACCGTGGCAAGGGAGGCCGCCCAGGGGGCGATTCTTGCGGCACAGAATGCGGATGATATCGAACAAGTGATCATGGGTGCATTGGATCACGCTCGTATCTCTTTGGAAAAAACACCGGAACTGCTCCCCGTCCTCAAACATGCAGGTGTTGTGGACGCCGGTGGAAAAGGATACATATATATCCTTGAGGGATTCCTTTCAGTGCTGCAAGGTGAGATTCCGATCGTGGAGTTTCATTCGGACCTGCTGGTTCCCATTGATGAAAGCATCTCTTCGGACAAAAATAAAAAGCTGATATACCCATATTGTACGGAGCTTCTGATCTACCGGAATGGGGAACCTTTATCGGAAATTCGGATTCGCCAGGTGCTGGAACCCTGGGGTGATTCGATGCTGGTGGTCGGTACAGGCGAGTTGATCAAGATTCACATCCATACAAATGATCCCGGTGCTGTGTTGAGTTTTTGTGGAACTTGCGGTGAATTACGAGATATCAAGATCGATAATATGAATTATCAGCATCGTTCAACGGTCATGACAGAAGAACTGTCTCAGTTTTATCATGAAGATGAAGAAGCTGGAGTAGAAATGAATCTTCCCGTTGCTCCGCTAAAACCGTATGGGTTGGTTGCTGTAGCAGCGGGGGAAGGTTTGGCGGAAACATTTCGCAGTTTGGGTGTGGATACAGTGGTTACCGGAGGGCAGACGATGAATCCGAGTACGGAGGATTTAGCGAAAGCAGCAACGGCGATTCGAGCGGAAACAATTTATATTTTCCCGAATAACAGCAACATCATTCTCGCCGCGCAGCAAGTCAAAGAGGTGTCTGATCAGGCGGTCTATGTGATTCCAACCCGCTCGGTTCCAGAGGGGATCGCAGCTGTTTTGGCATTTAATGCAGATCTGGATGTCACCACGAACACGAACCGGATGCAGGATGCAACAGGGCAGGTTAAAACGGGTGAAATCACTTATGCAGTCAGGGATTCCAAGTTTGGTGAGATGGAAGTTCATGAAGGGGATATCTTGGGTATTTTGGACCGTGATATTAAAGTGACCGGCCATCGAGTGCCAGAGGTCGTGATGAAAGTATTGGACTTCATGGTCGTCGATGGAGATAGTTTGATTACGCTTTATTATGGCGATGCTGTGGATGAAAGTGAAGCTGAAACTCTGCATCAGGGGATTCAGGAACGATACCCACAATTGGATGTTGAGATGTATTCCGGGGGACAGCCATTATACTATTATTTGATTTCAGTGGAATAGTGATTAAAGGGGGTAACAGGATGAAAAGACTCATCAAAGATGAAAGCCTGTGCATTGAATGCCATCAGTGTGAAGAGACGTGTGCTCAGACGTATTTTAAGACCAATGATATTCGCAAAGCACGACTTCATGTCACTCGCAAAGGCACAGGGGAACCAGATATCACCATTTGCACTCAATGTGGGATCTGCATGGATGTTTGTCCGGTTTTGGCAATTTCCCGAAATAGTCATGGGGTCGTCTGGATCGATGCCAAAAAATGTGTGGGGTGTTATATGTGTGTGGCTGCATGCCCGCTAAATGCCATGATGCATACTTTTGATGAAACAGAGCCGTTCAAATGTATCGCCTGTGGAATGTGCACCAAAAAATGCCCGACCAACGCGATTACTTTACAGGAGGTGGAGAAATAATGTCACAGGAAGTCAAACTAACCTCCAAAGCGAAATACGAATATACACTCAAACCGATTGAAAGAGGGTATAATAATCGGACATTGTATGTGAACATCGGTACTGCCGAGATTAAAGAGAAACCAGTCACTGAAGTGATGAAAGATAAATTGGTTGGTGGTAAAGGCTTTGGACTCAAATTGTTGTGGGATGGGACGCGACCGGAAACTCGCTGGGATGATCCGGATAATGAAATCATCATCGCCCCTGGTCCGGTTGCCGGGATCACACAATATCCGGGTTCTGGAAAATCCCTTGTGGTATCGATCTCCCCGGCTACGGACTTACCGATTGATTCCAATGTGGGTGGGTATTTCGGACCATATTTAAAATTCTCTGGGTTTGATGCACTGGAGATCCAAGGTAAAGCAGATAAAGGAATGGTTTTGTTTATCGACGGGAATGCAGGTACGATTTCCCTGGATGAAATTGAGATCGATTCAGATGATGCACATGTGATATCAGAGAAGTTGACCACTTACTATGCAAAAGATAACGATGACAAGCGTAATGTGTCAGTGGTTACATCAGGCTCTGCTGCAAAACATAGTTATATGGGTGTACTTAACTTCAGCTTTTATGATGTGAGACGTCAGGTTCCCCGGATGAAACAGGCTGGACGAGGTGGTATCGGAACCGTATTCTCCGACAAAAATATCAAGGCGCTGGTGGTTCGTTTTGCAGGGACAAAAGGGGATCTGAATAATAGCTTTGATTATGAAAAGGTTGTCCGGACCGGTCTGAAACTGCACCGGGAAATCAATCGTCAAGATGAAAAGCTATTCCGTATGCGACAGGTTGGCACTGCAAACATCATCGAAGTGATGGATCAGTATGATCTGTTGCCCGTGCATAATTTCCAGTTCGGATCTCATCCTGATGCCAAGAACATCTATTCCAATGTGTTTCGTGATAATTATCTGACCCAGGGCCTACCGGATGGTTGTTGGTATGGTTGTTCGTTGGCATGTGCAAAGACTGCAGATCACTTCGAACTGAAAACCGGTCCTTATGCCGGGCATAAAGTGACTGTGGATGGTCCGGAATATGAAAATGCTGCCGGGCTTGGGGGTAATATGGGCTGTTTCGATCCCCATTATGTATTGGAAGCGAACTTTTATTGTGACACTTATGGGGTGGATACGATTTCATTTGCGACAGCAGCTGCTTTTGCCATGGAATGCTATGAGCGGGGATTGATCACCAAAGCGCATACAGACGGTTTGGAGCTGCGGTTCGGTCATACTGAATCGGCATTGGAGTTGCTGCACCAGATGTCTCGCGGTGAAGGATTCGGTGCCATTGTGGGTAAAGGTGTCCGGCGGATGAAAGCGCATTTTGCTACCCATTTCGGTGCTGATCCGGAAATCATGCAGGATATTGGGATGGAGGTCAAAGGCCTGGAGTATTCTGAGTACATGCCAAAAGAGTCATTAGCCCAGCAAGGTGGTTATGCAATGGCTAATAAGGGTCCTCAGCATGATGAAGCATGGCTGATTTTTATGGACATGGTCAATAATCAGATACCTACTTTTGAAGATAAAGCCGAAGCGTTACACTATTTTCCAATATTCCGCACTTGGTTTGGCTTGGCTGGTTTCTGCAAATTACCATGGAACGACATCTTCCCGGAAAACAATAAATATCAGAGTGAGCCAGCAAAAATACCCGAGCATGTACAGAATTATGTGAATTTATTCAGTGCCGTCACTGGGAAAACCATCGATATGCACGAGTTGATGCTGCAATCTGAGCGGGTATACAATCTCCAGCGAGTATTCAATGTACGTCGCGGCTATGGAAGGCGCATAGATGACATGCCACCCTATCGAGCTTTGGGCCCGGTGACGTCCGAAGAATATGAATCCAGAAAAGATCGATACGATGACCAACTCAAAGAACTTTTTGCAATTGATCCGGATAAATTGAAAACAGATGAAAAGATCCGTATGTTACGTGAGCACCGGGTAAAACAGTATGATAAGCTGGTGGATGCAGTGTATAAACGCAGAGGATGGAATCACGACGGCGTGCCAACTGAAGCGCATTTACTTTCCATCGGCATGGATCTCCCCGAAGTATTGGCAGTGGCGAGGACAAATCAGTGATCACTGTGAATAACAGGCCGTTTCCGTACGAAGCAGGCATGACCATCGGAGATATCCTGGAACGAAATCGGTTTACTTACGAAGGATTGATCATCCGCGTCAACGGGCAATTGGTGGAAGACCGAGGATTCCCCATCCATGACGGCGATGATGTCAAAGTAATTCATATCTGCCAGGGTGGCTAAAGAATCCAAAGGAGTGATTTGTATGGTAAAAATCGTGACAGACAGCACAGCGGATCTGCCAAAAGAACTGGCAGCCCAACATGGTATCCATGTGGTTCCATTGACCATCTTTTTCGGCGAAGAAGCTTACAAAGACGGGATTGATTTGACACCGGAAACCTTTTTGGAAAAACTAAAGGCAGCAAAGGATTTACCGACCACATCCCAACCATCTCCCGGTGATTTTGCTCAAGTCTACAAAAACCTGACGGAGGATGGTAGCGAAGTCGTATCGATCCATCTATCGTCCGCTTTGAGTGGTACGTATCAATCTGCGGTCATGGGGAAAGATATGGTGGAAGGAGCCAGTATTTTTGTTATCGACACTAAGTCTGCGACGATAGGAGTCGGCATTATGGTCCTGGAGGCTGCAAAAATGGCAGTTACAGGCGCATCAGGTGCTGAGGTCGCTGAACATGTCCAACGTCTGGTAAGTCAAAGTAGCCTGCATTTAGCAGTGGATACTTTAGAGTACCTCCAAAAAGGTGGTCGGATCGGTCGTGCTCAAGGTTTACTGGGATCACTTTTGAATATCAAACCGATTCTATACCTTGTTGACGGTGTGATGACCCCTGCTGAAAAAGTCAGAGGCTTCAATAAAGCACTGGCTCGGATGGCTGAGTTGGTTTTAGCCCAAATCATGCCGGAAGACAAAGTCATATATGGTGTCGCGCATATTGCATCACCTCAAGGGGCAGAGATTGTTATGCAAAAAGTGAGGGAGCGATACCCCAATGCAGAATTTCTGGTATATGACGGCGGTCCTGTAATCGGTGCACATGTTGGACCGGGAACCGTTGGCTTGATTGCTCAGAAAATTATTTGATGTTCACCCTATGCACCCCTCAGCGGGTGCATTTTTTTTGCAGGAGGGTCTTGGATTATCGCGAAATAACAGGGAGACCATAGATGGCAGGTGATTTTATGGATACTGTCAGCCAGTGGATTAATAAGATCCACCAGCTATTTGAATCCGCCCGTGAAAAAGTGGTAGACAAATCACATTTTGAAACTGTTTTTCTAGAATTGCTGCGCGAGTCTGTTGACATGATCATCGTATCCCATCGGGAAGCAAACGATTGGCTTACGTTTTATCAAGACTGGATCCAGCCAGGCTCGCGGATACCTCTTTATGCCCTTGAGCATTTGGAGCAGGAGATGACTGCTTTTTGCGAAGACCCCCTGCAAAGGCCGGTTGATTTGGTTAGCGGGGTGGGAAAAACACGTGTCAAGACACTCAATGCATTGGATATTCATACGATCGAGGATATGTTGACATACTATCCAAGACGGCATGACGACCGGAGCCGATTATTGCCCATCGCACAGCAAAAGAGCGGTGAAACAGGAACCGTTATTGGTAGTATTCAGTCGGTCCATGAAAAGCGAATTCGCCCAGCGTTGAAAATATTTAGTGCAGTCATCAGTGACGGCAAGGATATCATAACCGGTAGTTGGTTTAATCAATCGTACCTATCGAAGCTTTTTAAACCGGGATTAAATATTTTGATCAGTGGCAAAATTGAGAGACGGTATGGGGCTGTACAAATGACAAACCCGACCTATGAGATTCTGTCCGCAGACGACCCCATCCATACCGGGCGGATCGTTCCTGTTTATCCGACCACTGAAGCCATGGAACAGAAAGTACTACGCCGACTGGTCAAAAATTGTCTCGATCGGTGGGGAGATCAATGGCAGGATACAGTTCCCGACGAACTGTCTCGTAAGTATCGCTTGATGCCACGTCACGAAGCAATCAGACAATATCATTTCCCAGCAACTGGTGAGGAACTCAGTCTGGCAAGACGTACATTGGCTTTTGAAGAATTATGGGTGTTACAGTATGGAATCCAAAGGTATCGGTATGAACACAAATCGAACCATCCGGGGATCATTCATGTGACAGGGAGGACGAAATTCCAAGCATTTATGGCAGCTATCCCTTATCAACTAACTCGTGCTCAGATTCGAGTAATTGACGAAATTCAGTCGGATATGGGAAAGCCATATCCGATGAACCGTTTGCTGCAAGGAGATGTGGGATCGGGTAAAACACTGGTAGCAGGTGCTGCCATTGCGGTTGCAGCTGATGGTGGGTATCAGAGTGCACTATTGGTACCGACCGAGATTTTGGCTGAGCAGCATTATATGACATTGGGTAATTTGCTGGAAAAAGCGGGAATACGTGTGGGCTTACTGGTGGGAAGTCTCAGTTCCAAACACAAAGAGACCCTGTACCAAGCGATTGGGCAAGGGGAAGTCGATGTGGTGATCGGGACGCATGCGTTGCTCCAGGAGGGTATCTCGTTTTGCCGGCTGGGTTTGGCAATTACTGACGAGCAGCATCGATTTGGGGTCATGCAACGACATAAACTACAAGAAAAGGGATATAGCCCGGACATTCTGGTTATGTCCGCAACACCGATTCCAAGGACACTGGCCTTAACAGTATTTGGGGATTTGGACGTATCGGTAATTGATGAAATGCCCCCCGGACGGCAGAAAATCGAAACGTATTGGGTGACACCTGATATGCGGGGCCGGATCTATCAGTTTGTGCGGGAAAAAGTGAATGCAGGGGAACAAGTGTATGTAATTTGTCCTTTGGTTGAGGAATCGGAGAAGCTGCAGGCAGAAGCTGCTGTAGAAATGGCTGAGCGGTTGCAGCGAGATGTCTTCCCTGATTTATCAGTGGGTATGGTTCACGGCCGGATGAAAAGTGATGAGAAGGAGCATGCGATGCGGGTGTTTAGGAACGGAGAGATACAAATCCTGGTGGCGACGACTGTGGTGGAAGTGGGCGTTGATGTGCCAAACGCAACCTTAATCATCATTGAAGGGGCAGATCGATTTGGATTAGCTCAACTCCATCAGCTGCGAGGACGTGTCGGTCGAGGTGAACACCTGTCACACTGTGTGCTAGTTGCTGAGCCCAAAACAGAGGTCGCAATTGCCCGGTTGAATGCCTTGAGCCGCTCAGGGGATGGTTTCTTCATTGCAGAAGAGGACCTGCGACTTCGCGGGCCGGGTGAATATTTGGGAACGCGACAGCATGGAATTTTTGGTTTGAAAGTCGCGGATCTCATCGTTGATCAAAAAATCATGGAAGTCGCACGGGCAGAATCAATTCGCTTTTTGGATCAAGGTGAAGCAGTCAAAAAAGAGCAAGTACGAAAGCTCCTGTTTGCATATCGAAAACGGTTTGGTGTTTTTAATAAGGATGTCTCGATGACATAAGCTTAACTCCCGTGAGAAAACTGTCGAAAGGGGTCGGGGGATATGCTATAATGAGGAAAGAAAAGTTAGCTGAAGGAGAGAACATCGTGCGCGTGATAACGGGAGATGCAAAAGGTAGGCATCTCAAGAGTGTTAAGGGAATGAAGACACGCCCGACCTCAGATCGAGTTAAAGAATCACTGTTTTCGATTTTGAACCCAATGATCGTTGATGCAAAATTTCTGGACCTTTTTGCAGGGACTGGGAGCATTGGCATTGAAGCATTAAGCAGGGGGGCACGAATGGCAGTTTTTGTCGAAAATGCACGGACTGCAGCCCAAGTAATCAGAGAGAATTTGAAGATTTGCGGAATGATAGCTTCCGGTTCGGTCATGGAACAGGATGTATTGTCAGCGATTTCTCGATTATCCACCCAACAGATGCAATTTACGGTTATTTATGTCGATCCACCTTATGATGCGGGTTTCGTTATACCAACTTTGCAGGCGGTGGCAAAGCACGACATCCTTTCAGCCGGGGGGATCATCGTCGTGGAGGCTCGTAAGGGGAAAGAGGAGGATCTCGAAGTTGAAGGTCTTACTCAAATACGACGCAGCCGTTACGGAGATACTGTTTTGCAATTCTACAAAAAGACCGACGAGTGAAGGAGGATGAAGTTGAAGACAGCTGTCTATGCGGGTAGTTTTGATCCCATTACCAATGGACATTTGGATATTATCGAACGATCCGCTGCGATATTCGATAATTTGATTATTGCCGTTTTTGTGAACCCTAACAAAGAAGCGTTGTTTTCAGTTCAAGAACGAGTTGAGTTGATACGTGAGGTAACACGCCATCTACCAAATGCGCAAGTTGAATCATTCCAAGGTTTGCTGAGTGATTATGCCCGACAGCGGGGTGCGAAGGCGATTGTTCGTGGATTACGAGCAGTGTCGGATTTCGAATATGAGTTTCAGATGGCATTAATGAATAAGAAGTTAAACCCGAATGTGGAGACGATCTTTATGATGTCCAGCAGCAAAAACATCTACATCAGCTCAAGCCTCATCAAAGAAGTCAGTAGTCTGGGAGGCTCGATCAGTGGTTTGGTGCCAAGGGTTGTGGAAAATTTACTGATGGAGAAATTCGCTCACAGGGTAAAATCCTCAAAGTAATTCATAACGGGGGGTAATAATATGGATATTCTAGGAATTTTAGAGCAAATCGAAACTTTGATTTCGAACAGTAGCCGTATACCACTCACTGATAAAGTGATTATCAGTGAAAATGAACTGCTCCGGCTGATTGATGAGTTGCATGCATCGATGCCAGATGAATTAGAGCAGGCTAGGTGGATTGTAAAAGAGCGAGACAAGTTGATCAAAGAGGCGCATGTTGAAGCTGATCGGGTCAAAGAGGAAACAAAAGATTATGTCGAAAAAATGGCTGAACAAAGTGAGATTACCCGGCTGGCAAACGAGCAGGCAAATGAAATCTTGACTCAAGCGAAGCGAGTCGCAAAAGAGATCCGCGCAGGGGCAAATGAATATGCAGATGGATTGCTTCTGAAATCGCAAGAGCAAATGGAAGCTGTAACCAGTGCGATCCGCAATGCTCGAAAAGAGATAGAAACCAATAAATAAGCTGATGCCCGGTCATGGATGAAACGATGGCCGGGCATTCACATTGCTTGCAGCTAATCGCAACAGGCGAGGCCGGTTGAATCGCTGTGCCATGATACATGGAATGTTGACAGTCAGGGCATATACCACCATGATGATGGCGATGGGCCATTCGTTAAAAAGGAAGAATATCCAAACAAGGCATAACTGCATCCAATGAACATATTCCGCTCGCCTCGTTTCTTCAACAAAACGCAAATAATAATCCTTGGAACGGTGGGCTAGATTTTTTTTGTTAAATCCACCAGTAAATATATTACCTCCTTCAGGGAGGTGTTTTTTCCATTTTCGGATTCTGAACCGGCGCTGATATATCATGCCTTCTAATTCCCATAAACGGGCTCTGGTCAAACATGAATCGTGGAGCAAGTAGTGAAGAGGGATTCGATGACCGATAACCCCGGTTGCGTAATGTATGATGAACCACAGCCCGAATATTATCAAAAATTGCGCCAAACCTGTGGGATGAAATATTTGCATGGCCGGCGCCCCCTTCATCGTGTATAAATGGTTCGACCTTTCCATATGACTTTTTTTCGTATGTAGGTCATGATTACACCGCGGACATAAATGATCATGAAAGCATACGCCCAAATTGGGAATATGACCACAGACAGCCGTGAAAAATTCCCGACCCGTCGTAGCATCCAGATTATTTGAACCCCAAAAATCAGGTAAAGCAACACGGATGGTATGCCTGTTACAGAGAAACCATGGGCAATCCACCGCCAAAGGCCGAAACTGACCGATATGCTGCCCGTGATCCAAAGACTGATCAAAACCATATGCCCCCGATGGATCGTAGCAGATCCAGATGCAAAGTTTTTGCTCCATCCCTCTATGATATCACTCAAACCACCGGGGTACATGCGAAAATGAATTGCCCCCGCACCCCCCATCAGACGAACAGGGATTCCATGAGATAGGAACGCACATCCCAGGACCATATCTTCCAAAATCGCCTGCTTTGCCGTCTCGTGTCCTCCGACTAGAAAATAATCATCTTTTTTAAAAACTTGACAAGGGCCGAAGAAAGCATAGGGATTGACAGCGTTGCCTCTTGGCGTGAAAACGCCAGTACCCATCATAAGGATGATGTTAAAATATGCGGACAAATTTTCAATATAGGTTGAAATCCAGTGGAAGGGTTGGACAGATAAGGGGGTTTCACTGATAGAAAACTGGTTAAGTATTTTCTCAAGCCCACCCTCAGTCAGCCAGACATCCGCATCCAGAAACATGATTACGCTGCCAGTGGCTGCATGAGCACCTTGCCAACATGCCCAGGATTTACCCTGCCACCCGTTAGGAAGCGGCTTGGAGTTGATCACTTTGCACCCATATGCAGATGCAACTTCGGCGGTCCGATCTTCCGATTGATCATTGACCACGATAACCTCATGGAGCCGCTCATGAAGCGAAGCGATTGATTCCAGTAAAGGCTTGATTCGTCGTTCTTCATTTCTGGCAGGGATGATCAGTGAAGTCTCTCGGATCAGCGGAGTATCATGGCTGGACTGATATTTAAAATTCGGGATTTTATAAAGGAGCCCAAATCCCATCAGCCAGCAGATTAATAAGAAAAAACGATACATCATCAAAAACATGTAAAATCCCTCCGGATCATAGCGGCGAACGGACCACCGGGTGTGTCATATCTTGACCTGAATATCTTTCAGTTGGATTTGCAAATGCGAGGGTGTACAAGTCAGTTGCATTCATGTCAAGTTGAAGCATTCGTTCCAGTATGGGATGGTTTGTCGCCAACCGGGGTAATGCAGGTGCAATTCTTTGCAAAATCGGCAGGGATGCACTTTTTTTCATCTGTTTGAGTAAAATTTGTCCTTTTTCACTGAATCCCAGAACACGGATATATTGCGGTCCGAAATCGCTGAATAACGAAGCGTCTTTTTGTGTATATCCTAAAAGCACATGAAACATGATTCGTTGAAGTGTTGTTTGGGGATACCGTTTGGTTTTGGATCGTTGCAGGATTTCACCTAAAGTGCCGGATTTTTGGGCAGCTTGCTGGATGCGATATTCCATGCCCTCACGAATATCGGCGATGCCTTCAAGGGAAACTGTGTTTTTCCGTCGGAGTAAAGATAAGATGATCGTTGAAAAATCCCTGGAAAACACGGGGCCGCGGCCCAGATTAAATGCAGACTGCATTACAGCCACCGTAGCCGGAGGCATCACTGACCGCAGTGGGGTTAGGACATCGTTGTATGATCCTTCTTGAAGGCTGTTTTCAAGCACGGTACGAATAGCCGTGGCACTTGCAATGGACCCCGATGAAAAAGTGGTATCGTGATAGCTTGCTCCGATGCGGGGGATCAGGACTGGCTGGATGGTGCTATTACTCCGAAATAACGCTTTAAGATATTCGATTGCTAAAATGGCATTGGGTTTACCCATGATATCTTTCAACTTGTTGGCAGGCACACTTTTGAGTGCAATATCACTGTTGTCTCGACGATATCGGAGTAGCGCCTCTTGACGGGCGGCAGGGTATGAATGGCCTATGTTGAGATACTCTCGCAGCATGGATTGGTACTCAGGTGGCTCAACTGCTAAAAATTTGGCAATTACCAACATGGGGTCAATCGTATCTTCTTCACTCCCAAAACAGAGATGCGTAACCATACCGGTGGCTTCAAGAATGCTGACTGCACCATGAGCAAAGGTTTCTGCACTTTGTGCACAATAGGCATACGGAAGCTCTAATATCAAATCAACTCCGGCCGCAACTGCCATCGAAGCGCGGCACCATTTATCCACTAAGGCCGGTGCGCCTCTTTGGAGAAAGTGACCGCTCATGACCGCGATCGTATAGTCAGCCCCACTATGTGATATGGATTCTTGAAGATGATACATGTGCCCATTGTGGAATGGGTTGTATTCGACAATCAACCCGGCGACATTCATAGAAACGCCTCCTTTGGTTAGATTTAAGAATTAAATTCTAAAGAAAACATGAAAACCCTTTTGTGTGAACACCTATGTCCCTGCGAATAACGTGGAGACAGTGCTGTGTGCGTTGAATATAACACCGAAAAAATGTATAATCATCTTGAGACCCTAAGTTGACTTGTCCAGTTAAATTTGAACCAAATCCTCTCCGATAAGCATGTTAAGCGTCGCGGACTGGAGGATGACCATGAGGGAATCATCACGAGTGGGACGATAAGGTTCATTAAACCCACAAACAAATCATCACTGCCACTATATGACAGAGATGTATGGATTAACCGTTCCCTGCCTTGACACAATACCGGTCTTGTGTTAATATTACAGCGGTGTTTTGTCATGATTAGGTGATGTCAATACGGGATCTACAGCCAACTCAATATCGTGGGGGCGTGAAAATATGAAAATTTTGGTTATGAATTGCGGGAGCTCTTCTTTAAAGTATCAGCTGTTCAACATGAAAGATGAAACTGTGTTGGCAAAAGGATTGGTTGAACGGATTGGGTTGGATGATGCTTTAATGAGCCATGAGACCCGCACTTTCAAACAAGGGAAAATACCCGTAATTGCTCCCGATCACAAGATTGCTATTCAAGGTGTGATTGAGGCCTTGAAACATCCAGACACCGGCGTCATCAAGAGTATGGATGAAATCAAAGCGGTTGGACATCGAGTGGTCCACGGGGGCGAGAAAATCGCCCAATCGGTCCTGATCACAGAAGAAGTTTTGACGGTGCTGCGGGAATGTTCTGAGTTAGCTCCGTTGCACAACCCGGCCAATATCATTGGTATTCTAGCGTGCCAGGCACTGATGCCAGATATTCCCCAGGTTGGTGTGTTTGATACAGCATTTCATCAAACAATGCCGCGGAAAGCATACTTGTATGCCATACCCTATGAGTACTACGAAAAGTATCATGTGAGACGATATGGTTTCCATGGAACATCCCACAAGTATGTTGCGCAGCGTGCCGCTGAGCTAATGAATAGACCATTTGATACATTAAAAATCGTAACCTGCCATTTGGGGAATGGATCCAGTGTAACGGCAGTGAAAAACGGAATGTCAATAGACACCAGTTTAGGTTTTGGGACCGTAGCCGGAGTACCCATGGGAACCCGGTGTGGCGATTTGGATCCGGCCATCATCCCGTATCTCATGGACAAAGAGAATCTGACTATCGACCAGATGAGTGGTGTCCTGTACAAGAAGAGCGGTCTTCTTGGACTCTCAGGTGTGAGCAGCGACATGCGGGATATTGAAAAAGAAAAGAATCTTGGTAACCAACGGGCAGAGGCCACCATTGAAATGTTTGCATATTCGGTTAAAAAATTCATCGGTACATACGCGGCTGCTATGGGTGGCCTGGATGCTGTGGTTTTCACCGCCGGGATCGGGGAGAACGCCATTGATGTCCGAGAGATGGTCTGTAGCGATTTGAGTTTTATGGGGATTCATTTTGAACATGAACGGAATCAGGTTCGTGGTAAGGAACAAGAAATCAGCACTCCCGATTCACCAGTCAAGGTTTTTGTCATCCCAACCAATGAAGAATTAATGATTGCCCGAGATACCCGAGAAATCGGCTTGGGCATCTAAAGAGGTGTCTGCAGTGAGAATTAATATTTCCAATTTGGATCGTGATGTGGGGGATAGCGTTGAATTTGCTTTAAAAGAGAATTTTCCACCACTGGATTTTATGGGAGAGGAAATTGTATTTCCAGAACCATTGCATATCGATGGTATTATCATGTATACTAATATAGGCTATCTGGTAAAGGGAAGAGTCACTGGATCCATCAGAAGACTTTGCGGACGGTGCTCGGAACTTTACGAAGAAAACTTTGATTCAGAATTTGATGCGATTTTCCGTCGTGCTGATGAGAATCCGCAGGAGCTTGGCCATGAAGAAGGAGAAATTGAAGAAGGTATGGAATTCTTCACTTTCACAGACGCCTGGATCGATCTATCCGATATCGTACAAGAGTGCATCATTACTGAGATCCCAATGAAAGCATTGTGCCGCGAAGACTGTTTAGGACTGTGCCCGGTGTGTGGCCAAAACCGCAATATTGAGGCCTGTACTTGCGAAAACAATCAAGTGGATGAGCGGCTTGCTGGGTTAAAAGCTTGGAAACATGAAGACGATTCGATATAACACTGGCGAGTGAAGATAAGGAGGTGTGCAATATGGCAGTACCAAAGCAAAAAATGTCTAAATCCAGACGTGATAAGAGACGAGCCAACTGGAAGCTGACTGTGCCTGTTCTGACGGAGTGCCCGCAGTGCCACAAACCAAAATTACCGCATCGAGTTTGCGGTGAATGCGGATATTACAAGAACAAAGAGGTTATCAGCAAATAAGCAGGACCAACCATTCAATAAGGTGACGGAAATCCGTTATCTTATTTTTTTACAATCTTGCATATCCGGCCGGGGTCATGTATACTACGATTAACAGCTGCTCTTAGTATGAGGTATTAGCATTAGGGATGGTGGTGAGCCCGTGAGAAAGACAAAAAAGATGGAACGGCAAAGCAGACTCAAAGAAATATTGGAGATTAATCCGTTTTGTACGGACGCTGAACTGGCTGATCAGTTGGGTGCGAGCGTACAGACCATCCGTCTGGATCGCACTGCGCTTCACATTCCTGAATTGCGAGAGCGGACGAAGCAAGTTGCAGAAAATACGTTCAGCCAGGTAAAATCACTTCGGAGTGAAGATTTCGTTGGTGAATTGATCGATCTTGATCTGAATGAAAGTGGAATTTCAGTGATGGAAACGACTGATGACATGACATATGCAGACAGCAACGTTGTCAAAGGGTATTATGTGTTTTCGCATGCATCATCGTTGGCCATTGCAATCATTGATGCGAATGTGGCGCTGATCGGCCTTGCGAATATCAAGTTCCGCCGGCCGGTGCTCAAAGGTGAAAGATTAGTGGCAAAAGCGAAAGTAATTCGCCAGAAAACAGCGAATTATGTGGTGCAGGTGGTATCAAAGGTGAATGGCGAGCAAGTATTTCGGGGAAAATTTGTGGTGTTTCTCTTAGACAGCCCACCCATGGGGAGAGGTGAGTTGGGATATGACACGAATCGCGGTTGATGCGATGGGGGGCGATAGAGGCCCTGAAACGGTTGTTGCGGGAGCGGCTTTGGCGGCAAAGCCAGGAGTCGAATTCACATTCGTGGGAGACGAGAGAGTCCTTTCTCCCATCGTTACTCGGTACGATTTCCCTAAGGCAGCGATCATTCATGCCCCAACGGTGATCGGGGATGATGAATCGCCGGTCATGGCTATCCGTCGTAAAAAAGATTCTTCGCTGGTGCAAGCGGTCAATTTAGTTGCATCAGGTGAAGCAGAGGTTGTTTTGTCTGCAGGTAACACAGGGGCATTTATGGCAGCATCATACATGTTGATTCGAACGATTAATGGGATCGAGCGACCTGCGTTAGCCCCGGCATTACCCAGTCGCAAGGCGGGGGAGTTGTTCGTCTTGCTTGACGCCGGTGCAAACATGGATGCTGATGCAACGGATCTCAGCCATTACGGCATGATGGGCAGCTTATATGCAGAACGTATGTTGAACTTGAAACATCCACGAGTTGCATTGTTGAATGTGGGCAAGGAGCCGAATAAAGGCGGCAAAGTGGTCCAAGAGGCATATGCGATGTTGAAAGATACGCAACAAAATTTCGTCGGGAACATTGAGGCGCGGGATATTTTCAGTGGTTTGGCAGATGTTGTGATCTGTGATGGTTTTGTGGGTAATGCAGTGCTGAAAGCCTGTGAAGGGTTGGCAGAAACGATGTTTGCGATGATCAAGGATACACTGGGCAGCGGGATAAAAAATAAACTGGGTGCTGCACTGGTGAAGTCTGACTTCAAAAAGTTACGAAAACGTCTTGACTATACAGAGTATGGCGGGGCTCCATTATTAGGGATCAATGGGATTTGCGTGAAAAGTCATGGCAATTCCGATATAAATGCGATAAAAAGCGGAATTCAAATAGCCATCAATCTGGCTGATAGCCATCTGGTGGATGCAATCGAAAACAATTTGAAGGCCCGGGAGGTTGTAATATGATAAAGTCAGTTGGGATTGTTGGAATGGGAACATCCATCCCCGATAAGATATTGACCAATGCTGATTTGGAGAAAATGGTCGATACTTCAGATGAATGGATTCGGAGCCGGACAGGGATAGTTGAGCGAAGGATTATTGCAGACGGTTTGACCACCTCTGATCTGGCGTTGGAAGCCGCACAGAAAGCGCTGGTACAAGCAGGGATGACGGCTGATGAAGTCGATCTGGTCATTGTCGCATCTATAAGCCCAGATATGATTTTCCCGGCAACCGCATGTATCGTGCAGGGTAAATTGGGAGCAGTCAATGCAGCTGCATTTGATTTAGAAGCAGGGTGCTCTGGTTTTCTGTATGTGCTTACGATTGCAGCTCAGTGTATCGCATCTGGACTGTACAATAATGTCCTGGTGATCGGTGCAGAAGCGATGTCCCGATTGATCAATTGGGAGGATCGGAATACTTGCATCCTTTTCGGTGACGCAGCTGCTGCGGCGGTCCTGAAACCAGTTGAAGATGGTTATGGTTTTCTGTCGTTTTATTTGGGATCCGATGGCAGAGGGTCCGAACTCTTGTTGTTACCTGCAGGCGGGGCACGATTGCCTGCTTCCCAGGAGACAGTGGAAAATCATCTCCATTCTGTTCACATGGCAGGGGCGGAAGTGTTTAAATTTGCCGTTAGGATCATGGGTGATGCATCATTAGAAGCACTTAAAAGAGCCAATCTAACTCCTCAAGATATCGATCTGGTTGTTCCCCATCAAGCGAATGTACGCATTATCGATGCAGCTGCCAAACGATTGGGTATTGATAGAGAGAAAATCTATGTGAATGTGGAGCGTTTCGGTAACACATCTTCTGCGTCAGTGGGAGTTGCATTGGTGGAGTGTGTCGAACAGGGTTTAATTAAATCGGGGGACATCATTCTTCTGGTTGGATTTGGCGCTGGTTTAACTTGGGGTTCAGCTGTTATCCGGTGGGTGTAGGGGGTCGTGATGATGAAAACAGCGTTCATATTTCCCGGTCAAGGTGCTCAATATGTGGGTATGGGAAAAGATTTTTACGATCATTACCCGGAGGCTGTCAGGGTATTTGAACTGGCAAGCCAGTCCGTTGGCTATGACATGAAGAAGATGTGTTTTGAAGGGCCTGCTGATGTATTGGAAATGACGGAAAATACACAGCCCGCCATATTGACAGCCAGTATTGCTGCTTTAAGCGTTTTGGAAACAACAGGATTGAAGGCGGATGTGGTTGCCGGGCTCAGTTTAGGTGAGTATTCGGCCTTAGTGGCAGTTGGTAGTATTAAAATTGAAGACGCAGTTCCGTTGGTTAAGGCCAGGGGGAAATTTATGCAGGAAGCGGTCCCGGTGGGTGTTGGGAAAATGGCAGCCATTATCGGCCTATCACGGGATCAGATTTATGAATTGTGTGAAGTAAGCCGGTCGGCGGGCATTGTCGAACCTGCAAACTTTAATTCTCCGGGACAAGTGGTGATTGCTGGCGAAACAGCCGCAATTGAGAGGGCCGTGGAATTAGCAAAAGAATTCGGGGCGAAGAAAGCGATCATCTTACCTGTCAGTGCACCATTCCATTGCAGTATGTTAAAACCAGCGGGATTGAGGCTTGCAGAAACACTGAAAGAAATCGAAATCAGTGATCCGAACATCCCGATTATTGCAAATATCAACGCAAAATATATTCAGAATCCAGCTGAGATCAAACAGGCATTGGAACGCCAGGTGAGTCATTCGATTTATTGGGAAGATACGATTGAACAAATGGCCGCGGACGGCGTCAGTCGATTTATTGAAGTCGGCCCGGGTAAGGTATTGAGTGGATTTGTGAAGCGGATTGTGAAAGATGCAGTGATTCACAATATTGAAGACAGATCAACCTTGGAAAAACTGCTTGATTATTGAAAGGAGGTTTGCTAATATGTTCCTAGAAAATCAGGTTGCAGTGGTTACTGGCGGCGCAAGGGGAATTGGCCGCGCCATCGCAATGACTTTGGCAGCACACGGCGCAGATGTTGTAATTAGTGATGTCAATATGGAAGCTGCTCAAAAGACAGCTGACGACATTGCAACAACAACCGGCAGGCGGAGTTTGGCGGTGACTGTGGATGTCAGCCAAAGTGATTCGGTTGAGAATATGGTCAAACAAACGCTGGATGCTTTTGGCCATATCGATATCCTCATCAACAATGCGGGCATCACCCGTGATGGGCTGCTGATGCGCATGAAAGACAGCGATTGGGATTTGGTAATGGAAATCAATCTGAAGGGTACTTTTTTGAGCACGAAGGCGGTCCTTCGCCCCATGATGAAACAACGTAGCGGTCGCATCATCAATATTTCTTCCGTGGTGGGTATCATGGGGAATGCCGGTCAAGCGAATTATGCTGCCTCAAAAGCGGGTGTGATCGGGTTAACGAAATCCACAGCTAAAGAAGTGGCCTCTAGAGGAATTACCGTGAATGCCGTTGCACCTGGATTTATTGCCACTGACATGACAGACAAGTTATCAGACGACGTCAAAGCGAATTTTCTGGCTAGTATACCCCTCGGTCGGGCTGGAAGCGCCGAAGATGTTGCCCAGACGGTTTTGTTTCTGGCTTCTCCCCAAGCATCGTATATCACTGGACAAGTGATTCATATCGATGGTGGCATGGTCATGTAGCTTATACCCGTATACATAGATGTAGAGTACCGGAAGGAGGTGAACGATTTGTCAAGTGACGCTGTATTTGCGAAAGTAAAAGAGATTATTGTTGAGCAACTCGGCATCGACGAAGAAGAAATTTCAATTGAGTCTTCTTTTGTGGATGATTTAGGGGCGGACTCTTTGGATATTGTAGAGCTGATCATGGCTTTAGAAGAAGAATTCTCCTTGGAAATACCGGATGAAGATGCAGAAAAATTAGTGACCGTAAATGATGCAGTGAAATATGTGAAAGAGAATCAATAATTTGTGATAGGTGAAAGTCCCGTAGTTACCTACGGGACTTTCAAGGATTCGTGACGATGATGGTCATCATGAAAGTGAAAACAAACTGACGGTGCGAGCGCCGGCATGAAAAGACATAATTGGAGTTAGAGGTGAAAACATGAAAAATCGCGTTGTTATCACAGGTATGGGGGTCATATCCCCGATAGGAACCGGAATCGATAAGTTTTGGGATTCTTTAATGGCGGGTCGCTCAGGTGTTCGACTGATTGATCGGTTTGACACAACGGATTACACAACAAAATTTGCAGCTTTAGTGGATGATTTTGAGGTTTCAGATTTTATCGACAAAAAGGAAGCCAAGCGAATGGATCGATTCACCCAGTTCGCGGTTGCCGGAGCTGGGATGGCATTTCAAGATGCAGGCATCGATCTGGACCAATTGGATCTAGATCGGGCTGGAGTGTCCTTTAGTACCGGGATTGGAGGCATGGAGATTCTGGAGTCGCAGTACCGGGTTCTCTTTGAAAAGGGTGTCACGAAAATGAGTCCTTTCTTCATACCCATGATGATCAGTAATATCGCGGCTGGACAAATTTCCATAGCCTTTGGATTGCGGGGTCCGAACTTAACTTACATAGCTGCATGTGCGGCTTCATCGCATGCCATCGGTGAAGGGTTCAAGATTTTACAGCGGGGCGATGCCGATATTTTAGTTTCCGGTGGTTCAGAAGCGGCGATTACCATGGCAGGGGTCGGCGGTTTTTGCGCGTTGCGAGCGTTATCGACGCGTAATGATGAGCCGCAAAAGGCATCTCGTCCTTTCGATTTGGATCGAGACGGGTTTGTCATGGGCGAAGGTTGTGGGGTCGTGATCCTTGAGACCTTGGATCATGCTAAAAAAAGAGGTGCGAAGATTTACGGTGAAATAGTGGGCTTTGGAAACACCGCGGATGCTTACCATATTACCGCACCACCTCCAGGGGGAGACGGCGCGTTTCGAGCGATGAATATGGCTTTGGCAGATGCCGGTTTAAAACCGACTGATGTCGATTACATCAATGCCCACGGCACATCCACTGATTTGAATGACAAATTTGAAACTATCGCCATTAAGCGTGTCTTTGGTGATTATGCATACCAAGTCCCTGTCAGTTCAACAAAATCCATGACCGGACATTTGTTGGGGGCATCTGGGGCTGTGGAGTTGATCATCTGCCTCTTGGCCATTAACAGAGGGGTAATTCCCCCAACAATCAATTATGAAACGCCCGATCCGGAATGCGATCTTGATTATGTGCCCAATCAGCCCCGCGAGAAGGTTATCCAAGTTGCATTATCAAATTCATTTGGATTCGGTGGTCAGAACGGAGTTCTGATCGTCCGCCGATATGTTGACTAAGTGATGAAGAAAAATGGATCGTGGGGGGAATTGGAGCAGCGAATCGGGTATACATTTCATGACCTTTTGTTGCTTGAACAGGCTTTGACGCATGCGTCGCGGATCAATGATCGACGGTATGCGCACATGATCAACAACGAGCGGCTGGAGTTTTTAGGTGATGCAGTATTGCAGTTGTGCACCAGCCGATACATCTATGTTCGCTTCCCGCATCTTGCAGAAGGTGACATGACAAAAATCCGGGCCACGGTCGTATGTGAATCGGAATTGGCGCATAAAGCAGCCAGTTTAGACTTAGGTCGCTTTCTCCTCCTTGGCAAAGGGGAAGAGATGAGTGGCGGACGTGCGCGGGCATCCATATTGGCCGATGCATTTGAAGCATTGATTGGTGCGATCTATCTGGATGGTGGATATGACAAAGCAGCTTGTTTTGCCATGGAGCAGTTGGGTAGTACGATTGAATCTGCCGGACAGGGACAACTCCTCAAGGATTACAAAACAGCTTTGCAGGAAATTATCCAACAAGATAACACCCGGTCAGTCTCTTACACTTTACTGGCAGAAGAAGGCCCTGATCACAACAAAATATTCACCGTCCAAGCAGAAAGCAATGGCGAAACATTGGGCGTTGGACGCGGGAAAAGTAAAAAAGACGCTGAGCAGGCAGCAGCTAAAGATGCACTCAATCAGCGCAACGAATAGTGAAAGGCCCGGACTTGATCCGGGCCTTCGTTGGAGGGATTGCGATGGAGATTGCCTTAGCTAATTCAAGATATCTGGATGAGATCGTCCGCATGGCTTTGCAATTGTGGCCAGAAAGTGATGCCGCCTCGTTAACTGATGAGTTCAGCGTGATCCTAAGCGACCCCGATCAGCAAATTTTACTTGCAATCGTCAATCATCGACCAGTTGGGTTTGCGCATGTATCCCTGCGTCATGAATATGTGGAAGGTGCTAATCATGCGCCGACTGGTTATCTCGAAGGAATCTTCATTGAACAAGGATTCCGGCGGTCCAAAATCGCAACTCGCCTGGTTGAAACAGGAGAAATTTGGGCTCGGGAGCGTGGTTGCGAAGAAATGGCATCTGACTGTGACATTAATAATATCGACAGCCTTTGTTTTCATATTGCAGCCGGTTTTCATGAAGTCAGGCGTTCGGTATGCTTCATTAAAAAAATGGAGGCACAAGGATGAAGACCCACTATATTATTCCGATATTTGTGCCGTTTCAAGGATGCAAATACCATTGTGTATTCTGCAATCAGGATTCGATTACCGGTTCCGACGAAAAAGCAACCGGACCAAAGACGACTGGTTTGATTCGACAGTATCTGGAGACGATGCCCAAGCATCGGCCTGTGCATATTGAAGTTGCATTCTATGGCGGTAGTTTCACAGGAATTCCACTAGATTTGCAACGTGAACTTCTGGCTCCGGCCAGCCAAGCATTGGCAGATGGTCGAATTCATGGGATTCGTCTTTCCACACGTCCAGATTATATCAGCGAACATATTTTAGATCATCTGTCTCGGTATGGTGTCACGACAATCGAAATCGGGGTCCAATCAATGAACGACCAAGTACTGTTGGCTTCGAACCGAGGGCATAATCGGGCACAAGTCATTGATGCGTGCAAGTTGATCCGTGACAAAGGCTTTCAATTAGGAATCCAGTTGATGATCGGCTTACCAGAAGATACACCCGCAACCTGGCGCGACACTGTGAACGAAGTCGTCTCGATCCGTCCGGATTGTGTTCGGATATACCCGACTTTGGTGATTAAAGGCACAACTCTCGCTGAATGGTATCGCCAAGGGCTTTATCAACCGCTCGGGTTAGAGGAGGCAGTATCCCTCGCGACGGGTGCAATGAAGCAATTACTGTGTCATGGGATACAAGTGATCCGGGTCGGTTTACAACCAACCGAAGACATTGCACCGGGTGCTGAATTGATGGCCGGACCGTTTCATCCAGCATTTCGACAACTGGTGGATGGCCGGGTTGCCCTTGATGCCATGCACCAGGCAATCGGATTCCATCATCATACCAAAGATAAGCTGACAGTTTCGGTGAACCCACGACAGGAATCCATTTTTCGCGGGCAGAAAAACGTTAACCGAGACGCATTGAAAGAGCAATGCAATCTAGCCCAGGTCGATTTCAAATGTGACATCGGACTCGCTGAGGGCACTTTCCGGCTTGAAAGTGATTCGATTTCTGAGATCACCTATTCAATTCACCAGATTTTGTGTAAAATGGCGTAGGATTTCACAGATGACTATGATAGAATATCCATGGTAAGCGTCTAACACTTTGGAGGGGAATCCATGTATCTGAAGCGACTGGAATTGCACGGATTCAAGTCATTTGCTGATCGGACTGCCTTGGATCTTCATCCGGGCCTCAACGCGGTTGTGGGTCCCAATGGCAGCGGGAAAAGCAATATTTCCGATGCCGTTCTTTGGGTTTTGGGCGAGCAGAATGCTCGTCTGTTAAGAGGTGTTCGAATGGAAGATGTGATTTTTTCTGGTAGCGATCACCGGCGACCATTGGGTCTGGCTGAGGTCAATTTGATTTTGGATAATACCGATGGAACATTGCCCATGGATTATCAAGAAGTCAGTATTAAACGCCGCCTTTTCCGCAGCGGCGAGAGTGAATACTACATCAATAAGACCCAGTGCCGACTGAAAGACATCCACGAGCTTCTTTTGGACACCGGCCTGGGAAAAGATGCATATTCTCAAATCGGGCAGGGACGAATCGATGAGGTCTTAAGTGTCAAAGCAGAAGATCGGCGCGTATTGATTGAAGATGCAGCCGGTATCATCAAGTACAAGACCCGCAAGCGAGAGGCCCTCCGGAAATTAGACGAAACCAGCCAGAATTTATTGCGAGTTATGGATATTATGGCTGAATTGGATAGCCAAAAAGCACCGCTTTCGGCGGAAGCGGAGAAGGCCAGGGTTTTCATTGATCTTAAGTCGCAGCGTGACCATTTAGAAATATCCCTGGCGATTTGGGCAATGGATCAACTTAGGGAAGAACGGGAAAAAGAGCAAGGGCTATTCTTACAGTTGCAGGATTCCCTTGTGGAGTTGGATGCCCGCATCAGCACAGGGGAAGCATCCATGGAAACAAAACAGTTGGAGTTACTGAACCTGGAGCAGCAGATCGCACAGCAGCAGCAGTCCCTGTACCAATTGGAGGGCCGTTTAGAACGGGGTGAAGTCAAGATCACCCACTATCAAGATCAGATCCGCGAATTAGAGTCTCATCAACAGCGATTGGCTTTGGAAAGTCAAGAGATTCAAAAGGAAATTGATGATGCGGATGCTTCACTGCAAAAAGAACGTGCTCGGTGGGAGGAGATCCGGCAATCCCTAGAGCAATTGGAACTCACCGTTCAGGAACGGGATCAGCACTACCAATCTGTATTAGCCCAGCTTACTCTGCAGGAAACCGACATTGAGCGTAAAAAGGATTCGCTGTTGGACTGGATGAATCAATCTGCAGAAAAAAATCATCGAATCCGCCTGCTAGAGGCTGCCGGACAACGGCTTCTCAATGATATCCGGCGACGGCACAATGAACATGAAGAGATCCAACATGATTTTACCATCATCGAAGAGCGGCTATTGGGTGTCGAATCATCGGTTTCAGCGATCATGGCCGATCGGGAATCTGCGTCGATCTCCGAAAAATCTTTGCACCAGACCAGGCAGACACACATCACTGAATTATCCCGATTTGATCAAGAAACTAATTCCTTGCAGGAACGATTACGTCAAGACCAATCGCGATTGCGGGTTTTGGATGACATGAGTAAGGATTATGAAGGGTATCAAAAAGGAGTACGTACCGTTCTGTTAGGTGCTCGAGAAAAACAATTTCCGGGCGAAGGTATCTGCGGTGTGGTTTCTGAGCTGATGCAAACGGAAGCTCGGTACGAACGGGCGATATCAGCTGCACTAGGCAGTACACTGCAAAACATTGTTACCCAAACCACCCACGACGCAATGAGTGCGATCGCATTTTTGAAAAAGCACAATGGGGGCAGAAGCACCTTCCTTCCGTTGGATGTAATCCGGGCAAACCCAAGACCGACATATATCAGTGCCTTGTCTAAGGAGAAAGGGATCATTGGCTACGCAGCAGATCTTGTTGCCATGGATCCAATCTATGATGCCATCAAAGAATCTTTGCTGGGTCATATTCTAGTTGCCGATACTTTGGAGAACGCCGTTGAAGTGGCAAAAAAAAGCGGGCATCGAGTTCGTATTGCCACTTTGGATGGAGACATACTGAGCCCAGGTGGGGCAATGACCGGTGGTAGCCAGACCACAGCTCAATCGGGTCTGCTGGGACGGAGTCGTGAAATTGCCCTGCTACGCAAAAACATCACCCAACAGGTTGAAACGATTTCGAAGCGGATGCAGACTCGGGGGCATATGAGTGGCCAGATCGAAAGCATCGAAGAGGAGATGCGGAAAGTTTCCGATCGGTTGGTACAAATTGATTTGGAGATGGCTTCATTACTCAAAGAAAAGGAACAGATTCTGATCCAACGTCATCGACTGCAACGACAGGCAGATACGGTTCAATTCGAGCATGAATCTCTGTTGCAAGAAGCAGCGGAAGGACAAAAAGAAATCACCCTGCTCCGGGAAGGTGAAGCAATAGCCAGTGAAACCCGTCGGGAATTGGAAATTGAGATCGACCGTCTCATGGAGGAGCTCAAAGTCAATCTGGCATTGAAAGAAGATGTCCAAACCCGGATAACCGAAAACAAGGTGTCGCTTGCCAGTATACGGCAACAGGAAATTAGTATGGCAGATCAGGTACGGATACAAGAACGAATGAAAATGGGATTTGTTGAACAGTTAAAAAAACTGGTGAATGACAAAACCTCAGATCATGCACGAACTGAAGAGATCAAGCGGATTTGTGCCGAATGCGAGGAGGAACAAAACGGTATTGCAGCACAACGTGCACAAGCTGAAGTTGCAGTAACGGAAACCAGAAACTTGCGGCAGCAGATTTTCGATCTAGTCAATGAAGAAGAAAGGCGACTCAAACGGCTAAGAAGGAAGTTAACAGACGCACAAAATGAATGTCATGGTAAAGAATTACACATTGCCCGTCTGGATATGGAATACAAGAGTGTGATCGAAAAAATCCAGGAGCAGTTTGGGATGACCTACCAACAGGGAAAAGAAGTGGCTTCTTCGATTCTTGATCGGGAAGATACCGTCGAACGTATAGCCGGACTCAAATCGGCAATGGATGAATTGGGTGTTGTCAATACCGGTGCAGTCGATGAATACAAGCGAATTATGGAGCGCTTTGAATTCCTGCAAAAGCAGTCGACGGATCTGCAGGAAGCGGAACGAGGTCTCTATCAGGTAATTTTTGAAATGGATAAGGTGATGCGAAAACAGTTTCTGGAAACCTATCAGCGAGTCAGGACGCATTTTGACCTTGTTTTTAAACAGATGTTTGAAGGTGGGAAAGCGGATCTTGTGCTTACAGATTCTGAGCACCCATTGGAGTCCGGCTTGGAGATCGTTGCACAACCACCTGGAAAGAAGCTTCAGAATTTGTCTTTGTTATCGGGTGGTGAACGGGCATTAACTGCAATCAGTCTTCTTTTTGCCATCCTCAAGACCCGTCCGGCATCGTTTTGTGTTTTGGACGAAATCGATTCTTCCCTCGATGAATCCAATGTAGAGCGCTTTGCTCGATTCCTGAAGGACTTGACACAGGAAACCCAATTCATCGTGGTGACCCATCGCAAAGGGACCATGGAATCAGCGGATACGATGTATGGGGTCACAATGGAGGAATCGGGTGTGTCGAAACTGGTATCTGTCCGTTTTGTCGAACCAGTTCACATCTCTGCGGGTACATAGGAGGTATATCATGAGCCTGATTAATCGCTTTCGAAACAGTTTGACGCGAACCCGGGAGAATTTTGCCGATAAATTGGGGGGATTGTTTTCTCGCTACCCCCGCGTTGATGACAATATGTGGGATGAACTGGAAGACATCTTAATTAGTGCCGATGTCGGGGTAGTCACCACGATGAAACTGCTGGAATCCGTTCGTAGAATCGCCAAGGATGAGCGGATTAGTTCAACCTCAGAGATTCATGCGTTATTGAAAGGGCAGATCGATGAAATTTTATCGTCTACTGATCTTGAGGGTGAAGAAGTCGTTGCGAAGCCGTACGTAATATTGATCGTGGGTGTCAATGGAGTTGGTAAAACCACATCCATAGCTAAACTGGCATATCGATATAAGAGCGCAGGGAAAAAAGTGCTGTTAGCAGCAGCGGATACCTTTCGAGCAGCGGCCATTGACCAGATTTCCATATGGGGGGAACGAGTGGGGGCACCAGTAATTCGGCATCAGGAGGGGAGTGACCCGGCGGCGGTGGTTTACGATGCCATGCAAGCTGCGAAGGCTCGAGATGTGGATGTCTTGATCGTCGATACAGCCGGACGCCTGCATACGAAAGTCAATCTGATGGAGGAATTGAAAAAGGTTCGGCGTATCATCAACCGGGAGATGGATGGAGCGCCTCATGAAACTTTGATTGTTTTGGATGCCACCACCGGACAAAATGGGATTCATCAAGTGGAAGTGTTCCACAGTGCAGTTCCTTTGTCAGGGATTATTCTAACAAAACTCGATGGTACTGCAAAGGGTGGCATTGTTGTGGCGGTTAAAGACATGATGAATATCCCAATTCGCTACGTGGGCACAGGTGAAAAGCTGGATGATTTAGCCCTATTTGATGCAACTGAGTTTAGTCATGCTATGTTTGAGTAAGACGGATTCCTTTTTAGGGATTTTGCAGAATGAGCAGGAAAACCGCTGTTGGGGGAGAATACACCTGTAGATGCGCGGACACGATGCCCGGCGCCTGGTGAAGTTCTCGGGAAGCGTTCGACTTACTGTTCATTTTTTACGTAGAGATGTATGCGCGGATGGCGCCTGTGCACAAGGATCATGATCGAAGGAGAGTGATAATGGAGGCAGAGGTTTGGATCCGATTTTATTACGAAGGGAGCGAACGTTATGGAAAAGAAACACATTGATATTCTAAAAAAATTAGTTCCATCTTTAGGAGATGTCCCCTCTGATTCTGATTTTTGGCTGAAGCGTTCTGCAAAAGCACTTGGCGCCAGTACTCATGATCGAGATACTTATCCGGTTTTGGATCCACATAAGGGACAAGGGTTACGTGTTTATGATATCGAAGGGAACGAATACTTGGATATTACAGCCGGTGTCGCTGTAAAAGCACTGGGAAGCCGCAATCCAGAGCTCGTTGAATTTGAGCGCGAGATATCTCATGTGGTGGAAGAATATTCTGGACAGGACTTTGATTATATCAGTCAAGTTTTATTATCAGAGCGACTGGCATCATTAATGCCAAATCCATCAGGGAAAAAGAAGCAATCTTTCTTTACGACCAGTGGTGCCAGAGCAATTGAAATTGCGATCAAATCTGCGATGGATATGACCCGACGTCACCGTTTTGTGGGATTTCGTCCAGCTTTCCATGGTCGGACCGGTTATGCTTTGACCATGACTGCATCCAAAGCGGCACATCGAGAATACTTCCCGGCTGCTTTTCCGGTTGTTCGCGCAGAATATGCATATTGTTATCGGTGTCCATTTAATCTCAAACCAGAAGATTGTGCGAAGCAAGCATATTGCGCAGAACTGATTCGCAGCTTTTTAAGCATGGAAGGGACGGATATTGCGGGGGTTCTCTTTGAGCCGATTTGCGGTGAGGGTGGAATAATCGTACCACCAGCATCCTTTGCTCAAAGCCTGCGAAAACTGGCTGATGACTACGGTGCTGTTTTGATTGCTGATGAGATTCAGTGCGGCATGGGTCGAAGCGGTAAATGGTGGGCATTTGAACACTCCGGCATTGAAGCCGATACTGTCTGTGCAGCAAAGTCACTGGGTGCAGGGTGGCCGATGGGTGTTGCGGTGGGTAACGAACCGATGTTCACTGGCCCTGGCCGGAACTCGGAGACTTTCTCTGCTGAGCCGCGAATGGCATTATTGTCCCTGTTTGTGCTCCGTTATATCGAAGACAAGAAGTTGATTGAAAATGCGGCGGTCGTTGGTGAATATATCCTAGGTCGGTTAAAGGAATTTGTTGAAAAATATGAGTGCGTCGGTGATGCGCGTGGCATGGGTCTTATGTTAGGTATCGAGATTGTTGAGGATAAGAAATCCAAAAAAATGGATCCGGCTACCCGGGATGAAATCGTCAATAACGCCGTCAATAAGCAACGCTTATTGGTCTTGGGGTCTGGGAAATGCACAATTCGGATTCTGCCCCCACTGATCATTACCATGGAAGAAGCGAAGGAAGCCTGTGATAAACTGGAAAAGGCAATCCAGGAAGTTAGTCACTAATCGCCACATAAACGCTCCTCTTTTTAAGGGGAGCGTTTCTTCTTTTACTTGAGCGTGTAGCGAATGCGTGATATCCTAGATGTATTGATGGATAATGGGGTGATGGAATGATACTAAATGAAGCACAAGGATTAAAATTGGTCCAACGATTTGATATCCCCACTGTCCGCTTCGTCTATGCAGGTGAGGGCACATCTGCAACAGACATTCATTTACAAATGCCTTTGGTGGCCATATGGATGGCAGCGGGCCGGTTAATCAAAAAAGTCGAAATAAACGATGAAGCAGGTATTGATGAAAATTTGCAAGCATATCGTTCTCAAAATGAACAGTCAGCCACACTGTGCTTTAAAGAGAATCATCCCTATAAGGGCTCTTTGCAAGTAGACATGGGTATCAACCCGGAAACAGCGAGCGCTTTTCTGTCCATGCAAACCCTCGATGATTGGTCACTGGCACCTGTATATTTTGAAATGACGACTGAAGATGAAATCAGCCAGCATAAACTTTACGAACTGGTAAGGGCGTGCGGTATCAAAGGGCATATGCTGGGGCAAATTGGCCGTGTTCTCTTTCGATTGACCCGACTTTTTTTCAGAGCAGACCTGATTCGCGCGACCATCGGTGCGTTGCTGCTGACAGAAAGTGGTGAAGTGATGGCAGATAACATTGTGCTGGAAATGGATGATGCAGCGCTCTACCGTCAAGAACGCTTCCTGGAACCATATCCGGCACTAGACTTCAACCCACAAGTCAGGGAAGCTCAACAATTAGGACTCGTATATAAACCAGTTGACCCACGTGGGGAAGTGGGCATCATCGCCAGCGGAATGGGACTTGTCTTAGCCTCTGTGGATTATGTGATTCAGGCAGGGATGTCAGTACAAGGTTGTGTGATCCTTGGTGGTGGGTTATCGGAGGAGCGCATGGCCTCTTCAATTCGGATGATGTTGAAGATCCAGAAAGTTGAAGGGCTATTGGTGAACCTATTCGGAGGCGTGAACAGCTGTGAAATCATGGCCAAGGGCATTATCACAGGACTGGAAGACAGTCAACGTTCACCGGTGATGATTATCAAGATGACCGGGCATGACCAGGAAGAAGGTTGGCGGATTCTTGAAGAATCCGGGTCCGTTTTGGTAAAGAGTCCTTCAAGTGAGCAAGCTGTTGCACATTTGGTACGCCTGATGCAAAAAGAAAGGAAATTCAGCATATGAGTATTCTTATTGATCAGCATTCTAAAATCATCGTACAAGGCATTACCGGCGCACAAGGGGCGTTTCATGCTCGGAAAATCCACGAATACTCCCACGGGCAGGTGGTGGGTGGTGTCAACCCGGGACGAGGGGGTATGTCAGTGTCGGGCATCCCTGTATATGATACCATTGCAGCATTGATGTCAGATACATGTGTTGATGCTTCTCTGATCATGGTTCCTCCATATTATGTATTAGATGCAGCATGGGAAGCGATGGAAGCCCGCATACCGCTGTTAGTGATCGTACCTGAAGGTGTCCCGGTACACGATGTCGTGCGCATCAGGAAGATGGCCGCGGATACGGGGACGACGGTAATCGGCCCGAATACGATGGGGATCATCAAACCCGGAAAAGTGAAAATTGGTGTTATGCCTGAGAGTTTGTATCTGCCGGGTAAGATCGGAATCCTGTCGCTGTTAGGTACATTAAATTATGAAACAGCATGGAATTTGACAAATCACAGAATTGGACAATCCACTTGTATGGGGATCGGTGGAGATAGACTCACAGGAATCAGCATTGTCAACGCAATGGACCTTTATATGAAGGATGCAGATACTGAAGCATTAATCATCATCGGAGAAACACCTTACCTTGATGTTCATGGGATTTGTAACTATTTGGACAGCAATGGTTTACATAAACCTGTATTTGCCTTTCTGGCTGGTCGTGCAGCAGCTGTTCGATATGGAGATGATTTCCTTAAGCGATTCGGCAATGGTGGGCTTTACCCGGTTTCGATGAATGCATCCATATCGATGTTGGAGGATCAAGGTGTCATGGTGGTCGAGTCCATGGACATCCTGATACCAATGCTGAAAACTTACGCAGTTCAATGACGAGGAGGTTGGATATGTTCGATTTGATTATCAAAAAGGGCATGATTTATGATGGAACTGGGGCTGAACCCTATTTGGGAGACATCGGTGTAATTGGAGACCGCATCGAGGCTGTTGGTGATCTTTCTTCGGCGGTGGGTCGAGTCGTGCTTCAGGCGGAAGGAAAGGCGATTGCTCCGGGCTTTATTGATATCCATTCACATTCGGATCCGACGATTTTAGCTAATCCCAGAGCTGAAAGTAAAATCAGGCAGGGGGTCACGACAGAAGTTCCTGGTCAATGCGGTTCATCAGCTGCCCCAATCTACCGGGATGGGCTGGAGACAGTTCGATATAGCTATGAGAAATTTGGTGTTGCCGTCGACTGGAATACAATGGCTGAGTACTATGACAGAGTCAATCATGCAGGTGTGTCTGTCAATGTGGCACCCCTGATCGGTCTAGGCACAGTCAGAATGAGTGTGGTAGGGCATGAAGCGCGAAGGGCAACCTCCCTTGAAATGGACATGATGAAAGACCTGATCAGAGAGTCAATGAAGGCGGGTGCATTTGGAGTATCCAGTGGGCTAATCTATCCTCCAGGATGCTTCACTGAAACTAACGAACTAATCGAATTAGCTAAAACTGCTGGGGAGTTCGTTGGAATTTACGTAACCCACATACGAGGCGAAAGCGATGCATTGATTGAGTCTGTTGCGGAAGCAATTGCGATTGGTAAGGCTGCTGGGGTTAAGGTCCATATCTCACACCACAAAGCCGCGGGAGTTCAGAATTGGGGAAAAGTTGACTTGACATTGAAAATGATTGAAGAAGCCAATGCCCAGGGTGTTGATGTTGCTTTTGACGTTTATCCTTATGTGGCAGGCAATACATCGATTACGGCACTGATTCCGGCATGGGCTCATGATGGCGGTACGGATGTATTGTTGAAGCGGCTAAATGACCAAAATATTCGAGATCAGTTAACAGCGGAGTTAGAAACGGGTATACCCGGTTGGGAGAATTTTGCTAAAGCCGCAGGCTGGGACAATATCTTGATTGTGCGGTTAGAGTCCCCAGGCAATAAATATTTAGAAGGAAAAACGATAGCCGAAGCTGCGAGCATCAGGAAGCAAGCTCCACAGGAATTTGTATACGATCTGATTCTCGAGGAAAAAGGACAAACAGTATCGATTGTGATGTTTATGATGTGTGAAGATGATGTCGAGAAGGTGCTGGCGCATCCTTTAGCAATGATTGGCTCTGATTCTGGAACCGTAGCCCCTTATGGAGTTTTAAGTGCTGGGAAACCACACCCGCGTGCATATGGCACGTTCGCCAGAGTGCTGGGTCGGTATGTCAGAGAAAGGGGAATCATGCCATTGGCAGAGGGGATCCACAAAATGACATGGGCGTCCGCCCAGCGTATGTGCATTAAAGGTCGGGGTAAAATCGAAAAAGGCTATTATGCTGATCTCGTGCTTTTTGACCCGGATACGATCATGGATCAAGCGACATTTCAAGATCCCCATCAATATGCTATTGGTGTCGATTCCGTGGTCGTCAATGGGAAAGTGACCGTGTATCAAGGGGAACATACAGGTGTTACTGCAGGAAGAATGCTGAAAATGGATTGCGATTGAATTCGACACAGAAACTTACTGAATACATTGTCGAAAATAGGCAGATAAGCGTCGATTTCGGTATTGCCCGGGATTTTAATGCATCTCGGGTTTTTACTTGACAAGATGCATACTTTTCACTATAATACACCTGTAAAGTATTTATCCTTAACAGTGAAGGTGATGTCATGTTGGAAAAGACTTTACGTATGGGCGATCTCTTGGCGTGGTATGGAACATTACTGACTGAGAAGCAAAGAGATTTTTTCGATCTCTATTATCATCAGGACTTATCACTGAGCGAGATTGCCGATGAATTTAAAATCAGCAGACCTGCGGTTGCCGATAATCTTCGCAGAGCACAAGAACACCTTGAACACTATGAACAGGCCTTAGGCTTGTTGGCGAGGCAGGAAGCTCATCGGAAAGTACTTCAGCAGGTGGATCAAATATTGCAAAAATCCGTAAATTCGACTGAACAATGCCTTTTACTACAAAATGCGATTCGTGACATGACTGATATTTGGATCGGTGAAACAAGACTGGAGGATTAATGATGCTCTTCCAAGGGTTAGCGGAAAAACTCCAAGAAACCTTCCATAAACTAAGGGGTCGGGGGAAACTGACAGAGCAAGATGTCAGTCTAGCCTTACGTGAAGTGCGTTTAGCTTTATTGGAAGCGGATGTAAATTTTTCTGTGGCTAAGGATTTTATTGCTCGCATCAAAGAGCGGGCGGTGGGAGCAGAAGTTCTCAATAGTCTGACCCCCGGTCAACAGGTTGTTAAAATCGTGCATGAAGAATTAACAACACTTTTAGGGGGAACAGAAAGCAGGATAGCGGTAGCCTCTCGACCACCGACCATTGTAATGTTAGTCGGATTGCAAGGGTCAGGGAAAACAACAACTGCCGGGAAACTGGCTGCGTTATTAAGAAAACAAGGTAAGCGGCCTCTTTTGGTTGCCGCAGATATCTATCGACCTGCAGCAATCAAACAGCTTACAGTTTTGGGTAATCAGCTGGATATCCCCGTATTCTCAATGGGAACTGGGTTTGGGGTTGTGGATATTGTCAAGGGCGCAAAAGAACATGCGGACAGGCAAGCACGGGATCTTCTAATTGTAGATACAGCTGGTCGGCTTCACATTGATGAGGATTTGATGATGGAGTTAACCCAAATTAAAAATACCATGCATCCGCATGAGATCTTGTTAGTTGTGGATGCTATGACAGGTCAAGATGCAGTACAGATTGCGCAATCATTCAATGAGCAATTGGGCATTGACGGTGTGATTATGACAAAGATGGATGGGGATACCCGAGGCGGCGCTGCACTTTCAGTTAAAACCGTAACTGGAAAGCCTATTAAATTTGCAGGGACTGGTGAGAAGCTTGATGCGTTTGAAGTTTTTCATCCTGAACGCGTATCTTCAAGAATTCTCGGCATGGGTGACATGCTCACACTAATCGAGAAAGCACAGATGACAGTGGATCAGGAAAAAGCCAAGGAAATGGAGCGTAAGATTCGAACTGCGGAATTTACTCTGGAGGACTTCCTTGATCAACTGAAGCAGGTTCGAAACATGGGGCCAATTGATCAGGTTATGCAGATGATTCCCGGAATGGCGAAGTTGCAGAAAACCCAGGGTGTGGGACCTGATGAAAAGGAACTAAATCGTGTCGAAGCAATTGTGTTTTCCATGACTGTTGAAGAAAGGCGCAACCCTGCGATGATCGATGGCAGTCGACGAAGGCGAATTGCCAAAGGGAGTGGCACATCGGTTCAAGATGTCAATCGGCTTTTGAAACAATTTGACGGGATGAAAAAGCTCATGAAACAAATCGGAGGTCAGCGGAAAAAAGGGAAAGGATTCCCAGGACTCCCTTTTTAACATAGTTTTAGCGTTTTTATGTGAAAGGAGGTGACATGATGGCAGTAAAAATTCGTTTGAAAAGAACAGGGGCCAAGAAACAACCGCATTATCGAATCGTCGTTGCCGATTCGCGCGCTCCCAGAGATGGGCGTTTTATTGAAGAATTGGGTTATTACAACCCTTTGACCGATCCTGCAGAATTCAAGATCAATGAAGAGAAAGCCGCAATGTGGCTGCAAAGAGGTGCACAGCCCTCTGATACAGTCAAGACACTCTTTAAACGTGCAGGGATAACGGGCAAGATCAGCGAGGAAAAAGATGAATAGGACATGGACCCAATGACGGGAGGTGTGGTCATGGAGAAGCTGGTAGAAATTATTGCAAAAGCCTTGGTAGACCATCCAGACCAAGTTGTCGTGCATCAGGAAGAAGACGGAAGAATGATCATCATCCGGCTTCGAGTTGCCCAAGAAGATATGGGCAAAGTGATCGGCAAGCAAGGTAGAATTGCAAAAGCGATGCGTACTGTCGTGAATGCTGCCGGGACCAAGACAAATAAACGGATCATCGTGGATATTGATAATGAGAGCGAGAAAGCGCAGTAATATTATGGAATTTAAGGATGGGGCGCAGTATGAAAGATGGCTTGATTACGATTGGTTATGTGACTTCTAGTTGGGGGCACAAAGGAGACATCAAAGTGTATCCGTTAACCGATTTCCCTGAGCGATTTGAGGGGATCAGTCGTGTAGTGTGGGAGAAGGATGACCATTTAATCCAACTTGAAGTTGAGCACACACGCCAGCATAAAGGATTGATTTTTATGAAAGTGGCTGGCATCAATGACCCAGATAGCGCCGAGAAACTAAAAGACGGGTATATTCGTGTACCACTGGAAGATCGCGTCCCATTACCGGACGGGCATTACTATCTGAGTGAAATCGTTGGTCTCGAGGTTTTTTTACCTGACGGCACTCGGATTGGCCATATCGTAGATATCCTGCGAACGGGTAGCAATGATGTCTATGTCGTTGCCCGGGAGAGTCAGAAGGATCTGTTGCTTCCCGCATTGAAAAGTGTGATTCAGGAGATTAACTTGACGGGTGGACGCATGATCGTGGTCATCCCGGATGGACTGGACCAATAAATCACGAGGGAGCAGGGAATGGAATGCAAATTGATATCCTGACATTGTTTCCAGACATGTTCATAGGACCTTTTTCGCAAAGTATACTCAAGAAAGCGCAGGAAAAGAGCGTCTTAGCCATATCGATAACAGACATCCGTGATTATGCTCATGACAAACACCGAACCGTTGATGATTACCCTTTTGGTGGAGGATCAGGTATGCTGATGAAACCTGAGCCGATTTTCGAAGCCGTCGAGGATATATTTCAGCGTTCAGGTCTTACGAGTCAGCCAAAAGTGATCATGATGTGCCCTCAGGGCAGGATGTTCAATCAAAGGATTGCAGAAGAGTTGGCTACTGAGACGCATCTAATCCTGATTTGCGGTCATTATGAAGGAATTGATGAACGGGTTCGGATGCATCTGGTTGATGACGAAATCTCCATCGGGGACTATATTCTGACTGGTGGAGAGCTTCCAGCTATGGTGGTGGTGGATGCGATCAGCAGACTGGTGCCGGGTGTCTTAGGAGATGACGAGTCGGCAAAAACGGAATCATTTGCAGAACCGCTTTTGGACTACCCGCAGTATACGCGGCCACGAGAATACCGGGGTTGGACCGTACCGGAGGTGCTACTCTCTGGTGATCATGAAAAGGTTCGCCTCTGGCGTCGTAAAGAGGCTATTCGTCGAACCATGCAAAAGCGGATCGATATGATCTGTTTGGATACGATGAACGAAGAGGATCAAGGTATTGTGAAAGAGATCCAAAATGAGACTCGACTGGTGGGTATTGTTGTGGATAAGGCATGATTATGCTATAATTCTTTTAGTTCAACACCACAATTGCCGTGGTCTCGATAGAGTGTGAAAGCGTAGGAAAGGAGGAACAATTATGGATATTATCGGTATTATCGGGCAAGAACAAATGAAAACAGATATTCCGGCATTTCGTCCTGGAGATACCATCAAGGTGCACGTGAAAGTAGTGGAAGGTACCCGAGAACGGATCCAGGTTTTTCAGGGTGTCGTCATCAACCGCCGTGGCGGTGGTGTCACAGAAACCTTTAAAGTTCGGCGTGTATCATACAATGTCGGTGTTGAAAGGACATTTATGCTTCACTCACCCCGAATTGACAGAATTGAAGTGACTAAACGTGGCGATGTTCGCCGGGCAAAACTCTATTATCTGCGTAACCTGACTGGAAAAGCAGCTCGAATCAAAGAGAAAAGAGACTAACGAAATGGGGACTGCTCAAAAGTCCCCTGTTTTATTGACAGGTCATCATCAATGAAAGAAGGGCTGCGGATGAATGCCGGATCCGGGCGAGTTGTAAAAGAACTATTAGAAACTGTAATCATTGCGTTGATTCTCGCGTTCTTTGTCCGAAGTTTCGTGGTGGAATCATTCGTTGTTGATGGAAGGTCCATGGAACCTACCTTGATCAATCATGAAAGATTGTTCGTGAATAAGTTCATATACCGGTTTCAAAGTCCATCTCGGGGTGATGTGGTCGTGTTTCGATATCCTCGTGACCCATCTCGTGATTTTATCAAACGGATCATTGGATTGCCGGGCGAAACGATTGAGATTCGCAGTGGTGTCGTCTTCATCCAGGGGATTGCTTTGGAGGAGTCGTATATAACCAATTTACCGCCAGGCAGTATGACCGAGCGGATAGTCCCCGAAGGGCATGTATTTGTTTTGGGGGATAACCGGAGTAATAGTGAAGACAGCCGGTTTTTTGGTTATTTGCCTCAGGTTAACATTAAGGGGAAAGCCTTCATGGTCTACTGGCCGACGGAAAACCTGCGAATGATTCGAAATTGAAGATCATGGTATTGATATGGAGGAGAGCCTAGTGGTTGAGTCATGGTATCCTGGACATATGGCAAAAGCGAGAAGACTGGTAAAGGAAAGCCTTGCCATTGTAGATGTAGTCATCGAGGTCAGAGATGCCAGACTACCTGAAAGCAGTGCTAATCCTGATCTTCGGCGGCTTACAGGGAATAAACCGATGATACTGGTCTTAAATAAAGAAGATCTAGCAGAGTCGGCAATAACACATGCTTGGCTCGATTACTTTCACCAGCAAGGAATCGTCGCAATCGCCTGTGATGCCGTCAAAGGTCGCGGGATAAACGAGCTATTGCAGTTAATCAGGGATGCAGGTGCTCCTATGCTTGAGCGCCTTAAGGGAAAAGGACGCATGCCACGATCTCTTCGGATCATGATTGTGGGGATTCCCAATGTGGGAAAATCTCAATTAATCAATGCTTTGACGGGCAGAAACATCGTGCGCACAGGTGATCGGGCCGGCGTGACCCGTGGACAGCAGTGGATCAAAGTTGGTAAAGATGTGGATTTATTGGACACTCCGGGGATTCTTTGGCCAAACGAAAAGGATCCAGAGGTACTGATGCGTCTTGAAGCGATATCAGCGCTGGATGGTCGGGCGGGGGACCCTGAATTAGTGGCACTTTCGATTATAAGTGTTTTACACGCACGTAACGATACACGTATTCATGCGTATTTCGGGATCGCCGATGACTCTATCTGGGGAGTTGAGCTGCTGGAGGGAATTGGCAGGTTACGGGGGTTACTCGTTTCAGGTGGACGAGTCGATTTGAATAAAACCGGAGTGCATTTGATGCGAGTATTTCAAACAGGAAAATTAAACCGAATATCAATGGAATCTCCTCAGATCGAGAACAACGACGATGGGGAGAGCTTGGATGTTGGAGGGGGTCTTCATGATTGAATTGGTCTGCGGTGTTGATGAGGCCGGCAGAGGATCTGCAATCGGGGACGTCTATGCGGCAGCAGTCATTCTTTCAGACAAATCGCCCATTGAAGGCCTTCGTGATTCGAAAAAACTCTCCGCGAAATTGCGAGAAGAGTTGTTTGAATGCATCATTTCATCGGCCTTTGCTTGGAATGTTGCTGTCGCAACCTTAGACGAGATCAATCAATTCAATATCCATCGCGCGTCATTGTTAGCAATGA
>CAZRKC010000003.1:0-145569 GCA_964600665.1 uncultured Candidatus Sumerlaeota bacterium
ATGATCCACTAGATGAATTGAAGGAGTTCGCCCGAGCCGTATGGCTTCGGGCGAACTCCTTTTCTGGATGGTCATGGTAGGCGATCTGTTCATGCTCTGTTTCCAAAATCAGAGCTACGGGGTTTATATCGTGGAGGATTAGTCTCCTATGCTCATGATTTCAGATTCTGGTTGTAATAATTTAAATGACTTAAAGGTAACTAAGACCATAAGAAGAACTATTACGAAGGGTTGTCTGTTCATTGGGGTATGGTAATGGGTCATAGAAAATGAACTGATACCTATAGAATGAATAGAAGGCGATTTCAACTCCGACTATTAATGATGCATAGTAAGGAGATCTCGGATGAATTTCCGAACTCAATAGCAGCTGACGTACGCTCACATCATGGTCATTCGCACATCCATCTTCATATCCAGCAAGAAGCATATCGGCCTGTTCTCAATGGAATAATGCACTTGAAGGAACATTATCGACAAGGAGGCGTGACATGATTAAAAAATTATTCTCTGCATGCATGATCGTGACCATGTTATTTTCAATGATTACATTTTCACCAATGGCAGCACACGCAACTGAAAGCTACGATGGCATTATTAATATCGTTGATGGGACTGGGAGCGGCAGTGGGTGGAGCTTTAGTCCAGGTGAAGTCTGGATCAATGAAAATGGTTCATATCTGGTCAGCGGCGGGGGAATACAAACGGAAAATCGGATTCGAGTTAAGACAGGTGTGACAGCATCTGTTACCATCGATAATGTTAATATTTCCGTCAATCTTCCTTTTGAAGTCAGCGGAACTGCAAATGTCACTTTAATACTTAAAGATAACAGTAACAATATTCTGACGAGCTGGGGCGGTCATGCCGGTATTCGCGTACAAGCCTCGGCAACTCTAACAATCACAACTGCAGGTCAAGCCTTAGGGAATGGCATATTAACTGCAACAGGTTCCGCAGATAGTCTTTCTCATTGGGCAACGGCCGGGATTGGCGGGAGTGAACTGGAGTTTAGTGGTACCATCATTATCGATGGGGGAACCATAATCGCCCAGGGAGGTAGTGGCAGAGGGATCTACACGGGTGGTGCCGGGATTGGTGGACCAGCTCATATGGGATGTGGCGACATTACCATAAATGGAGGTACCATTACAGCAATCGGAGGAATTGTAGGTATCGGGGGTGGTAGCACTGATCCAGAGCGCATCAGTGGAGCTATTACCATAAACGGAGGTACAGTTAAAGCATTTCCCGGTTTGATTGCTGGTATAGGTCCCGGAATTGGGCTTTGCAATACGATTGCCGTAAGCCAATCTGCTAGTGTGGAAGTTTACTCATCGGGAGGGTATCCGGCTATTGATGGTACTACACCTGTAAGTGGACATGATGCATTTTTACTCAGCTTCATGCTTGATTCCGCAGTTTCAGCAAATACAGAACTCATAATTGAGAATGTCAATAATGAAATAGATTCGCTCAGCTTAAACCTGCCAAATGGATACCGTAATTTTGCTGTATCTGTGTCTGGAACCAATACATATAAGGTTGCGAAATCAGACGGGTCAGCATATTTAGTCTTAATCGAAGACAACAGTGATGAATTCACTGGGGAATTGATTCCGCCTGAAACTGTTTTTAATGGTCTTTCCGTATCCTTAATTGATATTCCTGTTTGTCAGATTAATGATACAGGTTATACGTCTCTCACAGCTGCTTTGGCTGCAGCGGTCAACGAAGATACCATCACCCTGCTTCGGGATATTGATTATTTAGGGCAGATAACAGTCACTGATAAGGATCTCACTTTTGGACTCAATAGTTTTACTTTGAATCTTATCAATACAACGGGTACAGCTCTTGAAGTGGGGAGCGGTGGTAAGTTGAGTTTAACAGGTGAAGGAGCGCTGAATGCGTATGGTAACAGCCTCTATGGCTACGGTGTTTATGCGCATAACGGTGGTGAAGCCAGTGTCACGAATGCTTTTACTTCCGGTTCCAGCACAAGCGCTGCGTATGCAGTCAATGGCGGAATCATCCACGTTTCCGGTAATGCCACCGGCACTAACACATTATTAGACACGGATACGTATTGCCGTGGTGCGCAAGCGGATGGAGCAGGTTCTGCCATCAATGTTGCGGGAAATGTCTCTTCAGCGAACAATAACGGAGTTGTTGCACAAGAAAAGGGGATCGTGTTTGTGGGTGGAGATGTCTCTGGTTTACATACTGGCGCTTATGCAGACAATGGAGATATCCACATCGAAGGGAGTGCAACTGGCTCAAGTAAAGGTGCGTATGCAATCAACTGCGGTGTGATCTTCGTTGGGGGGGACGCTGTTGCAACGGCAAATAGTGGCTACGGTGCCTTTGCATCAGATGTGGACTCATCCATCACCGTAACAGGGGATGCAATTGCTCACGGGGACTATGGAAATGGCGCTTTTTCCGGTAATGCTGCAGTAGTGATGATTGGTGGAGATGCAGTTTCTCTAGGTAACGATGGCTATGGCGCCCATGCTTCTCAGAATCATGCAATGGTAAAAATATCCGGACATATTATGGCGGAAAATGGCACCGGTGCATGGGCCAGGCTAACCAGCAGCATCACCGTTGATGGTACGATCACCGCCACCGATTACATAAAAATTCAGGATCAGATCTATGGTATTGCTGATAACATGGCGATTACGACAAAAGCTGGGTATCGGACCTATAGTGATGGAACAGCCACTGTCTGGATTGGTTGGGAGCAACCGGCAGAACGATTATCCGGTTCTAACCGGTACAGCACAGCTGCCAATATTAGCCAAGCTGGTTGGGACCACTCCTCCCTGGTGTTGCTTGCTCGAGGGGATAACTATGCAGATGCCTTAGCGGGAGTTCCGTTGGCATATCTATTAGATGCCCCGATTCTACTTTCATCTACCAGTCAAATCGGCGCGACGACCTTGGATGAAATTGAACGGCTCGGGGCCACTAGAGTCATTATCCTGGGCGGAACATCGGCGATATCGGATAATGTCGCATCCATATTGACGGGTAACGGATTGACTGTAGAACGGATCGCTGGAAGTAATCGGTATCACACTGCAGTACTGACTGCAGAATACATGCGAGCACACGGGGCGAGTTTTGATTCAGCCGTGATCGCTGTCGGCACGAATTTCCCGGATGCACTGGCTGCGGCTTCATATGCTGCGATTCAAGAACGGCCGATTCTGTTGACGGGCAGCAGCACTCTTTCTCTGATCACAAAAGGCGCTATTGAAAGCATGGGTATCGAAGATACATTTGTTGTAGGGGGCACATCGGTGATCAGTGATGGGGTGTTGACAGAACTTGCCCAATATGGGACTGCCGTCAGAATCGCCGGCAGCAATCGCTATAGTACAGCCGTGGAGATTGCAAAATACTTTGATTTAAGTGTGGACCACTACTATATTGCGACTGGTCTTAACTTCCCGGACGCCATTACGGGGGCGGTACTGGCGGCGAAGAGTGGCACAGGGGTTTTGTTGGTACAGGGGACGTTGGATATACCCAACTTAGTCGTTCGGGAATTCGTCCTCGACCAGCAGATCAAGAGCGTGACATTATTCGGCGGCACCTCTGTGATTAGTGAAGGTATTCAAAACTGGTTTATCGATAATTTATAATTGGGTTATGGGGCTAATCTGGTATTTGGATTCTGACAACTGTCAGAAGGAATAGGTTGTTTGGAATCAAACAAGGACATAACAGTGATGAGTATGAAGTATGCTTTAGATGAGAATAAAGATTTCGCCCGCATTCGTAAGAATGCGGGCGAAACGATTATTATGGTATCAACAAGAATGGATTGTTTGAAATGCCCAGCTTGCTGAATCAGTTCATGATGAGGCGATGTTATCGAACCGTGTTTAGGATGTCTTCCGACCAGAGATGCATTTATTCGTTTTCGGGAAGGACTTCCACCCAGGACGCTGTGGCCTGGCCTGGGTAGGACTTGGCTATACCACCGTCCGCCCACACTTTCACCCTGGTGCCGACTTCAAGTTCTGTCACGCTGCCGTAACGCCCTTGGATCCGTATACGTGTGGACGGAGTGACGGTAAATACAATGGCAGGGTGTTCACCGGATGCAAACCACTCATCGTATGGGATTTCGGTGTTCTCGATCCCTGAGACTACCAGGAACTGTGTGTTTTCCATCCAATACACCAAACCTTCAATGGTCGCCTCTCCTTTGGGTCGGTTGCAACCGCTCAGCAACATCGCCGTCCCACAAAGCAGGATCATCAAAACGACAAATACTCTTTTCATGTTCAGATTCCTCCTTACCGTTTTGGCAGCTTTAGGTTAGTCAGCAAAATGCATGACCGTGCCAACGAAAACGGGCAGGCCGGTTTCTGATTCCACAATGGCATACACAAAGGGTCGGTCCAGATGCACTATTTTGGTTTCCTGGTACGATTCATCTCGCATTTCCACTTTGGTGACGGCACCTGCTCGTGTACCCCGTTCATCTACGGCAATGAACGTTTTGTGGAGGACATCGCCGATGAAGATGTTACCTCGGGATGACCGCCCCAGTCGCAGGAAGTTGGCCAGCACCGGTGAGAAGGCTTGGTCCATCCCCATCTCGATTAAGGGGTCATTGAGGGATACTTCGTATGCATAAGAGAATTTGGGTAACCAGGCTTCCACCAGAGTTTCTTGCGTCCCGTCCAACATTGCTTTGAAGGACGCGCCGTTTTGCTGCATAAGAAATTCATAAGCGTTGACCCCTTCTTCCGGGAGGAGTGCAACAAAGTAGTAGGTCTCTCCGGCGTAGGGTTTGGCAAAACCGGTGTAGTTTTCGCCTTCCAGATAGATGGTTTCCTCTGAATACATCATCTCCACGGGATAGACCACCCCGTCGGCACCTGTAAATTCACCTGCCTGGATTTGATGGGTCCGGTAGATATCTTTCCATTCGGCGTCAAATACCAGGGCATTGAGTAGATACATGACCGCATCGTCCCGGATTTCCTCCAATATGGAATCGATCATACCTTCGGTTTTTTCTTCCACCCAGGTATTGATGTCTTTGAGAGTCTGCTGATCAAACGCTGCCTTATATGCTTGAGCTCGATAGAAGTCAGCATTGGCCTGAAGGAAATCATCCTCCACCACCAGCCGGTTTTCGTCATCCCGGAACCAGATGGAGTTAGCCATGGACAATCGGGCTTTCGCATCTGTCGGCAACTGTTGCAGGTACGTGTACAGGTAGCGGTTCAGTTCATCCAGGGTAATGGTGCCTCCCAGAACCGTTTCCATCTGGGTCAGCGTGTCTTCTGCGGCGCCATTGGCTGTCATGGACAGCGCTACCAGTACCGATAGGGGTGAAACTAGGGCATTGTCGTCAGGATCTATGGTCCGGGTCAGGAGGTCGAAATAGAACCGGGCAATGTTTTCTTTGAAGGTCTCATCGATCTCATTGCCGTCCACGGGTTGGCTGGTAAATCCTTTGGTTAGGTCGGCCGCCTGAATCTGTTGGGGTGTAGCACAACCAGATGCATTCAATAGGAGTGCCACTAGTAGAAGGATGCTGCATAAGATCTGAAATTTCTTTGATCGATTCTTATCAGAGGTCATGGTAATCACCTGATCCTTTCTTGTAAATCAGTATATTTTGAAAGGGTTTCAAATCTTAGTGATATAAAAAGGGAAAGGGCAATGATGCTGGAAAGTCCTATGGTGCAAAAGTGCAAAAACTCATCACTTGTTTTGACGCAAGGGGAGTATAGATTGTTCCCATCACAAAACGGTGTCTAAATTATGGTCGTTTTGAGTATGGGGGTTATGGGTTCTTTGACTTGATAAATTGTCACTGTAATCACATTCAAGAGAGTTGAAAAGGAAAAGGCATTGGGAGCATTCGCAATTATGGTATGGTTTTCAGAAAATCTGACTTAACCTTCAGGGGTTGGGTATATATTGGGAGGGCATATGTGGCCAAAAAAATATTTCTCACAAAATAGCCTATACAATTCTTGTTTTACTCAAGAGAAAGTAGCAAAATGGAGTACACTCGTATGAATGATAGGCCACACTAAAAATCAGGAACTATCTTGGATATAGAATTATCAAATCCCGCCGCCTCCACCAAGAGGAAAGCCGCAGCATATCGGAAAATGTGACATGGGGCCGAAGGAAGCGGTTTTCCGATGGGAAAGTCAGTTTACCATACGGGCAGTTTTTGGGTTATGAAAAAGGGCCTGACGGGTTACCACAGGTGGTTGAGTCTGAAGCCGCGACTGTGCGGCTCATCTACCGGTTGTTCTTAGAAGGGAAGACACCGTCAGGGATTGCCACGCATTTGACTAATCACTGCATTCTGACCCCAGGGGGAAAAGCGACAAGGCAACCCAATATAGTGAAAAGTATCTTGCAAAACGAGAAGTACAAGGGGGCTGCTTTACTCCAAAAAGGGTATACCGTGGACTTTCTATCAAAGAAGAAAGTGGAACCTTATCACTTTTTCGGAGTCAGAAAAGAGGACTCGTATGCATACTCTGACCTGACCCCCAAAAGTTGATCCAGATTCTAAGTTAGTGAAAAGCATGATAAACTAATTTAGAATCTGGAACTAATAATGAGGGCTGCTCACTAACGATTGTGAAATATAGAAAACACACATGCTTACCTTTGTGATGGTTGCATGTGTGTTTTCTATATATCAGCAATTAAATCACACATTATCTACTGATACTAATATCTCCAGATATAGTATTCTTTTTAACAATTTGAATATAGCGATTTTCTTTGTTTTTAATGTCAATGTTACCGTTGACTGATTTGAGTACTACTTTTTGAGGATAAAACTCTTTGCCATCGACGTCCCCGCTGACTGCACGAACTTCAAAATTATTACAAGTTACGTTACGTAGTTCAATATCGCCACTAACTGTGTTGAAATTGAAATCTCCACTGACTGCTACATCTTTAAGTTTTGTATCGCCACTAACTTGAGATAAATTAATCTCACCGATTTTTGAATTGTTCATCGAACAATTACCACTGACTGAATTTAACTTGACATATTTGATCTGATTATTTGTTGCATCTAAATCACCGCTAGTTGTCTTAATAACCATTTGGTCGATTATTAGATTTTTAACTTCTATATCAGCACTTACTGTAACATGTTTAAATTCTTCTACTGATGCATGTTTTGGTAACTTGACCAAAAATCTAAGACCATCAGCTTGATTGAACGAGTAGTGGAACCCTGTTTTTTTTGGTGCGCTAAGTCTAAATTCATTCTTTTCATAAGAAATTTCATATTCTTCTACATTTCCTTTCCCTTGGTAATACACTCTGATATCTCTACCATCACTCAATTGGTATGTGATACCCTCTGAAACTAAACCGACATTAACTTGTATTTTGTCGTTCTCAACTTGATATGTTTTCCACAATTCTAAATCATCTGTAGTTCGTTGTTCAACTGGTTCTAGATGATTATCATCATTATCAGCAAGATCTTCTGCGACATGCTCGGGTTGACCAAACTTTGTTCTAATTTCATCTTCTGATAGTCCTTCTTCTATTGCTGTCCTAATCATTTCTTCAAGATCGGTCATAATTTCTTCAATTTCTTTATCTGTTAGTCTTCGTTTCACTAATTCTTGTCTTAAATCTTCTAAATATTTCTTCATTTTTTTTACCTCCTTGATTAATTATTTGGTAGACACCGCCGATAAATGCATCCCATTCTTCTCTTAATTGGAGATAATAGATGAAGCCTTTTTCGGTCATTTTGTAATATTTTCTTGGGGCACCTTCATCTGATTCTTCAAGATAAGTCTCGAAGTAATCTTTTTTTGTCAGTCTTCTCAATATTGGATATATTGTATTTTCATTCACATCAATGAAATCGGAGAGTTGATTGATGATGAGATAACCATACAAATCTTTTTCCACTAGAACTGATAATACGCAAAGCTCGATAATGCCTCTTTTAAATTGTGCGTTCATAATATCCCTCCCATGAACTGATTATAGCACACTACTATTTATTGCACAATACCTAATGACACATTATGTTAACATTTTTTCTCCACAAAAAAAGTTGGAACCTTATCACTTTTTCGGAGTCAGAAAAGAGGACTCGTATGCATAGGAGGGTGATAGGTTATGACAAGTCCCAACAGTAAATATACTGAGGCGTTTCGGGAACGAACAGTGAATTACATCATCGAAAGCAACAAGTCAGCCACCCGAGTGGGAGAAGAGTTAGGCATCGATAAGAACACGATCTGCCGGTGGGTGAGAGAATAACGATCCAAAAACTGTTTGCCGAACTATCAGGAAGAGCAGGACATCCGGGGCAAAACAGCCAGAGAAGCAAAAGCATGTATGATGAAAGAAGACAAAAAGCGGATCGAAATCCTGACAGAAGAAGTAGAAATTTTAAAAAAAGCGCTGCACATCTTCATGCAAGCACCAAAATGAAGTATGAGTTTATCGACAGTCATCGCTCAGACTATCGATTGATGAGGAAGTATTGGCTGTGAGCACGAGCGGTTACCATACTTGGAGAAGGCGAGCACCCAGGCCTAGAGAGCTTGAGGATAAGCAGATTGTTCAGGAAATGCTGGAAATCCATGAGAAGCATTACAGAAGCTATGGCGGCGTTCGCATGAAAAGGCACTGGAAAAGCAAGGGATATTCATCGGCCTGAGCAGAGTGTATCGGCTGATGCGTCAACATGGGATCTCCATCGAACCCGGCACCGACCGCAATCCAAGGGTCAGGGGATGGGATCTACCAGGATAACATTCTGAACCGGCAATTCAATCCGCCCTCCCCCAGAACTGGGTAGGCGATATCACCTATATCCGCAGCACAGAAGGCTGGGTGTACCTAGTATTAGACCTATTCAATCGGGAGGTGGTGGGCTCAGCGATGAGTCGCAAAGCAGATACAGAGCTGGTGGTTCAGGCAATGTGTTGGTGCGTCGCAATTACCCTCAGGATGTCATGTTTCATAGTGACCGTGGGTGTCAATACAGCAGCAAGCGTTTCCAGAAATATCTGCAGCAGCATCATGTGAGCGGCAGTATGAGCCGCAAAGGCAATCCTTTCGAAAATTCTTGCTGTGAGAGTTTTTTTGCGACTATCAAGAAAGAATGGATATATTTTCAAAAATATGCTAATCTGAAAAGTGTTGAGGCAAATATATTCGAATATGTTGAAGTATTTTACAACCGGAGGCGTATGCATGCTTCGTTGGGGTATTTAAGCCCTAAGCAATTTCTCGATCGATATTTGCGAGAGATTGCTGCATAATGGGCGGTCGGGTATTCATATGCCAGATCGTTTACCAATCCGAAAAAAGCATAAGGGTCCAGAAAAAAGTTAAAAACAAAAGTGGAGATGCTCAAACAGAGACAGAGATATTTGTGTCAAAAAATGCTGTATTATTTTATGCAGAGGAAAGGTGAAGACTAATGAAAATTAAAAGGATATTTGTACGTTTCTTAGGTATAGCGACTTTAGTTTTTGTTGTAACAGCAGGGGTTACATATCTGTACAGCCTTATTGTACACGGGTTAGGTGATGTAGATTGGGAAACGGCATTTCGTTTGGCTATTATACTGGGTATTGTGTTGAGTGTTACGAGAGAAAAGAAACCCTTGAAATGACTGAAAATCTATTCATTCATGAACTACGCTCAATATGGTCATAGCAATAAAAATTTAGACAAATTGCTCAATTCATCACTTGCACATATTGAGTACAGTCCGAAAATTTTGAGAATGATCGAAGAGCAACGGGATACATAGGTTTAAAAAGATCTGCAATGTGAAGGGCAGGAAGTTTCTAACCGCAGAATCAAGCGAATAATGGACGTAAATAACTGGTATAGAAGCAAGTGAATCAGATGAAGATTCAAGCGAACATTACTGATTGGGGCACCAATTTGAATGCTTAAAAAAGAACAACAAGGGGATAGAAATTGAGAGATATCCCCTTTGGTTTGGTAGCACGATTTGTTAAATTATATAAGACTTATGTGATACCGCATGTGGAGTGCGTAGTATTGATGTGTGCGTCCAGCGAAGCTGGCAAATGCTAACAGGTGAAAGTCCTGTAGTGGTAAAGGTAGGGCAGCCAATTAGTCAGTAACCAGCGTATGAAGTAATTCATGTGTTGAAGCGTTACGAAATGCTCTGTGAAGAGCGGACAAACTGACGGGTTGTAACATAAAGTGAATACTGCCGCACCGTTATTGACATTCTCGAAAGAGAACAACAGGGAGTCGAGCCGAGACATCAACGGCGAAGACAGTAGACGGTATGAAGAACCCTAAAGGCAATACCTAGGAACCCTGCGGTGTAGAGGTAACAACATGTCAGGAAAGTATTTGTCGGAACTGGAGAGAGCCTACTTTGCACAGAAAACTGTAAAGAGGACGCATATAAGCGAAAGTGAAGTTGCAGTCCTGCAAAGAGGCAGTCAGAAGTGCCCATAGTACCAATGATTGTGCAGACAGCAAAACTGTACATAGGAAAGGGGCACAACTTTATTCATGTCTGCTAAGGAGGTAGGTGCTGGTGATTGCAGATAAAGCTATGAACACCCATGAAAAAGTACGAGACTTCCAAAACAGACTATACCATACAGCCAAAGCTGACCGAGAGAGAAAGTTATACGCGATGTATGACAAGATATACCGCAAGGATATTTTGGAGGAAGCGTGGAAACGAGTAAAGGCGAATGGAGGGGCAGGCGGCATTGATAAAGTCAGCATATTAGATGTGAAAGCATACGGCGAGGATAAGTTGTTGTGTGAAATAGCAGAAGAATTGCGGACGGAGAAATATCGTTGCAAGCCAGTCAGACGAACCTATATTCCAAAAGCAGATGGCAGAAAAAGAGCATTAGGAATACCTACAATCAAGGACAGAATTGTGCAGATGGCGACAAAATTAGTAATAGAGCCGGTATTTGAGGCAGATTTTCAGCCTTGTGCGTATGGATTCCGACCGAAGCGAAGTGCTAAGCAGGCAATGGACAGAATATTCGAGGTTGCGGACAAAGGTGGTGCACTGTGGGTAATAGAGGCTGATATAAGAGATTATTTCGGCAGCATAAACCATGGAAAACTGTTACTGTTGTTAGACCAAAGAATAACTGACCGGAAAGTGTTAAAGCTGATAAAAGGGTGGCTGAAGGCGGGTGTGCTGGAAGCAGGTCAATACAGAAAAAGCACGCTTGGAGCACCACAGGGCGGTGTAATATCGCCGTTATTGTCCAACATATATCTGAACTATTTTGATATATACTGGAACAGGCGCTTTGGGCACTTGGGCGAACTGGTATGATATGCAGATGATTTTGTGATATTGTGTAAGCGGAAAACACAGGCACAAGAAGCTCTAATAGCGGTAAATTGGATTCTGAAAAAACTGGAGTTGACGCTGCATACCGAGAAAACAAGGCTTGCCGATATGTATTTTGGAAAAGGCAATTTTGATTTTCTTGGCTTCAACAATAGATTCCAGCGGTTTAGAAACAAGGACTGGAAATGGTATTGGACACTACAACAAGTGCCGGCAAAGGCGGCTATGAAGAAAATGAGAGCCAATATCAAAGAAGTCTTTGCGAGTCCAAGCAAACTGCTTTTAAGCATAGAATACATGGGGCGATTGCTTAATCCAAAAATCATCGGCATAAGGAATTACTATACCAGACGGTTTACCAGACATGGCTTTGGAAAATTGAAAAGTATATCAATTTCAAGTTTACTCGATGGTACAATCGGAAGAAACAACACAACTACAGGCTTGGGAATGCAGCAAGGATCAGGGAGCTGATGTTGCAGGCAGAACTGGCAAGTATTTGTGGCTGAATGCTGATGGAAGAAGAATATCGGAAAGCCGTATGCGGGAAAACCGCATGTACGGTTTGATGAGGGAGCGGTGGTAACCCCACTGCTCTACTCTATCAAGGCTGGAAGAGTGAGTGTGTGGGGAAGGCTTGAAATATGGGGATTTTTGATTTTAATGTTTGAAAACCGGTAGTCGGAAAAAGTGATTTTATCGGTTCGTGGGAACAAGTCCAAGTATGCAATATTGAGTGTGACAGAGCAGATTAGATGTCAGTGTTTGATGAGTGGTCAGTTTGGATAACATAAAATAAAACAAGTCACCCTACGTTATTAATTCGCAGAGTGCCTTGGGTAAGCTTATGTTATACTTTCACCTCCATCGTCACGCCTGACTTGAATTCAACAGTGAACCCGAAATCAAACCGGGCTAAAAATCAGACAGAGCCGTAAAGACTTTAATATAGATAGCCAACAGCTATCCCAAGAAAGAGGAATCTTGCTACATTAAACACAACGCCGATGAAGAAGTAATATAAGGCATCGCTTGGTGCACGGTAAATCATAGGAACATCAATCAGGATTATGGCAATGACCAGGGCGATGCAGCTTAGTATCACGGATTTAAGAATTGGACCCTTTGTTGGAATCTTTGGGAAAAAACGAAGTAAGAAATAGCTGACGTAGCATCCAATAATTATCCCAGCAAGCAAAGAACCAATCCAAACCGATTGAATGCTCCAATTTGAAAAAGCAGCTCTATATTTTGCTGCGATGGGAAGTAGGGAGGTTGTGAGGGTAGTCATCCAAAATGCTACTCCTCCCGCAACAGTTAGTTTGTATAACTTCTTGTTAAACTCATATGACTTCTTTCGCTTGCTTTGACCTGTGGCTCGGGTTTTCATATAATCTCCTTCACTCATACGACTTGAAAAAAGAGCATCATTACTAACGCTAAGGCAGCAACGAGACGGGGTCTTGATCATTTGCTCTCCTGATAATCAGCCAGAGGGCAAGTGAAAACTCCGCAATAATGCTGACTGCGAGTCCCGGATAGGAGATAACGTCATAGCCGGATAAAAGAAAAAATTGGAAAAACCATATCAGGACGCCTACACAGTCTGCCATAAGCAGTACTCCAAGCCATTTTGGAAGGAATCCGGATTTATGCACCAGAAAACCCAGAGGAAATAGCCATGTGCCGTAAAAAATTTGAGCTATCATAAAGCCGCTTTTATGAAGGTTAAGAAATAGTAAATTTAGGGCATCAAGCTGTTCGGGTTGTAAAGCCTTCTGTAAATCCGCACTACCATTTACCAGCGTTGGGGCAAACAGGAAAAGCAAACTGAGGCATTGTACGGCAACTCCTGTTGCATTGAGGAGTAGGAACAGCATGGCGAGGTTCTTGTTAACTGGCTTCAGAAGAACGTAAAGGGCCCAGGCTGCCAGTAGGAACAGAACGGCGGAGGTCAGATCAGCGACAATACTAATTCGAAACAGCCATATTGAATTTTTAAGAAGTTCGGCTGTTTTTGAGGCATCCCCCAATACAATCAGCCGAGAACGGACAACGCCGGCAAAAATGCAGGTTATTACAAATGCTAGGTAGAGGATTCCGGCTCGTCTTGCGTCTTTTTTTCTTGAAGTCATGATTTGCACCTTCTTTTTAGTTAATCGCAATGCTCCATAATTATTATTACGTTGCCCTTTTTATGCCCATTGTCCACATATCTGTGAGCTTCAACAATTTGTTCGAGAGGGTAACACCTGTCTATTACAGCTTTCAGTTGTTTATTTTCAAAGAGTTCCTTGAGAAAAAATAAATCCTCAATATGAAAAGTTGGTGAACCGTCATCGACTGTTATGTGCCTTCCATTTTGAGTTAAGATATTTTTGCAATGTAATTCAACTTTCTTTTTCCCAACAGCATTAAATATTAGGTCATAAAGATCTTCTCTGAGCGTAAAATCCTCTTTTGTGTAATCAATTACCATATCAGCGCCTAAAGATTTTACCAATTCCAAATTTGTAGTACTCATACTCCGGTAACATCCGCTCCAAAATACTTGGCAAGCTGGACAGCAGAGGTACCAACTGCTCCGGAAGCTCCATAAATTAGGACTTTCTGGCCACGTCGAATACAGGTTTTCTTCAGATAATACAATGCCAATAGCCCACCATAAGGAATCGCGGCAGCTTCTTCATAATTCATGTTCGCTGCTTTTTTCACCAACAGACTTTCTTCAGGTATACATTTATACTCGGCATATGCGCCGAACCCGAAACGGTCAAATCCAAAAACCTGATCACCTTTCTTTAATGATTTTACATTGTTTCCTACAGATTCAACTTCTCCGGCAAATACCATTCCAATTATTGACTTCCTTGGTTTCTTAAAACCTATTACCAGCCCCATAAGAATCCGGTATTTTCCCGATACTTTAAATCCGCGAATAATGCAGTCACTTGCCGTTACTGAGGTTGCAAAGACTTCTATACAAATTTCGTTCTTCCCAGGGGTAGGTTTTTTGAGCTCCTTTAGCTGCAGGACTTCTGGAGGTCCATATTCTGTGCATAAAACTGCTTTCATTTAATTCCTCCTGACGTTTATGTTGTATTTTAAATCACTTTCAATTATACTATACAGTGTAGTTTACAATGTGTCAAGATATAAATACACTGTACGGTGTAGTATAATCAAAAAGGAGTTGCTGCGAATGCCAAATCAAAAGGCTCGTGATAAAAGTAGAAAAAGGGTAATAATTCTGGATGGAGCCATAGATGTATTTATCAGTTTGGGATATGAACTGGCAAGCATGGATAAAATTGCAGAGACAGCAGGAGTTTCAAAACGAACTGTCTATAACCACTTTGGTAGCAAAGACAATTTGTTCCAGGCCATTGTTGATGGTTTTTTGGCTCAGCGACAGATTTTGAAAACCATAACGTATGATCCCGAAAAAACGTTGGAAGAACAATTACTTGTATTTGCAAATGCTGAAATATTTCTAATTGATTCCCCCAGGAGATTGGGACTATCCAAATTTTTAACCGGGGTTTTCCTTAAGGATACAAAATATGCTAGAGAAACAGTGGCAAAATATCCACCTTCCTTTGACATGCTCCTGAATTGGCTTAAGGAAGCAGAAAAAGCAGGAAAAATCAAAACCGATAACATGTTGCTGGCCGCCAGGATTTTCTATGCTATGGTTCAAGGAGCCATAACATACCCTGCTATTTTTAGTGAGGGTATCAACAAATCTGATGTTGAAATTGTTCTATCTGAAATCATTGCGCTTTTTCTGACAAGGTACAGCAATGAATCAAGTCACTCTATATTGTAATACTCGTAGAGTGCCTTGATTACTTTTCAATCTTCTTCATTTAAATCCACTGTCACGCCCGACTTGAATTCCACGATGAATTTGTCCTCGTAGACAGAGACCTTTTCAAATATATACTCACATATTGATACAATGGGAAGCTCTTACAGCAAGGGCTTTTCGTGATTTCAAGGGTAAATTAGACGACACATAAATGTCTGATTTATACCCTTAACCATCTTTCAAGATGCCAGATGCACACCCAGGGTGCAATTTCACGAAGGAGTGCATTTTAGTTCGGGACTCAGTTAGATATAATGACATTGGCAGGATTTGGACATAAATAGACGAATAGATGCTGAAAGTTGTGTCTCGAGGAATTCGAAGGAAATTCTAATTTCTTAGCCCCATTTATGACCTGGCAAAGAAAACAAATTAGGGTGGTGCCTGTGAATTTGTTCTTAAGAACGGACATTTTGGAGAAAGCTTAAGAGGTTTGGAGTTTGTAGCTGCTCAATTAGAAGATGTGCTTCAAGATTCTTATCTTTGGAAATGGGTCATTATTGGGATGGATAACACTTTACAAAATTTTATGGTTTCCGAACTAAGAGACACAGCAGGGTAAAACATCCTACGCACTAAGTCTAGAAAAATATGGATGAAGAATTTACAGTCAAACATCCCTTTCCCAGGAGAAAAGTTGGATGATTTTTATAGCCTGTATGAAGGAATTCAAAGTACTCAGATGAACAGATATGCCCAAAGCAAAATTTCGAATCATAACAGTCCTCTACTGAAGACATTTAGACCATAGAAAGTAGGAATCGCCTTGATGAAAAAAATTCGCAACCAGGAAATTCTCCTTTCCCATGGTATTACCGATTCCCGCCGAATCGTCCTGGATGTTACCGAAAAAGTACTGCAAAAACTGGACGCCTTCGAAAGGATTAAATCCTTCATGCTTCTGGAGGACAATATTCTGCACATTGGTAACCGGCAGTGGGACCTATCGCAGAAGCATCATATATACGTTCTGAGCGCCGGAAAGGCCGCCAACCACATGGCCATGGCAGCTGAGTCAGTCCTCGGCGAACGGCTGACCAGAGGGGTCGCCATTGTCAAAATCCTTGAAGACACTGACCGCTTTACCCGGACGGAAGTATTCGTCGGCGGGCACCCCCTGCCCAACTTCGAAGGGGTCAGAGGCTGCCGGTGCATGCTGGAGATCGTGGACCAGGCCGGCCCCGACGACCTGTTTTTAGTGCTGATTAGCGGCGGCAGCACCGCCCTCTGCGGCTACCCGGTGGAGGGAATCACCCTTGAGGAGAAAATGGCCGCCACGGACACCATGCTGAAGTCGAATATGCGGGTCCAAGATATCAATGTAATCCGAGGGCACCTTTCCCAGATGAACCGAGGCCGACTGGGACAGCGAATCGAGAAGAGGGGCGCAGAGATCATCAGCCTCAATATCTGGGATGCCCTGGACTGGCCGCCAATTGAGGATTACGGCGAACCAGTGTCGATGCTTGGTACTCCCGTGGGCCCTGATGCCTCCACCTTCGCCGACGCCCGGCGGATCATCAGCCAGAACGGCCTGACCGGCCGTCTTCCCGCCAGCGTCGAGAGGTACATCACGAATGGGACGGAGGCCCAGGAGACGCCGAAGTCTATCGCTCGGGCCACCTATTTCATGCTCAATATCCTGGCCGACTCCTGCCGTTACGCGGTCGAGGCGGCGGAGGAGATGGGAATCAGGCACCTAGTCCTCACCACCAGCCTGGAAGGGGAGAGCAAAGACGCCGGAATGGTGTTGGCCGGTATCGCCAAAGAAATCCTCCGGTACGGTAGGCCCATCGCCCCACCCTGCCTGGTCTTTAGCGCCGGCGAGACAACGACCCGGATTGTGGACAATGCTTCGATTATCGGCCACGGCGGCCCCTCCCAGGAGATGACCGTCGGATTTGCTATCGTTGCCCAGGAGGCCCCTGGAGTCTGCCTGCTCTCCATTGATACGGAAGGTACCGACGGCACCACGTTGATGGCGGGTGGGATCACTGATTCGACGACTTACCGGCAGGCCCTGGCCTCGGGTATCGACCTGGCTGCGGCCCTGCGGGGGCACGCCACCTATGAGGCGCTCACCGCCCTGGGTGACTGCGTGTTCACGGGTAACACCGGGACGAATCTCTGTGACTTCAATGTTCTCTACATTCCCAAACCATAGCAGAAAGGGAGTATCATAGATGGGCAGTACTAATATTAAAGCCATCAAAGCCAGGCAAATCTTAGACTGCAAGGGCAAGCCAATGCTTGAAGTGGATGTATTAACCGAAGGCGGTATCCTGGGACGGGGTTCGGCTCCATCCGGTATCTCCGCCGGGGAGCATGAAGCCTTCGTCCTCCGGGACGGTGACCCGAAGTGGTTTGATGGGCTGAGCGTCTCCAAGGCGGTGGATATCGTCCACAACACTCTGGCCCCCGCCCTAAAAAGCATGGACGTCATGGATCAGGCCGCCATTGACCAGATGATGCTAGATCTGGACGGTACCGATTATAAGACTAAACTGGGCGGCAACACCCTCTGCAGCGTCTCCTTCGCCAGTATCCGGGCGGCGGCCAATACCGTGAATAAGCCCCTGTACCGCTATCTGAATCCCGGCGAGATTAAGACCCTCCCCTTCCCCACGGTGAACTGCATCTCCGGAGGCAGTTATCAGAAAGGCTCCATGCCTTTCCAGGAGTGCACGGTGGTGCCGTACAAGGCGAAAACCATTATGGAAGCGGTCCATATTATCTATCAGATCTTCCAACTGACCCCGGTGGTGATTCAGGATTATCAGAACGGTCAACCGGCCAAACCTGGCAGCCTTTCAGGCTGGCAGGCCCCCAGTGTTGACCCGATGGTCTCCTTTGATATTCTGTACGAGGCGGCCCGGCGCTGTGGGGCAGAAGACAAGATTGCCTTCGCGGCCGACTGCGCTGTCAGCGAGCTCTACAACCGGGAGCGGAAGACCTATGACTTCATCGGCCAGGAAGTGGATCTGGATACCGTTCTGGGGTACCTCAAGGAACTGACGACGAAATACAATTTCCTTTATATCGAAGATCCGGTGGACGAAAACGACTGGGAAGGGTGGCAGAAGGCCGCCCGGGTGTTGGATCGGACCATGCTTGTGGGCGATGACCTGACCGTTACCAGTGTGAAACGGCTGCAGAAGGCCGCCGAAATGAAGGTCTGCGAGGCCTTTATCTACAAGCCGAACCAGGCGGGGACGATGACGGAGAGCATTGCCGCTCTCGAGTATGCCCGGGACCACGGGATTATTGCTATTCCCTCCGTCCGGGCCGGTGGGGTTGTGGATGACCCCATCTTCGATATCGCCGTTGCCTACGGTTGCTGCGCTACCAAGCAGGGGCCACCCAAGAACGGGGAGCGTACTTATGGGATCAACTTCCTCACCCGAGTCGAGGATGAATTCCCCGAGGCCAGGCCTTACGATTTTACCCCCCACATAAGGTTTTAGGTCGCCGAACTCAGTCTGGAACCTTATCACTTTTTCGGAGTCAAGAGAGGACTCCTTTGCATGCTTCGCTGGGGTATCTGAGCCCAAAGGAATTTATCGAACGCTATTTGCGGGAGATTGCTGCATAATGGGAGGTCGGGTACGCATATGCCCTACATCTGCGACTTCGGGAAATGCATAAGAGTCAAGGCGGAGTGGCATAATAAAAGGTTCAAGAATTGAAAATGAGAAGATTAAGTCTTGATTAAATATAGTCATTGGAGAGCGGGTCAGAATCCATGTCTGTACAAATTCTAGACACAAAATTTCATATGCCAAAACACAGAACTGAACTGGTCTCGCGCCCACGGTTAGTTAAGCGGATGAACGAGGGGATGCGCCAAAAGCTCACGCTCATTTCTGCCCCTGCCGGCTTTGGGAAAACGACACTGGTCACTGAGTGGGCGTCCGGCTGCAATCAATCGATAGCTTGGCTGTCGCTGGATGAGAAGGATAATGATCCTGTAAGATTTCTAACCTATTTTGTAGTAGCATTGAAATCGGTCGCACCAAGTATTGGTGAAGGTGTATTGGGTATCCTCCAATCTTCACAGTCACTTGACATGGATTTGATCCTTACGGAATTGTTAAACGAGATTAATGCTGTTCCGAATCAGCTCACACTCATTCTTGATGACTATCATGTCATTGATGCCAAATCGATTGGTGAAGCTCTTTCTTTTTTACTCGAGCATATGCCCTCTCAGATGCATCTGGTTATTACTACTCGAGAGGACCCGGACATACCTCTGGCTCGTTTGCGCGTTGAGGGGCAAATGACCGAACTGCGCTCCACCGACCTGAGATTTACCCGCGCCGAAGCTGCCCGTTTTCTCAACAAGGTAATGAAACTGAATCTATCGGGAACAAACATTGACGAATTAGAAGCACGTACAGAGGGTTGGATTGCCAGTTTGCAATTGGCGTCCCTCGCACTGCAAGAGAGGATTTCAATGGAGGGGCAAAAGGGCGCCAATCACTTCATCAAATCTTTCACGGGCAGCCATTTTTTTGTGCTGGATTATCTGGTTGAAGAAGTTCTGGGACGACAATCTGAAAGCGTACAATCATTCTTGTTATGTACATCCATTCTCGACCAGATGAGTGGTCCCCTTTGTGATGCTGTTGTATTCGATCAATATACTTCCGGTCAAGCAACACTGGAGTATCTCGAACGCTCCAACCTTTTTCTGATCCCCCTTGATCATGAGCGTCGTTGGTACCGGTACCACCACCTCTTTTCTGAGTTGCTTCGGCATCAGTTGTTTCAACGAGTTGCATCCTCATCTGAAGATGCAGCGTTGGAAGTGGCAAAATATCATATCCGAGCAAGTCAGTGGTATGAAGACAATGGATATGACATCGAAGCTTTTCATCATGCAGCCGCTGCGAATGATGCCCCGCGCGCGCAACGTCTGATTGAAGGTAAAGGAGTACCGCTCTATTTTCGTGGCGCGCTAACGCCAATCCTTAAGTGGCTGGAGTCAGTGCCCGAGGCCACAATGAATGAGTGGCCATCTCTGTGGACTACTTATGCTGCCGTATTGATGGGAACCGGCAAGACAATCCTTATTGAGCAGGTACTGCAATCTGCTGAAAGGGCGCTTCAAAAATGCAATCTGGATGACTATACCAGAGATATAATCGGCAGAATTGCCTCTTTGAGAGCCACATGCGCTCTAATCAAAAATCAAATTGAAACCATCATTACTCAATCGCTCCGCGCCTTGGAATACCTAAGTTTGAACAACGTTCCTTATCGTACAGCCACCACCTGTAAGCTTGGTATAGCCTATCAAAGCCAAGGAAATCGTGTTGAAGCAAAAAGGTTACTAACAGAGGCGAGATCGATCAGCTTGACAACAGGGGATATGACAACCAATATTACGGCAACCCTCGCTCTGGGCATCCTGCAGGTACAGGAGAACCAGCTTAATAAGGCCGCCCAGACACTGAAGTGTGCTCTGCAACTTGCGACAAGCATACCATTTCCTGGTGTCGTTGTCGCATACATAGGTCTTGCGCGAATATTCTATCAATGGAACGACTTGGATACCTCTCAACAATACTGTCTGCAGGGAATTGAGATGGCACAGCAGATAGAAAATACAGAATGGTTCGTTTCATGCCAGGTGATTCTTGCCAGGTTAAAGCTTGCACAGAAAGATACAGACGGGGCTTCAGATATTTTAGCCCAGACCAATAACACCATGATTCAACATGGTTTCATTTCTCGGGTATCTGAGGTCGCATCTGAACAGGTGTTGATATTGCTTCGTCAAGGCAATCTGTCTGCCGCCGCTCTTCTGGCCCAAACCCATGGTCTTCCCCTCAGTGAGGCGCGAGTTTATTTAGCCCAAGGAGATGCTGCTGCAGCACTTGCTGTCTTAGAACCGTTACGACTGCAGGCGGAGGCAAAGAATTGGAGTGATGAAGGGCTTAGGGTCTTAATTTTGCAGGCGGTCGCTCTACACACCCATGGTGAAATAGACAAAGCTGTTGAATTGCTGGCTGAGGCGCTGACGCAGGCAGAACCAGGTGGCTTTATCCGAATTTTTATCGATGAGGGATTGCCTATGGTTGAGCTGCTGTTAGAGGCAGAGCATCGTGGAATCATGCCGCACTATATCAATAAGTTGCTTACCTTTCATCGATCCCATGACCAACTTCTAATCAATCCGTTGAGTCAACGCGAATTGGAAGTTCTGCAACTCATTGCCAAAGGACTCTCGAATCGTGAAATCAGCGAAAAGCTGTTCCTTGCCCTAGACACAGTTAAAGGGCACAACCGCAGAATATTTGAAAAGCTAAAAGTTCAAAGACGCACTGAAGCTCTATCTCGTGCGCGTGAATTAGGTATTCTGTAATAATCAAGTGGTTTGATGAGTGGGGCTGCCATCTGGGCAGCTCCATTTTTTGTGCAAAACAACACCTATAATCAACACTTCAGTGTCTAACGGTAACCAGGTTATAAAGGTATATTATAAATATTAAGCAGACAGCATTATCTGTTAACGGGCATAAGGAGGAGGTGCCGGGAATGTCAAATAAGCCCAATCAAAGATATGAATCTACTCAACCAGGCGTTTATCAAATTCGGCTCAAAGGCCACTTAGGTGTAGAATGGGCGGATTGGTTTGAAGGGTTTGTCATTACTCGGGAAGATAACGGCGATTCTATATTAATCGGCCAAGTGGTTGATCAGGCCGCATTGTTTGGACTGATAAGAAAAGTACGTGACTTAGGAATCCCACTAATATCGATCAATCGCGTTGAGGACAGCGTAAAAAAAGGGGGGAAAGCATGAATTCAGGTAGCAATTATTCACGATGTCCAAGTAAAAGTATTTTTTCCAAGTAGTAAATCTTTGACGAGTGGATTGTCTCTCATACTTGCGCTGATTATGCTGAAAACTTCAGCTTAATATAATCAAAAATGCAAAATGTTTTAGAGTCGTGCTTGATATACTTTTATGGCATCAGATTTAGGATTATGGAAGGTGTTAGTGATGAAACATCACTGTAGCTGATGCAAGTGATTAGCCGGAACATGGTAAGAAAAGTAAATTATTGGAGTGATGACAATGAATCAAAGCCAGGCAAACGTATGTATGAGTATTCAAGAAAAAATATCGGTTCTTTGGATTGTTGTAATGTTCAATATGGTCTTTGCTGACATCTGTTCCTTCATGATGCCGGGCGTGTTAAAGGATATTATTTCAGGAAATACTCCTTTGGAGATTACCCAAGGAATCATGTTGGTATTTGCAGTATTTCTAGCAATCCCCATTGGGATGATATACCTGTCGAGGGTATTAGATAATGGAGTGAATCGTATGATGAATATCATAGCCAGTTTTGTGACGATCCTGTTTGCTATAGGAGGGGGTTCACTGACACTCCACTATATTTTCTTTGCCTCTGTAGAAGTCTTTATCATGCTTTACATCATCTGGTCAATGTGGAACTGGCGGAAGGAATGAGAGGAGAGATAAAAGTGAATAGAAAAATTTCAAGAATGGTGGGAATATTATTCATTATCGGGACGGTTTCGGGCATTTTGTCCCTTACTGCTGCCAATATGGTTAATGCTCCAGATTACCTTGTCAAAATTTCTGAAAATAGAAATATGGTCATTCTAGGGGCACTCTTTGTTCTAATAATGGGCATTTCTCTTTCAATGATGTCAGTCTTATTGTATCCAGTGATCAAGAAATATAATGAGGCATTAGCGCTTGGAGCAGTAATTTTCAGGGGCGCACTTGAGTTGGTAACCTATATGGTAGTTGCCATGAGTTGGCTATTACTATTAACATTAAGTCAGGAGTTTGTATTGGCAGGGACATCAGTTCCCTATTACCAATTAATGGGCAATTTGTTGCGAGATGTTATAAGTAGAAATGCAAGTATGATGGGTATTGTATTTAGCATAGGTGCGCTGATTATTTATAATGTGTTTTACAAAACAAAACTTGTTCCACCGTGGTTATCGCTTTGGGGATTCATGGGAGGAATATTGTATCTAGCCTACCCAATCTTATTTATGTTTGATTACGATATTGGAATCCTTCAGATGCCACTATGCATACAAGAAATGATTATGGCAGGCTGGTTGATCATAAAAGGATTCAATCCTTCAGCGTATGAGTCGCTGATGAGAGAAAAATAAGTCAAAAATACTTGGATAACTCTTTACAGTTAGACAATGAATATCCAAAATCAGTGCTTTAGTATCTGTAAGACAAAAGCATCAAGTCTTCAATTAATGAGAACCAAGCTGATGGAGGCTCTGAGCAATTGAGGCTATTCTCTGGATATTGGTTTCAGTATTGATGCTCTGCCCATCGATTTCTGGCTATTGAATAATAATCAAACCCAAGTGGTTGGTGATATGGAGATTTATGGAGGAATCCTAACTTGGTTTACCCGATAGTGACGATGTTCGGAACAGACATTGATTAACTTCTGGGTCCACTGGCAAACACAGGATATGATTATGGCTGGCTGCTTATAAGGGATTCAATCCATCCTCACAAGATGATCTTGTTGTACATGAGTAATTACGGAAAGAGAAAGGAAGTGTAAAACATGAATGATGAAAGAAAATCTGCAAGTGCGCTGCCATTAAAGTGTCTTATCATAGTCTATTCATATCATCATCACAACACGTTGAAAATTGCTGAGGAATTCTCAAAGGTGCTGAAAGCAAAGATAATGGCACCTGATCATGTCGTACTTGAGGAACTCCAGGAGTATGACCTTATCGGTTTTGGAGCAGGCATTGATAGTGGACGTCATTACAAACCACTGCTTGATCTTGTTGATAGACTGCCGGATATTGAAAAAAAAGACGTGTTTATTTTCTCCACAAGTGCCATACAAGGAGAAAGGAAGGTCAAAAACGATCACACGATACTCAGACAAAAGCTGGAATCAAAGGGATACTCAATTCAAGGAGAATTCAGCTGTAAAGGATTCAATACAAACCTTTTCCTTAAGTATATCGGAGGAATGAATAAAGGCAGACCAAACGATGAGGACATCAAGCATGCAAATGAATTTGCATCAAATCTTGTGAATATGCAATTGAATAAAATGCATATTTAACGACTTGCCGGCATCGAGCAATGCTATAAATTGATTATCGTAAAAATTGAACTTATGTAATTTTTTCCAGTATATGCAGCTAAGCGAGCGAAATGCAAAATAAGTCAAGTTAGTTTCAGTGTGTTAAATTCTTCGCTGCCATTTTTGAGCATTCTCCCAGCGGGTGAACGTTTGAATGCGAAAGCACCTTGTAGGTGAACAGTTGACACATTAGGCTCATTTATCAGAGATAGCACCGGTTCCGGAGCACTACGGATCATAAAGATATTGCCAGCACTGGCTGTTCCCATGCCTCAAGAGGATTATGAAGATCGTGGAATAGAAATCTGCAGTTGCTTCTTGTTGTTCAGGATCTTTTAGGAATAGGTGTGATTGAAAACCCATATTCACTCTTTGACTTCGGAATCAAGTAGTCAATGCATCAAGAGCAAAGGAATTTGAAATATCGTGAGCCTTAATCGAATTGAAAGAGAGGAATATCTGAATGAAATATCTTCAAAAGCTCGGTGGATTTTCTGCTTTTTATCTGGCAATGTCGTATGTATTCGGATTTGCAATTTTTATTATCGTACTCGATTATCCAAGTATTACAAACCCGTCTCAAAAGATGGAGTTGATAGTCAATCAGAAGGACATAATCTTCACGACAAATATCTTAATGTATGTGCTTTTTGGTTTCTTCCTTATATTTTTGAACTTGGCTCTTTATGAAAAGCTTAAAGATAAGACACCGATTTTAATTAAAATTGCCACGAGTGTAGGTATTGTATGGGCGGCCTTGTTAATTGGAAGCGGGATGGTTTCAAATGCTGGACTTATTCCGGCAATTACATTGTATCAAGCCGATCCTGTTCAGGGTACAACCTACTGGTATGCGATCGAAACGATTGCAAATGGTTTGGGAGGACAGAATGGAGAAATCTTAGGAGGGGTTATGACATTATTAATCAGTGTCGCAGGATTAAGAGGGGGATTGTTACCGAAGAATTTGAATTTTCTAGGCATCATCGTAGGTGTTGTAGGTATTATCACAATACTGCCTGGATTTGTGTCGTTTGTATCGATATTTGCCATGAGTCAGATTATATGGTTCATCTGGCTTGGAATTATCCTGGTGAAAACAACCCGTGATTAAATGGTATACTGAAAATTCCTGGTTCTAAACAGCTCTGGCAATATAACGGTAGTTGTATCCTCATTAGGCCGGAATACATGCACCATGTATGGAGCGATAACTTTGCAGAGGCCCGGTTAAAAAGCGGCCAGAGAGATAGATGCCTTCACATCACCGATGGGCATACCCGAGAATATCTGACTAACATACCCAGACGGAACTCGACGCATAGAGGATCATCGGAACTCTATCCGATCTATGTGTTAGGAAAAGGAAGTCTGTTACATTCGCAGCGATAACGGGGTGAGTTTAGAGCTCGCAAATTAAGAAAAAGGCAATATTTGATGGCTGTGAAAACCTCCTTTATTGAACCCAACTGTCTTTAGGAGAAAGATTATGGTGAAAGCTTTTGTGGTGCAGCTCAAGAATTTTCCCGCAATGCGGTGTCCTTCGGTTGAGACACTCAAGTATTAGAAATAACTGTCTACCAATACCTTAGGCCTTAGGGTATGAACCCTAAGGCCCGATCTTCATCTGATTATTACTGCAAAAGTTTGGAGATAACTTTGGAAAAACGGCGGACACCCTCTGTTATCTTTTCTTCGTTAACAGCGGTGAAACACAGCCGAGCCTGATTGTAGCCTTTCCCTTCAACCGAATAGAAAGCGGGGCCGGGACGATATGCGACACCTGCTTCTACGGCGCCCTTTAGCAATTTTATACCATCGATTTTGTCTTCCGGGATGGTAACCCATAGGAAATAACCGCCTTTCGGTTTGGTCCAGGTGACGCAATCTGGCATGTATTTTGCTAGTGCGGCAATCATGGTGTCCCGTCGATGCTTGTATAGACTGCGAGACTTATCCACATGCCGGGTAAGTTCCCCTCGCAGACTGAATTCAGCCGCGAGAGCTTGTGTCAAGGTACTACCCATAAGCGAAGTCAGACCTTTCGCTATTGACAAGACCTTGATTAATTCCGAATCCGCGACGATCCAACCAATTCGTGTACCAGGAGCGAAGGTCTTGGAGAAAGTGGTTGTGTAGATAACAAGTCCTGTGTCATCCAGAGATTTGATGGTTGGCAATTCATCGCCTTCGAAACGAAATTCGATGTATGGATCATCTTCAAAAATTAGCACACCGTATTGTATGGCGATTTCGAGGAGAGTTTTTCGGCGTTCAAGTGTAAGGGTCACACCGGTCGGGTTCTGATAATTCGGAAGAATGTACATGAATTTAACCTGGATCCCTACGGCCGCTTTCTCAGCTATTGCTTTTTCAACTAATGCAGGAATAATGCCGTCGTCGTCGATTGGAATGGGTAGCAGTTTACAACCAAAGGCCTCGAAAGAAGCAATCGCCCCTGAATAACTGGGTTCCTCGATAATGATATAATCGCCTGGATTGATGAACACTTTGCAGAGCAGGTCAAAAGATTCTGTAGAACCATTGACGAGCATGACATTATCGATGGTTACTTTTTGGTTTTTGGTGTTGGCCAAATCAACTATGTGTTCCCTCAATTTCCTGTAACCAGCAGAAGGTCCGTATTGCAAAGCAATCGATGCTTCATTGTCCATGACATAATTGGTAATCTCTTTAATTTGATCTTTTGGAAAATAATCTGAGTCTGGGAAACCAGCGGAGAAGTGGATAGCGTCTGGTTTCAAGTCTGCCAGGATTTGATTGATGATTGACGGGCTGGCTTTGTTTACAAGCGGCGTATAAAGATGTGAGTATTTAGACATTGCTTAACCTCCCTTAAATCTTTTTAGATGCTGTTGTAATGGTGACCCTTGGAAAAACGAGCTGCAGCGATTCCCAATATATGGGCATGGCGGCGAGTGTTTGCATGACGCGATGAATAATAATACCTACAATTTAATTATAGTATTGCACTCTATGAGAGGCAATAGTATAATTGTATGGAGGACAATAAAAGAGGTGGTTGTATGTACGACAAATATGGAAATGAAATAACCTGGGTGCCGAACTTGAAGGAAAGCGATCTGCCAAAGTATCAGGCAATAGCATACTGCCTGGAAGAGGATATTAACTTGGGGCTATTGGTTCCGGGCCAGAAACTCCCACCCCAAAGGGTAATCGCTGATTATTTAGGTATTAACCACAGCACTGTGACTCGAGCCTACAAGCTTTGCGCCGAAAAGGGGTTAATTCATGGCACCGTAGGACGGGGTACTTATATTAGTAGCTATGCAGGTATTCCCCAGCATCTATTGACCGATAATCTTGACCCGACAATTATTGAGATGGGTATGGTGTTGCCGCTTTATGAGACAAATGAAAAAATAATTACTTTTCTTCAGGATGCGTATCAGAAGGTAGACTATAGTTCGGTTTTGCAGTATGTTCCACCGGAAGGGCTCAACAAACATAGATATGTCGCCTCCAAATGGCTCCGGAATTTCAAATTGGAGTGCCCGCCGGAGCAGATAATCATTACCACCGGTTCCCAGAGTGCGCTGGCAGTCATCCTAACCAGTCTGTTCAATAAAGGTGACCGAATAGTAGCCGATGAATACACCTATACCGGCTTAAAAAGTCTGGCGAATCTCCTGGGGATTATCTTGATACCGGTCAGAACAGGTATTGATGGCATTGATACAACCGAATTGGAGGTTGCCTGCCGCCGGGAAAAGGCAAAAGGGATATATCTGATTCCTGACTGTCACAACCCTACAACTGCGTCAATTACCCCAGACAAAAGAAAAGAAATAGCACGAATCATTGTTGATGGCAACTTGCTACTCATTGAAGATGGGACCTTTGGTTTTTCAGTGCCTGATAAAGTCAGGCCAATCAGCAGTTATATCCCAGACAACAGCTTATTTATCACTGGTGTGTCCAAGATGCTGAGTACTGCTTTCCGGATTGCCTATATTGCTTCCCCTCGTAAATATCTCAAGCAACTAACTCATGGCACCAATCTGATTACTCGGATGGCATCTGCCCTGAACGCCGAACTCGTATCACTGCTACTGAACTCACCTTCGTACGAGCAAATTGTTGCAGATAAAATGGAAAAGATAAAAGAGCGCAACCGGTTAGTCGATGAAGTTCTATGTGATTATGATCTGGTTCCCAATGAAAATTCATTTTTCCGGTTTTTACTGCTTCCGCCCGCAATGTCGGATGATGAGGTTGAACGCGCTTGTCTGGCTAGGGGAGTGCAGATTTTTTCAGCTAAACGGTTCTCCGTAAGTGCTGAATCAAAGATTAATGCGGTTCGTTTATCAGTTAGCGGCCCCCGTGATTCCGGAGAATTAAGAAAAGGGTTACAAATAATCAGAGAAGTCCTCGAGTCGACGGCAGTGAGTACGCAACTGATACTTTGACGTCGAGAGGGTTGTTCATTCTGTCTCGCTTCATAAGAAATACCAGTCGATAAAATGAATGATGACTATTGAATTTTTGGTCACGATGTTGTCTTTATTACAATGTCATAACCGGGGTATAGGGGCTGCAAAGAATTAGTAAGATATACCTTGGCTTATCTAGAACCCCAGACAAAATGATTGATATGCCCTCGAATAAGGGGGAAAAAAATTGGCCTAAGATATCTATACCATCACTGGAGTCAAGTATAAACCATACTATTGCTCCAAATGGGAATCATCACGAAAGGTGATCATTTGTTTCATTGTTGCTTTGGGAGTGATCTGATTACTAAAGCTTCGTTATCGTGTAGAGCATTATCATTGAACACGATACGAATTTTTTTGCCTTCAAATATTCTTTCGTATGTTGTAATAGGAAAATCTGATGACACTGTAGCCTGAATAAATTTCTTTAACTGTATAATGACTCCTCGAAAGGGGATTTTTGCATTTCTGGTAGGTATTCTCATAATAATGTATAACAATAATAAACATATTAAATGTTTTTGGTATTAATCAATCTTACTCATGAAGCAGATCGCGATTTAACGATCGGAAAGCGTCGAACTGCATTGAATCAAATAGAATATTGGCCATGATTGAATATGAAATAGCGTTACTATGATATTTAGAAAACTTGATGATAGTCTTTAACTTTAAAATAAATCAGAATCAGCGAAGGATGAAGAATGTCGTGTGATTTATGGACTACACGAAATAATCAGCAATTCAGCATGTGGAAGTCTCTCTCATTTAATCAAACCAGCAGGGGAGGAGTTACTTCAATGATTGGTTCTTCCGTATGGGATCCACTAAATTTTTGGCCGTATTTAATTGGACTTATTGGGATCTTCTTAATCATGAGGGAATTTGTCATGTGGTATTGGAAAATAAATGAAGCCTTGGATGAAATGAAGAATATCGGTAGATCACTCAAAAGCATGGAGAACTCACTGAATGAAGTTGCCTCAACTTTAAAGATCATGCAAAGGAACCATGTGGTTCAATCGATAGAATCAAACACAAATAGGATGGAATAGCAGTAAAGCATGGGCTGATTAGGTATTTGGTCGGGTCAATGGACATGTAATATCAAATTGAAATATCAAAATCGGGAATATATAATCGTTTAGATATGGTTGAATGGTTAATCAGTTCACTTTTCTTCCTGGATTTGAGAAAAATGATTTTATCGGAATGAGTGAATGGCTTGAAAAGTGACCGCATCACGGCTTTGAATACTAACCTAGCGGGCGCATCATGAAAGACTGCAATAAGCTAAGATGATTATGCAATGAAATATCAAAGATTATAACCCAGGAGCCTTTTTCAGGATAAGGATTTGGCTGCTTCTGAATCGATATGAACATTAAGTTGGGTGAGGAAGTGGTTGGTCGTTTCGATACATCCATCGTATTAGGTGGTGACTTATGGAATATCATATCATCGGCATCAGAGACAATCATGAATACCTGGATAGAGCGATTGAATATTTCTCAAACCACTGGGACATCGATCGCCGCATATATCGCAATTGCATCACCTATTCTATTTGCACAGATAGCACCTTGCCGAGATGGTATCTCATGCTTCATCATGAGAATATTATCGGTGGATATGGCATCATTACCAATGATTTTATCAGTCGGCAGGATCTATATCCATGGATCTGCGCATTGTATGTTAATGAAGAATATCGCGGCCAACATTTGGGAGAAAAGCTCCTAGAGCATGCGAGAACTGAAGTTTCAAATCTAGGATTTCCAAAAGTATATCTTTGCACTGATCACATTGGTTACTACGAAAAATATGGATGGACATATATCGGGGATGGGTTTCACCCATGGGGGGAAACATCAAGAATCTATGAGCATGACTCAATACCGGGATAACAGCACTCAGCTGGTCCAATTCTCCGGCAAAGTCTCACAGTGGATTTTCATATCCGTATGCGATTTGATCGCAATTTGATCGCATACAGAATATCATGATGCAAAGAAAGTCAGGTGTTGGTCATGCGAATACTGATTTCGGACATCGATACCGTAAGGCAATCCGAAGGGATTCTTTCCATTGAAAAGACGAGTGTATGCATTGAGGGGCAACACATTTTAAGTGTGGGAAGCCAACCGGAAGGATTTGTTCCTGACAAAATCATCAGGGGTCAAAACAAGTTGCTCATGCCTGGGTTAATTAATGCCCACACACATTCATATATGACCCTTTTTAGAAACTACGCGGATGATCTGCCCTTCCATAACTGGTTATTCGACCATATCCTCCCCCTGGAAGATCGACTCACCGCAGAGGATTGTTATTGGGGATCCTTACTTGCAATCATGGAAATGATTCGAACGGGAACGACCTGTTTCTTTGATATGGTGATGTTTATCCATGAAACAGCCAATGCCGTCGCCGAAAGCGGCATCCGCGCTTGCCTCTCCAGAGGATTGGTGGGTGAAGGCAGTGATGCTGGTGGACAACGACGATTAACGGAAGCAAAGGATGAGATTAACCGATGGCAAGGGAATTCAGATACGTTGCTTCGTTTCATGTTTTCTGCCCATGCTCCATACACATGTGATCCAAAGTTTCTGGAAATCGTGATTGCTGAAGCCAAAGCCCACGGTATGGGGTTGTGCATTCATCTTGCAGAAAGCTGGAAAGAAGTCGAAACGATTCACGAGAAATATGGGGTGACACCCACAGAATATCTCAATCAGATCGGGTTTTTCGATGAACATACCCTGGCCGCTCACTGTATTTATCTAACAGAAAGTGACCTGGATGTATTAGCTGCAAAGAAAGTGAGCGTTGTTACGAATCCTGTCAGCAATTTGAAACTCGGCAATGGTTTTGCTCCGCTAAAAGGAATGAAGGAGCGACATATCAATGTCTGCCTGGGAACGGACAGTGCGGCGAGCAATAATACACAGAATTTATTCAAGGACTTGCAGTTTGTGACATTGATCCATAAAGGCGTCAACGAAGATGCAGAGATGATCAGTGCTGAAGAAGGATTCAAGATGGCGACAGTTAACGGGGCTAAAGCATTGGGAATGGATCGCCATGTTGGCAGGATTGAAGTGGGAATGAAAGCAGATTTAGTCATTATGGATATGGACCAACCACATTTTTATCCGAAGAATAACTTGATATCCGCCCTTGCCTATTCTGCCAGCGGTTACGAAGTCGAGACCGTTATGGTAAATGGCAAGATTCTATATGAGAATAATGAATTCAAAACGATCGATGCGGAAAAGGTCCGATATCATATTGAAAGAATTAGCAAAAGGCTTGTACTCTAAGGTGGCGGAACGAATCAGGCACCTTCTGAGTTCCGCTTCGTATCAATGCGATGAATGCGACTGCAAAAAGCATCTGAAATCGCATGGTTGATCAGCTCAATACTGAACTACTGGCAATTGATCATGTTGGATTAATCAAAGCAAGGAACAAATCGACAAATGAAAGGTTGGCATATATGACAGAAATCAGACTGCGAAAAGAAACCCCTGCTGATTATCGTGAGGTTGAGAATGTAACCCGGGAAGCATTCTGGAATCATCATTCACCGGGTTGCGATGAACACTATCTATTACATATAATCAGAGAATCAGATGCATTCATCAGGGACTTGGATTTTATCGCTGAAATCGACGGGAAAATCGTTGGAAACATTGTTTACACAGAATCCAAAATTTTGGGAGATAACGGCGAATGCTGCAATACCATCACTTTCGGTCCGATTTCTGTCATGCCGGAGTATCAGGGGATCGGGATTGGACGAATGTTGATTAAGCATACCATTGAACTGGCACGAAGTTGTGGGTATAAAGCAATATTGATTTACGGTGATCCTGATTACTACAGCAGATTCGGTTTTGTTGCGGCCGAAACATATGATATCCGAACCCCTGATGATATGTACGCAGCGCCACTCCAGGTACTGGAGTTATATCCAGGAGCGCTATATGGGTGTTCCGGGCGTTTTTTCGAAGATACTGACTATGAGATCGATGCAGCGGCAGCCGCTGAATTTGATAAAATATTTCCTCACAAAGATCGACTCAGTGGATTACCAACGCAAAGAAGATTTGAGGAGCTCGTCAAATCGAGAAAACCGAGATTATGATACAATCTTGGGCTCAATGTGTGCGCGGTCGAATCATATTTGGGAATTGATTTCATAAGGAAATTGCGTTAAATATTAAACGAACAATATTCTCTTATCTTCTCCGGTGTGTAGTGCCTATATTATTCGCTGTCTGAACAAAAGGGCATGCCAGGAATTTGGTGCAAACTCCCCCATTCAGATGGAGCTTCGAGGATCACACAGAAAATTGATGTGAAGGTAGTTGCATTTGAAATTTCGAAAGTCATTATTATTAGTAATGTTTTAGGAATGGATTCAAAACGAATTCAAGATGAATGGAGGTAGACATATGCTCAAATTCCCGGAGGGGTTTATGTGGGGAACGGCCACTTCTGCTTACCAGATTGAAGGAGCTTGGAATCAAGACGGAAAAGCCATGAGCATTTGGGATGAATTTGTGAGAAGGCCCAACACCATCAAAAACGGGGATACCGGGGATATTGCCTGTGATCACTATACTCGTTACAAAGAAGATATTCGTCTACTTAAAGAACTTGGAGTCAAAGCATACCGGTTTTCCCTGTCATGGCCGCGGATCATCCCAGCAGGTGCTGGTGCTGTCAACCAGAAAGGTTTGGACTTTTATAAACGCATCCTGGATGAACTGCACCACCATGGCATCATGCCCTTTGTCACTTTGTACCACTGGGATCTGCCCCAGGCACTTCAAGAACACGGCGGCTGGACCCAGCGGGATATCGTGGGGCATTTTTCTGACTACACCGAAACGGTGGTCAAAAACCTGGGCGGTATGATCCATCACTATATCATCATCAATGAACCGTCGGTGATTGCCTATGTGGGCCATTATCAAGGGGTTCACGCACCGGGCATGGCAGATAAAAAAGCATATATCGCCGCCACCCATCATTTGAATCTCAGCCACGGGGATAGTGTCGAGGTCATCAAATCCAGCTATCCCAAAGCCACGGTGGGCTCCACATATACGCATTTCCCCATCCGCCCTGTCAGCCAGAAGCATGACGATATTCGCGCTGCGGCCATCATGGATGCCGCCTGGACAAGGGTATATCTGGACCCCATATTCTTGGGACACTATCCGGCGATCCTGGCTCAAGAATTCGAACCACTCATTAGAGACGGCGATCTGGATCGGATCAACAATCCCGGTGACTTTTTGGGGATCAACCACTATTCTCCGGATTATGCCCGGGCGGATCAAACCGATGCGCTGGGGGCTGTCCTGGACTATGCCCATAATTCCATGGAGGATTTAAAGGATGATGACCATACCGACCTGGGATGGATCATTGAGCCGGAGGCATTGCACGAAACCCTGCTAGATGTGAAAAATCAATATGGCTCCCCGGTGGTCTACATCACCGAAGGGGGATGTGCCTACAATGATGAACCGGGTCAGGATGGCCGGATCCATGACCAGCGCCGGATCCGATACTATGAACGATACCTGACCCAGGTCAAAAAGGCAATGGATGCGGGTGTAGATGTGCGGGGATATTTCGCATGGAGTTTTCTGGATAATTTCGAGTGGGGGGAAGGGTACGATCCCCGCTTCGGACTCGTCTATGTGGACTTCAAACATGGGTTGAAGCGGATTCCAAAGGACAGCTACTATTGGTATCGGGAGCTGATCCATGCCTAGATCGATAGGGGCTTTGCGATGCGTTGCATGCAAAGCCTTTTTGATGTTGCAGGTTCTTACTGACTTAGCGCGTCATCCCGCTGACAAAGAGGTGCAAATTGCTCGGGATTGCGATATGATATTGATTAGTATCAGGATCAAGGACGTCAACCAGTGGCTGCATCCCAAAAGGATTGCATCCCCTGGTTCGATGTCAATCTCAAGATCAGATAAAGGCGGTATGGGTCCACTCATTGCCGGTGCGATGATCACCACACCAGATGCAAATATTCTAATAATCAATCCACAAGCATCAGCATCATCTTGCGAGTTTCCGGGTATGGAGCGATCCGCATTCGTTGCGGAAATGGATGATCCGGTCTTGAGACAGGCAAAGGCAAATGGATGATTGATAAGGATGGTAAATATGAACACAGATGGAAGTGGGAAAATAATCTTCACACCCGTTGAAACGAAACGGGCATCGCAGCTGGTCTACGAGACGATCCGGGACCAGATCCTGCGCGGCGAACTGAAACCCGGGGATAGTCTGCCTTCTGAGCGGCACTTGATGCGATTGTACCGACGCAGTCATCCCACCATCCGGGAAGCCATGCGCATGCTGGAAAGTGCAGGGTTTATTCAGGTCCTGCCCGGGAACACCAGCGTGGTGACCCACCAGGCAGGGGTTCCCCTGGAACAGCCACTGGCAGAGTATTTGCGTTACACCCGGGTCCCGTATGACCAGATTCATGAGTTCATCCAGTCTGTGGAACCGGAATTGGCCCGATTGGCAGTTACACGTCGGGATATGGCGGATCTGACAAAAATGAGCCAGCTCCTGGATTTACCAGATAGCAGTCAGCCTTTTGACAGGACCATGTTTTTAGATTTTCACCGGATTCTCGTTCAATCGACCAGAAATGACCTGGCGGGCATTATCTGGGATGCCGTGGTTAATATCATGGGCAACAGCGGTGTATGGACAGATGCGACTCCATTCCAGAAGCAACAGGAGATGGTGATGCTGCACCGGCAGTTGGTGCACGCCTTGGAAACACAGGATGCGGATCGTGCCTCACTATTGACGATCCAGTGCTGGTCTCAATGGGAGCACGAATTCCAAGCCTTAAAAGCGGAATCCAAAGACAGTATGTTCGAAATAACCGGCCTGAACATGGAAAATCATCATCAGCCTGAAAAGCAGTATGCCCGGGTATCGGAAGGGGTCTATGATCAGATAAGACAGAAGATCCTCTCCGGAGAACTCCAGGCAGGAGATCGTCTGCCCCCGGAACGGGAACTCATGCATATGGTGGGACGCAGCCGGCCGACCATTCGGGAAGCGCTGCGAATGTTGGAGAACAATCATTATGTGACCACAGCCCGAGGCAGCGGAACTGTGGTGCTGGAAGTGGGACTGCTGGGTGCAGAACGATCCCTGCAGCACTTGCTGCAGTTGAATGCCATCACCGGTGCGCAAGCCAGTGAATTGCGGAATATCTGTGAAACCGTGGGGGCCGCATGGGCTGCCCAACGACGAAACGCAGACGACCTGGCGCATTTGGATGGCATTTATCAAAAAGCGATGGCTAGGTTGGACGATGTTCGTTTTTCCATGGAATGCGGGCGCGAACTGAATCTGGCACTGGCCAAAGCGTCTCACAATCATGTCATGGTGGTGGTCAGTCATCTATTAACCACGGTGAATTACCGGCTGGTGGCGGCATTCTGGGAACAACAGATCAACGATGACCCGGCAAAAATGGTGGTGTATTCCAGACAGATCTGGCAGCAGCACGAAAAAATACTGGCAGCTATCAAACAGCAAGACCCGGAGCAGGCGAAAGCAATGACCAAAGCACATATCCAGGAATCCTTGGAAGGAGTTTGATCAAAAAGCATCGCTAACCGGTGCTTTTTTGGTTGCCAAGCGCCACGCTCCGTGGTATAATTGGTCAGAACAGTTATATATTTAAAACGGATCTCAATCCTGGGAGGTGGGTGTATGCCCCGAATCGAAATCGACTCCGAACTGTGCAAAGCATGTAAACTTTGTATCGGTGTGTGTCCTCAGAAAATCATTGAATTGGGCGAGGTGTACAATTCCAAAGGCTATTATTACGCCAAGCAAACAGAAAATGGTCATTGTATCGGGTGCAAAATGTGTGCCATCATCTGTCCGGATGCGGCTATCACCGTTTATCAGTAAAGGAGGCATGGCAAATGGCAAAAAAAGAATTGCTGGAAGGGAATATTGCTGTCTGTATGGCGGCTATTCGCGGCGGCTGCCGGTTTTATGCCGGTTATCCCATTACCCCACAGACATCCATCACAGAGTATTTTGCATTACATATGGCTGAAGCAGGCGGCGACTTCATCCAGGCAGAAAGCGAAATCGGTGCCATTAATATGGTAGCCGGAGCATCTGCCGGCGGACTGCGGGCGATGACCGCCACATCTGGTCCCGGATTTTCCCTCATGGCAGAAGGCATGTCGTTTATGGCTGGTGGTGCTTTGCCCGGCGTGATCGTGGATGTTCAGCGCTCCGGTGCCGGGGGTGGAAACCTGCTGGCATCCCAGAGTGACTATAACTATGCCACAAAAACCTTGGGGCACGGCGGTCTACGCGCCTTTACCGTGGGTCCGGAATCCGTTCAGGAAGCTGTGGACTGGACATATAAAGCATTCGATATCGCGGATCAATACCGATGTTTGTTCATCCTGTTGACCGACGGCATGACCGGGCAGATGATGGAGCCGGTTGTCCTGCCACCATATAAGACGGAGTTCCCCTCTAAAAACTACATTGCGAACGGGAATGAAGGCCGGGAACGCCGGGTGGTCAAAGAGTTCGAATTCGATATCTATACCCTGGAGAAAAAATACAAACAGTATGCCAGGATGTATGAAGCGTGGGCAGAGACTGAAGCAGCCTGGGAAGAAGTTGCCATGGAAGATGCTGAAATCGTGATCACAGCCTGGGGCTCTGCGGCACGCATTACCAAAACTGCCGTGGAGAATTTGCGGGAGCAGGGTATCAAGGTTGGACTGATTCGTCCCATCACTCTTCATCCGTTCCCGAAAGCACCCTATGAAAAACTGGATCCCAGTCGAGTCCGACAGATCCTCACCGTAGAAATGGCAGATCCGCCGCAGTTCTTCTATGATGTGGATGCCGTGTTAGCCAGACGGATTCCCCATCAGTATTTCACCCGGTCCGGCGGTGTGATTCCGAATCCGGATGAGATTGAAGACGCGGTGAAAAAGCTCATTTGATTGGCGAATTCAAGGAAAGGGTGAGGCAAAATGACAGTGGTATACCAAAAAAGCAAAGGGCTGCTGCCGGTATCCCCCGGATACTGTCCGGGGTGCATGCACTCCACAGCGCATAAGATCATTGCTGAAGTATTGGAAGAGAAGCAAATTCTGGGGAAGACCATTCTGGTTTTACCGGTGGGTTGTTCGATTTTAGCCACCAACTATTTTAACTTTGACCTCCTATGCTCACTTCATGGCCGGGCGGCAGCCAATGCCGTGGGCTTAAAGCATGCGCAGAAAGACAAAGTTGTCCTGGTGTATCAGGGAGATGGAGATGCGGCATCCATCGGGCTAACTGAAACCTTCTATGCCGCCAATCGGGGTGAACCGATTACAGTGATCATGATCAACAACCAGATCTATGGCATGACAGGCGGTCAGCTGTCTCCTTGTACATTGATGGGTCAGCAGACCACCACCACATCCGCCCAGGGACGACAGGCGATGGAAAGCGGTTATCCCGTGCGCATGGCAGAAATCATCAGTCAGCTGGAAGCGCCCATGTTTGTCGGCCGGTTTGCCCTCCATAAACCGGCAGAAATCCTCAAAGCCAAAGCGGCCATCGCCCGTGGGATCGATCTGCAGATCAACTGCAAGGGCTATTCCTTCATAGAGTTATTATCAGCTTGTCCCACCAACTGGGGCATACCCACAGATGAGACCCCGGGATATATGGATGAAAAAGTGATTCCGGTGTTCCCACTAGGGATATTCAAAGAGCCGAAAGGAGTGGAAAACTGATGGATGCGTCCATTTTGATCGGGGGATTTGGCGGACAAGGCGTGCAGACATTGGGTAAATTGCTGGCGTATGCGGCGAATGATGCGGACCAGCATGTGACATTCTATCCGGCCTATGGTGGTGAGATGCGCGGTGGAACTTCCAATTGCACCGTGGTAATCAGCGACCGGAAAATCGGCGCCCCCGCTCGCAATCTGTGCGATTATGTCTTGGCTCTGAACAGTCCGTCCAGTAAGCGGTTTGAATCCAGGGTCAAACCGGGTGGGGTGATGATCGTAAACAGTTCGCTGGTGAAAGATCTGCCGACCCGGACCGACATCCAGGTGATCCAGCTGCCCATCAATGATCTGGCGGCCGAGATGGGGAATATGCGGGCTGCCAATGTGATTCTGTATGGCTTCTTCACATCTTATAGCCAGGTGGTGGCAGAAGACAGTGCCAGGAATACCCTCAAGGAACGGTTGGGGCGAAACGAGTCATATGCTCAAATGAATGAACAGGCGTTTCTCAAAGGGAAAGCCCTGGCTGATAACATCAAAAAATAAGGTAATAAACGACCACACCCTCGGAATCTCTTGATTCCGAGGGTGTAATTAATTGGGCGGAAATTCCCTGAGTCGTTTGCAATGAATTCGTCTTCCAACTTCCAAATATCATATGGAAACGATGTGTATGAATTCATTGAGAACCGGATTGTCATGCTGGTCAGTCCGGGTTTCAGATCAATAACAGCAGATAGTGCCGTCGGTTCTGGATTCCGTTCCGCCGTAATAAACGCCATTTTCCCGCCAAATGATCTGGCCTCGTCCGAATAACAAGGCACTGGTTTCATAGATAATATCATGCCCCAGGCGCTCCAGGGCGCCCGTATAGTAAGACGGGAAACCGGGTTCCACGATAAACTTCTTGCCGTTGGTCCACTGCCAGCGGGGCGCATCCAAGGCCATCTGGGGGTTCAGCCCGAAGTCCAGCATGTTCATGATCACCTGAACATGCCCTTGGGGTTGCATATAGGCGCCCATGACACCGAACGGTCCCACAGCTTTCTGGTCTTTCATGATGAAGCCGGGAATAATGGTGTGATAAGTCCGTTTCCCACCGGCCAGACAATTGTCATGAGACGGATCCAGAGAAAAGTCTGCACCTCGGTTCTGCAATCCGATTCCCGTTCCTTCCACCACGGCACCGGACCCGAAACCCAGGTAGTTGCTTTGGATGTACGAAACCATGTTCCCCTCGGCATCGGCGGTGCATAAATAAACCGTCCCGCCAGGTGCCGGACTGCCCGCGTTGAAATCCTGAGCATGTGTCCCGATAAGTTTCCGGCGTTCAGCCCCGTATGCATCCGTGAGGAGATCTCTAGGGGACACCGTCATGTGTTTGGCGTCCGTTACGTATTTTTTCCCGTCGGCAAACGCCAGCTTGATGGCTTCAAATTGTTTATGGAATGTGTCGATGTCATCCCGGGCAGCAAAATTGAACCCTTTGAGGATGTTCAGCGCGATCAAAGCCACGATTCCCTGGCCGTTGGGCGGGATCTCGCAGATATCGTATCCTTTATAATTCACGCTGATCGGTTCCACCCATTCCGGCTGGTAGGCCGCCAGATCGTCTTTGGTGATAAACCCGCCGTGGGTCCTGGCGCTTTGATCGATGGCTGCTGCCAGGGCACCCCGGTAAAAACTCTCCGCATTCGTTGCCGCGATGTCAGCCAGGGTTCGGGCATGATTGGGTAGTTTGACGAGATCGCCGGCCTTGGGTGCTTTGCCCCCGGGCATATATGTGCGGAGCCATTCCGCCAGGACTTCATCGCTGAGATGGGCTTTCAGCCGTTCGTATCCCTTTTCCCAGTAGTAGCCGACGATGGTGGACACCGGATAGCCATCCCGGGCATAGCCGATGGCCGGGGCTAATGTTTCGGTCATTGGCAACTTGCCGAACCGTTTGACTAAGGCCGCCCAGATTGCCGGCTGTCCCGGTACCGTTACGGTATCCCATCCGAAGGTGGGCATTTTGGTATAGCCTTTGTTTCGCATGGCCTCAATGGAAATGCTTTGCGGTGAATATCCGCTGCCATTGATGCCGTAGAGTTTCTGTTCCTTCTCCATCCAAACCAGAGCAAAGGCATCCCCACCGATGCCGTTGGAAGTGGGCTCCACCACGGACAGACATGCAGCCATGGCTACCGCAGCGTCCACGGCATTGCCGCCGTTTCGCAGGATATGCATCCCGGCATTGGCAGCCAGGGGGTGGGAAGTGGCCACCATGGCGTTTTCGGCGATCTGGGTATATCGATTGGACGGGTAAGGCTGAAAGTGACAGTCGAATTTCAAAATACCATCTCCTTGTATGGGGTCCGTGAAAGACTCCGAGATTTCCTTGTGGTTATTAATTATTCGCCGGTAGCGGTTTATCCTTTTCCGGCAGATGAAAACATCTGCCGGACCATTTGCCAGAGCCAAAGGCGATATATGAGCAATGCCGGGCTGAATATTGAACAAAATTATGGGCACAACACCTGAAGTCCTTGCCAACGGCTGTTCCTTCCGATATATTAGTAATTGGGTTTTACCGTCGGTCACAGGTGGGTCATTGAGACAGTCTGATCGCAAACATGAACCATCTACTTCAGAACAAAAGGAGATCCATAATGCACACCCTTTTGGCCTTTGCGCCACTGCTGATTTTACTGTCCTGTCTCTTGATTTTTAAACTCTCTGCGTCAAAATCCGCCGCCTTGGCGGTGCTTTCCGCCATTATCATTGCATTTACGGCTTTCGGCATCGACGGGTTCGGACTGTCTGTAGCCATGAGCAAGGGAATGGCTCTGGCCTTGTATGTTTTGCTGATCATCTGGGCGGCAGTCTTTCTCTACCATCTGGTATATGCCTTTGGGGCCATCGACGTGATCACTAAGAACATCCTGCTGTTTATCAAAGATCCCTTCACCCAGTTTTTGATCCTGGCCTGGCTCTTTGCCTCCGTGCTCCAGGGGATCGCAGGCTTTGGTGTTCCTGTGATCATCGTGGTGCCGATTCTGATCCATATGGGTTTTGACCGGCTGAAATCTGTTTCCGCGGTTCTTTTGGGTCACTCCTGGTCCGTCAGTTTCGGGTCCATGGGGTCGTCCTTTTTCACCATCGCCCTGGTCACCAACTTAAATCAGCAAAACATCGGTTATGCCATGGGTATCTTTGACGCCCTGGCCATGGTGATGATGGGGCTGATCGTCTGCTATATCTACGGTGGGTTGACCTATCTGAAAAAGGGTTTGATCTATGTTATCCCGTCATCTTTGGTGATGATCGCGGTGATGTTTACGGTGATTCGCCTGAACCTCGTCTCGCTGGTGGGACTCCTGACCGCTTTATCCGGCCTGATCACCATGTTTTCGATCTATGTGATCAAAGACCGCCCCGGACGTCCGAAAGAAATGTATTGCAGCCAGCTGACCCTGGGGAAAGCCTTGCTGCCGTATCTGATGATCATCGGCCTGTCGTTGCTCTTTCAAACCATGAAATTAGGCCGATATTACATTGCCTTTAAATTCCCTGCCTTTGTCACCGCATTAGGATATGCAGTCACCCCGGAAAAGGCTTATGCCAAGATCCTCCTCTTCGGTCACCCGGCACCCATTATTCTCATGGCATCTGCCGTGGGGATGCTGGTCTACTGGCAGTCCGGGATCTGGTCTGGGTCCAAAATGCAGAAGGTGATCCAGGATACGGTGAATAAGAACATCAATACATCCTTGACTTTGATCTTTCTCATTACCATGGCATTAGTGATGATGGATTCCGGCATGACCACCACGCTGGCCACTCAGGTGGCAGCGGTCACGGGCAGTGCGTATCCGTTATTTGCCCCCCTCATCGGTGTCCTGGGGAGTTTCATCACCGGCAGCAACACCAATTCCAATGTCATTTTCGGCAAGTTCCAGATCTCAGTGGCCACCGCCTTAGCCGTCAGCCCGTATATCATGGCTGGAGTCCAGTCCATTGCCGGGTCCATCGGGGTCAGTGTGGGACCCACGACCATGCTTATGGCGGCTTCTGCATCCGGCATGACCGGCCAGGAGCCGGAAATCTATAAAAAAGTGATCAAACCGGTCCTGCTCACCGCGTTGCTGATGGGGATCCTCAACTATCTGCTGCTCATGGTGTTCCGGATCAATATTGGAGGTTTATGATGACCCGTAAAATCGCACTGGTTTTGTTCATCCCCGTATTTTATATGCTGTATTATGCCAGCAGCAGTGGTGATACGGCCATAGGAACCGCCGGGATCCTGGCGTTTATGGTGCTGGCTGCCGCTCAGTTTATTTTGAAAAAATGAGGGACTCTTCCAACATGCTTGCTGCAGCAACCTTTTGGGGTTGCTTTCTTGCTGGGTGGAATCGTAAATCTGTATTGTCCGAAAGGAGTCTGCCCGGTGAATTGCGAATATAGCAAATAACAGGTCGCCCGTGTCCGGTTCGGTTCCGGACGGAGAGCACCGTTGACGAAAACAGAGGGAGGAACCAAAGATGAATGTGTTTGATGCCATCACCACCCGGCGGACGATCCGCAAATATGACCAAACAAAGCCCGTACCTTCAGAACTGCTGACCAAGGCAGTGGAATGCGCCCGCATGGCTCCCACCGGAGGCAATTTCCAGTCCTTGAAGTTTGCCATCGTGGAAAACCCGAAAATGGTGGAGGATATTTTCTATATCACCAAATGGGGGATGCATCTGCCTGATGGATCAGCGACCCCTAAAGCAGGCGAATTGCCCACCGCTTTTGTGTTTATTCTGCATGACAAAACCATCAGCTCGGCAGTCCCCAATAATGACGCCGGTGCCGCTGCACAAAGCATGATGGTGTACGCCTGGAGTGAAGGTGTAGCCAGCTGCTGGATCGGCAACATCGACCGGGCCAAGGCAACAGAAATGATGCGGCTTCCGGAGAATCTCACCATCCACACCCTGGTGGCCTTCGGTTATCCGGCTATGGTGGCCCATCCGGAAGACCTGCAAGGGACAGACACCAAATACTTCTATCGGGACGGGGAATTTATCGTACCGAAACGGAAATTTGAAGACATTACCTTGCGTTACAAGTAGAGAAGAAGGGCACCAGCTGGTGCCCTTTCTGTATAAAAAGAACATTCTTCGCCGATCACATGAGCTAAAACAGCAATTGTCGGCAGGCCTGTGTGTGACATGTTTATGCTGTGGGATGAATGGGCCATCCGGCATCAATAGAGCTGCACGGATGCACCCGCAAGACCGAGGGTTCATGCCTCGGGAACGATAAATAGAAAGATGATGGCGGATCAAATGGAGGGGTTCCCATGCGCGCACTCATACTCTGCTACTCTCTTTACGGAACCACCCGCCGGGTTGCAGACAGCATTGCAGGGGGTTTGACGGCAGCCGGATACCAGGTGGATATCCAGACGATTCAGAAAGACCGGAGCCCCGATCTGGCAGGATATGACCTGGTCGGTGTGGGGGCACCCGTCTATTATTTCAAGCTTCCCATCCATGTTATGCAGATGATTCGCCTGTTGCCGCCCTTGAAGACGCGACCGGTTTTCGGCTTTATGACCTACGGCAGTGTTGCCTGGAATGCAGGGCAGATGCTCCATGATGCCCTTGAGGCCGCCGGCGGGAACTGCCTCGGTGTCTTCATGTGCCGGGGAAACGGGGTGTACTATCCATATAACCGTCAGGGTTGGCTGGCGTCCCACGGCCATCCGGATCTGGAGGATCTCAGCGCCGCTGTGACCTTCGGAACACAGGTGGGACAAGGGCAACAGCTTCCGGTTGCCGCTGCCGGTGTCAAGCCACCACCGTTGGTTTACTGGTTGGAGCAGCGCATGACCGCACCTGTCATCATCCGCGGGGTTTTGCAGCGTTTGTTTCGTTTGCACAAGCACCGCTGCATTCGCTGCGGCCGCTGTGCGGCTCAGTGTCCGGTGGCAAATATCCGGCTGGAGGACGGCGGTTATCCCCGCTGGGGTCACGCCTGTATCCTGTGTTTAAACTGTGAGGCTGTCTGTCCCAAAGAGGCCATCGTCTCCCCCCTGAGCTGGCGGGTGATCCAACCCATGATCCGGTACAATGTGCGAGGACTCCAAAAAGATCCCGCCATTGAGTTGGTGCGGGTGCGCCACCGCTACGGGCGGCTGAAATATCTGGATGAGCCAAACCAAAATAGACGGCTGTGATGCAAGCTGCAAATTGACGGCCCAAAATGCAATTTGTCCTTGACATAACCTCGGGTATCTGTTGTAATATATATGCAGTTGTGTTGCCGAACCCGCTGCGTGCATCCACTGAATCATGAATATGGAGAGGTTCCCGAGTTGGCCAAAGGGGGCAGACTGTAAATCTGCTAGCAGCGCTTTCGCTGGTTCGAATCCAGCCCTCTCCACCATCGCATACTCATGCGGGCCCACGTAGCTCAGTCGGCAGAGCGTATCCTTGGTAAGGATAAGGTCACCGGTTCAATCCCGGTCGTGGGCTCCATTTTTGTTGGATAGCCAGTGACCGCATCAGAGAAGGAAAAGCACGATTTCTGTAGAAATCAACTCCACAGTCCATCTCGATTAAGGTCTGTGATTTTTGGCATATAGGTTTGAAGACTTGAATACATTATCGCTGTGAAACGACGAAAAGGAGGAAAAGAACAATGGCAAAGAAGAAGTTTGAAAGAACGAAGCCGCATGTAAATGTAGGGACGATCGGGCATGTGGACCATGGGAAGACGACGCTGACAGCGGCGATCACCATGTGTCTGGCGAAATCCGGGATGTCGGAAGTAATGAGTTACGATATGATCGACAAAGCGCCGGAGGAACGGGAACGAGGGATCACGATCAACACGGCGCATGTGGAATATGAGACGACCAAACGGCATTACGCCCATGTTGACTGTCCGGGACACGCGGACTATGTAAAGAACATGATCACCGGAGCCGCACAGATGGACGGGGCGATCCTGGTGGTATCCGCCGCAGACGGCCCGATGCCGCAGACCCGGGAACACATATTGCTGGCGAGACAGGTCGGGGTACCCAACATAGTGGTCTTTTTGAACAAGGCCGACATGGTGGATGATCCGGAACTGATGGAACTGGTGGAGATGGAAGTCCGGGAATTGCTGAGCATGTACGAATTTCCGGGAGACGATATTCCGGTGATTCCGGGATCAGCCCTCAAGGCGATGAACTGCGCCTGCGGCAGCCGGGAATGTGAAGACTGCAAAGCGATCTGGGAACTGATGGATGCAGTGGACTCCTACATACCGACCCCGATTCGTGACACAGACAAACCCTTCATGATGGCGATCGAAGATGTGTTTACGATCACCGGACGAGGGACAGTGGTCACCGGTCGAATCGAGCGGGGGATGGTCAAAGTCGGGGATGAAGTGGAGATCGTCGGGTTTACAGAAAAGCCGCGGAAAGTCGTGGTCACAGGCGTGGAAATGTTCCGCAAGCTGCTGGATCAGGCAGTGGCCGGGGACAATGTGGGCACATTGCTTCGGGGAGTGGACAAGAATGATGTGGAACGGGGTCAGGTATTGGCCAAGCCGGGATCCATCAAACCCCACACCAAGTTTCAGGCGAATGTGTATGTGCTGTCCAAAGAAGAAGGCGGCCGGCACACACCGTTTTTCAATGGTTATCGGCCCCAGTTTTACTTCCGGACCACGGATGTAACGGGGATGATCAAGTTACCGGAAGGCGTGGAAATGGTCATGCCGGGGGACAACATCACCATGGGGATCGAACTGATCACCCCCATCGCCGTCGAAGAAGGCCTTCGGTTTGCGATTCGTGAAGGCGGACGGACTGTAGGCGCCGGTGTGGTTGCCACCATCGACTGATTTGTGTTGTCAATAAGACTGCCGCTGCCGGGTATGAGAAATATTTCCCAGACGGTGTCTTGACTTTCAATGGGTTGTATGTTAAATTTATATGGCGGCAGTTGCAGAAAATGGTTGCTGCGTTTTAGGAGGTGGCTATCATGCGGGTGCAGATCACCCTAGCTTGCGGCGAATGTAAACGCCGGAACTACATCACAACAAAAAACAAGAAGAACGATGCAAACCGGATCGAAATGAAGAAGTACTGCGGACATTGCAAAGTTCATACGCTACACAAAGAAACACGGTAAGGCTGTCAACACTCACATAAAGTATCGTGAAGGCTCGCAGTTCCCATACCGGGAGCAGGGCTCCATCGCTTTTGGGGGTTGGAGCCCATTGCGGGCCTTTGTATATTTCCATATAAGGATGTGAAGTGATGAATCGGATCACTAAATTTCTGGAGCGGACGAAACGATTTTTCCGGGAACTGCGCTCTGAGCTGAAGAAAGTTGTCTGGCCGACCCGCAAGGAAACCATTCAGTACACGGTCATCGTGGTTACATCCGTGGCCGTTATTTCGGTATTTATATGGATGGTCGACTCAGTGTTCAGCGGACTGCTGCGCCTGATAATTTAGCAGATTAGGGGGTGGGGGCCCGGTTGCGGCAAGATGGAGGGTCCCTTTTTATGGAAAAGTACTGGTATGTAGTCCATACGTATTCCGGCTATGAGAACAAAGTTAAAGCCAATTTGGAAAAGCGGGTCGAGTCCATGAACATGCAGGACAAGATTTTCCGCGTCTTAGTTCCCATGGAGGAAGAAGTCGAAATTAAAAACGGCAAAAAGAAAATCACCAAGAAGAAGGTCTTCCCTGGATACGTCCTGGTGGAGATGATCGTCACGGACGATTCCTGGTATGTGGTGCGGAATACTCCCGGTGTCACCGGCTTTGTCGGCTCCGGATCCAAACCCATATCATTGCAGGACAGTGAAGTCCGGGCTATCATGCGCCAGATGGGGATGGAGGAAGCCCGACCCAAGGTGGCATTCCAGCTGCGAGAGACTGTCAAGGTGATCACCGGTCCTTTTGACGGTTTTGTGGGGACCATTGATGACATTAATGCCGAGCGGGGGAAACTAAAGGTCCGGGTCTCGATGTTTGGCCGGGAAACGCCCCTGGAATTGGATTTTTCACAGGTGCAGAAGCTTTAACGACTGACACGGTTCCAGCAGGGACACCTTGTTGGGGCTTTTTTGTTGAATGGTTTGCATGCAAAGGAGGTGAAACATATGGCAAAGAAAGTGATCGGTATGGTCAAGTTGCAGATTCCGGCAGGTAAAGCCAATCCTGCGCCCCCCGTCGGTCCGGCATTGGGACAGCACGGTGTGAATATTATGGGATTTTGCAAAGAGTTCAATGAACGCACTGCTCCCCAGATAGGTCTGATCATTCCAGTGGAGATCACCGTTTTTGCAGACAGGTCATTCTCCTTCATCTGCAAAACACCCCCGGCCGCGATTCTGCTGAAAAAAGCAGCGGGTATCGAACGGGCTTCCGGTGAACCCAACAAAAAGAAGATTGGCAAAGTGTCCATCGCCAAAGTCAGGGAAATCGCCGAGACTAAGATGGAAGATTTAAACGCTGCCTCAGTGGAAGCTGCGATGCGGATGGTTGAAGGCACAGCCCGGAGCATGGGCATCGAAATCGAAAAGTAAGCAAATCGTGGGAGGATATGATCCGCTAATACCACAAAGGAGGAACGTCAAATGGCTAAAGAAGGCAAAAACCACAAGCAAGCCGCGGAAAAAGTTGACCGCGAAAAATTGTATGAAGCAACAGAAGCCCTGTCTCTGGTAAAGGAAATTGCCAGCGCGAAATTCGACGAATCCGTCGAAGCGGCAGTCCGTCTGGGTGTCAATCCCAAATATGCGGATCAAATGGTCCGGGGTACTGTGGTACTCCCCCATGGCACAGGGAAAACGAAAAGTGTTCTGGTCTTCGCCAAAGGCGACAAAGCCAAAGAAGCCGAAGCAGCAGGAGCAGATTTTGTAGGCGCGGAAGATATGGTTGCCAAGATCGAAGGCGGTTGGACGGATTTTGATGTTGCAGTAGCGACCCCGGACATGATGGGGACGGTGGGGAAACTGGGTCGGATTTTAGGGCCCAAAGGGCTCATGCCCAACCCGAAAACCGGCACTGTGACTTTTGAAGTCAAGAATGCCATCGAAGAGATCAAAGCGGGTAAAATCGAGTACCGCGTTGACAAGGCGGGAATTGTTCACGCCCCCATCGGCAAAGTATCATTTACGATGGAAAAACTCAGCGAAAACCTCTCAGTCCTCATGGATGCTCTGAACAAGGCTAAACCGGCCAGTTCCAAGGGCAACTATTTGCGGAGCCTGACGGTGTCTTCCACCATGGGCCCCGGTATCCGGGTGAACCCGGTGGGCGTTGAGAAACTCAATTCATAAGCGGTAAGCGTATTGACTGGCTGGCAGCCTCATGATATAATGCCAAAGGTAAGTACATAAGTTTGCAATGCCGTAGACAGCAGGTACATGGTTTAATGGCTCTGGCCACCTGCCGAGGCGTGGAGAAACATATCGGATGGTATGGATTCCTCTGCGTGTCTGCGCAGAGGATTTATTTTTTGACATAAGTAAGAAGGAGGTGGATGGAATGAGTATACGTTCAGAGAAGGAAGCTGTTGTCAGTGAAGTCAGAGAAAAGCTTGACAAGGCGAAGTCAGTGGTCCTGACGGACTACCGCGGTCTGAATGTGGCCGAAGTAACACTCCTTCGTAAAAAATTACGGGAAGCAAAAGTGGAATACCGGGTCATTAAGAACACCATGACCCGATTTGCTGCGAAAGATCTGGGGTTGGAAGCCATGGACCCCTATCTGGAAGGGCCGACCGCACTCGCATTCAGTTATGAAGATCCGGCAGCCGCGCCCAAGATTTTGACCGAGTTTGCCAAAACCAGCAAGAAATTGACCATCAAAGGCGGCATGATCGAAGGCAAGGTCATCGATGAAATCGGTGTCCAGACCCTGGCAGATCTGCCCCCGCGGGAAGTCTTGCTTTCGATGGTACTCGCCGGGATCCAGACCCCCATCGTCAACTGGGTCAGTGTCCTCAACGCTCCTATCCGTGGCTTTATTTACGCCCTGGATGGCGTGCGTAAGCAGAAAGAAGCGTAAGTTAATCCATACAGATGAGATACGAAGAAGGAGGTGAAATATTAATGGCAACTTTAACGAAAGATCAGATTCTCGAAGCGATCGAAACCATGACAGTGCTGGAACTAGCTGAACTGGTGAAAGCGTTTGAAGAGAAGTTTGGAGTATCTGCTGCTGCTCCGGTGGCAGTCGCTGCTGCCGCTCCGGTAAACGCTGCTGCAGTTGTGGAAGTTGAACAGACCGAATTCGATGTCATCCTGACAGGTGCAGGTGAAAAGAAGATTCAGGTCATCAAAGTCGTCCGTGAATTGACCAGTCTGGGTCTGAAGGAAGCAAAAGACCTGGTGGATGGCGCTCCCAAGGCAGTGAAAGAAAAAGTCAGTAAAGATGAAGCTGAAGCGGCAAAAGCCAAGCTTGAAGAAGCGGGTGCATCTGTCGAAGTGAAGTAATCCAAGGATTAGTTGGATGTATACAGCCATAAAGACACTCTCAGTCAGGGTGTCTTTTTGGCTTAACACTTGCGAAAATAAGTGGATTTGTTTGACATATATGATGACTTGTGATATTATAATTTATTGCCATAAGAATAATTATTGGCGTCAAAACGGCGATTTGCATCTCGTCACAACCGGGGAATTTCCCCGGCGAAATAGACGGAGGCGAAAAGCGATGATAGGAAGCGATGTGTTTAAAGTAAGCAGTAAAACATCAAGCTTATAGGGAGAGAATTTCTTATAAGCTTAATTTATTTTACTACCGATCTTGAAATAGGGGGAACGATTACATGGCAAACTACATCGAATCGACAGCCAGTGCAAAACGGTTCAGCTTCGCAAAAATCGATGAAGTCCTGCAAATGCCCAATCTGATTGAGATCCAGAAGAATTCGTACGATTGGTTTCTCAAAGAAGGGCTCCGGGATACATTCCGGGATATTTCACCGATCCAGGATTTTACCGGAAACCTGGTTCTGGAATTCACCGATTACAGTCTGGGCGAACCCAAGTATGTCGTGGATGAATGTAAAGAAAGAGACGTGAACTACAGCGCCCCCTTAAAAGTCAGAGCGCAACTCATCAATAAAGATACAGGTGAAATCAAAGAGCAGGAAGTCTACATGGGGGATTTCCCGTTGATGACGGATAGTGGTACCTTCATCATCAATGGAGCTGAACGAGTCATCGTCTCCCAGTTGGTCCGCTCCCCGGGGGTCTATTATGGCGAACATATCGACACCTCCGGAAAGCATCTGTTTACCTGTACCATCATCCCCAACCGGGGGGCATGGCTGGAGTTTGAGACCGATGCCAACGACATGATCCATGTTCATATCGACCGGACCAGGAAATTACCGGCGACCATCCTGTTGCGAGCCCTGGGCTATGGCAGCGACCAGGCTGTCCAGGACTTATTTGGCGATGAGGACATCATTGCCCATACTCTGGAAAAAGACAATACCAAATCAGAAGATGAAGCATTGATCGAAATCTACAAAAGACTGCGACCCGGCGAGCCACCCACTGTGGACAGCGCCCGTTCATTGCTGAATACCCTGTTTTTTGACCCGAAACGATACGACCTGGCTAGTGTGGGTCGCTACAAAATCAATAAGAAACTAAAACTTCGACGGCGGATTTTGAACACACATTTGGTTAATCCATTGGTGGATCCAACCACCGGCGAAATCCTTTACGATGCCGGCACTCAGATCGACAAGAAGATGATCGACCGGATGGAAGAATTGGATATCCGGGAAATCGATATCAAGACCCGGGACGATGTGACGCTGAAAATCATCACCAATGAAGCCTTGCCCACTACCTTCAAAACCATTACTCGGGATGATGTGGTGGCTGCAGTCAGCTATCTACTGAGCCTGCGCCATGGATTGGGCAATACCGATGACATCGATCATCTGGGGAACCGCCGGTTGCGATCGGTGGGAGAACTCCTCCAGAATCAATTCCGGATCGGCCTCTCCCGGATGGAACGGGTGGTCAGAGAACGAATGACCATTCAGGATGTGGATGTGATCACTCCGCAGGCGTTGATCAATATTCGCCCGGTAGTGGCGTCCATCAAAGAGTTTTTCGGCAGCAGTCAGCTGTCTCAGTTTATGGATCAAACCAACCCCTTGGCGGAACTCACCCACAAACGCCGCTTAAGTGCTTTAGGTCCGGGTGGACTCAGCCGGGAACGGGCGGGGTTTGAAGTCCGTGATGTGCATCACTCTCACTACGGCCGCATCTGTCCCATTGAAACCCCGGAAGGTCCCAACATCGGACTGATCGGATCCTTGAGTACCTACGGCCGGGTCAATCAGTACGGGTTTATTGAGACGCCTTACCGGCGTGTGGACAAGGACCTTGGCATCGTCACGACAGACATTGACTACCTGACAGCAGATGAAGAGGACGAATGCGTCATTGCACAGGCCAACGTGTTATTGGAAGAAGACGGCCGGTTCCGGGATCCAACGGTTACGGTTCGTTTCCAGCATAAGATTTTAGTGGTTCCCACCCACGAAGTGGATTACATGGATGTGTCACCCAAACAGGTGGTCAGTATTGCCACTGCGTTGATCCCCTTCCTGGAAAATGATGATGCCAACCGGGCGCTGATGGGTTCCAACATGCAGCGACAGGCGGTACCTTTGCTGCGGACGGATTCCCCCCTGGTGGGCACCGGCATGGAAGGCAAGGCGGCACAGGATTCCGGTGTGCTGATTCTGGCAAAAAAACCGGGGTATGTGGAAAAAGTCAGCGGTTACGAAGTCCTGGTGAAAAACGATGATGGTTTCATCGACCGGTATGCCCTTGTCAAGTTCCGCCGATCCAACCAGGGTACCTGTATCAATCAGAAACCCATTGTGAAAAAAGGACAGCGGATCGAAATCGGACAGGTGATTGCAGACGGTCCCTCCACAGAAGATGGCGAACTGGCGTTAGGCCGCAACGTCCTGGTGGCGTTTATGCCCTGGGAAGGCTACAACTACGAAGATGCGATCCTGATCAGCGAAAAGCTGGTGAAAGAAGATATTTTCACCTCCATCCACATCGAAGAATATGAAGCAGATGCCCGGGACACTAAATTGGGTCCGGAAGAAATCACCCGGGACATTCCCAATGTCGGGGAAGAGATCCTTAAGGATCTGGATGGCCGTGGCATTATCCGGGTGGGTGCAGAAGTGCGTCCCGGAGATATCCTGGTGGGGAAAGTCACCCCCAAAGGAGAGACCGAACTCACTGCAGAAGAACGCCTGCTTCGGGCCATTTTCGGTGAAAAAGCGCGGGAAGTGCGGGACACATCCTTGCGAGTCCCCCATGGTGAAAGCGGAATCGTGGTGGATGTGAAAGTATTTACCCGGGATAACGGCGACGAACTGGTACCGGGTGTGAATCAACTGGTACGGGTGTACATCGCACAGAAACGAAAGATATCCGAAGGCGACAAAATCGCCGGCCGCCACGGAAACAAGGGTGTCATTGCCCGAATTCTGCCGGAGCAGGATATGCCGTTTATGCCGGATGGGACACCGGTGGAAATCGTCCTGAATCCGATGGGGGTTCCCTCCCGGATGAATATCGGTCAGATTCTGGAGACCCACCTGGGATGGGCTGCCCGTGTCATGGGCATGAAAATGGCCACCCCCGTATTTGACGGACCCACCGAGTTGGAAGTCCTGGACGAACTGAAGAAAGCCGGATTACCGGAAAATGGCAAGATCCAATTGTATGACGGCCGCACCGGTGAACCCTTTGATAATCAGGTCACTGTCGGCTATGTATATATGTTGAAACTGGCGCATTTGGTGGATGACAAGATTCATGCCCGGTCCACGGGCCCGTACTCCTTGGTCACCCAGCAGCCTTTGGGCGGGAAAGCCCAGTTCGGTGGACAGCGATTCGGGGAAATGGAAGTGTGGGCGCTGGAAGCGTATGGTGCCAGCTACACCCTCCAGGAACTCCTGACCGTTAAATCCGATGATGTGGTGGGTCGGGTCAAGACTTACGAAGCCATCGTCAAAGGTGAAAATGTTCCTGAACCCGGTGTGCCGGAATCCTTCAAGGTATTGATCAAGGAACTCCAGAGTCTGGCATTGGATGTGAAGATCCTCACAGAGGATGCCAAAGAGATCGAGATTCGGGAAAGCGATGACGATCCGTCATCAACCCCCACCTTAGGACTGAATATCGACGGCAATGAATTAGGTGCGGACGACGATGATTACCGGCCGGTCCGCAAGCCGCTACCGCCATTGGTACCGGTGATTCCTATTGATGATGATGCCGATACCGATTTGGAACTGGAAGACGAAGATTTGGATGATGAAGACACGGATATGGAAGAAACCCTTGAGTCCGATGAGGAAGTGGACAGTGAGGCCACTGCAGAAGATGGCAGTCCCCTGACACTGGCCCGGAAGGGGAAAGACCCGGTTCGGGATGAGTTCGAAGGCACCAAGAAGCCGAAAAAGGCCAAGCAGGACAAGAAACCCAAACGTATTATCCTGTCCGATTACGAAGATGAGGAAATCGAATGATCGGGCATCCGGTGAGGTTTGGAGAACCACCGGATTGCAAAAGGCTTTGGACTGAAAACGAATGAAGGGGGATAAGCCTTTGCTGGAACTGAACAATTTTGACTCAATCAAGATCGGATTGGCTTCACCGGAACAGATCCGCGAGTGGTCAAAAGGTGAGGTCAAAAAACCGGAAACCATCAACTACCGGACACTGAAACCCGAGCGGGAAGGGCTGTTTTGTGAAAAAATCTTTGGCCCCACCCGGGACTGGGAGTGCCATTGCGGTAAATACAAACGGGTTCGATATAAAGGGATCATCTGCGATCGCTGCGGTGTGGAAGTGACCCGCTCAAAGGTCCGCCGTGAACGGCTGGGCCACATTGAGTTAGCCGCATCTGTTTCCCACATCTGGTATTTCAAAGGGATTCCCAGCCGGATCGGGTTGCTGTTGGATATGTCTCCGCGTTCCCTGGAGCGGGTGCTGTATTTTGCTGCATATATCGTCACAGATCCGGGCAGCAACACCTCACTCGTGAAAAAACAACTGTTAAGTGAAGCTGAATACCGGGAAAGCCGGGAGAAATTTGGTAATGCCTTCAAAGCCGGCATGGGTGCCGAGTTCGTACGTGTGCTGTTAGCAGAAATTGATCTGGAAAAGCTCTCAAATGAACTGCGAAAAGAACTGCGGGAAGTGACCGGCCAACGGAAAGTCCGGGCGATCCGCCGTTTGGAAGTGGTGGAAGCCTTCCGGAAGTCAGAAACCCGGCCGGAATGGATGATTTTAGATGTGATCCCCGTGATTCCGCCGGAATTACGACCCATGGTGCAATTAGACGGTGGCCGCTTTGCCACCTCCGACTTAAATGACCTCTACCGCCGGGTGATCAACCGGAATAACCGGTTGAAACGACTCCTGGATCTGGGTGCACCGGACATCATCGTTCGCAATGAAAAGCGGATGCTGCAGGAAGCTGTGGATGCCCTCATCGATAACGGGCGTCGCGGTCGACCGGTGACCGGGCCTGGTAACCGACCCTTAAAATCCCTCAGCGATATGCTTAAAGGCAAACAGGGACGTTTCCGCCAGAATCTGCTGGGCAAGCGGGTGGACTACTCCGGCCGATCCGTCATCGTGGTGGGGCCGCGTTTGAAACTCCATCAGTGCGGGTTACCCAAAGAAATGGCGCTGGAACTCTTTAAACCCTTTGTGATGAAACAGCTGGTTAAACAGAATCTGGCCCATAACATCAAAAGCGCCAAGCGCATGGTGGAACGGGTCCGACCAGAAGTATGGGATGTACTGGAAGATGTGATCAAGGAACATCCGGTGCTCTTGAACCGGGCACCGACCTTGCATCGACTGGGGATCCAGTCTTTTGAACCGGTTTTAGTTGAAGGCCGGGCGATTCAGATCCATCCCCTTGTCTGCACTGCATACAACGCAGACTTCGATGGTGACCAGATGGCGGTGCATGTGCCGTTGTCAGCGGAAGCACAGGCAGAAGCCCGGATCCTGATGCTGTCAACCCATAATATATTGAACCCCAAAGACGGCAAGCCTGTGACCACACCCACGCAGGATATGGTCATCGGTTGTTATTACCTGACCCTGGCGGAAGATGAACATGTTCCCAAGCTCGGCGCACTGGCGTCCATGGATTATGTCCATCCGGAAACCGGCGAGATCTTGGTAGCAAAAGAAGAGCGCTTGAACATGGATACCCTGGAGCGACTGGCTGCGGCCGGCATCCAGGTGGATGTCAAGTCCATCCCCTTCTTTACCAGCACCGCCGAAGCCTTGATGGCGTATGCGAATCACGATATCAGCCTCCACCAGCATCTGATGGTGATCTATGAAGGTGCGAACAAACATACCACTGTGGGCCGGCTGATCTTTAATGAAGTACTGCCGCCGGAACTCCGGTATGTGAACCGGGCGGTGGATAAAAAGGCATTGGGGAATATCATTTCCGAATCGTTCCGTCTCTTTGGTAGTGTATTGACTGCCAAGGTGCTGGACGGGATCAAGGAACTGGGCTTTAAATATGCCACCCAGGCCGGGATCACCATCGCCGTCACGGATATCAAAGTACCTGAAGAGAAAGTCGGGATCCTGGCTGAAGCCGATGCGGATGTGGAACAGATCGAATATCAGCATCGACGCGGGCTGATCAATGATGATGAACGGTACAACAAGGTGGTTCAGGTTTGGACCAAAGCCACTGAAGACGTTACTGAAGCACTAAAAGATTCTTTTGACCGGTTCAATCCGGTCTATATGATGGCCACATCCGGCGCCCGAGGGAACATCCAGCAGATCCGTCAGCTGGCCGGGATGCGGGGATTGATGGCTGACCCGTCTGGCCGGATCATCGATGTACCGATTAAGGCCAATTTCCGCGAAGGGTTGACGGTGTTGGAATACTTCACATCGACCCATGGTGCGCGAAAAGGATTGGCGGACACGGCGCTGCGAACTGCAGATTCCGGCTACCTGACCCGACGGTTGGTCGATGTTGCCCAGGATGTGATCGTCCGGGAAGAAGACTGTGGCACCACCAACGGTATCATGGTATCCGAGATCAAAGACGGCTCTGAGACCATCGAGTCATTCTACGACCGGATCGTCGGCCGTATCTGCCTAGATGATATCCCGGCACCGGAAGGATCCTATACTCCCAAGCCGGTGGTGACACCTTACGAAGCGTTTTACGAAGATAATCTGGGGAAAGTATCCCATAGTGACTGGACCCATCCTGCAACCGGTGAATTGATCATGGAAGTAGGCGACCGGTATACCGAGGACACCATCAAGCTTCTGGATGAAGCCGGATTGTTGCCGGAACCACCGGAAGATGAAAATGCCTATATCATCCGGGCTAATCAGGAGATCACCGAAGACATTGCGCGAAAAATCGTGGACGCCGGCATCAAGGAAGTCCGGATCCGTTCCGTCCTCACCTGTCGTTCCCGTTACGGGATCTGCATTAAATGCTACGGTCGCAATCTGGCTACTGGCGGCATCGTGGAAATCGGGGAAGCCGTGGGTATTGTGGCTGCTCAATCCATCGGTGAACCCGGCACGCAGCTGACCATGCGGACATTCCATACCGGCGGTGTTGCTGGTGACGATATCACCCAGGGTCTCCCGCGGGTGGAGGAGCTCTTTGAAGCCCGCAAGCCCAAAGGACAGGCCATCATTTCCGAAGTATACGGGCAGATCCATATCGGTGAGAACAAAGGCCGCGTTGAGATCGAAGTCCGGACAGAAAACAACGAGAACAACCGGGCGTATATGGTTCCCTACGGAGCCCGGATGGTACCGGAAATTAAAGAAGGCAGTTATGTAGACGCCGGATCTGAATTGACGGAAGGATCCATCAACCCCCACGATCTGTTGAAAATCAAAGGATTGCGGGGCGTGCAGATGTATCTGCTGGATGAAGTCCAGAAAGTGTACCGACTTCAGGGTGTGGATATCAACGATAAACACATCGAGGTCATGGTCCGGCAGATGCTCCGGAAAGTCAAAGTAGAAGATCCGGGCGATACCGATCTTCTCCCCGGTGGCTTAGTGGATATCTTCGATTTCGAAGAAGAAAATGCCCGGGTCATCGCCAATGACGGATTGCCGGCTGCGGCTAAACCCATTCTCTTAGGGATCACCAAAGCGTCTCTGGCGACGGATTCGTTCCTGTCGGCAGCATCCTTCCAGGAAACAACCCGGGTGTTGACCGAAGCCGCCATTAAAGGCAAGATCGATCCTCTCCTGGGACTGAAAGAGAATGTAATCATCGGCAAATTGATCCCGGCTGGAACCGGAATGTCTCGATATCGCAACATCCGGCTAAAACCGCATTGATTGCTTATTGACACTAGTTTTTAATGGTGTTAAAATATTAGAGTGTCTTATTGCGCCCATGGCTTTGATGCAGTTGACCGGGAGGGGATAAACGATGCCAGACCGACTGAAATCTGCAAAGAAAAAATTCGTTGGCACAAAACAGACTCTCAAGGCAGTCGAGAACGGAAAAGCGAAGGTGGTCTACTATGCCAAAGACGCTGAAGACCATGTGTTGCGACCGCTGTTGAAAGCATGTAAGGAGAAGGCGATCGAAGTGGTGACCGTTGATACCATGCAGCAGCTGGGAAAAATCTGCGGCATTGAAATCGGTGCTGCGGCTGCCGCCTGGAGCGCGGACTGAGGATTGAACACGGCAGGACGGTTTTACCGCCGCCCTGCCGGATATCACATATTAAATAGGAATGTTTGAGAAAGGAGGTGGATCGTGTGCCGACTATCAATCAGCTTGTCAGAGAAGGCAGAGAGACCATTGAAAAGAAATCCAATGCACCAGCATTGAAGAACAATCCGCAAAAGAGGGGCGTTTGTACCAGGGTGTATACCACAACGCCGAAGAAGCCCAATTCTGCACTGCGGAAAGTTGCCAGGGTCAGACTGTCCAATCAAATCGAAGTGACTGCATATATTCCCGGAATCGGACATAATCTGCAGGAGCACTCAGTCGTTCTGGTCCGGGGTGGTAGAATAAAAGACTTGCCTGGGGTTCGATATCATATCGTCAGAGGAACTTTGGATTCATCCGGAGTTCAAAATCGTGGACAGGGACGCTCCAAATACGGAACAAAACGCGCCAAGAAGAAATAAGGATAAGAGATTGCAGAGTAAGGGGGGATAATGATGCCGAGAAGAGGGAATGCTCCCAAGCGTTCTGTGCTAGCCGATCCAGTCTTTGATAGCAAAACGGTGACTAAATTCATCAACAAGATCATGCTGGATGGCAAACGCAGTATTGCTGAATCCATATTTTACGGAGCCATGGAGCGAATTCAAGAAAAAACCAGTAAAGAACCCATCGAAGTGTTCGAACAGGCTTTGAAGAATGTCATGCCGGTTCTGGAAGTCAAAGCACGCCGGGTGGGTGGTGCCACATATCAGGTGCCTGCCGAAGTTCGACCGGAAAGAAAGATGGCGTTGGCGATCCGATGGATGGTCAACTACAGTCGCGGTCGTGGTGAGAAGACCATGATCGAAAGACTGGCCGGAGAGATTATGGATGCAGCCAATGGTGTGGGTGCCTCTGTCAAGAAGCGGGAAGATACCCATAAGATGGCGGATGCCAACCGTGCTTTTGCCCATTATCGCTGGTAATTGATGATACGGGACGGGAACACCCGGTGGTAGACACGACTCGGGCTGGCAGTTGCCCGGGTACCAGAAGCAGCTGATGATGCAGGTGCAGTTCTCATTGAAGGAGGAAGCGGAAATGACCAGGAAGTTCTCATTGGAAAAAACACGCAATATCGGAATCATCGCTCATATCGATGCGGGTAAGACCACCACCACAGAACGGATTTTGTATTATACGGGACGGGTGCACAAGTTGGGTGAGGTTCACGACGGGGCAGCCACCATGGACTGGATGATCCAGGAGCAAGAACGAGGGATCACCATTACATCGGCGGCTACGACCTGTGAATGGAAAGCCCATCGAATTAATATTATCGACACGCCCGGGCACGTGGATTTTACCGTCGAAGTGGAACGGTCCTTGCGGGTACTCGACAGCGCAGTGGTTATTTTCTGTGCAAAAGGCGGTGTTGAACCCCAATCCGAGACCGTCTGGCGACAGGCGGACCGCTATCGGGTTCCCCGGATGGCGTATATCAACAAAATGGATATTACCGGTGCGGACTTCTTTCGGGTCGTGGATTCCATTCGCAGTAAACTGGGTGCCAATCCGGTACCCATCCAGGTTCCGGTCGGCGTTGAAGATACTTATCGCGGCGCAGTAGACCTGGTGACCATGAAGGCGAATATTTACACGGATAATCTGGGGACTCAATCTGAAGAAGCAGAGATTCCGGAAGAATTGAAGGTGCTTTGTCAGGAAACACGGGCGAAGATGATCGAAGCGATCTCAGAGCACGATGAAGAACTGATGGAGAAGTTTCTCAACGATGAAGAACTAACTGCAGACGAGATTCGCCGGGGGATCCGCAAGGCCACCATAGGCCTCCACATCATTCCCGTGGTATGCGGGACTTCATACCGGAACAAAGGGGTGCAGCCGTTGCTGGATGCAGTGGTCTACTACCTGCCGGCACCGGTGGATACACCGCCCATCCATGGCATCAATCCGGATACGGAAGTGGAAGAATTCCGAAACACCAGCGATGAGGAACCATTCTCTGCCCTGGCGTTCAAGATCATGACGGATCCGTACGTGGGCAAGCTGGCATTCTTCCGCGTGTACTCAGGTGTGCTGGAATCCGGATCATATATCTACAATGCCACCAAAGGCAAACGGGAACGAATCGGCCGCATTCTCCAAATGCATGCCAATCACCGGGAAGAAATCGCCAAAGTGTACGCCGGAGACATTGCAGCTGCAGTGGGTTTACGCGACACCACCACTGGGGACACCCTGTGTGTGGAAGAAAAACCAATCATTCTAGAATCCATGAAGTTTGCCGATCCAGTCATCGATATTGCCATCGAACCCAAGACCAAGGCAGACTTTGACAAAATGGCGATCTCCCTCAATAAAATGGGAGAAGAGGATCCCACATTCCGGATGCAGACCAACACGGAAACGGGACAGACGATCATCTCCGGGATGGGTGAACTCCATCTGGAAATCATCGTGGACCGACTGCTTCGGGAATTCAAAGTGGATGCCAGTATTGGCAGACCCCAGGTGGCGTATAAAGAATCCATCGAAGGGACCACGAAAGTCGAAGGGAAATTCATTCGCCAGTCCGGCGGCCACGGGCAATACGGTCATGTTTGGTTGGAGATCCAGCCCCTGGAACGGGGAAAAGGATTTGTCTTCAACAACAAGATCGTCGGTGGCGTGATTCCTAGAGAATACATTGCGCCGGTGGAAGCAGGTGTCCGCGAGGCCATGACCAATGGTGTGCTGGCCGGATATCCCATCGTGGATGTGGAAGTGACCTTGTATGACGGGTCATACCATGATGTCGACTCATCTGAAATGGCATTCAGGGTGGCCGCATCCATCGCATTCAAGAACGGGATCATGAAAGCGAAGCCGATCCTGGTGGAGCCGATTATGAAGGTAGAAGTGATTGTGCCCGAAGAGTACATGGGAGATGTCATTGGCGATATCAATTCCAGACGCGGAAGCATTCTGGGGATGGAAACCGAAATCGCGACTCATATCATCAAATCCCATGTGCCATTGGCGGAAATGTTTGGTTATTCCACTATCCTGCGGTCCAAGACCCAGGGACGGGGAACCTACTCCATGGAGTTCTCCCATTACCAGACCGTTCCCCAAAGTATTTCAGAAAGCATTGTCGCCAAGAACCGAGGGTATTGATCTGAAACCATACAACTACACTAAAGCGCAAGGAGGAAAAGAACAATGGCAAAGAAGAAGTTTGAAAGAACGAAGCCGCATGTAAATGTAGGGACGATCGGGCATGTGGACCATGGGAAGACGACGCTGACAGCGGCGATCACCATGTGTCTGGCGAAATCCGGGATGTCGGAAGTAATGAGTTACGATATGATCGACAAAGCGCCGGAGGAACGGGAACGAGGGATCACGATCAACACGGCGCATGTGGAATATGAGACGACCAAACGGCATTACGCCCATGTTGACTGTCCGGGACACGCGGACTATGTAAAGAACATGATCACCGGAGCCGCACAGATGGACGGGGCGATCCTGGTGGTATCCGCCGCAGACGGCCCGATGCCGCAGACCCGGGAACACATATTGCTGGCGAGACAGGTCGGGGTACCCAACATAGTGGTCTTTTTGAACAAGGCCGACATGGTGGATGATCCGGAACTGATGGAACTGGTGGAGATGGAAGTCCGGGAATTGCTGAGCATGTACGAATTTCCGGGAGACGATATTCCGGTGATTCCGGGATCAGCCCTCAAGGCGATGAACTGCGCCTGCGGCAGCCGGGAATGTGAAGACTGCAAAGCGATCTGGGAACTGATGGATGCAGTGGACTCCTACATACCGACCCCGATTCGTGACACAGACAAACCCTTCATGATGGCGATCGAAGATGTGTTTACGATCACCGGACGAGGGACAGTGGTCACCGGTCGAATCGAGCGGGGGATGGTCAAAGTCGGGGATGAAGTGGAGATCGTCGGGTTTACAGAAAAGCCGCGGAAAGTCGTGGTCACAGGCGTGGAAATGTTCCGCAAGCTGCTGGATCAGGCAGTGGCCGGGGACAATGTGGGCACATTGCTTCGGGGAGTGGACAAGAATGATGTGGAACGGGGTCAGGTATTGGCCAAGCCGGGATCCATCAAACCCCACACCAAGTTTCAGGCGAATGTGTATGTGCTGTCCAAAGAAGAAGGCGGCCGGCACACACCGTTTTTCAATGGTTATCGGCCCCAGTTTTACTTCCGGACCACGGATGTAACGGGGATGATCAAGTTACCGGAAGGCGTGGAAATGGTCATGCCGGGGGACAACATCACCATGGGGATCGAACTGATCACCCCCATCGCTGTCGAAGAAGGCCTTCGGTTTGCGATTCGTGAAGGCGGACGGACTGTGGGCGCCGGTGTGGTTGCCACCATCGACTGATAAAATCCAATGGTTCCGGCCGGTTTCGGCCGGCCGGAGCCGATGATATTGGCATGAACGATGATGTGAAAGGTTGCTGGCTCGGCCAGGGAATTTCCACGGAGTGTGCCTGTTCCAGAAACGGGTGAAAAGGAGGTTATCAAAATGGCAAAACAGAAAATCAGGATCCGACTGCGGGCGTTTGATCACAACATCCTGGATCAATCCGCACTGAAAATTGTTGAAACAGCGAAAAGGACCGGGGCAAGTGTATCCGGACCGATCCCGCTTCCCACGGAAAAGAATATTTACACGATCCTTCGTGCTCCCCATAAGTATAAGGATTCTCGGGAGCAGTTTGAAATGAGGACCCATAAACGACTGATCGATATTATCGAACCGACGCCGAAAACAGTGGATGCCCTCATGAAGCTGGATCTGCCGGCTGGTGTGGACATCGAAATCAAATTATAAATGCGGCAATACCGCAGGGTATTGCGGATCGATTTACGGGGAGGTGGCAAATGATGAAAAAAGGAATTATCGGGAAAAAGCTGGGCATGACGCAAATATTTGACGAAACCGGTCTATGCATTCCCGTTACTGTCGTTGAGGCGGGTCCCTGTGTGGTGGTTCAAAAGAAGACAAAAGAAGTGGACGGTTACGAAGCCATTCAAGTGGGCTTTGGCGCAGTGAAGGAAAAGCATGTTAATAAACCGAAAAAAGGTCATTTTGAAAAAGCCCATGTTGAACCGCGGAAAGTGATCCGTGAACTGAAACTGGAAAATAGCAGTGAATTCACGGTTGGCGATGAGATCAAAGCCGACATGTTCGAAATCGGCGATATGATCGATGTAGCCGGCACTTCCAAGGGAAAAGGCTTTGCTGGACCCATTAAACGGTGGGGGTTTGGCCGCGGACTCATGACTCATGGCTCCAAATATCACCGGAGAACCGGTTCCTTGGCTTCCGGGCGTGAACCATCCCATGTGTTCAAAGGCAGAAAGATGCCAGGACATATGGGCAGTGTACGCCGGACAGTCCAGGGACTGAAAATCGTTCGTGTCGATGCAGATCGTAATTTGATTCTGATCAAAGGTTCGATTCCGGGCGGCAAAGGTACGCTCGTGACGATCAAGAGCAGCGTCAAAGTTTAAACCAATATCAATTGATGGTCGAAGAAAGTAAGAAAGGAGGCTTTGCTATGCCGGTAGTAGCTTTATATAACATCAAGGGAGAGCAGATCGGAGACATCCAGCTCAGCGACCATGTCTTCGCAGCCGAAATCAATCAATCCCTGATTCATGACGTCGTCGTTATGCACAATGCCAACAAGAGACAGGGGACTGCAGCAACCAAGACCCGCGGACTGGTCCGTGGGGGTGGACGCAAACCCTGGCGTCAGAAAGGAACAGGCAGAGCCCGTCACGGATCCATCCGGTCACCCCTTTGGGTGGGTGGTGGTACTGTGTTCGGACCTTCTCCCCGGGACTATTCATACACCATGCCGAAAAAAGCCCGGAGAGCTGCTTTACGTTCCGCATTATCTGCCAAAATGGAGTCCGGTGACATCATCGTTATCGACTCATTTGAAGTATCAGAACCCAAAACCAAACAGGTCGTGGAATTGTTGCACAACCTGAATGTGAACGGGAAGGCCATGTTGGTCATCGGCGGTTACGACAGCAATGTGTATCTGTCGTCCCGCAACATTCCGGGGGTCAAATCATCTCCGGCCAGAGAAATCAATGTGTCCGATGTTATGATCTACGGGAAAATCATCCTGACCCAAGACGCCGTAGCAAAAGTGGAGGAGGTGCTAGCATAATGCAGAATCCACATGATGTCATCCGCCGTCCGGTAATCACTGAAAGAAGCATGGACATGATGGCGATGAACAAATATGTCTTCTATGTTGACAAACGCGCCAACAAAGCTGAAATCAAAAGCGCTGTGGAGCAGGTTTTCAAAGTGAAGGTTCTGGCAGTGAACACCAGTCATGTTCGTGGCAAGGCCAAGCGCATGGGCGTTCATCGAGGCTTCACCCCTGACCGGAAAAAGGCCATTGTCACTTTGGCTGAAGGACAGAAAATCGAATTCTTTGAAGGTATCTGATGAAAACACACGACGAATTTGCTGAAAGGAGGGAATGGTAATGGCGATTAAAAAATTCAAACCGACCTCGCCAGGTATCAGGACCATGACCATCTCCACCTTTGATGAGATTACCACAGACAAACCCGAAAAATCGCTGCTGGCTCCTTTGAAAAAGAAAGGTGGTCGCAATGCCCAGGGCAGACTGACGGTAAGACACCAGGGTGGCGGACATAAACGGAAATACCGCATCATCGACTTTCGCAGGGACAAAGACGGGATCCCCGCAAAAGTAGCAACCATTGAGTACGATCCCAACCGGTCTTCCCGGATTGCACTGCTTCATTATGTTGACGGGGAGAAACGGTACATTCTGGCACCAGCCGGATTGACCGTGGGCACTATGATCATGTCCGGTGAAGAAGCAGACATCAAAGTGGGTAACGCGCTGCCCTTGAGAAACATTCCGTTAGGAAGTATCATGCATAACATCGAGGTCTATCCCGCCGGCGGTGGGAAACTGGTCCGGTCTGCAGGTACATCCGCGCAGCTGATGGCGAAAGAAGGCAAGTATGCACAGATTCGGATGCCTTCAGGGGAAATCCGGATGATCAGTCTCGAGTGCAAAGCCACCATCGGACAAGTTGGCAACATCGATCATGAAAACATTACCATCGGAAAAGCGGGTAAGAGTCGCTGGCTGGGGATTCGTCCCACAGTCCGGGGCGTCACCATGAACCCGGTGGATCACCCCCATGGTGGTGGTGAAGGTAAATCTCCTATCGGTCGGAACCCTGTTACACCTTGGGGCAAACCGGCGCTGGGAGCCAAGACCCGTGGCAAGAAGCGGTCTGACCGGATGATCGTGAAACGTCGCAAGTAAGGCAGGAATCACCCGAGGAGAAAGGAGGACTGGAAAATGAGCAGATCTCTGAAAAAAGGGCCATATATCGAAGCGAGCCTTCTGAAGAAAGTTGAAGATATGGACACAAAGAAGGACAAAAAAGTCATTAAAACCTGGTCCCGGCGGTCCACCATTCTGCCGATCATGGTTGGACATACGATTGCGGTTCATGACGGAAGGAAGCACGTGCCAGTATACATCACGGAGGACATGGTGGGTCATAAGCTAGGTGAATTTGCTCCCACACGTCTTTTCCGCGGCCATGGTTCCCATACGGAAAGATCGACATCCTTGAAATAACGGCAGGAAAGACGAGTTGGGGAGGAGGGTTAGAATATGGAAGCAAGAGCGGTAGCCAAGTATGTGCGCATCGCACCCCGCAAAGTCCGGATCGTCATGGACCTGATCCGTGGCAAAGGTGTGGACGAAGCATTAGCAATACTCAAATATACGCCCAAAGCAGCATCCGAGGTCCTGACCAAAGTGGTATCGTCAGCGGCCGCCAATGCTGAAAACAATTTTGACATGGACCGGTCCAGCCTATTCATTACCGAGGCATTTGTGGATCAGGGACCGACCCTCAAACGGGTACATCCCCGTTCACGAGGTCAGGCGTTTAAGATCCTGAAGAAGTCCAGTCATATCACGGTTGTAGTCGGGGAGAAGAAGGAGGGATAAAGAGTGGGTCAAAAAATACATCCAAAGGGAATTCGCATTGGTATCATTCGCGATTGGGACGCTAAGTGGTTCGCCCCCAAAAAGGACTATGCCAACTATCTCATCGAAGACATCAAAGTCCGCGAATATGTTAAAGAAAAACTGTTCTTGGCCGGGGTTCCCCGGGTTGAGATCGAGCGATCCGCTAACCGCCTGAAGGTCACCGTCCACACAGCAAAACCGGGTATGGTGATTGGCCGGGGCGGCACTGGTGTAGAACAATTGCGTAAAGATCTGGAAGTCATGACCGGCAAAACGGTCAACATCAATATCATGGAAATCAAGTCCCCTGAACTGGATGCACAACTGGTGTCGGAAAACATTGCGGCACAGCTGGAAAAGCGCACATCCTTCAGACGGGCGATGAAACAGGCCGTAGGCCGAACGATGAAAGCCCGGGCACAAGGAATTAAAATCATGGTTGGTGGACGATTGGGCGGCGCAGAAATTGCCCGTTCCGAATGGTATCATGAAGGTACCGTACCCCTGCAGACTTTGCGGGCGGATATTGACTACGGTTTTGCTGAAGCGAAGACCACTTACGGCAGGATCGGCGTCAAAGTTTGGATCTACCGTGGTGAAATTCTTCCCACAGCCAAGAAAAAGGCCGCTGCGGAAGGAGGAAAATAAACGATGTTGATGCCCAAACGTGTTAAACACAGAAAAGTACAGAGAGGTACCATGAAAGGCAGAGCCCATCGTGGATCCACGATTGCTTATGGGGAGTTTGCCATTCAGGCAATTGACGGTGCATGGGTCACCAGCCAGCAGATCGAGGCAGCGCGTATCGCCATGACTCGTTCGATTAAGCGGGGAGGCAAGGTATGGATCCGGATTTTCCCGGATAAGCCTGTGACCGCAAAACCGGCTGAAACCCGAATGGGGAGCGGCAAAGGTGCCCCGGAATACTGGGTCGCTGTTGTCAAACCGGGACGTATCCTGTTCGAAATGAGTGGTGTTGACGAAGAAACCGCACGTGAAGCATTACGTCTGGCTTCCCATAAGCTGCCGATCAAGACAAAATTCCTGAAACGGGAAGATATGGGTGGTGAAGCGCAGTGAAAATCACAGAAGTTCGTGATATGTCAAACAATGAGTTGAACGTAAAACTCAAGGATATGAAGGAAGAACTATTCAATCTTCGATTCCAGGCCGCAACAGGACAGCTGGAGAATCCGATGCGCATTCCCAAGGTTCGAAGAGACATTGCCCGGATCAAGACCATCATCCGGGAACGGGAAATCAAGTCGATGGCCAAACAGGCCTAGTGAAGCGGTGCACGCGGATACGCAAGAAAGGAGGCAATACGGGTGGAAGACAGGAACAAACGGAAACATACAACCGGGATCGTGGTCAGTGATAAGATGGACAAAACCGTCGTTATCAAGGTAGACACAAAAGTCAAACATCCTTTGTACGGGAAAGTTATGCGGGCGTCCAAAAAGTACAAAGTGCACGATGAAAACAACGAGTGCAAAGTGGGCGACGAAATCTTGGTGATGGAGACCCGGCCCTTAAGCAAAGATAAGCGGTGGAGACTGGTTGAAATCGTGAAAAAAGCCGAATAAACATGATGGATGAGAGCTGCTGAAAGGAGGGTTATCTGATGATTCAGGCCCAGACGATTCTGAATGTCGCTGACAATACCGGAGCCAAACGGTTGATGTGCATACGGGTAATGGGCGGTTCAGTCCGTAAATACGCCAATATTGGGGACATTATCATCGCTGCTGTTAAGGAAGCCACGCCCGGGGGCGTTGTAAAGAAAGGGGATGTGGTCCGTGCCGTTGTCGTACGCTCTGCAAAAGGGTTGTCCCGACCTGACGGATCCCATATTAATTTCGATGACAATGCAGCAGTGATTATTAATGATCAGAATGCACCCCGCGGTACCCGTGTTTTCGGACCCGTGGCCCGGGAGCTCAGGGAAAAAGATTTCATGAAGATCGTTTCCTTAGCCCCGGAAGTAATCTAAGGGATCGAGAGGAGGTTAGGAAACGTGACCCAGAAAAAATTGCATGTGAAATCAGGAGATACGGTTGTTGTCATCTCTGGCAAGGATAAAGACAGAGTCAAAAAGCGGAAAGTACTGTCTGCGATACCCAAAGAAGGTCGCGTCATTGTTGAAGGGGTCAATATGGTCAAACGCCATACCAAACCGACTCAAAAAGTGATGCAGGGTGGTATCATCTCCAAGGAATCCCCCATTGCTGCCTCCAATGTGATGTTGGTCTGCAGTCGCTGCGGGAAACCGACCCGAACCGGCAAGAAGACCCTGGAGAACGGAAAGTCCGTTCGCTACTGCAAGAAATGCGGTGAAATCACCGACAAGTAAGTTTCCGAAAGGAGGTAGGATCGTGAACAGGCTGAAAGAGAAGTATGCAAACGAAGTGGTTCCTGCATTGATGCAGAAATTCAATTATAAAAACCAGATGGAAGTACCGAAGCTGGAAAAAATCGTGGTCAACATGGGCGTCGGCGCAGCGATTCAGGAAGCAAAAGCCCTGGATTCTGCCGTCAAAGACCTGGCTGCAATCACTGGGCAAAAACCGGTGATCACGAAAGCCAAGAAGTCCATTGCGAACTTTAAGCTCCGCCAGGGTATGTCCATCGGTTGCAAGGTTACCCTTCGCGGCCAGCGGATGTATGAGTTCCTGGATCGTCTGGTTAGCGTTTCACTCCCAAGAGTCCGCGATTTTCGGGGAATATCCTCAAAAGCTTTTGATGGCCGGGGCAATTTTACATTGGGCATCAAAGATCAGTTGATCTTTCCCGAGATCGAATATGACAAAGTGGAACGTGTCCAGGGTATGGATGTGGTGATCGTAACCACGGCCAAAACGGACGAAGAATCGAAAGAATTCCTGCGTCTGATGGGAATGCCTTTCAAAGAGCAGGATTAATCGACAATTCCACGGAGGAGGGATAAGATACATGGCCAGAAAAGGACTGCTGGAAACCTGGTCCAAGGACCCGAAGTTCAAAGTCCGGTTTCACAACCGGTGTCGGATATGCGGTCGTCCTCATGCATATCTCCGGAAATTCGGAATGTGCAGAATATGTTTCCGTGAATATGCGCACAAGGGAGAAATTCCCGGAGTGACAAAATCGAGCTGGTAAGGAAAATACCGAGGAAGGGGGGATCTTGCGATGGTTATGACAGATCCTATCGCTGATATGCTTACTAGACTGAGAAATGCTAACATGGTAAGACATGAGCAGGTCGAAGTCCCGGCTTCTAACATGAAGAAAGCTGTTTTGGATATTCTCAAACACGAAGGGTTCATTCACACCTATGAGTATATTGAGGATGGAAAACAAGGCATCTTGAAGGTCCGTTTGAAATACGGTCCGGATCGGGAAAAAGTTATCACAGGGTTGAAACGGATCAGTAAACCTGGTCTGCGGGTATATGCCAAACGGGATGAGATTCCGCGAGTCCTGGGTGGTTTGGGCGTTGCTGTGTTGTCCACATCCAAAGGAATTATGACAGACAAACAGGCGCGCAAAGACGGTGTCGGTGGAGAAGTAATCTGCTATGTCTGGTAGAAGGAGGTGCTGAAATGTCACGAATCGGCAGAAAACCAATAGACATCCCGGAAGGGGTTAATGTCACAATCGATAACGGTTTGGTCAAAGTTACCGGCCCCAAAGGGGAGTTGGAACGGACCATCAACCGAGAAATTCAGGCCGCCATCGAAGGCAGCCAGATCCTGGTTCAGCGTCCTTCTGAAGCGAAAAGGCACAAAGCGCTTCACGGACTGACGCGTACACTGATCGCCAATATGGTGGAAGGCGTGACCCAGGGTTTCAGCAAGACCTTAGTACTCTCCGGAGTTGGCTATCGTGCCAACAAGCAAGGCACCAAGCTCGTGCTGTCCGTTGGGTACTCAAAACCTGTGGAAATCGAAGAACCCAAGGGGATTGAGTTTGAAGTCACAAACCCCATCACCATCGTGGTTAAAGGAATCAACAAAGAATTGGTGGGTGAAACCGCCGCGTTCATCCGAAGCACTCGAGACCCGGATCCGTATCGTGAAAAGGGTGTCAAGTACTTGGGTGAAGTGATCCTTCGCAAGGCAGGCAAGACTGGAAAATAGTCGCTCTGCAGCGTAAACAAGGAAAGAGGTGAGTCTGGATGCTCAAGAAAGCAGATAAAGAAATTGCCCGAAAAATCAGGCACAAGCGTGTAAGAGCCAAGGTTTCAGGTACAGGAGAACGGCCGAGACTGAGTGTTTTCCGCAGCAGTAAACATATTTATGCGCAGATCGTTGATGATCTGGCCGGCAAGACATTGGTTGCTGCATCGACACTGGAAAAGGAATTGGCCGATAAATTGGATTCCACCTCAGACTCCGCAGCCGCAAAAGCAGTGGGAGAACTTCTGGGACAAAAGGCGCTAGCCAAAGGCATCCAAAAGGTGGTTTTTGACCGGGGTGGTTATGTTTACCACGGTCGGGTAGCAGCTCTGGCAGAAGGAGCCCGGGAAGCAGGCCTGGAGTTTTGATCATGATCGGGATACGGCTGGAAAAGGAGGGGAAATCATGAAGAGAATCGATCCGAGCCAACTGGAACTCACCGAACGTGTGGTGACTGTGAACAGGGTGGCGAAGGTTGTTAAAGGGGGTCGCCGGTTTAGCTTCAGTGCGCTGGTCGTCGTAGGTGACGGACAGGGTCATGTGGGTGCTGGACTGGGAAAGGCACAAGAAGTGCCTGAGGCCATCCGCAAAGGTGTGCAAGACGCAAAGAAAAACCTGATCAAAGTACCCATGACCGGAACGACGATTCCCCATGGTATCATCGGGGAGTACGGAGCTGGCAGCGTGCTCTTAAAACCGGCATCCGAAGGGACCGGTGTTATCGCAGGCGGTCCGGTGCGGGCAGTTCTGGAATCCGCAGGGGTTCGAGATGTGCTGACCAAATCATTAGGATCATCCAATGCCAACAATATGGTTCATGCGACCATGGACGCATTGAAGAAAATCAAGCGGGTGGAAGATGTCGCCAGACTCCGCGGTCGCACCGTTCAAGATTTGTTGGGTTAGGAGGGACTACACATGGCAACGAAACTTAAAATCACGTTGGTCCGAAGTTTGATCGGCCGACCGGAGAAACAACGTAAGATCGTAAAAGCACTGGGTTTTTCCAAGACCAACCAGACTGTTGAGCGGGACAATTCCCCCGTGATTCAAGGTATGGTGAGAAAAATCAGCCATTTGCTGGCTGTTGAAGAAGTCGAAGTATAACCAGAGATGATATTATTCGCAATGAAGGAGGTGCTGTAGATGAAGCTGCACGAGTTAGCGCCTGCACCAGGAGCAAGAAGACCTAACAAGCGGGTCGGCCGAGGATTGGGATCCGGTCTGGGTAAGACTTCCGGGCGTGGTCACAAGGGTCAGAAATCCCGATCCGGTGGTGGTGTTCGTCTTGGCTTTGAAGGTGGACAGATGCCGATTCAAAGAAGACTCCCGAAACGAGGATTCAGCAATTACCCGTTCAAGAAAGAATACGCTGAGATCAATGTGGAAACACTCAATCGGTTCGATCAGGAAACGGTCGTTACACCCGAATTGCTGAAAAAGGCCGGGATCGTAAAAGATATGAAGGACGGTTTGAAGATATTAGCTCGCGGGGAATTAGAAAAACCCATGACCGTCCATGCGCATAAGTTCAGTAAAGCAGCCGTGGAGAAGATCGAAGCGGCCGGTGGAAAAGCAGAGGTGATTTGATTTGTTCGATGCCGTTCGCAATATCTGGAAGATACCTGATTTAAGAAAACGATTTATCTTCACACTGGTCATGTTTCTTGTTTTCCGGATAGGTACCCATATCCCGGTACCGGGCATTGATGTCTCGAAGATCGAAGGCCTATTCCAGGGTGGGACCGTGTTTGGTTTTCTGGATCTCTTCTCCGGTGGTGCTTTGAGCAGACTATCATTGTTTGCCCTGAACATTTACCCGTACATCACCGCCACCATCGTCATGCAGCTTTTGACCATCATTGTTCCGAAGCTGGAGGAGATGGCAAAAGAAGGCGGGGAAGAAGGCAAGAAAAAGTTGACCCAGTACTCCCGCTATGGTACCGTCTTTTTGGCGCTGATCCAAGCGGTGGCACTGACTTTCACACTGAAAAGCGCTGTGATCGACTGGGGTTGGTACTCTGGTATCGTGATTACTGTCTCATTGATCACGGGTACCGTTTTTCTGATGTGGCTTGGTGAGCAGATCACCGAACGGGGAATTGGTAATGGAATATCCCTGATCATATTCGCCGGGATCGTATCCCGATTGCCGGCAGGGGCAGTCAATCTGGTCCAGTATGTCCGGGTTGGTTCCATCAACATTTTCAACCTGATCGTACTCTTCGTCGTCGGTGCTTTCATTATCGCCGGTGTCATCTGGGTACAGGAAGGGTCCCGGAAAATTCCAGTCCAGTATGCGAAACGGGTTGTCGGCCGGAAAGTTTACGGTGGCCAGAGCACTCATATCCCCATGAAAGTCAATCAAGCAGGGGTGATACCGGTCATATTCGCGTCGTCACTGTTGGTGTTTCCGTTGACGATTGCGCGGTTGATCAACAACTCATTTATCCAGAACATCGCCAAGTACTTGGAATTTGGAACACCGGTGAATACGGTGATGTATGTCAGTTTGATCATATTTTTCACCTATTTCTATACCGCCATCACGTTCAATCCGATTGAGGTGGCGAACAATCTGAAGAAGTACGGTGGATTTATTCCCGGGATCCGTCCGGGCCGTCCGACCTCAGATTACTTAAACCGAATCCTGACCCGGATCACGTTGGCCGGGGCGCTGTTTCTGGCATTTGTGGCAGTCATGCCTGACTTGGTGGTTCGCGTTACCGGCATTCCCGGGATCACATTTGGTGGCACCAGCCTCCTGATCGTGGTATCCGTTGTGCTGGAGACCATGCGTCAAATCGAATCCCAGATGCTGATGCGGCATTACAAAGGGTTCATGAAATAAAGGAGGGACCACAGCATGCGGATGGTATTACTTGGCCCGCCAGGTGCGGGAAAAGGAACTCAAGCAGTGGTGCTGGCAGAACAGTTGAAAATTCCCCATATATCCACGGGTGATATTTTCCGGAAAGCTGTCAAAGAGGGTACACCTCTGGGACAAAAAGCAAAATCGTACATGGATGCAGGGCTCTTGGTGCCGGATGAGGTTGTGGTTGGCATCGTTCAGGAGCGATTGGAAATGGATGACTGTATCGACGGGTTCATCCTGGATGGATTCCCGCGAACAGTTGCGCAGGCAGATTCATTGGCTGAAATCCTGAAAGAAAAAGGACAATATATCGATGCAGTTATCAACATCGTCGTACCCGAGGACATTTTAGTCCAGCGGCTGACCGGGCGGCGGGTTTGTCGAAACTGCGGTGCCACCTACCATGTGCACTTTACTCCGCCCGCACAGGCTGGCATTTGCGATAAATGTGGCGGGGAGTTATACCAGCGAGATGATGACAAGGAAGATACCGTGCGGAAAAGACTTGCGGAGTATCTAGACAAAACCAGTCCACTGATTGCCTATTATCAGGACAAAGGAATTCTGAAAAACATCGACGGGGCTCAGTCCGCTGATGCGGTCCTTGAAGAGATCCGGGCTGTACTGGGGAGATGAATCGATTTGATCATTCTTAAATCCAGACAGGAACTGGAGTGCATGGCAAAAGCCGGCAGGCTGGTGGCAGAGGCCATCTTCGCACTGAGACAGTCTGTCAAACCGGGTGTGACCACCGGGCAACTGGATAAGGTTGCTGAAAAAGTGATCCGGGCTGGAGGCGGACTACCTGCCTTCAAAGGATACCATGGTTTTCCGGCCAGCATTTGCACCTCCGTCAATAGTGAAGTGGTGCACGGCATCCCCGGCCTTCGAGTTTTGAACGAAGGGGATATCGTCAGCATCGATATTGGAACCATCGTTGATGGATTCTATGGAGATGCAGCCGTCACGATTGCGGTGGGCACGATTACCGAAGCAGCCCAACGGCTCCTGACCGTTACTGAAGAGTCATTGATGGCCGGAATTGCACAAGCAAGACCGGGGTCCCGATTGACGGACATTTCTCACGCAGTCCAGTCTCATGTGGAAAGTCATGGTTTTTCAGTGGTTCGGGATTATGTCGGGCACGGCATTGGCCGAGACATGCACGAGGATCCGCAGATACCGAATTATGGGCCGCCTGGGCGGGGACCGCGCCTTGAAGAAGGCATGGTACTGGCAATCGAGCCAATGGTCAACGCAGGAGGCTACCGAGTGGAGACGCTGCAGGATAACTGGACAGTCGTCACAGCAGATCAGAGTCTTTCCGCTCACTTTGAGCATACTATCGCAGTGACAAAAGACGGACCGTTAATACTGACATGTCTGTAGCCTCATATCAGGATGATATCCTGATCAACACATTGGTTCCCGTTCAGTGAGAGGAGGTCGAAAGAATCCGATGCCTAAAGAAGATACCATCGAAGTGGAAGGTACTGTCATCGAGCCGTTACCAAATGCCATGTTCCGAGTGGAGCTGGCCAATGGGCATAAGATCCTGGCTCACGTATCCGGAAAGATCCGCATGAATTTTATACGGATCCTCCCCGGGGACAAAGTTACGGTTGAATTGTCACCCTATGACTTGTCCAGAGGAAGGATCATTTATCGCTTCAAATAGAAGGCGAAGGGGGAATTACCATGAAAGTCAGAGCGTCTGTCAAAGCGATCTGTGAAAAGTGCAAAGTGATCAAGCGCAAAGGCGCCGTGATGGTGATTTGCGAAAATCCTAAGCATAAACAGAAACAAGGCTGAAAACAATTTTTAAGTGGGAGGTGTCAATAGATGGCACGTATTGCGGGTGTGGATTTACCCAGAGAGAAGCGAGCTGAAATTGCCTTGACATATATCTATGGTATTGGCCGCTCGACTTCCAATGAGATCCTGGCGAAAACCGGTATCAATCCAGATACCCGGGTCCGGGATCTGACTGAAGAGGAAGTCAATAAACTGAGGGACACCATCGACAAGAATTATCGGGTCGAAGGTGACCTGCAACGAGAAGTGCAGCTGAACATCAAACGACTGATCGAAATCGGCTGCTACCGTGGCATCCGTCACCGCCGGGGATTGCCTGTGCGGGGACAAAACACAAAGACCAATGCTCGAACCCGTAAAGGGCCGAAGCGGACCGTCGGTGTGAGGAGAAAGAAATAGTAAAGGAGGGAAACCTGTATGGCAAAACGTACCGCCCGACCCAAACGTAAAGAACGTAAAAATGTGGATAAGGGGGTCGCCCATATTCAATCCACATTCAATAATACCATCATCACGATCGCTGATTTGCGAGGCAATGTAATCTCCTGGTCCACGGCCGGCAATGTCGGCTTCAAAGGATCACGAAAAAGCACGCCATTTGCTGCACAGATGGCTGCTGAGGAAGCAGCTAAGGTCGCGATGGACCAAGGGATGAAGGAAATTGAAGTGTTTGTCAAAGGACCTGGGTCAGGCCGGGAGGCGGCCATTCGTGCGCTTCAGGCTGCCGGTCTGGAGGTCAACATGATCAAGGACGTGACACCGATTCCTCACAATGGGTGTCGTCCACCTAAACGACGAAGAGTGTAACTTAGGAGGTGCAAATCAATTATGGCCAGATACACAGGGCCGGTTTGCCGGTTGTGCCGGCGTGAAGGGATCAAGCTATATCTGAAAGGTGAACGTTGCTACTCAGATAAGTGCGCCATGGAAAAGCGGGCATTTGCTCCCGGACAGCACGGACAGGCCAGAAGCCGCAAACCGTCTGAATACAGCATCCGACTGCGGGAAAAGCAGAAACTTCGCCGATACTACGGCGTGCTCGAAAAACAATTTGCCAGTTATTTTGAAGACGCAGCCAGACAGAGAGGAATCACCGGGGAAAACCTGTTGCAGATTCTCGAAAGCCGCCTGGATAATGTGGTCTTCCGAATGGGTTTTGCCAACTCCCGTGCTGAAGCCAGGCAGTTGGTCAAACATAACCACTATGAAGTGAATGGCAAGCGCGTCAACATCCCGTCTTATCTGACGAAAGCCGGCGACATGGTCGCTGTCCGGAGTAAAAGCCGAAGCTCGGATAAGTTCAAAGAACTGTCTGAAACCAGTTCCCAGAAAGGGTTGCCAGCCTGGGTTGAATCCAATCTAGAAACCATGGAAGGGCGGATCGTGCGATTGCCGCTGCGGGAAGAGATCGATGTTCCTGTAGATGAGCACTTGATCGTCGAACTGTACTCCCGTTAATCGGCACCCAGTTTAATTGCACCCTCACCATATCAATGGATCATGGGGCATAAGGAAAAAAGGGGGGCTAAATGATGATTGAAATCGAAAAACCCGTCATCGATTGTATCGAGATGGACGATGATGGCACATACGGTAAATTTGTGTTGGAACCCCTGGAAAGAGGGTTTGGTATGACAATCGGAAATTCCCTGCGCCGCGTGTTGTTGTCTTCATTACCGGGTGCAGCGGTGACTTCCGTCAAAATCGAGGGCGTTTTGCATGAGTTTTCCACCATTCCCGGAGTCGTGGAAGATACCACCGACATTATTCTGAATCTGAAGTCGCTGCGGTTTAAGATGCATACGGATGAGCCGATGACGTTGCGTCTCCATGTGAAGGGTGAAAAGGATGTCAAAGCAGTGGATATCAGTTTGAACAGCGATATCGATATTTTGAATCCCGATCAACACATTGCAACCCTCGACAGTATGGCAGAACTTGAAATGGAATTGACGGTGGCCAAAGGACGCGGTTATGTAGCCGCAGACAAAAACAAGCGCCCCGATCAAAGCATCGGCGTGATTCCGGTGGACTCCATATTTACCCCGATCCAACGGGTCAACTATCATGTCGAAGATACCCGGGTCGGCCAGGTGACTGACTATGATAAACTCACCCTGGAAGTTTGGACAGACGGGAGTATCTCACCCGTGGAAGCAACCAGCCTGGGTGCAAAAATCTTGAATGAGCATTTGGCTCTCTTTATGGGACTGAACACCGAAACCGATACCGTGCAGATCATGGTGGAGAAAGAAGAAAATGCCAAAGAGAAGGCTCTGGAAACACCCATTGAAGAATTGGACTTCTCCGTCCGCTCATATAACTGCCTGAAACGGGCAGGGATCCATACTGTTGCGGAACTGGCTGACAAGACTGAAGCTGAAATGATGAAAGTTCGTAATCTAGGGAGAAAATCCTTAGAAGAAGTTAAACTTAAGCTGGCCGCTCAGGGTTTATCCCTGAGAGAATCAGAAGAGTAAAAGAGGAGGGGAACCGGTCATGGCGAACCGAAAACTTGGCCGCACCATGGCGCACAGAAGAGCGCTGCTCCGCAACCTGATCACGTCGTTGCTGTTGAGCGAAAAAATCGAAACCACAGAAATGAAGGCGAAGGAACTCAGCCGAATCGCCGATCAAATGATCACCCTGGCCAAAAAGGGCGATCTACATGCACGGCGACAGGTCTTGGAATATGTGTTTGATGAGAATGCTGCCCGTAAACTCTTCGATACCATTGCCCCGCGGTACGCGGGCAAAGAAGGCGGATATACACGGGTAATCAAAACGAGTTTCCGCCGAGGGGACGCGGCTTCCATGGCAATCATTGAATTCATCTGATGACAGTGCCGGGGCATTCCGCAAGTGATTTGGGATGGTAGGTGCGATGATGGATACGATAATCAGCTTGGAGCATGTAAGTCACCGGTACAACGCCGGCGAAGAGAATGAAATCAAGGCTTTAGACGATGTTTCCCTGACCATTCGTCGCGGCGAGTTCGTCGCGATCATTGGTCATAATGGGTCCGGAAAATCGACATTAGCCAAACACATCAATGCATTGTTGTTGCCATCGGAAGGAACCGTAATCGTCAATGGGATGGATACGGGAAAGTCGGAAAACCTCTGGGAAATCAGACGGTCTGCAGGTATGGTGTTTCAAAACCCCGACAACCAGCTGGTGGCTACCATGGTGGAGGAAGACGTGGCATTTGGTCCGGAGAATCTGGGAGTACCGGTGGCGGAGATCCGCCGCCGGGTGGATGAATCCTTAGCACTGGTGAATATGTCCCATTGCTGGGAGCAATCCCCTCACACCCTTTCGGGAGGACAGAAACAACGCGTCGCCATTGCGGGTATCTTGGCGATGAAACCGGACTGCATTGTCCTGGATGAGCCCACCGCGATGCTGGATCCAATCGGACGCCAAGAGGTGCTGGACACCATCCTCCGTTTAAATCGAGAAGAAGGAATGACGGTGGTGCTGGTCACACATTATATGGATGAGGCCGTGGATGCGGATCGGATCGTTGTCATGGACGATGGGCACATTGTCATGGACGATACACCCTTGCAGGTTTTTTCCAGGGTGGACGAATTGCGCAAACTGCGACTGGATGTCCCCCAGATGGCCGAACTTGCGGCACAACTGCGAGAAGCTGGATTCAATATTCCACCGGATGTCTTATCGGTGGAAGCGATGGTGGATGCACTATGTCGATCATAATTGAAAACCTATGGCATGTGTATAACGAGAATACGCCCATGGCGATACCTGCTTTGGAAGATATTAATTTGACCATTGAAGATGGAGAGAGTGTGGGCATCATCGGACGCACCGGATCCGGAAAATCGACTTTGGTGCAGCACTTCAACGGTTTGATCCTGGCGACACGCGGACGTGTGCTGGTTGATGGTGAAGATTTAAAGGATAAGAAAACCGATCGTAAACGGGTTCGACAGAAAGTGGGATTGGTTTTTCAGTATCCGGAATACCAGCTGTTCGAAGAAACGATTGCTGCTGACATCGGGTTTGCACCCAAGAATATGGGACTGAAACCGGATGAAATCCAAAAAAGAGTCCAGGATGCCATGGCAATGGTGGGTTTGGATTATGAGTTGTTCAAGAATCGGTCTCCTTTTGAACTCAGCGGGGGACAGATGCGACGGGTGGCGATTGCCGGAATTCTGGCCATGGAACCCAAAATTCTCGTCCTTGACGAACCGACAGCCGGATTAGATCCAAAAGGCCGGGCAGATGTTCTGGCCCAGATTCGGGAAATGCGCCGCCAAATGGGTATCACCGTAATCATGGTCTCTCACAGTATGGATGAGATAGCGCAGATCGTAGACCGGGTTTTGGTGATGGATGAAGGGAAAATTGTCATGCAGGGTCCCGTCAGAGACATTTTCCAACGAGCTGAAGAGCTAAAAGCCAGAGGTTTGGGGATTCCCCAAGTGACGGAGCTTATGTATAAGTTGAGAAACAAAGGGTTGGATGTATCCACCCGGGTGATCAATTTAACGGAAGCAAAAGACGCCATTGTTTCCATCGATTGGGGGCATGGCGATGTTTGAGAATATTACCATCGGGCAGTACTACCCGGGGAAATCGGTGATCCACCGCTTGGACCCGCGGACGAAGATCAATTCTGTTTTGGCCTTGGTGGTTGCCATCTTTATGGCCCGGCACAGCATCACGATATTGGGACTGTCGGGGCTGTTAGTGGGAATCGTCATTATTGCGCGGATCCCGTTTAAGTATTTGATGAAAGGGCTTCGCCCGATTTTATTGATCGGAACCTTGACATTTTTATTAAATGTTTTCGTGACCAGTGGCACGGTTATATTCCTCATCGGACCCCTGCGGGTGACCGAAGAAGGTCTTCGCCAGGGTGGTTACCTGGTGTGGCGTCTCATCATGTTGGTCATGACAACATCAATGTTGACACTCACAACTCCTCCCGTGACATTGACGGATGGTTTGGAAAGCGTGTTAAAACCGTACAGACGGCTTGGAGTACCAGCCCATGAGCTGGCCATGATGATGACCATCGCCTTGCGCTTCATCCCCACATTGATTGAAGAAACCGGGAAGATCATGAAAGCGCAGATGGCACGTGGTGCAGATTTTGAAAGTGGTAACATTGTCAGAAGAGCGAAAAACCTGATCCCGCTTTTGGTCCCGCTTTTTGTCAGTGCCTTCCGCCGCGCGGATGAATTGGCGATTGCCATGGAATCCCGCTGCTATCGGGGAGGCGAGAACAGGACCAGGCTGAAGCAGCTGAAATATACCCGGCTGGATGCTGCCGGTTATGCCATGATGGCAGCGGTCCTCATGGCTGTGGTGTGGCTCCGGTACAGAGGAACGGTGTGGTAAGCGAGGGGTGAGCGGCAAATGAACATCAAATGTGTCATCGCGTATGACGGAACTGACTTTTGCGGGTATCAACGGCAGAAGAACTTACGCACCGTGCAGGGAGAATTGGAACAGGCAGCGGCTAAACTTTTCAGAGAACCGGTGACTGTGTATGCGTCTGGTCGAACGGACAGTGGTGTCCACGCCAGAGGACAGACCATTAACTTCCGGATCACTCAGCAGATTCCGGTGGAGCGCATCCCATTTGCCTTGAATAGTTTGCTGCCGGACGATATCGTTGTCAAAACAGCAATGACCGTACCCGATAATTTTCACGCCCGGATCCACGCTATGGAAAAAACGTATGCATACTACATTTTGAACCAGTCACAACCGGATCCGTTTTTAAAGCGCTACTGCCTTCACATCCCCCAGCCCCTGGATGTGGAGCGAATGCAGCAAGGTGCGTCACATGTGGTAGGAACCCATGATTTTTCCACTTTTTTGGCGACTGGCAGCCGCGTGACCGACGCGGTCCGCCGGGTGACCCGATCTGAGATGATCCAAAAAGAAGACATGATCGCATACCAGGTGTCTGCCAATGGATTCCTCTACAACATGGTGAGAATCATCATCGGGACACTGATTGAAATGGGCAGGGGGAAAACTGACCCCGATGATATGCCAGGGATAATCAGGGCCAAAAACCGGGATGCAGCAGCTGAGACAGCGCCGCCCCATGGGCTGTTTCTGGAGAAGGTCATGTATGACAGGGCATCTTTCACTTGACATGGAAGGACCGGCTATTATAAAATATCCCTGTGACACATAGCCGGACATGGCTTGCCGACCCAACGCGGGCGGTTTACATACCAAAAAAGATTGAGTCTTGATTGACAGGAGGGAATTTTATGAAAACTTATTCGCCGAAACCGGCCGATATAGAGCACAAGTGGCTTGTTGTAGACGCAACAAACCAAACGCTCGGCCGTCTGGCCAGTGAAGTGGCCAGCATTCTCCGGGGTAAACACAAACCCATCTTCGCTCCTCATATGGATACCGGTGATTATGTGATCGTGATCAACGCTGAAAAAATCCATTTGACAGGTAAAAAGATGACGGACAAGTTCTACCACCACCACACAGGTTATCCAGGTGGTCTCAAGTCCATATCGTATGGCAAGCTCATTGCCACCAAGCCGGAAAAAGTGATCGAACTGGCTGTCAAAGGCATGCTGCCCCATAATAAACTGGGTGCTGCCATGTTCAAGAAATTGAAAGTGTATGCAGGACCTGAACATCCCCATTCAGCACAACAGCCAGCAGAGATGAAAATCGTCGGCTGATTCTAACGAGAAGGAGGTACAATCATGGCACTTGTCAATTATGCCGGAACAGGTCGTCGGAAGCAGTCTGTTGCCCGGGTTCGTCTCATTCCCGGTTCTGGACAGATCGTCGTTAACGGCCGTCCGATGGAAGATTATTTCAAATTGAAAACCCTTCATATGATCATTCAGCAGCCATTGAATACGGCCGGTGTGATCGAAAAATATGACGTCTTGGTTAATGTGTATGGTGGTGGCGTTTCCGGACAGGCGGGCGCAGTTCGTCACGGTATCGCCCGGGCACTGTTGAAGGTTGATCCGGAGTACCGTCCAGGACTGAAGAAAGCCGGTTTTCTCACCCGGGATCCCCGGATGGTGGAAAGAAAGAAGTATGGCCTGAAGAAAGCGCGGAAAGCGCCTCAGTTCTCAAAGCGGTAATCATGCAGAAGGGAGGATATCGGTCCTTCCTTTTATTTTTCCCTGCTCACACCGGTCATCATGCTGAGCAGGTTTTTTTCTGTAGAAATGGAATACATCTGTTAAGAATGTTTTGACTGGGGGTTTGCACATTGGATCGAGTATTGGTAGGAGGACGGGTCATCGATCCGGAATCCGGATTGGACAAAATCGTCAACATAGGCATAGAAGGCAATAAGATTACCACCATCAGCTGTAGCGATATCGAAGGTGATGACATCATATCCGTGGCGGGACTGGTTGTGGCGCCTGGATTCATTGATATCCACATGCACGAAGATCCCATAACCCATTTGGAAGGCGAAGTATCCTACCCCACCTTTGACCGGATGGTATCCATGGGGGTCACCACTGCTGTGGGTGGAAACTGCGGTTACAGTCGTTATCCCCTTCAGCCATATTTCGCGCTTCTGGAAGCGCAAGGGATACCCCTTAATTACGCAGGGTTTTCAGGATACATCAGTATCAGGGAAGCCATAGGTCTGGTTGATCGATACCAACCGGCCGACGCCGACCAGAAGGTGCAGATCCAGGATTTGATTCGTCAAGAACTGGAAAGTGGCGCTGTGGGGATCTCATTCGGATTGGAATACGCCCCCGGTATCACGACCAAGGAAGCAATTGATGCCGCAAAGGTGGTTGCAGAATTTCCCGGGCGGCTGATCAGCGCTCATTTCCGGGCAGATTGTGAGCATGCGGTGGAGTCCATTGAAGAATTAACCGAAATTGCGCGACTGACCGGTGTCCCCATGCAGATTTCGCACCTTGGCAGTTGTGCCGCATTTCCCGGCATTATGGAAGATGCCCTGCGGACATTGGATGAGGCACGTTCGGAGGATATCGATGTCATGGGAGATTGCTATCCATACAATTGCTTTTGCACTTCCATCGGCTCAGCAGTCTTCGATCCCGGTTGTTTTGCAAAATGGGGGGTTGAACCATCCGCACTGATGGTGGCCGAAGGTCCGCATCGGGGTGAACGTTGCGATGAAGCATTGTTTGCCCAGCTGCGAGTCGAAGCACCGGAAACCATGGTAATCGGATTTGTCATGAATGATGATGAGGTGATTCGAGCCATTCGTCATCCACTGATCATGCTCTGCAGTGACGGTTCATTCAGGGGCGATCAAGGACATCCCCGAGGGGCAGGAACGTTTCCCCGGGTTTTGGGGCGCATGGTTCGGGAAGAAAAGACCATCAGTATGATGGAAGCGCTGGCGAAAATGACCATCGTACCCGCCAGACGCTTGAATCTTAAACACAAAGGGCGGGTCACAGTCGGCGCAGATGCGGATCTGGTGATTTTTGATCCGGAACGGATCATGGACAAGGCAGATTTTGATTCCCCTACCGACGCACCGGAGGGGATCGAGATGGTTATTGTGCAAGGTACGCCAGTGGTGCGAAACAATCGGATCGTATCAAGACAGGCAGGTCAAGTCATACGTTTTTAAGGGGGATGGCGATGGAAATCAAAGCAGTTCCGGGTGATTGGGTCGAAGTGTACACAATCGTGCTCCCTGCCGGGGAGCGAGCACCACAGGTTCCGGCAGATACGCAGCAAGTCCCGTTGGAAATGCGGGTTCGGGGATTTTTGATGCACGAAGCTGGGATCGGTCAGCCGGCCGTGATTCAGACATTGACGGGCAGAGAAATGTCCGGTACACTGTCAGCGATCAAGCCCGCATATCCCCATGGGTTCGGGGCGCCAGTCCCGGAAATGCTGGCGATCGGGCGCGAACTCCGGGCATTGCTGGAGGTGGACGAAGGATGAAGGATATGAGCTATACCGGTGTGATGGCGCGTAAGAATGAAATCATGAAACAATCCGTGGGAATTGATTTTACCGAGTTTGAGAGCGGGTCGATTGCGTTTGATTACGAAGGAATGATGTCAAAAACCGGATACTCTTTAGAAGAAGTCATCCACATCCAAAAAGAAAGTAATGTGGGAAACACTCCGTTATTGGAACTGAAACAGATTACCCGACTCGTGCGGAAAATAGCAACCAAGGGTAAGGGGGCGCGCATATTCGTCAAGGACGAAGCTGCCAATCCCTCGGGTAGCTTCAAGGCCCGACGGGCAGCGGTATCGGTCCATCATGCGAAGAAACTGGGCTATGCCGGGGTCATCGCTGCCACCAGCGGAAATTACGGTGCCGCAGTGGCCTCGCAAGCAGCCATGAAAGGTTTGCGGAGCATCATCGTCCAAGAAGTCTACGACAGCCTCGGCCGGGGGCAGCCGGAAATCATTGAAAAGGGGCGAAAGTGCGAAGCCTACGGAGCCGATGTGTATCAATTGAGTGTCGGGCCGGAATTATTTTATGTTGCCCTGCAATTATTAGAAGAAACCGGTTATTTCAATGCGTCCCTCTATACGCCTTTTGCCATTGCCGGAATTGAGACCCTGGGGTATGAAATCGGGCGGGAAGTTTCCCAACGGTTCGGGAGAGTGCCGGATTGTGTGGTCGTGACCCATGCCGGTGGCGGTAATATGACCGGGACTGCCAGAGGCCTGATCAAGGCGGGGTGTCATGATACACGGTTGGTGGGGGCCAGTGTGGACTTAAAAGGCCTTCATATGGCCAGTGATGGGGATTTCAACCGGAAGTCCTTTACAACGGGACATACGGGTTTTGGTATGCCGTTTACGACCCAGCCGGATCGGGCCGATGTGCCGCGAAATGCGGCGCGGAGCTTGCGGTACATGGACCGTTATGTAACCGTGACCCAAGGAGAAGTGTTCTATGTAACGGAGATGCTGGCGCAATTGGAGGGTCTTGAACGAGGGCCTGCCGGAAACACGTCCCTGGCAGCTGCTTTTGCGATAGCCCGGGAGATGGATGAGGATCAGATTCTGGTGGTCCAGGAGACAGAATACACCGGTGCCGGAAAACACCCCATCCCCCAGTTGACCTTTGCCAGACAGAACGGAATCGAGATTCGCCGGGGTGACCCTAAAGATAGTCAACCGGGGAAGAGTATCATCATCCCCAGGCATCCAGAAGAGATCCGGGTGGTGGATCAGGATATGGATCAATTACGCCGGTCGTATTTGAAAAAAGCAGTGGAAGGCCACCAAACCAGGCCATTGACATCTGAGGATCTGGCCTTTTTGGCAGATGAGACCAAAACCAGTCTGGAATATATCCGTTCCTTCATGCAGTCGTTAAGTTAGGGCTTGTTCTGAAAATGGAGGTGGATACCATGGAAGGAATCGTGTGGGGCGGCATCAGTCCGCATCCTCCCCTGATCATTCCTGCCATCGGGCAGAATGATATTCGCCAGGTTTTTGATACCTGTACGGGCATGACCCAGTTGGCCAGGAGTCTAAGGGAAGCAAAACCTCAGGTGTGTGTGCTCATTTCTCCCCATGGACCCTTCTTCTATGATGGTTTGCCCGTTTGGGATGTACCGCACATGGAAGGCAGTTTTGCTCATTTCGGATTCCCGAATATCCGGTTTGGCCTGGATATCGATCAAACACTAGCGAAAGCCATTGTTGAAGTCGGACACGCACAGGGAATATCATTCATCTCGCTGGATGAAAGCATGATCCAGCGTACATCCGTCAGACGTGAACTGGATCATGGGGTGCTGGTTCCCTGGTTTTATATCCGCCAGGAAGGAATTGCGATTCCCGCTGTCATTATTTCCATGGGGATGCTGACCTATCAGGAGCTATTTCGGGCGGGCAAAGCCATTCAGACAGCCGCGAAACAAGATGGACGTCGAATCGCCATACTGGCCAGCGGAGATATGTCTCACGCATTGAGTCAGTCTGCCCCTTCCGGGTACAATCCAGCCGGGAAAGAATTCGATGAAACACTGGTGGCGATGCTTCGGGAGAATCGATTGCAGGATATCCTGACCATCGACCCGGCACTGATCGAACGGGCAGCCGAATGCGGCTATCGACCGGTGACCCTGTTGTTGGGGGCTCTGGACGGATTGCAAGTCAAGACTCAGGTCCATTCATATGAAGGGCCCTATGGTGTCGGGTACCTGACGGCTTCCATGGAAGTGGCAGGGGAAACCGATTCAGCGCATATGCCAAAGAGCAGTCCGGATCCAGCCAGTGAAACTTTGGACACTTCGCGAACCCAAGAGCATCCCCTGGTGCAACTGGCACGCAATACACTGGAAGCGCATATTCACCAAAAACCATTTTCACCCCCAGATCCCCTTCCTTCAGAGTGGACCAGACGGGCGGGCGCATTCGTCTCCATTAAAAAAATGGGGCAGCTGCGGGGGTGTATCGGCACCATTTCTGCTGTACGGGAGAATCTGGCTATGGAGGTTATGGCTAACGCCATCAGCGCTGGCACAGAGGACCCCCGGTTTTACCCGGTGACAGTGGCTGAACTCCCACATTTAGTATATTCGGTGGATGTCTTGATGGAGCCTGAACCGGTGACGGATCGGGGACACCTGGATGTGCATCGGTACGGTATCATCGTCCGTCAAGGGAGGCGAACCGGGCTGTTGCTGCCGGATCTGCCGGGTATTGAAAAAGTGGATGATCAGATTCAAATCGCCTGCCAGAAAGCCGGTATCGATCCAGACGGTACATTCACCATCGAACGCTTTGAAGTCATTCGTTATCAGTGAGGAGCGAGTGGTGATGAAAGAAGCGATGTTTTACAGCCATCAGACTGATGGGCGGATCCAATGTCACCTCTGCCCCCACGGGTGTCAGATAAAACCCGGAGGACGGGGAATTTGCCGTGTGCGCGTCCATCAGAACGGCCGTTTGGAAACGACCAACTTTGCTCAGGTTTCGGCTTGTGCCTTAGACCCCGTGGAGAAGAAACCATTGTACCATTTCCATCCGGGAAAGACCATTTATTCACTGGGGACATTTGGATGTAACTTATCCTGTCAATTCTGTCAAAACTGGGGAATATCCCAGGGAGATCCCCCGGTTAGAACGTTGCTGCCTCCGGATGCTGTTGCGACAGCTCAATTGCATGCCCGTGATGGTGACTGCATTGGATTGGCCTACACCTATTCTGAACCGGTGGTGTGGTACGAATATGTGCTGGAAACGGCCAAATTGGCACGGGAGGCGGGGCTTAAGAATGTGATGGTGACCAACGGCATGATTCAACCAGAACCCTTAGGCATGCTTTTACCGTGGCTGGATGCCATGAACATCGACTTGAAGGCATTCTCATCTGATTTCTACCGAGAGATCTGTGGCGGGTATATAGAACCGGTAAAGGATGCAATCCGACTGGCAGCTGCATCCTGTCACCTTGAACTGACAGTCTTGCTGATCCCTGGATTAAACGATGGCGATGCCGAGATTCGGGCGTTATCTTCATGGGTAGCTGAAATCGATCCATTGATTCCTGTCCATTTTTCCCGATATTTCCCGCAGTACAAGATGACGCGGCCGCCGACATCCATCGCGACCTTGCAGAAAGCTAGGGATATTGCCAAAGAGGTATTGTCCTTCGTCTATGTGGGGAATGTTCCGCAGATGGCTGAAAGCAATACCATCTGTCCTCGGTGCGGCCACTTATTGGTCCGCCGGGACCGGGGATTCGTGGAATTGGGACTGGCCGCTGACGGGACATGCCCCCAATGCGGGTATGATGGATTATAAAAGCAATTTCCGAATTCTGGAGGGTTTAACACTTAATTGCCGAATACTCTTCAAGATGGGCTGACTTCGACGATGGCAGGGAAGGGGTGACTGGGTTGCCGACCCGTATACAGGATTACGTAGATATTGTCATCATTGCTTATGTCATATACCGACTTTTTATGTGGATTCGCGGCACCCGGGCTGTTCAGCTGATCAAAGGGATCTTGATCATCCTCTTCGCGATGATCATCGCCGACTATTTGAAGTTATATACTATCCGCTGGATCCTTCGAAACTTGCAGACCATGTTCCTGGTGGCCCTGCCGGTGGTGTTTCAACCTGAACTGCGCCGTGCATTGGAGCAGATCGGCCGGGGGAAACTGTTCTCTCAATCTTTCTCCGTCATGCCGGAAGAAGATATGACCAAGGTGATTCAAGAGATTATCAAGGCAGTCAAGGTGTTAGCCCGGAACAAGATCGGTGCGCTGATCGTCATAGAACGGGAGACTGGACTCAACGATTACGCGGAAAGCGGTATCCGCATCAATGGCACCATTTCTTCAGAATTTTTGATCAATATTTTTATCCCCAACACCCCGCTCCATGATGGGGCCGTGATCATCCGGGGAGATCGGGTTTTAGCGGCAGGTTGTTTTCTGCCCCTGACAGACAGCCAGGATCTATCCACCGAGCTGGGTACCCGGCATCGGGCTGCCATTGGAATTACGGAACATTCCGATGCGGTGGTCGTGGTGGTCTCTGAGGAAACAGGCATCCTGTCCTTGGCTAGTGAGGGGAAACTGACCCGCTATCTGGATGAAACCACGCTGAAAGAGATGCTGATGGCCTTATGCCTGCCCAAGGATCAGACCAATAGTGCCCGTTTCTGGCAATGGAGGAAACCGTAGATGGATAAACTTCTCGAAAAGGATTATGTGATTCGAATCATTGCTGTGATCATTGCCGTTTTGCTTTGGTTTCAGGCCAGCAACGAACAAAATCCCACCACTGAGCGGACCTTTGAGAATGTGACGGTCCGCCTTCAGAACGTGGAGCAAGGGTTGACCACGGTGGGGGATATCGATCCTGCTACGGTTCGGATCAAATTGTCAGGTCCGCAGCAATACCTGTCGAGCCTGGCGACCCGAGACTTGAATGTGTATATCGACTTGGCAGATCTGGAGGAAGGGACGCATTCAATCCCCATTAAAGTCATGGAACCAACGGGGACCCGATTGTTGGATATTTCATCATCAGCAGCGGCGGTAACGCTGGAACCCATTGTCCGGAAACGGTTTGCGGTTTCCATCATCCAACAAGGGCTGCCGGCTCTGGGCCATTCTGTCGTCGGGGTATCCTTTGACCCGGTGGAAGTGAATATCGAAGGAGCTGCCAGTATCATTAATTCCATTAAAAATGCAGCTGTCGTGGTGGATATCAACAATATCACCTCCAGTTTCACCCGGAATGTGGCCGTGAATGTTTTTGATGAGAACGGATCGGTGGTCCGCAATGTGGTGATCAGTCCCGAGAATGTCAATGTCAGTATCGAGATGGTGCAAGCCCAGGAAGAAAAGGTGGTCAACATCATCCCATCGTTGGCAGGCAACCCAGCAGCGGGCTATGAAATTCTCGAAGTGATTCTGGAGCCATTGAAAGTCAAAGTAACCGGCCCACTAAGCATCATCGATGATCTGGAATCCGTCAATACTCAAACCATTGAGATCAGCGGTGCATCTCAAGATATGACCGTATCAGTAGGGTTGCAGCTTCCGACAGGTATTGCCCTGGTGGATGCAACGACTTTCATGGTCACCATTCGGTTCCGTGAAGTGGAGACAACCGAGTGATGGGAATGGTGTTGGAGGGTAAAGCATATGAATCGGATTCATGATTTACGGGTGCCGCTGGCCCAGGACACGGATGACCTGACGCCGTTGGTTGCCCGACATTTGTCTCTTCCCCCGCGGGAAATCGCAGAAATCAGGATCATACGTAAATCCCTGGATGCCAGACGCAAACCGCGCATTCAGTTTGTTTATACTTTGGATGTCCGACGGTTGGGTGAGCCGGCGTTTGAACCTGCGCCTGCGTGGCAGCCGGATCCTGTTTCCGGATCCATCCAGTTACTTCACAGACCCGTGGTTGTGGGTGCAGGACCCGCAGGTCTGTTTGCTGCGTTGTACCTGGCAAAAGGGGGGTTTTGCCCCCTCCTCATTGATCGGGGTCGGAAAGTGGAGGAGCGGATCCAGCAGGTCAATGATTTCTGGCAAAAAGGTGCATTGGATCTTGAGTCCAATGCATGTTTTGGAGAGGGCGGGGCAGGGACTTTTTCGGATGGTAAGTTAATGACCCGGATACGCAATCCCCACATACCGGTGATGATGGACCTTTTAGTCGCGGCAGGGGCCCCAGACGAGATCCGGTATCTTTCACATCCCCATGTGGGAACAGACCGTTTACGGGGCGTTCTGGTCAATCTGCGCAAACAGCTTCTGGCGTGGGGCGGGGAAGTCCGCTATCAAACACGCCTGACCGGTCTTTCCATTCGGGAAGGAAAGCTGAAAGGAATCATGGTCAATCAGGGAGAGGCCATTGCCACCGAAACCTTGGTGTTGGCCATTGGGCATAGTGCCAGAGATACATATGAGATGCTGCTGCATAGCGGTGTGACCATGGAAGCCAAATCCTTTGCAGTGGGTCTGCGAATTGAACATCTTCAGGAGCAGATCGACGAGATGCAATACGGCGTTAGCGCTGGCCATCCCCGGCTGCCGCCGGCAGAGTATCAGCTTGCCGTCCATGGGACTCGTCCGGTGTATACCTTTTGCATGTGCCCGGGAGGTGCCGTAATTGGCACCGCTACAGAACCGGATGGACTGTCAGTCAATGGTATGAGCATGCATGATCGGGGAAGCTTCGTCGCCAACAGTGCATTGGTGGTTGCAGTAGAAGCCAAGGATCTGGAGGGACACCATCCTTTACGGGGGATGGATTATCAGCGAACATGGGAGCAGAAGGCGTTTCAATTGGGCGGGGGCGGATTTTACGCGCCGGTTCAAACCGTTGGCGATTTCCTTCACGGTCGCAGTACCACCGGGATTTCACAGATGCTGATTAGGCCTAGCTACCGTCCCGGTGTCCACGAGACTGACTTGAAAGCGTGTTTACCGCAGCCTGTGGCGGATGCTTTGATTACCGGAATCCGTCAGATGGATGAAAAAATGAACGGGTTTGCTCACCCCGCTGCATGGCTCACCGGGGTTGAAACCCGCACTTCTGCACCGGTCCGTATCACGCGGGATGCCAGCCGGCAGTCAGTGTCCGTATCCGGTTTATTCCCGGTTGGTGAAGGGGCCGGTTATGCTGGAGGAATTGTCAGTGCAGCAGTAGATGGTATGGACACGGCGGCAGAAATATCCCGCCGGTTTATTCCGACACGATGAACATATACTGGAAATGAGGGATACATGTGGGTCGACTGTTTGGCACGGATGGCGTCAGAGGCATCGCAAATCACGATTTAACACCGGAATTGGCGTATGAGTTGGGTCGAGTTGGGACCGCCATATTGGCGCAGGATATGCAGCGACCGCGGATTCTCATCGGTAAAGATACCCGGATTTCCGGAGACATGCTGGAAGCGGCGCTTTTGGCCGGGATATGTTCCATGGGGGGAGATGCGTATCTGGCGGGTATCGTGCCAACGCCAGCTGTGGCATTCTTGACACGCCAGTTGCAGGCACATGCCGGCATCATGATTTCTGCATCCCATAACCCGGTTGAAGATAACGGAATCAAGTTTTTCCATGGGGACGGGTTTAAATTGCCGGATCTGATTGAAGATAACATTGAAGCCGCCATCAATGCCGGAACCAATCACTTCCCCCGCCCGGTGGGTGCGGATATCGGCCGGGTGGTGCATGTGGGTGATGCGGCTCAACGATACATTCAGTTTGCCCTGGGAACGATTTCGGGGACGCTAAAACGGTTGAAGGTGGTTGTCGACTGCGCCAATGGCGCCGCATCCCTGATTGCCCCGGCAGTTTACGGGGAGGCGGGGGTGGAGGTGATCGCAATTCACCATGTTCCGGACGGGACTAATATCAATCGGGAATGCGGATCGACGCATCCCCACGTGATCCAGGAAGAGGTTCGTCGTGCCGGCGCGGATCTGGGTCTGACCCACGACGGGGATGCAGACCGGGTATTGGCTTGTGACCACCAGGGGAATCTGGTGGATGGAGACCAAATACTGGCGATTTGCGGGCTGGATATGCTGAAGAAAGGCAAATTACCGGATCAGACCATCGTTGCGACGGTGATGAGCAATCTCGGTTTGGATCTGGCTTTCCGACGGGCAGGGGGTCGAGTCATTCGCACCAATGTCGGTGACCGATATGTACTGGAAGCCATGCGGGACGGCGGATTTATCCTGGGTGGTGAGCAGTCAGGCCATATCATCAATTTAGGGATCAATACCACCGGCGACGGGATCATCACCGCCCTGCAGCTGATGTCGGTGATCCGGGATTCCGGTAAGGATCTGAAAGAGCTGGCAGGGCAGGTACAGAAGATGCCGCAGGCTCTGGTCAATGTGGTGGTTGCTGATAAAGAGGCGATTCATACCAATATCCGGATCCAGGAAGCGCTCATTCAGGCATCCCGGCAACTGGGGGACCGAGGTCGAATTCTTATCCGCCCATCGGGTACAGAGTCGAAAGTGCGGGTTATGGTGGAATGTGAAGATTTAAATGAAATGGAAGCTATCACCCAGCGGTTTGTGGACATGGTTAAAGAAGAGTTAGCAGGTATCGACAAAACCAAACGGGGATGATATATTTAAAGAGCACGCCCATTTCTGCCAAGGTGGTGATTCATGAACAATAGAGCGGTGTTGCAAGCGCCAGGACTTGTTCGCAATCTGGACAAGTTGACGAGGTGGGGGATCTCGGAACATTCGGCGGGTGACCCTCGGTCTGACCCGGACCGTAACGGCGTCTTCAAATCTGACGAGCGATTGTCAGGACAAAGGAAGCCGATGGGACTAGAGAAGGATACAAGGAGGTCAGAATATGTGTGGTATCGTAGGATACGTTGGTAGTCGGTCTGCTGTTCCTGTAATCATGAAAGGACTGGCTAAATTAGAATACAGAGGATATGACTCCGCCGGGATTGCCATTTGGAACGCCGGAGAATTGAAAATACAGAAAACGGTCGGGCGCCTGGGTCGATTGGCGGAAAAACTGGATGAAAACCCCATGGAAGGACATATTGGTATGGGGCAAACACGGTGGGCAACCCATGGTCGTCCGTCTGACGCCAATGCCCATCCTCATTGGGATTGCTCCGGAAAAATTGCCGTGATCCATAACGGGATCATTGAAAACTACATGGAGCTGAAAGAAATGCTTCTCCGGGAAGGCCACAAATTCAATTCCCAGACAGACACAGAAGTGGTTCCCCATCTCATCGAGAAGCATTATGAAGGGGATCTGGAAGCTGCGGTCCGTAAGGTTTTGCATATCATCGAAGGATCCTATGCTTTGGTGATCATGCATCAGGATGAACCGGATAAGATCGTGGGGGCACGGAAAGACAGCCCGCTGATCGCCGGCATCGGCAAAGGAGAGAATTTTATCGCCTCGGATATTCCCGCAATTCTGGAGTACACACGGGAAGCCATCATCCTCAATCATGGGGAAATGGTGATCATAACCAAAGATGATGTCAAGGTCACTGATCTGGAAGGTCAAGTGCTGGAAAAGGAAATCTTTCACGTCACATGGGATGCAGAAGCAGCGGAAAAGGGAGGTTACCCCCATTTTATGCTGAAGGAGATCTATGAGCAGCCGCGAGCTATTCGGGATACCCTCAGCGGGCGGATCGAGAAAACCGGGCATGAAATCTCCCTGGACGATATCGAGATCACACCCGAGTTTATCCGCAATCTGAAGAAGATTTATCTTGTGGCATGTGGAACAGCCTATCACGCAGGCATGGTGGGGAAATATTTGATCGAGCATCTCACCCGAATTCCAGTGGAGATTGACATCGCGTCCGAATTTCGGTATCGGGACCCCATTGTGGACGATCCTTCCGAATACTTGATGCTTGTGGTTAGTCAGTCCGGGGAAACCGCTGACACCCTGGGGAGCTTAAGAGAAATGAAGCGGCGGGGTGTCCGCATCATGGCAATCACCAATGTGATCGGGAGTTCGGTGGCCAGAGAAAGTGATGATGTCCTCCTGACCCGTGCGGGCCCGGAGATTGCCGTTGCCTCTACCAAGGCATACACCACGCAGCTGGTTAACCTATATCTTATGGCGATCAAACTGGGTCAAATCAAAGGAACTGTGACTGAAGCGGAAGCGGCGGAGATGGTTGACTCCTTGCGAGAGCTGCCGACGATGGCGCAAAAGGTGATTGATATGAATGATGACCTGATCAAAGAGTTAGCAAAGACCTATTCAAACCGGGAAGACATCTTCTTCATTGGGCGGCATTTGGATTATGCGTTGGCCCTGGAAGGTGCCCTGAAATTGAAGGAAATTTCATACATTCATGCAGAAGCATACGCAGCCGGAGAACTGAAACACGGCACGCTGGCTTTGATCACGAAAGATGTCCCAGTGATTGCCATTGCCACCCAGCCGGACATTTACGCCAAGATGATCAGCAATATCCAGGAAGTCAACGCCAGGGAAGCAACTGTCATCGGCATGGGGATGGAAGACGACGACAATATTGGCAAACATAGCATGCATGTCATCGCTATACCCAAGACCCATAAGTATTTCACCACTGCTCTGGCTGTGATTCCATTGCAACTCTTCTCTTACTACGCCGCTTTGGAACGAGGCTGCGATGTGGATAAGCCCCGAAATCTGGCCAAGAGTGTGACGGTGGAATAGCAGATATCATTTGACAAGCCAATCCAAAAGGACTACAGGCTTGCCGAGGTCCCCATTCGGGGATCACGGCAGGCCTTTTGTTTTGGTGAATGGATCAGCGAAGGCGGGCAGCACTCCTGCAGGCCGCTAAAATTGATATATATTGCAAAATGCAATATATGCTTGACATAATGGAATATATGTTGTATATTGTGGCCATAAGGTGTCCAGTTGATCCTGGATGCAGAGGATGGAAAGCGATGGTGATGCTGGTGAAAAACATGAAGATGAAAATAGCACGAACGGAGAAGGACTGGTCCCAAGAAGATTTAGCAGAGCGTGTCGGTGTGACACGTCAAACCATCGGTTTGATTGAAGCCGGGGGATACAATCCCACCCTGAATCTGTGTTTGGCCATCTGTCGTGCTTTAGAAAAGACATTGGATGAAATTTTTTGGGAGGAATCAAAATGAAACTTGTACAGGATGAACGAATCGTGCTGGAACGACGCATCATCCAGTCCCGGGCATTCGCAATGCTGCTGATGGGGCTGTGGTTGATCCTGATTTACCGGATGCTGGTTCGTCAGGATCCGCCACAGGAAAATTTGGACCTGCTGCTTTTGGTCCTGGCGGTATCCGTCTACCATCTGGGCAGTCTGGTCAGTAAAGGACTCATTGACAACCCGCAAAAAAAGGACCGGCGGCTTCCTGTGATCAGTGGTGTGGTGGGCGGTCTTGCCTTTTTTATCGTGCAGATCATTTCCAATGGCATTGCCTGGGGTGACTGGAATGCCATGGTGCCATTTGTGATCCTCAGCATGGTTTTCATGGTGTTCTTTGTGGCATCCCAGTTGATGCTGGGCTATATGACGGAGAAAAAGGTGAAGGAAGAAATCGACGCATTAGAACGAGATGGGTAACCATCAACCCTTTGCGCCGGCAGTCAATATTCCGTGGTCGTTGCAGGATTCAGGTTCATCTCGCCCATGAAATGGGAAAGCCTTTGATGCCATGAGTTGGATCTGCTCCAGAACTCCAACAAAACATCAGATTCCCGGCAAATGCTGCGGAGTGTGATGTTTTTGCATATTCCAAAAGAATGTCCGGATATGGTTGGTTGATCCGATATGCGCAGGATTGGCAAAGGGATCTATTGCGAGGTCAGACCGTTGAAACGGTGGCAGGAGTATTGTTTCAATATTCAGACAATCATGATATAATAAATCAAAGCGTCAGGTGTGCCAGCTGGACTTCATGGTTTTTTACTGTCATTGCCAAGGACCGGATGAAATCAAGAAACAGGGTTCTTTTATCAAAAATGGCGAATGAGGAGATGAGTTAACGTGAACAGCAAGGGATTTCCAAAGGGGTTAACGGTTTTATTCGTCCTGGTGCTACTGTTTTCCATAACCACCGTCAGTTTAGCCGCTGCTCCCATCAATGCTTCCGGGGAGAAACTGGATGTTTTGGTAGGGTTCCATGGAACACCAAACCCGGGTTTGGTCAGGGCTTTTGGCGGTGAGATTTATGCCCAATTCACCATCGTCGATGTCATCGCGGCGCAGATGACAGCACAACAGGCGACCGCATTGCAGAAAAATCCCGCTATCAGCTATATTGAACCGGATGCACAGGTTCACGCAATCGGGCAGACGGTGCCTTGGGGAATTGACCGTGTGTTTGGAAGTGAATCGTATTCATTCCCATCATGGGGGAAAACCAAGGGAGCGGGAGTGGGGGTTGCTGTCCTTGACACTGGTATTGATACCAGTCATCCGGATTTGCACGTGGTTGGCGGTAGGCGGTTTTATGTTCAAGGTGTTTTCCTGCGTGAAGACGACCAATACAATGACGGCAATGGCCACGGGACTCATGTTGCAGGTACGATTGCGGCGTTGGATAATGATCTGGGGGTCGTCGGTATTGCCCCGGCAGTGGATCTTTATGCAGTGAAAGTGCTGACTGACAATGGGAGTGGGTCCGTTTCTGCCATCGTCGCCGGCATCCAGTGGACGATGAAACAAGACAATATATCCATTATTAATATGAGTTTGGGCAGCAGCAGTTATTCACAGACATTTGCTGATGCCTGTAACGCGGCTTTTGCAGATGGTCTGCTGGTGGTCGCTTCGGCAGGGAACAGCGGTAACGAAGCAGGTACCGGTGATACTGTCGGCTATCCGGCAAAATACGATTCCGTCATTGCGGTGGCAGCATCCAATAACCTGGATCAAAGAGCCTATTTTTCCAGCACCGGCCCCGCTGTTGAACTGATCGCCCCGGGTCTGAATATTGAAAGCACCATACCCGGTGGATATGCAACTTACAGCGGTACATCCATGGCTTCCCCCCATGTGGTTGGCGTGGCGGCACTGGTGTGGGCTGCTGATCCAAATTTGACGAATGCCGGTGTTCGCAACATTCTGCAAGAAACAGCTGAGGACCTTGGATTGGATCCCAACCATCAGGGTTACGGGCTGGTCCGGGCAGATCTCGCCCTGGGTGGAACAGGTGGAGATCCTGATGATTCCCCGGCCACATACACACTCACTGTGAATGGATATCCCTCTGCTGGTGGAAGCGTTACCGGTGGCGGCAACTACGCATCAGGTGCTCAAGTCAGCTTAACCGCTACAGCTGCGACAGGGTATACCTTTGTAAACTGGACTCAAGGTGGAACAATCGTCAGTGCGGAAGCCAACTGGACCTACACCATGCCAGGGAGTGATACCACGCTGACAGCAAACTTTCAACCATTACCTGAACCCGAAGGGCTGGTCTTGACTGTCGTAACAGACAAATCTGCATATATCTGGAATTCATGGGTATATATCACGGTAACGGTCAAAGATGATATCGGGACGGGCGTGTCCGGTGTAAATGTGACCACGACGGTTCAATACCCCGAAGGCAATACTGTAGGTACATTTAACGGCGTCACCACCACGGACGGAACAGTCGTGTTCAGCTATCGCGTGGCGAACAAAGCGCCGACTGGAGTTTATCTGGTGGTTGCCTCGACATCATCGGTTCAAACGTCCACCACATTCATCGTCAAAAAGAGATAAGGGATTTACTTTCCCATATGGATTAAAATGAGACTGCCTGCAAAGGCAGTCTCAACGTTTTGTGAGCATAGATTCTGATATAGCTGGTGACTTTGCATGGAATGTGGCGGAAATGGAGGGATGGGTTTGCGGTTACCGCCTGATCCGATGTCAGTTTTCCTCTTGATGGCTGAGGGTGATCAGGACGATTTCCGGAGGGTTGCCGATCCGTAACGGGATGATGCTGTTACCAATGCCGCGACTGACAATCATGGTGGTGCCTTCATTGACATAGGGACCTTCTGTCCAACGGGGGAATAGACCTTGATCCGGGGCAATCAGCCCGCCGATCAGCGGCAAGCGGAACTGACCGCCATGGGCATGTCCGGCGAGCACAAGGTCGATGGCTGCCGCTACATAAAGATGAAACTGCTCCGGGCGATGGGAAAGCAAGAGGGTCATACCTTGGAGTTCCCGGCGTGATTCACAGAATGCGCTCAACCCGTCAAGACCCCTGAATCCTGCCGGGTCATCAGCGCCCATTAAAACCCACTGGCCACTGTCACTGGTGAAGGTCACAGACTGGTTCTGGAGGACGGTGACACCACCTTCAGTCAGTTGAGCCAACAGTGACACCATAACCTGGGATTCCCATTCATGATTTCCCGGCACAAAATATACCGGTGCAATTTTGTTCAGTTCACTTAATAGCGCTGCCGCAGCGGAGGGGTCTTGTTCATACCGGTTGATCAAATCGCCGGTCACGACAATCATATCCGGTATAAGGTCTGCGATTTTTGGCAGTATGGACGGGTGGCTGTCACCTGTAAATCGGCCGTGAAGATCCGACAGATGTGCGATCCGGAATCCATCATACTCCACAGGAAGCGCTGCTGAGGCATGGGTGTATCGCCGGACGGTCAATGCCGAATTGCCCCAGGCCAGCACCGCTGTCAAGATGAGCACCACCAAACACCAGATCTTCCAAGGTCTCATGTTGTATCCTCCGCTTCAAATTAACCTCATTATATCAAATCAGTCATAGGGAATATAGAGGTTCTGACGCATTGCGGTACAGGGATCAGGAGTATTGCGGGTATGACCGGCATGAACAGAGAGCAGGATGGGTCGTTTCAACCCATCCCGCCGCATCAGGAATGGCTCGTGGGCTTCAATGATCCACGCTCCCATGGAAGATGGATCAGCTGCCGGAGGATAGGATGATGGGGTGGCTTCATCTATGCAAATCAATGCTCCCGTGATAAAATAAGCATAAGGAAGAAAATGACTACAAATCGGGAGGGGTTCCAATGATTGAAGTCGTCGAAGGAAGAAACGCCGGTGACATAATGCTGTACGGGCTGAGCACCTGCATGTGGTGCAAAAAAACAAAGAAACTCCTGGATGATCTGGGTGTCAAGTACACCTTCGTGTATGTGGATTTATTGGATGAAGCCATGAAGAATCATTATTTCGAAGAGATGAAAGTGTGGAATCCCAGAGGCTCTTTCCCCACGTTGGTGGTCAATGACCGCCAGACCATTATTGGTTATGATGAAGCCCGGATTCGGGAGGCACTGAAATGAGTGCCGATCATCGGGCAGAACCCCATGAAGTGGATGTTTTACTGGCAAAGCTGACAAAAGAAGCCAAAGATAGCGGGTATCAACTGAATCCCGATGAAAAAGAAACCCGGGAATTGGTGGAAGGCTTAGTAGTCAACCAGAAACGGTATGGATATCCGGCTTGTCCATGTCGACTGGCCAGCGGCATTCGGGAAAAGGATCTGGATATCATTTGCCCGTGTGACTATCGTGATCCGGATCTGAATGAATTTGGTGCGTGTTACTGTGCGCTTTATGTCGAGGAGCGCACTCCGGAAATGAAACCGCTTCCTGTGCTGGAAAGACGACCGGCAGGCGGCCCTACAGTGAAACAGGAAAGCCCGCCGGCATCATCCAGCGGACTGAAAGTATGGTTGTGCAATGTATGTGGTTATCTTTGTGCGCGGGAAAAGCCGCCGGCGATCTGCCCCATATGCAAAGTGGGCAAAGATCGGTTCCGGGTCTTTATGGGTTGATCATTCATCCACTGCAATCAGAAATTCCAGTAATCGATGATTGAAAAGCGCTGTTTGGGTTTCCATTGGATTGTGGCCGCCTTCAGGCACCCAAAATAGTTGGCTTTGGGGCAGGGCGTCTGTCCAGAGTGCTGCCTGCTCCGGGGAAACCCAGGAATCATTTTCACCCCAGATGATCAATACGGGGACGCGGATATTATCGGTTTGCAACGGTGTGCTGTCGCGGTCCCGGAACAAACCCATCAGGGTCATATATGTATCGCGTATTTTTAGAGGACGAAAGTATCCATTGATTTCGTCCTCTGTCAATGCTCTTCCGAAGGCAGAACCGAGTAAAGCCTCCACGCGTGCTTCTGTAATATAGCGGGGAAACAAACCGGCCAGCGCACGTTTGACCGGAGGTAGGAATAATAGGGAACTGAAGGGGGATGCCCCAGGGGATTGCATGGGCGCATCCACCAAGGTTAAACTGGTGGCGCGTCCTTGACCACGTTGACCCAGCCAGGCAATAATGGTACCGCCCATGGAGTGGCCCACCCAATGTACCGGGGGTGTCAGATGCAGCTCCAGGGCAAACGACTGTAACAAATCGGCACGATCTGAATTTGAGTATTTTGCCGCCAACGTTCGCTGACTGAGACCGAAACCGGGCAGATCCATCAAAATGACCCGGTAGCCGGCATCCGTCAGCGGTTTGACGTTGTTCAAAAAACTAAATCCGGATCCCCCAAAACCGTGGACAAAGATGACTGTCCCTGCAGGGGTTACGGTAGGTGAAAAGTCCTGAAAGTGAAGGAGGATGCCTTCCACCTCGATAAACATGCTGTTTTCACCAGCCAGATCGAATGGGGCAAATTGATCTTCTGGGATGGGAATAGCATAAGGCAGCCACCATAGGATAACAATCACAATGATCAGCCACTTCACGATGGTTTTCTGCAATGAAATGCGCATGTGTCACCTCCGGGGTCAAAGTCGCAAGGAACGAGAGACATCTTCAAGCGCCTATTGACGGCGTTTTCGTCCGGGCACCCATTGCACCAGATAGTAAGTGCCGCAGATGAACAGTCCAGTGACGGCAGGAAATGTGAACCAGGGTTGAGCCATCATACCGGTGATAACAGAGGGTTGACTGGCAGCGTTCGATTCTTGTACGAACAAGACAGTCGCATCTCGGGCTCTTTTGACGCCCACACCACATTGGGGCTCCGTCAGCAGACAATGGCGGCTGCACCCGTTGCATATGATTCGGCCCAAATATTCCTGCAGTGAGCTGTTGTTGAGCTCATCTGGAAGCTGGACGGCGGGGTCTTCCGTGTCCGCAGGGATCAACAGGGGACCGGAACGGGTGATGGGGGAAGTCAGCACCTGTGCAAATCCCAGCACAGACCATGAACGGATACCGAGCATAATGATCAGGATTGCAGCTACTTTCCCCAACCAGCGGATGCTGGAGGATGAGACGGTGCTTGTTACGGGGCTCATTCTCCGTAAAATTATACCCCAATGAAAGCCCATATGGACAGCGAGGAGAATCAAAGATCCATAAGCAGTACTATGGTGCAGGCTAATCAGTAATCGGGATGTGCCAAAGGGCAGATTGTATGGAAACGTCCGGGCGATGATGAGACCCGTAAAAAAAGTCAGCATAAAAGTCGTTGCCAGCATCCCGTTGAGGCAGACCAGCAGGATGGTTTTGGAAGTCAGTCTTTTATTTGCCCAGCCTTTGAAAGCGCCGCGCAGCCATAACCTGCGACCAACGGTATGTGTCAAGAGGATCAAACCGGTGGCGATACCCGCGCGCTCATGGTAAGACAAACCCAAGCGGGTGGTGTCCATCAGCGTGATGATGACGATGAACATGAAAGTATCAAATAGTAAACGGCGATGGATAGAACCATTCAATTCGATCGCTCCTAATCATCCGAGGGTGAATGACAATAGAATACCATATACAGGCGATAAATCAAGTATTAATCTTCCAGGGGAATTCTTGCTTTATGCCCATAGGTGTGCTAGAATATGACCAGTTAGTCACATATGAAAGCGGTGAAACAGATGCCCAAACCGACTTTTTTTAATCTCCCGGATGAGAAACGGCAGGTGGTGCTTCACGCCGCCATCGATGAGTTTGCGGTCAACTCATTTCAATCGGCCAGCATCTCCAGCATTGTCGAGGCAGCGGGAATCGCAAAAGGGAGCTTCTATCAGTATTTTGAAGATAAAGAAGATCTATTCCGACACCTTTTAATTGAGACAGGAAATATGAAATTGCAGTACCTGACCCGAATGCTTACGCAAATGCAGGAACTCACGTTTTTTGAGCTGATGCGTGAGCTGTTTGCAGGGGGGATTCGCTTTGCTCAAGCCAATCCGAAATTGGCCTTGATCGGAAATCGGTTCATCAAGGAAACAGATCCGGTTTTTAAAGAACGGATCCTTGGCGAGATGGCACCTCGCAGCAATGAATTTTTAGAGCAATTAGTTCGGGCTGGGGTGGAAAAGGGTGAACTAAGACCGGATCTGGATGCAAATCTGACCGCATTTCTGCTGACCCATGTCAGCATTGCCACGGGTGAATTTTATATGGCAGGGCGTCAGCAAGACGACTATGAAGACTTTCTCCCGTTAGTGGACCGGGTGCTGCGTCTGCTGGCACAAGGTATCCAGCAAGGTGAATAAGAAAACCGCTCGGACATGTCCGAGCGGTTTTGATTTCATGGTGTTGCGGGTGTGACCGGAAGATCACAGCGACGGACCCGGTACCGCTGCCACAGGTAAACACTGACGAGAACGCCCACACCGAACAGGTCTGTGGTGATGCCGGGGTTAATCAACGCGATGGCGGCAGCAAACAGAAACGCCCGCTCGATCAGGTTGGTCTTGGTCAGCATATACGCTTGCACGGAGCAGGCTAATGCCAGAATCCCAATACATGCGCTGACGAAAGCCAAACTTGCTTTGAGCACCGTGGTATCAATGAGCAGCAAGTCAGGTGAATAACAGAAGATATATGGAATCAGAAAGGCTGCTAACGATAGTTTCAAAGCTGTCCAACCTGTCTTCATCGCATTGGCACCGGCGACACCTGCACCCGCGTAGGCTGCCAGAGCGACAGGCGGTGTAACATCAGCGACCACCCCAAAATACAGGATAAACATGTGAGCTGCAATCAATGGCACATCCAGCCGCAGAAGGGCAGGAACGGCCATTGTTGCCAGCACGATATATTTCGCGGTGGTGGGAAGACCCATACCCAGGATCAATGACGCGATCATGGTGAAGAAAAGGGTGAAGAAGAGACGTCCGCCCGCCAAAGCCACAATAATATTGGCAAGTTTAAGACCCAGTCCTGACATGGTGACCACACCGACGATAATCCCTGCGCATGCACAAGCACAAGCGACACCGATCGCACCCCGGGCGCCCTTGTTCAGTGCATCAATGAATTCACTGCGGCTGAGGGAAGGGCAGGCAGGGTTCAGTCGTTTCAGAAAGAAAACCACTGCAGCCAAACCAATCCCGTAGGCGATGGCCAGTCCGATATCAGTCCCGACTTTAAAAAAGAAGTAAGTGCCGATGAATGGCATGTACAAGGGTGGCAAGCTGATCATGATGGCCAGCAGAATGCCATAAAAGGCGGAAAACAGTGGGGTGAAACCGTTGAACAAAAAGAGCAAAATGCCCAGGATGGGTATGATCATGTAGGAGCCTTCCCGAATGGTTTTCTTGGCATCAGGCAGTTCACTCCTAGCCATCCCCTTCAGTCCCAGCTTGACCGCTTCAAGGTCCACCATGATTCCAACGCTTAAATAATATAGAATTGCAGGGATAGCCGCCGAAATGATGATCCTGGAATAAGGGATCCCGGTAAACTCAGACATGATGAAAGCCGCAGCACCCATGACCGGGGGCATGATCTGTCCGCCAGTGGAAGCTGCTGCCTCGACTGCGCCTGCAAAGTGGCTTTTGTATCCAATACTTTTCATCAAGGGAATCGTAAAAGAACCCGTTGTGACCACATTGGCAACACTGCTGCCGGATATGGAGCCCATCAGGCCGGAGGCCAGTACGGCAGTTTTGGCCGGACCGCCCCGGGTGCCACCGGTTAAGCTGTATGCTAATGATATGAAGAAATTTCCAACACCGGTCTTGTCAAGAAATGAACCAAAGAGGATAAACAGGAAAACAAAGGTGGACGATACACCTAATGGTGTGCCGAAAATGCCCTCCGTCGTCATATACAGCTGGTAGATGATGCGGGAGACGGGGAAACCTCTGTGGTTTAAGAGACCGGGAATATACGGTCCGAAATATGCATAGACGACAAACAGTGAAGCAATAAAAGGTAGTTCCGGTCCAATGGCGCGGCGTGTGGCTTCCAGAACGATCAAGATGGCCAGGACACCCATGATCATATCCATTTGGTTGGGGTTTCCTGCCCGGTAGATGATCGCTTCAAAATTGATCCACAAATAGGCACCGATAGCAATACTGATGGCGATAAAAATGTATTCATATAAAGGAAATGTGGTCTTCGGCAATTTTTTGCGGGCAGGATAGAGCAAGAAAACCAGCACCAGGGCAAAAGTCAAGTGGACTGTACGCTGTTTCAATGCCAGCAGGATGCCAAATCCGGCGGTGTAAAGATGAAAGATCGACATGCTCACCGCAATCAAAAAGATCACTGTGGCAATTGGCCCGACGAGGGTCCGCTGGCTGCTGGTTTCTTTGTCGAACTGCTCAAGGAGTTGATCAGTCGAAGGGGTTGTAACATTGTTTTCTGAATTCAATTATCTCACCTTCCGCCAAAGAGTCGTGAGGGAAAAAGGCTGTACTTGAATTGACAGAAGAGTCCCTGTCGTGGCAATTGAATCAAAAGGAATGCGCGTTTCACCGATCGTCAGGACATGCTCGGTGAAGGATGCCACCCTGTAAGGCAAAGTCGCAAACGGTTCATTGATCTCATCGATCACAAAAAGATGGCCTTCGATGTAGAAATGATGGTCGGTTTCATAGGGGATACCGACACCATATGTGTCAAAAGTGGTTTTGTACAGAATGATAGTCCCTTCACCATCGATGTAGAAATAATCCGTCACAGGAGTACGGTGCACCGAATGAATGAACACAATTGAAAAGGAGTCGCCGGCTTCAACGGGGATCGTTCGGAACACATGGGCAGACTCACCGTCTGCAAAGGTTAGGGAATAAGGCGGGAAACAGTACCAGAGTGACCCGAAGATCACCAGAAAGACACAAATTATGCCCACGACGGGAGCCGGCTTTCCTTTCATCATAAACCGGCCACCGGGGGTTTCCCGGTGGCCGTCACCCCCCTTACGCTATGGGGTCTACTGTTCGTCAAAGTATTTCTTTGCTCCCGGGTGCAATTCGATCGGCATCCCGTCCTGCGCCGTTTCCAATTTCAGGTCGGCACCACGAGCATGTGCGGCTGCGATGTCGTCTAGATTTTCAAATATGGCTTTCGTCATTTTGTATACTAGATCTTCATCAACATCAGCGTGTGTTACCAGCATCGCCATGACCGCCACGCAGGTCACAGGGGATGTCTGCTTGTTGTATGTACCGGCTGGCACGACAACTTTTGTGTAGAATGGATACTGAGTAGAGAAGGCAGCAAAACGATCATCATCAAAGGGGATCAGTTTGATATCTTTGCTGATGGCCACATCCGTGATGGCACCGGTTGGGATGCCAGCTGTGACAAAGGCGGCGTCAATCAAGCCATCCTTCAGTTGGTCCGCTGCTTCGGCAAAACTCAGATAATCCGCTTTTGCCAGATCAGTATAGGCGATGTTGTAAGCGCCCAGTATCTGGCGGGCGTTGGCTTCGGTACCGCTTCCAGGGGCGCCGACAGCGACTTTCTTGCCTTTCAGGTCACCGATGGTATTGATATTGGCATCAGCGCGGGCAACGATCTGGATGATCTCGGGATACCAGGTTGCCACACCGCGGAGACCCTCTTGCGGTCCTTTGTCTGCAACGGCATACATTTCGGTACCGGTGAAGGCATAATAGGTGATATCGTTCTGAATGAATGCCAGTTCGTTGGTTCCATCCATCAACAACGTCACATTCTGCAATGATGCACCGGTGGATTCTGCATTGGCTTGGGCACCCTCAATATTGTCATTGAAGACAGAAGCCAAGGCACCGCCCAAGGGGAAATATGTCCCACCGGTTCCACCGGTGGCGATACTGATGTTAATCACTTCTTTAGCGGGTGTACAACCGGCTAAAGCGGCACCAATCATGACCAAAACTAACAGAAGCGCAGTTCTTTTCAATCTCATCGAACGTATTCCTCCTTATTGTTTTGATTCAGAATGTCCTTTTGAGTATGGTAGACATCCTCCCTCCCGCTCTTTTCCCTTCTTATGCATTCTCTGCGCTATTGGATAATCCCTGCTTTTTGGCATCATTTACCTGACAATAAGTAGAAATTGACAGCTAAATGTGGGTAGGATAAGATGAAAGCAGAATGGGAGGGGAATCCAGTGATTATAGGCCTCGGTACTGACATCATCGAAATTTCCCGAATTCAGGCTGCTGTCCAACAATATGGAGACCGGTTTCTGAATCGGATCTATACATCAAAAGAGCTCGCATACTGCCATGGTTTTAAAAACCCATATGCCCGCTTGGCGGTCCGCTTTGCTGCGAAAGAGGCTGTAATGAAAGCTATGGGCAGTGGTTTACGGGATATGCAGTGGCGGGAGGTTGAAATTTGCCGTGATCCAAGGGGAAAGCCGTATGTGATTCTGCATGGTGGCGCTCAATCCAAAGCTTCCAGTAAGTTGGTGCAAACCTTTCAGCTATCCATGAGCCATTGTCACGATTTTGCAATGGCGTGTTGCATTGCCATTGGAGATGGTGACCGATGAACATATTCAACCGGGACCAGATCCGGAAAATTGAACAAACGGCATTGGAACGATATGGAGTGTCGAATGCCTTACTGATGGGGCGGGCAGGTGAAGCAGTCGCCCAGTTGGCTGTAGAGACGGTGGGTGGTGACCGTGGCAGCAATATTTGTGTGCTTTGCGGTACGGGTAATAATGGTGGTGACGGGTTTCTTGCAGCGCTTAATTTACATACGTTGGGGTACCCCGTCCACGTATTTCTGACGGGCGTTGAAGCACATATCACCGGTATCAATCGAGACGGGTATCAATCGCTGGCACGCAACGGAATTCCCGTTTCCCAGCAATCCGAACCGGATTTTTCCCAAAGGCTGCATCGCGCATTGGCTGAATCGGATCTGGTGATCGATGCCATGGTTGGAATCGGATTGACCGGACCTTTGCATCCACAGACTGCAGCCATCGTTCGCCTGGTCAATGCATCCGGGAAAAGGGTGTTATCGGTGGATATCCCCTCGGGAGTCGACTGCAATACCGGTGCGGTCGCTGATGCCATACAGGCATACCGGACGGTGGCCCTGATTGCATGTAACCCGGGGCATTTTCTCTACCCTGGTGCCGGTTATTCAGGCTCATTGACCTTGTCACGCCTGGGTCTTCCCATGGCGTGCCTCGACCAGCATGAAAGCGGCGTCCACATCAGCACAACTCGCTTGGTTCAAAACATGATTCGGCCCCGCAAACTGGATGGACATAAAGGGAATTACGGCCATCTCCTCGTGGTGGCAGGTTCACATTTCATGCCGGGGGCTGCTTGGTTGACAGCCAGGGGTGGAGTCAGGGTCGGTGCCGGTTTGACAACATTGGCCATGCCGGATGCATCCATGGCCCATATTCCCATGATACCGGAGATTATGACGCGCTGGTTGCCTGACGATGGCACAGGGTTGCTGACCATGTCCGCAGCTGAATCACTGGCGACTGATTTAGCACATCATTCTGCTGTGGTGATCGGCCCTGGAATGACCGCTGACCCCCAAGTTGCGGCAGCGGTGAAAAAGCTGGTTCGCCATTCACCAATCCCTTTGGTGCTGGATGCAGACGGAATCAATGCGTTTTCAGGCCAAAAAGACAAACTGACTGCGCATGAGTCGCCGTTGATCCTGACTCCGCATCCCGGAGAAATGGCGAGATTAACTGGACAGTCTGTAACGGAAATTCTGTCAGACCGGATCCAGATCGCTCAAAATTGTGCGAAAGCGTGGGATGCCTGGATTGTTTTAAAGGGAGCCGGTACCGTCATTGCTGCCCCAAGGGGAGAGATCTGGATCAACACCACCGGGAATCCGGGAATGGCGTCCGGAGGCACCGGTGACGTCCTGGCTGGGATGATCGGCGGACTCTTAGCCCAGGGATTTACCACCCAAGAAGCCGTGATTCTGGGGGTATACCTGCATGGTGCTGCCGGTGACTGGGTGGCTGTACAGCATGGGAGTATCGGGATGACAGCCAGTGAACTGGCTGATGCGGTTCCAATCGCACGGAGGCTGATTCAGGAAGGGAAATGGCAGGAGTTACATGAAATCTGATGAATATAACACAAGATAGGATTCTTTGAGTTCTCCAGGGAGGGATAGAGAATGAGTGACTTATCATTATTAAGACCGGCATGGGTGGAAGTGGACCTGGATGCCGCTGCCCATAATTTCCGTGCACTGAAAAAAAAGGTGGATCCAAAAACGAAATTTATGGCGGTGGTTAAGGGGGATGCCTACGGGTGTTCATCGGCATTGCCTGCACAGTTGATGGTGGAATTGGGAGCAGATTATCTGGCGGTTGCGATTCTGGATGAGGCATTGGAATTGCGGCGGGCAGGCATCACCGCTCCTATTTTGGTTCTGGGCTATACCCCTACTGCACAAGCCGGCTTACTGGTGGAACATGACATCACCCAGACAGTGTTTAACATGGACGCCATCGAAGCCATCTCTGAAGCAGCGGTCAGAAAAGGGAAGAATGCCAAGATCCATATCAAGTTGGACACGGGGATGAATCGAGTCGGGCTTCCGGCTGATGAGGGTGTTGTGGAATTTATCAAGGCAGCCAAATCATTGACCGGCATCATCGTAGAGGGGATATTTACTCATTTTGCTGTAGCCGAGATGGAAGAACCCGGTGATCGGGAATACACCATCCAACAATGTGGCGCCTTTCGGAACGTCATTTTTATGTTGGAAGATGCCGGCATACACATTCCGCTGAAACACGCCGCCAACAGTGCAGGCATTCTGCATATGCCGGAATCTCATTATGATATGGTCCGTGCCGGCACTGCAATCTTTGGACTCACCGTGACGGATGAATATAATCGGGAACTGGGTATCAAACCGGTCATTTCACTGAAAGTAAAAATCGCGCACGTGAAAGAAATCCCGCCGAGTCAGACAATCAGCTATGGACGTACCTTCATCACCAAACGTACCTCCACCATCGTTACGTTACCCATTGGCTATGCGGACGGGTACAGTCGGCTGTTTAGCAACAAAAGCCAGGTCCTGGTGGGGGGGAAACGGGTCCCACAAGTCGGACGGGTATGTATGGATCAGTGTATGGTGGATGTGACTGATTTAGAAACGAAACCGCAGGTGGGAGACACCGCTGTGTTAATTGGTCGGCAGGGGACTGAATCCATCACTGCTAAAGAATTATCGGCGCTCATGGGGCCGGATGCCTTTGATCTGGAAGTGATCACCCATCTGACCAAACGCCTCCCACGAGTGTATATTTGGCACGGGCGGCCCATTGCGATTTACGATATGGCTGGTTTGGATCATCTTGATAGTCATTAAGGTGTGAGGGCAGGAATATTCCGATGGAAAGTGAATATAGAATGAATATGGTGAAAAATCGTCAAATATTCCAATTGTGGCTGATTATAGCGAATAATGTATATTTATGCTCAATCGGACCGGCTCGTGAGCCGAGATTTGCTGGACAACCAGATTATGCACGATTGCCCACTTTGGTATGACAGGAGGTAGGATTCGGTGTTTGACAAAGAGAAGATGGAAAAAATCAAAGCAGAGAATCAAAACTGGGAAGAGAAAAAACTCAGTAAGGTCCTCGGGCGATTTCCCGAGCGTAAACAGGCATTCCAGACCGTGTCTGAACTGGAAGTAAAAAGATTGTATACCCCTGAAGATGTGGAAGCGACCGATTATTTGGAGGACCTGGGATATCCCGGCGAGTATCCGTTTACCCGGGGTGTACAACCCACCATGTACCGGGGCCGCTTGTGGACCATGCGTCAATATGCGGGATTTGCATCTGCAGAAGAATCCAACAGTCGCTACAAGTATTTGTTGCAGCAGGGCCAAACCGGTTTGAGTGTGGCCTTTGACCTTCCCACCCAGATCGGATACGATTCTGATCATCCCATGTCTGAAGGTGAAGTCGGAAAAGTTGGGGTTGCCATTGACTCCCTGGCAGACATGGAAATCCTTTTTGGGGGGATTCCCCTGGATAAGGTCAGCACGTCCATGACAATCAACGCCCCGGCTGCGATCCTGCTGGCGATGTATATGGCCGTTGCCGAGAAGCAAGGTGTTAGTGCGGATAAGCTCTCCGGGACGATCCAGAATGACATCTTGAAAGAGTATGCCGCGCGGGGCACCTATATTTACCCGCCCAAACCTTCAATGCGGCTGATCACTGATATTTTTGCCTACTGTTCTGACAAACTGCCTGACTGGAACACCATCAGCATCAGTGGTTACCATATCCGGGAAGCGGGCTCGACGGCGGTACAGGAAGTAGCCTTTACCTTAGCCAATGGAATCGCCTATGTTCAAGCGGCCATCGATGCTGGATTGGATGTGGATGTGTTTGCTCCCCGATTGTCTTTCTTCTTCAACTCGCATTTGGATTTGCTGGAAGAGGTCGCAAAATTCCGGGCAGCCCGACGGCTTTGGGCACGAATCATGAAAGAACGGTTCGGCGCAGCAAATCCCAAATCATGGATGCTTCGATTCCATACACAGACTGCCGGATCCACATTGACAGCACAGCAACCCGACAATAACATCGTGCGGGTCGCGATGCAGGCCATGGCTGCCGTATTGGGGGGAACCCAGTCTCTGCACACAAATTCACGGGATGAGGCGTTGGCGCTGCCCACTGAAGCATCGGTTCAGATTGCGTTGCGCACGCAGCAGATCATCGCAGAAGAGAGTGGGTTGGCTGAGACCATCGATCCTCTGGCCGGTTCATATTATGTTGAGAACCTGACCAATCGCATTGAACAGGAAGCCAGCGATTATATCGAACGTATCGATAAACTCGGTGGTGCGCCGATTGCTATAGAAAAAGGATTCATTCAAAAAGAGATCCAGGAAAGTGCATACCGCTACCAGCGCAGCATTGAAGATGGTCAGCGGATCGTCGTAGGTGTGAATAAATATCAAATTAAAGAATCACCTCCCAAAGGGTTACTGACGGTGGATCCTGCGGTGGGAGAACTTCAGACCCGGAAACTTGCGCAACTGAAAGAAGCCCGAGACAACAGCGAAGTCGCTATGGCGCTTGAAGCGCTGAAAGTCACTGCTCAAGGGACCGATAATCTGATGCCCGCCATCCTTCGCTGTGTGAAAGCATATGCGACACTGGGAGAAATGAGCGATGTCCTCAGGGGTGTTTTTGGTGAGTATGAACAGTCAGTGATATTTTAGGATCGGATGGGAGGTCTTGTGATGAATACAGACAAACATATCCGGGTCTTAGTTGCAAAGCCCGGATTGGACGGCCATGACCGCGGGGCCAAGGTGATTGCCCGTGCGTTGCGGGATGCTGGAATGGAAGTCATCTATACCGGGTTGCGGCAAACACCCGAGCAGATCGTCCAGGCAGCTTTGCAGGAAGATGCAGATGTGATTGCAGTGAGTATATTATCTGGTGCACACCTGCATCTGTTGCCCCGGATTGTCAAACTCGCCCGGGAATTGAAACTGGATGATGTTTTGATCATCAGCGGTGGCGTTATCCCCCAAGATGACATCCCGACTCTCAAAGAGGCAGGGGTCGCAGCTGTTTTTACACCCGGTGCATCCACCAAAGATATTGTCGCGTTTATCCAGGCCCACGTGCGTTAATGTTTCCAGGAAGATGGTGAGGTAGATTGTCCTTTGCTGATATGATTTTAAAAGGTGACCGTCTATCCTTGGCACGCATGATCACCTTGGTTGAAAACGGATCTGAACGTGCCCGGGATGACATCATCTGTCTACACCCGTATACCGGACATGCAAAAATCATCGGGGTCACCGGTCCTCCCGGAGCAGGAAAAAGCACATTGACCGGGAAAATGGTCAAACTGTTCCGCCAGGCTGGCAAGACAGTGGCAGTGGTTGCTGTCGATCCCACCAGCCCTTTCACAGGTGGTGCATTATTGGGAGACCGGCTTCGCATGACGGAACTCAGTACGGATCCGGGTGTCTTTATCCGCAGTATGAGCACCCGGGGGAGTTTGGGCGGGTTAGCTGCCACCACAGCGGATGTCTTGCGGATCATCGATGCAGCGGGTTATGACATCATCATTGTGGAAACAGTTGGTGTCGGTCAGGCAGAGGTTGATATCATGGAAATTGCCGATACTGTATTGGTGATCACAGTTCCCGGTCTGGGGGATGATATCCAGATCAACAAGGCGGGTATCATGGAGATCGGCGATGTTTTCGTGGTGAACAAAGCGGATCGGGATGGTGCGGATCAAGTTGCCACTGCTCTGGAAATGATGCTGGACCTCAACCCCGAAGGAGGCGATTGGCGACCTCCCATCATCAAGGTCGTATCCACAGCAGGCAAAGGTGTGGATGAGGTGGTTTCAGCTGTCAACCGGCATTTTGCTTATGTCGAGGAATCCGGACTCTTGGTGACCAAGAAGAAAAAGCGGATGCGGCGGGAGATCATCCGATTGCTGGAACGGCATTTTTATCAGACCGTTGTGGCACCGGCTGATCAGGTGGGTTTACTGGATGCGTGTGCGCAGCAAGTGATGGAAAAAACCATGGACCCTTTCACTGCGGTCCAGCGGATCATCCATCTGCACAATAGATAATTTTAGATGAGGAGGCGAGGATATGTTTGGGAAAATCAGTCATCTGGGCATTGCCGTCAAAAGCATTGAAGAATCTGTAAAATTGTACACGGATGTGTTCGGGTTGGAATTGGTGGGGATCGAGGAAGTGCCGGAACAAAAAGTGCGGGTCGCATTTTTGCCGGTGGGGGAAAGCCGGATCGAACTGCTTGAAGCGACTGAACCGGACAGCCCTGTGGCAAAATTTATTGAAGCAAAAGGGGAGGGTATCCAGCACATCGCATTTCAGGTGGAGGATGTTGAAAAATCCATCGCAGCAGCCAAAGAACTGGGCTTGCGGGTCATTGACGAAAAACCTCGAAAAGGGGCTGGTGGAGCCAGTATCGCCTTCCTCCATCCCAAAAGCACCTATGGTGTCCTGATTGAACTGTGCCAGCATAACGACGACCATTGACTGCCCATAAACACTGCAGGGAGGTATAAAGATGTCAGCAGATCTAGAAAGTAAAGTTGCAGAGATGAATACGGAAAAAGATCGAATCAAAGCCGGTGGGGGAGAGAAAAGAATCCAAAAGCAGCATGAGTCGGGTAAGATGACTGCCCGGGAGCGGATAGACGCGTTTGTGGATGAAGGCAGTTTTGTAGAAGTGGATATGTTTGTCAAGCATCGCAGCAACAATTTCGGTATGGATAAAGTGGATGCTCCGGGTGAAGGTGTTGTGGTGGGGTATGGCACCGTCGACGGGCGTCAAGTGTGCCTGTCTGCTCAGGATTTCACGGTAATCGGAGGGTCCCTGGGTGAAATGCATGCAGCGAAAATCTGCAAAGTCATGGATCTGGCCAGCAAGATCGGTGCACCATTCATCTGCCTCAACGATTCCGGCGGAGCCCGGATTCAAGAAGGGGTTGATGCCCTGAAAGGATATGGTGAAATTTTCTATCGCAATACCATATTCTCAGGCGTGATCCCTCAGATTTCGGTCATACTGGGACCTTGTGCCGGAGGTGCGGTCTACTCACCTGCCTTGACAGACTTTGTTTTTATGGCGCAAGGTGCGAATATGTTTATCACAGGGCCGGAAGTGATCAAGACCGTTACGGGTGAAAATGTGTCCTTTGAAGAACTGGGCGGCGCGATCACTCACAATCAGATCAGCGGTGTCGCTCATTTTGTGGCGCAGAATGAATTGGAATGCTTGGCCAGCGTCAAGAAATTGTTGAGCTATTTGCCCAGCAACAATCTGGACGAGGCTCCGGTTTTTGCCACTGAGGATGATCCGAATCGGATGGATGAGGGTCTTAAAGATCTGATCCCGTTGAATCCGAACAAGCCGTATGATGTTCGGGACATCTTGATCAGTGTTTTTGATGATCGGGAGTTCTTTGAAGTGCAACCGCTATATGCACAGAATATTGTGATCGGGTTTGGCCGTCTCAATGGCCGTTCAGTGGGCGCAATCGCCAATCAACCGAAGGTCATGGCTGGATGCCTGGACATTAATGCTTCCGACAAAGCCGCCCGGTTTATCCGATTTTGCGATGCGTTTAATATTCCCTTGCTGACCTTGTCCGATGTACCCGGCTATCTACCTGGAGTCGGACAGGAACATGGCGGTGTGATTCGCCATGGTGCAAAACTCCTCTACGCATATTCCGAGGCCACTGTACCCAAGATGACGGTCATCGTGCGCAAGGCCTATGGGGGTGCCTACATTGCCATGTGCAGCCGTCACCTGGGTGCTGACATGGTCTTTGCCTTGCCGACAGCAGAAATTGCGGTCATGGGCCCATCTGGTGCAGCCAACATCATCTTCCGTAAAGAGATTGCAGATGCACCCAATCCGGATGAAGTCCGGCAGCAAAAGATCGAGGAATTCCGTGATCGGTTTGCAAATCCATATGTTGCAGCCGCCCGGGGATTTGTGGATGATGTCATCGATCCGGCTGAAATGCGGCCGCGCTTGATCAGCACCTTAGAAATGCTGGTGAATAAACGAGAATCCCGTCCTGGCAAGAAACACGGTAATGTGCCTGTATAACAATGTGAGGTGAAATGATTTGTTGACTTTTGGTGATGAACTGATATTGGGATTGCAAACAACGGTGGTTGGTATGGGTGTGGTATTTTTGACGCTGTTCGCTTTGTCATTGATACTGGAAGGTTTCCGGAAAATGTTCTACGAAAAACGGTCTGAACAAGCAGTTGCAGACTTAGAAACAGTTTCGGAGACTCCAGGACCTGGTGCAACCATTCCGCAAGCTGGAGAACTGGTAGCGGTGATATCTGCGGCCATTGCCGCGAGTCTGGGAACGACTGTCAGCCAGTTCCGAGTAGTGGGGATTCGCGAAGGACTGGGGAAAAGCAGTGGCTGGAAAACCGCTGGGCGGACGGAACTGATCGAAAAACGCCAGGAGTATTACGAATAAAATGATAGTTGATATCTATCTTGAAAGGAGCTTTTAGCGAATGAAAAAATTTAATGTCACGGTGAACGGCACCATTTATGAAGTGTTCGTGGAAGAAGTCAAAGATGGGGGTGTCGCACCCGTAAAAGTGGAGGCTTCCAAACCAGCACCGGCTCTAGCACCTGCACCCGCACCTCAAAAAGCAGCACCCGCACCCGCAGCGCCCAAGCCGACTGCTCCCCCAGCAGGGGGTTCCGGCTCTGTCACTGCGCCGATGCCGGGGACGATCCTCAGTGTAAAAGTACAGTCTGGCGATTCGGTGACAGCCGGGCAGGTGTTGCTGATTTTGGAAGCGATGAAAATGGAGAACGAAATCACAGCGCCCAAAGCAGGTATCGTCAAATCCTTGCATATCAGTGTAGGTGCGTCGGTGGGCGCCGGCGATGTGATGGTCGTCATTGAATAGATGATCCACTTTCTTCGTTTGGCGATGATGATGAAAGCAAAGGAGGAATAGTGGATGATTGACGGGTTTATTTCCTTTTTCGAATCATCAGGTTTTTTTAACATGACGGGTGGTCAGGCTGGCATGCTCGTCGTCTCCCTGGTGTTGCTATATCTGGCAATCGTGAAGAAATATGAACCATTGCTGCTGGTTCCCATCGGCATGGGTGTCATGTTATCGAATCTGCCAGTGGCCGGACTGATGGATGAGCCTAATGGTCAGGCCATTGGTGGTCTTTTGTACTATCTTTATCAAGGGATCAAGCTGGGCATCTATCCCCCCTTGATTTTTGTGGGTGTTGGCGCGATGACTGACTTTGGTCCGTTGATTGCCAATCCGAAAACGCTTCTGCTGGGGGCAGCTGCCCAATTTGGCATCTTCTTTACCTTCACTTGTGCACTCATGGCTGGATTTACGACGGATCAGGCAGCATCCATCGGTATCATCGGTGGAGCAGATGGGCCGACGGCGATTTTTGTCGCATCCAAGCTAGCACCGGATCTCATCGGCCCCATCGCAATTGCGGCATACTCCTATATGGCCTTGGTGCCGATTATCCAGCCGCCCATCATGAAACTGTTGACCACGAAGAAAGAGCGAATGGTCGTGATGGAGCAATTGCGACCAGTGTCAAAAGTGGAACGCATTCTGTTTCCCATTGTGGTTACACTCCTGGGTGGATTGTTGGTTCCCTCTGCGGCAGCTTTATTGGGATCACTGATGCTGGGTAATCTTTTCCGGGAAAGCGGTGTTGTAGAGCGACTGTCGAAAACCTCCCAAAACGAGTTGATCAATATCATCACCATTTTTGTCGGATTGACCGTTGGCGCTACCGCCAAGGCAGATGTGTTCCTGACGCGCCAGACCCTCTTCATTATCGGTCTGGGACTAGTTGCTTTTGCCGGTGGCACCGCAGCAGGCGTCCTCCTGGGGAAGGTCATGTACAAAGTAACCGGGGGAAAAGTCAATCCCCTGATCGGCTCTGCCGGCGTCTCTGCCGTCCCCATGGCTGCCCGGGTTTCACAAACGGTTGGCCGCCAGGAAAATCCAAACAATTTTCTGCTGATGCATGCCATGGGTCCCAATGTGGCGGGTGTGATTGGTTCTGCCATCGCAGCTGGGGTGTTGATGGCCCTTTTTGGATAAAGTATCTGCAAAGCCCTTCAATTTTGAAGGGCTTCTTTTATTTGGGCAGGGTTTCGGAAACAGAGTGCGAATAGATAAGTGGGAAAATTTTGATACAGAAAGGGCGCGAATAAATGGAACGACCACGTTTGCGAGATTTGGGAGTCACCATCGGGTTACTACCCACCGGACTGCACAATGCCATCACCGATGTCAAAGGCGTGCAAGTCGGTCATGTGACCCTGGTTCAAGGAGAAGGTCAATTGATCCCGGGTTCCGGTCCGGTTCGGACGGGGGTCACTGCCGTCATTCCCCACCCCAACAATGTGTTCCGGCATAAGGTGCCCGCGGCCATTCATGTGGTCAACGGGTTTGGTAAATCCATGGGTTTGGCGCAAGTGGCTGAGCTGGGCACCATCGAAACACCGATCATTTTAACAAATACATTGAATATCGGGATTGCCGCTGATGCCCTCATTGAATACATGCTGGATGGAAATCCGGATATCGGTGTGACGGCTGGTACGGTCAATCCCATCGTTGGAGAATGCAATGACGGCTTCCTCAACGATATCCGCGGCAGACATGTTAAAAAGGAACATGTTCTGGCTGCATTGCACAATGCATCAAGCGGACCGGTGGATGAAGGCGCTGTTGGCGCCGGGACCGGCATGTCCACTTTTGATTACAAAGGCGGGATCGGCACATCGTCCCGGGTGTTGCCTTCAACATTAGGAGGGTATACCCTGGGCGTTCTGGTCTTGTCCAATTTTGGGTCCAAACACCAACTTCTCATTGATGGAGCGCCGGTAGGCCGGGAAATGGATGCGGCGACCCGGGGTGTCCGGAAGGAAGATGGATCGATTATGGTCGTGGTGGCCACAGATGCACCCTTCAATACCCGCCAGCTGACGCGGATCGCCAAACGGGCGGCAATTGGGATTGCAAGGACCGGTTCCATTGCGGGGCATGGCAGTGGTGATTTTATCATTGCATTTTCCACCGCGAATCTGGAGGATGTTGAGCCGGCTTCCATGGAGCGCACCGGTCAGATTGTTGCAGAAGATGGGGATTTCCTCGGTGACTACTTTCAGGCAGCGGTAGAAGCCACTGAGGAAGCGATTATCAACAGTATCCTCAAAGCAAACACAGTCGTTGGTCGAGACGGCAATATCCGGGAAGGGATCTCCATTCCGGAGGTTCGCCGTATTTTACACAAGTATCATCGCATATCGGTTGAAAAATAGAGGAGGGATAACATTGGCGTCAGATGTTTTGGTTCAGGTTACCCGTGGTGACATGGTCGAATGCGTTCATCGAGGCAATATCGCAGTGGTTGATTCAACCGGGAAGTTGTTGTATGCAAAAGGAGAACCGGGTATGTACTCGTACTTACGTTCTTCTGCAAAACCTGTTCAGGCAGTCCCTGTTGTTGAGAGCGGAGCTGCAGACCGGTTCGGGTTTAGCAAGAAGGAGATTGCCCTGTTCTGCGCATCCCATAGCGGAGAAGAGCAGCACACCGAAGTGGTCATGGATGTGATCAATCGCATCGGCCTTCAGGAAGATGCTTTACAATGTGGTACCCACATGCCCTTTTATCCGCCAACGGCTAAAAAGATGATTATGGCAGATGAAAAGTCAACACCCAAACATTGCAATTGTTCTGGTAAACACTCAGGTATGTTGACGTATGCTGTTCACATGGGGTATCCGGTGGAGGGATATTATCAGAAAGACCATCCCGTCCAAAAAGCAGCGTTAAAGGAAATTGCATATTTCGCTGATATGAAGGAAGCTGATGTAGCCTGCGGGATCGACGGCTGTGGTGTCGTGGTATTTGGGATACCCGTATATAACATGGCCCTTTCATATGCCCGCCTGGCTGATCCTGACACCTTGCCATCGGCAAAAGCAGAAGCGGTCCGCCGCATTACTGCTGCCATGATCGCTCACCCGGAAATGGTGGGAGGGACTGGTCGGCTTTGCACAGACTTGATGACCCAAGCGCATGGCAAACTTTTCGCTAAATCCGGTGCTGAAGGTGTGTACACTGTCGGGATCCCGTCCTTGAAGATGGGCATCGCACTGAAGATCGACGACGGTAGCAGTCGGGGCATTGGTTGTGTGATCATTGAAGTGCTGCGTCAGCTGGATATTCTCAATCGCGATGAAATCGAAAGTCTTAAACATCATTACTGGATCACCCAGAAGAATCATCGGGGCGATGTTGTGGGTGAAATTAAACCGGCATTTGAATTATCGACAATGGGGGGTTTGAAATAATGAAAATATATATTTCTGCGGATATGGAAGGAATCACCGGTGTATGCCATGGTGAACATACCATGCGCTCCGGACGCGAGCATGAACGAGCCCGAGAACTGATGACCGGTGAAGTCAATGCTGCTGTTCAGGGAGCCATGGATGCGGGTGCCACAGAAGTGATCGTCAATGACTCTCACGGGACGATGCGCAATATCATTCCGGAGTTACTCCATAAGGATGCCTATTTGATCACAGGTTCTCCGAAACATTTGAGCATGATGCAGGGTGTTGATGCAGAATGTGAAGGCGTGATCTTTGTGGGCTACCATGCCCGTATGGGAGTTCCCGGGGTTTTGAGTCATACATATGACAGCTCCACGGTTTTCAATGTTCGACTCAATGGACAGCTGGTCGGAGAAGCAGCACTCAATGCCATGGTCGCGAGCCATTACGGTGTGCCCATCATCATGCTGACCGGTGATAAAGCAGCGGTCGAAGACTCCCGGGAGGTTCTGGGGGACTTTGTCGGAGTCGCGGTGAAAGAAGCGGCCACTCGGTATTCAGTGAAGGGGGTTCACCCGGATAAAGCCTGTGAAATGATCCGGGAAGGGGCAAAAGAAGCTGTGATGCGCCGAAAAGAATTCAAGCCATTCGGGGTCGAAAAGCCCATCACCATTGAGATGGAATTCTTGCAGAGTGGAATGGCAGACATGGCTGAAGTCATTCCCGGTGCGGTCCGGGTTGACGGTCGTAAAGTCGCTTTCACCAGCGACTCTCCCATTCAGATCTACAAAGCTTTTCGTGCCATGGTCACTTTAGCCGGTTCCGTCCTCTGATTTTCAGACCGCCCGGTGCATCTGCACCGGGCGGCTCATCATAAAAAAGTAGCATGGGCTGGAGGGTTGTAATATAATAGGCATAAAGACCTGACAGCAAAAGGGAGTGGAGACTATGACAGAAGACAGCCTGTTGATGACAACCGTTCTGGTCGCCCTGCAGAGGGATAAGCATTTTGATGATGTCCAAATCAAGGTGACGGCCAAAGAGAGTGTGATTATTCTGGAGGGCAGGATCTATGATGTAAAACAGCACCGGTTGGCTGAAAACATTGCCAAGAACACAAAAGATGTCACGGCTGTGGATAATCGTCTCACTTTGCGGGAACCAGTATTTGAAACACTGACGGAGTTGGAAATGATCAGCAGCAAAAATATTCCGGTGATCTCAGACATGCGGCACATGCTGGATCTTCATCCTTCGATCAATGCCCGGGCGATTAAGATTGTCTCGGCCAAACGGTTCGGCGTATTTTATCTTAGAGGGTATGTCCGCACCGTCCAGGAACGGGAAGCAGTTGAGAAAATGTTTGCCCGGGTGACGGGGATTCGCTATTTGATCAATGAAATTGTGGTTGATGAGGATTATCTTGAAATGTTCAGTGCCCGCATGGACTCAAAACTGCTTAAGGAGATCAAAGAGCCCGAGATCGGTAGCCTGACGGAGAAATATTTCATCAATAGTTCGAACCGCCGTCTGATGACCGATATCAATTCTGCGCTGTTGATGCATCCCCGGTTGGATGCCACCAATATCAAAGTGACACCGGAAAATACCCAGGTAGGGATTTTCCACTTGTCCGGGACGGTTCCGTCTGAAGATCATAAGAAAGTGGCCGGAGAAGTCGCACGTAAAGTTCGCGGCGTCAAATATGTGGATAACGATCTTCAAGTTCGCCCGAAAGAATGAGCATGAAAACGGCCGTGGTTTCCCTTATTCGATGCCAGCAATATGATATGGAGTCAGTTCGTGAGGCACTCAGACAAAGTCTGGTACCCTTTGGTGGCATGGAATCGGTGGTCCGACCGGGCCAGCGTGTACTGCTGAAGGTTAATTTACTGAGCCCGAAAACCCCGGACAAGGCCGTCACCACCCATCCGTCTCTGGTCAGGGCGGTGATTGAGGCGGTGCAGCAGTGCGGAGGCATTCCGTCTGTTGGGGACAGTTCCGGCGGCATGATGAAAGGGTCGTCGTCAACGGCGCGAGCGTTGAAGGTGTCCGGAGTGGAGGCGGCGGCGAAAGATGCCGGGGCGATCGTGATCAATTTTGACACGGATGGAATCTGCCGGGTGCCGAATCCGCAAAATAATTTGGCCCCGGAATTAGCGATGGCCCGGGCTGTTCTGGAAGCCGATGTCGTCATCAATCTGCCCAAGTTGAAGACCCATAGCGCAACCTTATATACCGGTGCTGTGAAAAACCTGTATGGCACGATCCCGGGATACCAGAAAGCCGAGTATCACCGGATTGCTCCCGCCTTGGCGGATTTTTCCCGCATTCTGGTTGATATCTACCGCCTGGTTAAACCGGCATTGACGGTGATGGATGGTATATGGGCCATGGAAGGGAATGGGCCGGCTCACGGGAAACCAGTCCATGCCGGTTATCTGCTGGCAGGCCGGGATGGCGTTGCGGTTGATGCCGTCGCCTCCAGTATCATCGGGTTTGAACCCAACCGGATCGATACCACCCGGATTGCCCATGAGCTTGGTGTGGGGGTTGGGGATCTGTCTTGCATAACAGTGTCTGGCTTATCCTTGGCTGATGCCAAACTACCTGGTTTTAAGCTTCCCACCAATGCGCTTTTGGCACGGATTCCCCCCATGTTGGTCCGGGGTGGTCTCGGTATGATTCGCGCAAAACCACGGGTCCAGAAACAAAAGTGTACCGGCTGTGGCTTTTGCTGCGAGAACTGTCCAGCCGGCGCCATGGTCCTGACAGACGGTTATCCGGTTATCGATGAAAAAGCATGCATTCTCTGTTATTGCTGTCAGGAATTGTGCCCTCAAGGTGCTGTCATCGTGCATCATGTGTCACCGCTGATTCGCGGTTGGATGCGACTTCGGGGTGGTTGATCCGTTTCGGGTTTACGGCGACTGGAATTTCTGATATAATACCCGTGGAACTGAATATATGCCGGGGGAGTTTCTGAGCGAAACTGAGATAAGGGCGCATAGAGGCCCTTTACCCTTTGAACCTGAATCAGCCCGGTGTATACCGGAGCTCTGGGTCATACCAGCGTAGGGAAGGTCATTACTGAAAACCGCAGGCGTGACATATCTGCGGTTTGTTGTTTATGGAAAGGAGCGATGGATATGAGAAAAGCAATGACGATAGCAGGTTCAGATTCCGGAGGAGGCGCAGGGATCCAGGCTGATTTAAAAACATTTGCGGCTTTTGGCGTATATGGGACTACTGCACTGACTGCAGTTACCGCTCAGAATACCCTGGGTGTTCAGGGAGTGAGTTCCATTCCCCCTGAATTGGTTGCTCTGCAGATCGATTCGATCATGACAGATATCGGAGCGGATGCGGTCAAAACTGGAATGCTGGCAGACAGCGAAATCATTGAAGCAGTGGCGGATCGGATCCGGTTCTATGATATCCGCAAACTGGTCGTTGACCCGGTGATGGTCGCCAAGGGCGGCGAACATCTGCTGGCCCGGAGTGCGGTGGACATCCTGCGTCAAAAATTGATTCCCCTAGCGGCTGTGGTGACCCCAAATCTGGCAGAAGCTGAAGTTCTGACCGGTCGACCGGTAACCACAATGGATGGGATGCGTAATGCTGCGGCACAAATCATGGACATGGGCGCGCGTTCAGTGGTGATCAAAGGAGGTCATTTGGAAGGCGATGCCGCAGACTTGTTTATTGATGGATCGGGGGAAATGATCCTGTCGCAAAGGCGAATCGACTCATCAAACACGCATGGTACCGGATGTACATTCTCCGCGGCCATAACCGCGGGACTTGCCAATGGGTTAACCATAGCAGAAGCAGTTAAAGAGGCGAAATCCTTTATCAGCGATGCGATCCGATTTGCTGTCCCGATAGGCGGCGGGCACGGGCCCACCCATCACATGGCGCGATTGTACCGCTGTCAAGACCGGTGGTTGGCTTTGGAAGACATCAAGCAAGCTTTGATATCATTAAAAGCCATGCAAATCGGGCATCTGATCCCGGAAACACAGACCAATCTGGCGGTATCCATACCCAATGCTTTCGATGTCATGGATGTTGCCGCCATTCCAGGTCGGATCATCCGAATCGGCAAGACCGTGGATACATTGACAGAGCCCGCCTTTGGTGCATCCCACAGTATGGCATCCATGGTGTTGACAGCTCAAAAGTTAGACCCGTCGATTCGGTCGGCCATGAATATCCGCTTTACGGAGAATGTGCTGGAAGCATGCAAAAAGGCAGGGTTCTCCATGGTGGAGTTCTCCTGGCCAAAACCGGGTGAGCAGATGGAAATCGGTCGTTTAGGACAGCTCATTGCTGGTCATATGGAAGCATACGGAAGGTCTCCGGACATCGTGTTCAACCGCGGAGGGTGGGGAAAAGAGGCCCATATTGAGTTTTTTGCCCGCAGTGGCATGGAAATGGTCCAGAAAATTGAACGGGTACTGAGCGCATTAGAACAGGACTAAGAAAACGGAGGGAATCACTCATCATGTTATTGGAAGACATTATGGCCGCAAATTGGAAATTTACGCATGAAATTCGCCCGGAAGTATTGGATCATCATCCCCAAAAACATCTCGCCATTGTGACTTGTATGGACACCCGGTTGGTGGAGATTCTGGAGCCCGCTTTAGGTATCCATCGGGGAGAAGCCATTGAAATCAAGAATGCCGGTAATGGCATCGGCAGTTCCACAGGGGATGTGATTCGGAGTCTGGTCGGGGCTGTGTATATGCTGGGAGTCAAGGAAATCGCAGTGATCGGTCATACCGCATGCGGAATGGCCAATGTGGATATCGTGGACTTGAAACATAAAATGATCCAATCGGGCGTCCTTGAAACCGATATTGACCGGCTTCATCTTGAACAATGGATCGGGACATTCAAGGACGAACGGGAACATGTATTGGATACTGTCAAGATTATTCAGGATTCACCCTATTTACCCAAGGGCATTCCGATTCATGGATTTATGATCGATATTGAAACAGAGGAGCTCAGCGTTCTGGTCAACGGGTATGAACAACGGGGGTGATCTTGTGGACTGGGGACAGACAACTGCTTTGTTGCTGGAACGGATCCGCAGCCAGCGGCCGCTGGTTCATGTTATCACGAACATGGTCGCGGCAAACCATACAGCCAATGCTCTGATTCAAACCGGTGCGCGGCCCGTGATGGCAGAAGCACCTGAGGAAACCGCTGAAGTCACCCTCCAGGCTGATGCTTTGGTGCTGAATCTGGGTATACCCACTGGAAGCAAGCTGGATGCCATGACGCTGTCCGGGATAGCCGCCAATCATAAACAGATTCCCATCATATTGGATCCGGTAGGGGTTGCCGTCAGCCAGTACCGGGCAGCTGCATTAAACACGCTCCTTCGGGAGATGCAAGTGGATATCATCAAAGGCAACAGCGCTGAAATTGGATGGGTTGCGGGAATCGCAATGCCAGGCAGCGGCGTGGATGCCGTGGCCAGACATCAAGACGATTATCGTCTTGGCCAAACCTGTGCCAAGCGTTTGTCTGCTGTTACAGTCGTCACCGGCAGGGACGATCTGATCACGGATGGGTTGCGGTGTTTACAGGTTAAGCACGGACATCCCTGGTTGGCCCAAATCAGCGGGTCCGGCTGCATGGCCGGGGGAGTGATCGGTGCGTTTGCAGCGGTCACTAAAGATCCTTTGATTGCAGCAGTTTGTGCCATGATTTATTTCGGATTGGCCGGTGAACTCGCCGCTCAGGATTGTCCGGGTCCGGGTTCTTATCCGGGACGGATCATCGACATGCTTTATCATCTGGACCCAACCTGTCATCCAATCCGGATCGATGAGATGATCTGACCCAGTATGCAGATCACTGTTGATGCCTTCAATTCATAAATAAGGTGGTATGGATATGTTTGATTTAAGCTTATATGTGATTACGGATAAGACCCTCTCACAGGGAAGATCGCATCTGGACATTATGAGGGCATCCCTCGCAGGTGGTGCGACCATGATCCAGTTGAGAGAAAAGGAAGCCACGTCCTTGGCATTTTATCAAGAAGCCATGCAACTCCTTCCCGTCTGCCGGCAGTATCAGGTCCCTTTGATCATCAACGATCGGGTGGATATTGCGCTGGCTGTGGATGCTGATGGTGTGCATGTCGGCCAGGATGACTTGCCGGCGGATGTGGTCCGCCGCATCATCGGGCCGGATAAAATTCTGGGTGTATCCGCATCGACCGTGGATGAAGCACTTCAAGCGCAGCGAGATGGTGCACAGTATATCGGGGTTGGTGCGGTATATGGAACAGCAACCAAAGCGGATGCAGGTGCGGCCATCGGGGTTGAGCGGTTAAAGGACATTGCAGCTGCGGTGTCCATTCCAGTGGTTGCCATTGGGGGTATTCAAACACACAATATATCAGCGGTGATTCAAACCGGTGTGCAAGGGGTTGCAGTCATTTCCGCCGTGGTGTCCCAGCCGGATGTGGAAGAGGCCACTCGCAAACTCCTTGAACTCGTCCGACAAAACCAGTAAGCGATGCATGGGCTGCCGAAAGGCAGCCTGATGTGTCAAAAAGCGGGAATTTACTTCTATTCTTTTATTTGATAAAATGAAATAAGTTCTCTGAAAGGTGGCTGGGGTATGTGGCAGGACGATCTCGCCCGCTGGGAATCCATTACCACCATGGATGGTTTAAAAACTGAGTGCATCCAATGTCAACGCTGCTCCCTGCGGCATACCTGCGAGGGTGTCGTATTCGGAGAAGGGGACCCTCACGGGAATTTGATGTTAGTAGGAGAGGCCCCTGGCAAGACAGAAGATCAGCTCGGTCGGCCGTTTGTGGGAGCAGCCGGGCAACTGCTGGATCGGATCCTTCAGGCAGCGGATATTCCAAGAGATGCGGTGTTTATCACCAACACGGTGAAGTGCCGACCCCCTGGCAATCGCATGCCGAGCCCGGATGAAACCCAGGCATGCCTTTCATGGCTCGTCAAACAAGTTCGACTGATTCGGCCGAGGATCCTGGTTTGTCTGGGAGCGCAAGCGACGCAAACGATTTTAGGACAGTCCATGCGAGTCACACAAGTGCGGGGTCGAGACTTTTATCGAAACGGTATTCACATCATCCCGACCTTTCACCCGGCGGCGTTGTTACGGGATGCATCAAAGAAACGTCCGGTATGGAATGATTTCCAGATGATCCGGGATTTATATCGAAAAACCAAGGAAACAGAGGAGGAAACATAAATGATGATACCCGTCAGTCCATGGCATTTGGATAAATTGATGAAACAGGGATTACAAGAGGGGTTGCTGGAGGTATTCGGTGAGGAAGTACCCCAAGATGAAATTGCTGTCGCCACCCCGCCCAACCCAGAATTCGGGGATCTGTCCTCTCCGGTTTCCATGAAAATGGCAAAGCGGCTCAGACGTTCACCCATGGACATTGCCAACAGCTTGGCCGGGTTTTTGCAAGTGTCACCGATTCCGTATGTTCGCGAAATCAGTGTCACACCCCCTGGCTACATCAACTTCCTCCTGGATTACCCGTCATACGGCAGCACGCTGCTGTCTCTGATTGAGCAGCAGAAGGACGCGTACGGGAATAATCCCGATGGTGCGGGAGAAAAATTTGTGATTGAACATACCAATATCAACCCTAACAAAGCAGCACACATTGGTCATCTGCGTAACGCCTGTCTGGGCGATACCCTCGCCAGATTAGCCCATAAATGCGGCTTTGATGTGGAAGCTCAAAATTACATCGATGACACGGGTACGGCCGTTGCGGATGTAGTCGTAGGGCTCCACTATCTGAAGGAAACGTATGATGGTAGTCAGCGTTTTGACTATTTCTGCTGGGATCTGTACACACGGGTGAATCTGATGTATCAAGAAGACCCTGAGCTAGCTGCCAAACAGGCAGAAGTATTGCATTTGATCGAAGCGGGGGATAATGAAATCGCTGCGCTTGCCAAAGAAACATCCAAAAAAATCGTCGACTGTCATTTGGCCACAATGGGCCGGCTGGACGTTTTCTATGAAGTGCTGACTTGGGAAAGTGACATCATGAAGATGGGATTCTGGCGCCACGCCTTTGAAAAAATGAAGGAGACCGGTGGAATCGTCTATGAAGAAACCGGACCCAATCAGGGCTGCTGGGTGGTCAAACTGGGAGACCTCCCTGAATTCAGTAATCTGGAAAATCCGGATAAGGTGCTCATCCGCTCTAACGGTACAGCGACTTACACGGCAAAAGACATCGCCAACCAGATGTGGAAATTCGGGATATTGGGTAAAGACTTCCGATATCGACCCTATTGCACGCAACTGAACGGGGAGGTTTTGTGGACATCCGACATGGATGGGGCGGTGATGGATCGATTCGGGAAAGCCTCAATGGTCATGAATGTGATCGATATCCGCCAGAAATATCTTCAGGACGTTCTTCGGCTGTCTTTATACAAACTGGGATTCACCCGGGAAGCGGAACGATCCATTCACTTTGGTTATGAGGTGGTGGCGTTGTCTGCAGCTGCAGCACGGGAGCTGGGTGTTGAAGTCAGCGATGACCGGGACATTTATGCCATGGCCGGCCGTAAAGGGATCGGGGTCAAAGCCGATGATCTGATGGACCGGATTATTGAAAAAACCACAGATGAAGTGACGAAGCGACATCCAGAGATGACCCCTGAAGAGCAGCGTGCATTAGGGGAGATCATTGCCGTGGGTGCGGTACGATATTACATGGTCCGATACAACACAAACTCGCTGATCGTGTTTGATTTTAACGAAGCGCTGAGCCTCCAGGGAAATACCGGACCGTATCTCCAATATGCCCATGCCCGGGCAGCCAATATATTACGAAAGACACCAACAGACGTCCATGATTGGTCCGGAATGGTACCTGAAACGTTGATTCCGGCAGAGAAGGATCTGCTCCGAAAGCTGGCCGAATACCCTCTCATTATCCGGCGCGGGTTTACCGAGGTCGCACCTTCCGTCGTTACGGACTATGCCTATTCACTGGCCACCAGTTTCATGGGGTTTTATGAAAATGCACCAGTTATAGCAGCTCAAGGGGATTCCCGAGCGTTCCGCATCCAGATGGTCAAGGCATTCAAGGAAGTTATGGCGAACACCCTCTATGTGCTGGGGATTCCGGCACCTGAAAGAATGTAGGGAGGGGACATGGACGGCATCGTAACAGTCCGGACACAATCAGCAGATGAAACCATTGCTTGGGGAAAGAGGTTAGGGGAATTGCTGGCAGGTCACGAAGTGATCTGCTTGTTTGGAGAGTTAGGAGCCGGGAAAACTGCCTTTACCCAAGGGATCGCATTAGGGTTGGGTGTCATGGGTGCTGTAACCAGCCCCACTTTTACCTTGGTCCATGAACATCGTGGACGGGTTCGGATGTATCATATGGATCTGTATCGTCTGGACGACCCGGTCATGGTGGAGGATTTGGGGTTTGATGATTACCTGGTTGCCGGCGGAACAGTGGTGATCGAATGGGCAGAACGAGCTGATGGATATCTTCCCGCAGAGTATTTAGCGGTCCGCTTCTCCCGGCAGCATGAGAACAAGCACAGTGAGAATTGGCGCATACTGGAATTTGAACCCCGGGGCAGTCAATACCGGGACCTGCTGGAAAGGATGATTGCACATGCAAATCCTGGGGATTGACACGGCCACTCGTACTGCCAGTGTCGGCCTGGTTTCCGATCTGGGAATCATCGGCGAATATACATTGCAGGTTGAGAAGGTTCATTCGAAGAAGTTGATGCCGATGATCGATCAACTGCTGACGGCCGTGGGCATGACCGTTGGTGATGTAAGCGGGCTTGCCATATCCGCAGGACCCGGTAGTTTTACGGGATTGCGGATCGGTATGGCTGCCGCAAAAGGACTTGCCTTTGCCCTGGATGTTCCCATCGTGGGGGTATCGACCTTAGAAGCCCTTGTCTTGCCGCACCTTCGCAGTGATCTATGGGTATGCGGGTTGCTGGATGCCCGGATGGGCGAAGTATACGGAGCCGTCTATACCCAAAAGGAGGGGCGAACCATAACGGTCATCAAACCACAGGCTGTATTGCTGGAACACCTTTTGGCTGAATTGATCGGCAGTGAACGCCCGGTGCTGTTTTGCGGTGAGGGTGCATTGCGATTTTCTGATCAAATCAAGATGCACCTGGGCGAAACGGCATTATTCCCAACAGATAATGGTCATCATCTGCGAGGGACATCCGTGGCCATTATCGGCCGAAGGGAAATTCTGGACGGCCGCACGGGCAATATGTACAGCCTTGCACCGGGTTATCTGCGCCGTTCACAAGCGGAGATCCTTTGGGACGGAAGGGAGGCCCGCCGATGATGGACACTGGGTTCCGGATCAGACCGATGACATACGCAGACATTAGCGGCGTCCTGGAAGTGGAGCGGGCGTCGTTTTTGACACCTTGGTCGAAAGACGCATTTGAATCTGAGCTGAGTCATGCGGGTTTTTCTCAATATTTCGTTGCTGAAGACCATAACCGAATCATTGGGTATGGAGGTATGTGGGTCATTTTGGATGAAGCACACATCACCAATATTGCTGTTCATCCGGATAAGCGGGGGAAAAAAGTCGGTGAACAGATTCTATTGACGCTGATCCGGACTGCAGAGGCGTTCGGCTGCGGGGGCATGACCCTGGAAGTACGGGTCGGCAATCAGGTAGCGCAGAATTTGTATGCAAAACACGGATTTTACACCCGCGGCGTACGCCGCGGGTACTATACGGACACTGGTGAGGATGCTTTGATCATGTGGCGGGGAGAATATCCCGGCAGGATTTAAGGCCAGCAGGGAGAATTCTTTACCTGAATAAATTATTTAGCCAAAAGAGGTGATCCATTTGAAACTCATGGTTGCAGTTGTCAGTCATCACGACATCAACGACCTTTTAGCGGCATTTACGAAAAATAAAATCAGAGCCACCAAACTGGCCAGTTCAGGGGGATTTCTCCGGGAGGGCAATACCACTCTGATCATTGGGTTGGAAGATGAGGCTGTGGATTCGGTCCTGGAAATGGTTCGGGAAAACTGCAGTTCTAGGGTCGTCACCCGCACGGACATTATGGGGATCCATGAATCACCCATGTTCAACATGACTCCCATGGAAGTGGAAGTCAGTGGCGCCACCGTGTTTATCCTGCCGATGGAAGGTATGCTGAAATTCTAAATACCGGAGCCAGATCGGTCCCGGGCTGTCTGCCCGGGACTTTGTGTTTTGCAGGAATTGCTCAGGCAAGCGTGAACTACTAAAGTATCTCATTTGCAGAGGTGACGGATATGACAGAAACCATGGATGCGAAAAGACCGGCATCAAACAACGGGCTGCAATACCATATTCAAGTCGGACCAGGGGAGTTGCCTCGCTATGTATTGCTGCCGGGAGACCCTGATCGAGTCGCACGAATCGGCGATACCTGGGATTCATATCAGGAAGTCGCTCGGCATCGAGAGTATACCAGCGGCCGCGGCCATTTTTCAGGTGTACCCATAGGTGCTGTATCCACAGGGATCGGCGCACCCTCCGCAGCGATTGCCATTGAAGAGTTGGCCGAAGTGGGTGTAGATACCTTGATTCGTGTAGGCAGTACCGGGGCGATCGCATCGGGAATCGAGTGCGGCGATCTGATCATCAACACTGGTGCGGTCCGTTTTGATGGGACCACTGCCGCCTATGTAATCCCTGAATACCCGGCCTGTGCTCACTATGAAGTCATCACCGCCCTTGTGGAGGCCTGTGAAAAGCTGGGTTACCGCTATCATTTGGGCATCGGTGCGTCCACTTCCTCATTCTTTACGGGTCAAGGCCGTCCTGGATATGGCGGGTACAACCCGTCATGGATGGATCACATTATCCCGGATCTGCAAAAGGCCAAGGTGCTGAACCTGGAAATGGAGACGGCGTGTGTTCTAACCTTATCATCTTTATTCGGTTTGCGGGCTGGGAGTATCTGTACGGTGTTTGCCAACCGTCTCACCAACACCTTTCAAGTTATCGGTGAAAACCGTGCGATTGAGGCAGCTAATGAAGCCGTGGCCATCTTGAGTGCCTGGGATCATCAAAAAGAGGCTTCTGGAAAACCATATTTCGTACCATCATTGATGAAATGACAGAGATGAGGGATCGACCATGTCAGTGATCATTCTGGGAATCGAGACCAGTTGTGATGAGACTTCCGCCGCTGTTGTAGCGGACGGGCATCGTGTGCTGTCCAATGTCATCGCCTCCCAGATCGATATTCACCAAAAATACGGGGGTGTAGTACCGGAAATCGCATCCCGCAAGCATGTAGAAGCGATTTTGCCAGTGATTCGAGAAGCTCTGGAACAAGCACATGTTAAACTTGAGGATATCGATGGGGTAGCGGTAACTCGCGGGCCCGGCTTGGTGGGAGCCCTTTTGGTGGGGGTGGCCGCAGGTAAGTCCATCGCCTACGTCCGTGGCATCCCCCTATTAGGCATCAATCATATTGAGAGTCATATCTATGCAAACTTTCTGGATCACCCGGATATTCTGTTTCCCATCGTATGTCTGATTGTATCCGGTGGACATACCGAACTCGTGTACATGCCTGCCCATGGTGTTTATGAGCCATTGGGCAAAACACGAGATGATGCTGCTGGGGAAGCCTTCGACAAGGTTGCGCGGGCATTGGGACTTGGTTACCCCGGTGGACCCATCATGGATGCATTGGCAGCAACAGGATCATCCCAAGGGATTGTGTTACCCCGAGCGTACTTGGAGCCAGGATCATTTGATTTTAGCTTCAGCGGACTCAAAACAGCAGTCATGCATCGGATGGAAGCCGCACCGGACATCCCTCTGGCCAACATGGCCGCTGCATTTCAGGAAGCGGTCACGGATGTGCTGGTGGTTAAAACCATGGCCGCGGCTCGGAGTAAACAGGCAGCCACCATCCTGGTCGCAGGTGGAGTGGCAGCCAACAGCCATTTACGAAATATTTTGCGCAAACAGGCCGAAAAAGAAGGTTTCATATTCAACATTCCACCCCTGGTATATTGTACAGACAATGCCGCCATGGTGGCCTGTCTAGGCTACTACCAACTCCAGGCAGGCCGGTACGCGGGGTTGGATCTGAATGCAGTTCCCGATCTTCCTTTGGGAAGTCCATCATGACGTGTGGATAATCTGGACAAGATGTCGTCGAATGCTGTGGAAAAACCGTGAAAATTGCAGAACGACGGGGTCTGAGTTGTGGATAACTCTGTGGATACTGTGGATGGATTTCATCAGTCAGAGGGAAATGGGGAAACTTCGTGGGAATTTCACCTGAACAACTGATTTTATGGTCGGCGCAGGCTTGCGGAATCTTGCCCGTCACGTCGGTATGTAATGTTGCCTGTATATTCTGCAGCAATCATCAGAACCCAGCGGATGTGGAAATCGTGCGCATCCCCCATCGGACCCTTGCCCAAATTGCAGAAACCCTTACATATCTGATACCCCAGGGGAAAATCATTATCGGAGAGTCCGCATCTCGAATTAATGAAGGAGAGCCATTTTGCCACCCCGAGATCAGAGAAATCCTGACGATGGTCAGGAATCGATTCCCGGATGTTCTGATTCAAGTGACCACCAATGGATCCCGAATCGATGACAGCATGGTCCGGTTTATCCAGACCATCATGCCCGTGGAGATTTACCTATCTTTGAATTCCGCTGATCCGGAATGGCGATCCCGACTGATGGCAGATCCGGATCCAATGCAGTCCATACAGGCACCGGTGAAACTATCCCAGGCAACGATCCCATACCATGGGAGTTTAGTGGCCATGCCGCACATCACCGGGTATGATGATATCCGAAAGACGATCGCCATGCTGGATCGCCATCAAGCGAAAACCATTCGTGTGTTTTATCCCGGGTTTACAAAGGCGTCGGGTCGACCGCCGTTTTCCCATACAACGCTCATGACCTGGTTGGATGGGATCGCAAATGATTTTTCTGTACCGATTCTTCCGGAACCGCCATTCATCCAGGACCTGGTTCCCCGCATTGAAGGAGTTCTGCCAGACTCCCCCGCGGCTCGCTGCGGGTTACGTCGAGGGGATGTGATCCTGCAAGTGGCTGGAATCGATGGCTGGTCCCGGGTGGATGTATTCCGTCGCATTCGGGATCTGGCTGACCCGGACCTGGTTATTTCCCGGAATCAAATGAAAGTGACGCTGAGGATGGAAAAAAAACAGGGGGCTCTATCCGGGCTGGTGATGCACTATGACTTGGATCCTGAACGGATTCTGGATGCATTGCATGTGATTCATCGCCACCGGGCGCAGCAGGTTTTAATCATATCGTCCACTTTGGCCTGGCGCATGGTTTGTGCTGGATTCCAAAAGGAGTCGCCAGCAGATCTTAAGTGGCGGGTCCAACCTGCAGAAAACCGGTTTTTTGGCGGTACCATCAAGGCGGCAGGCCTCTTGTTGGTCAATGATTATCTTCAGGTCATTGCACAGACCATATCTGCCGGTGAATGTCCCGATTTGATCCTCATTCCTGAAGAGTCATTTGACCCTTGGGGTCGGGATCTCATCGGATGCAGTTATGGCGCCATACGTGAATCGTTTGGGATTAATGTTGAGTTGGTATGATGGGATAAAGGAGGGTCAATTATGTATCGAGTGATGAAGAAAACGTTACTAGCAGAGGCCATGTATGCCATGATCATTGAAGCACCGTTGATTGCCAGAAAGGCCCAAGCAGGGCAATTTGTGATGGTACGGACATCCGAGTCCGGTGAGCGGATTCCGTTGACTATCGCAGATTACGATCCGGTGAGCGGCGGGGTGACATTAGTATTTCAAGTGGTGGGAAAGACCACTGAAGAATTGGCGACCATCTCTGAAGGCGGATTCATCCAAACCTTCACCGGACCTTTAGGGCGCCCGACGGAGATCCAACCATTCGGAACCGTGGTGATCATCGGCGGTGGGGCCGGGATTGCCCCTGCGTTTCCAGTGGCTCGCAGCATGAAGGAAGCAGGCAACCGGGTCATCTCTATCATTGGATCGAGAACCAAGGAATTGCTTTTCTATGAAGATGAGATTGCATCCGCAAGTGACCAAGTGTACATTGCCACCGATGACGGTAGTCAAGGGAAACACGGACGTGTTACGGATATGCTTCAGGACTTACTGGATGGTGGATTAAAAGTGGATCATATTTTCGCAGTCGGACCGGTGCCGATGATGCGTGCAGTTGTGGAAATGACTCGCAGTCTTGGCATTCCCACGATCGTGAGTTTGAATCCAATCATGGTTGACGGAACAGGCATGTGCGGCGCCTGTCGTGTCACCGTTGCTGGGAAAACACGATTTGCTTGCGTGGATGGGCCGGATTTTGATGGTCACGAAGTTGATTTTAATGAGCTTACAGCGCGGCAGAATATGTATCGAACAATGGAAAAAGAAGCGCGAGAAGCATATGAAAAATTGCATCGAGGTGATCACCAATGCCAGTGAAAAAACAAATTCCCATGCCTCACCAGGACCCTGAAAAACGCAAGGACAACTTTTCTGAAGTTGCCCTTGGGTATACACCGGAGGAAGCACATGAAGAGGCGATGCGCTGCTTGCAGTGTGCGAATCCGACATGTATTGGCGGATGTCCGGTATCTGTGAATATCCCTGGATTCATTAAGGCACTTCGAGAAGGGGATTATGAACTGGCTCTCAAACTGAATAAAGCCACCAACAATTTGCCGGGAGTCTGCGGGCGGGTCTGCCCTCAGGAAAACCAGTGCGAAAAAGCATGTGTCCTTGCCAGCACCAAAGAACCAATCGCCATCGGTCGATTGGAACGGTTCATCGCTGATCATGGTCAACCCAAGGTGAAGACTGAAATGCCGCCAGTCAGCAATGGAATCAAAGTTGCCGTGATCGGAGGAGGGCCTGCTGGGTTGACTGCCGCTGCAGATCTAGCTCGGTATGGATATCAGGTGACACTATTTGAGGCATTGCATGAACCAGGTGGTGTATTAAGTTACGGCATCCCGGAGTTTCGGCTGCCCAAACAAATCGTTGCCGAAGAAGTGGAGTATATTCGTTCGTTAGGAGTCGATATCCAGACGGATATGGTGATGGGCAGGATCATGACCATTGACGAACTATTGGCAGCAGGTTATGAAGCAATCTTTATAGGCACCGGTGCAGGCCTCCCGAATTTTCTTGGCATCCCCGGTGAAAATCTCAATGGTGTCTATTCGGCCAATGAATTTCTGACACGGGTGAATTTGATGAAAGCCTATCGCTTCCCGGGTGCGGATACCCCGGTGTTCATGGGGCCACGGGTCGCAGTGGTGGGAGGCGGCAATGTGGCCATGGATTCGGCACGATGTGCGTTGCGGATGGGGGCAGATTCAGTGTCGGTAGTGTATCGTCGGTCCGAAGAGGAATTGCCGGCAAGAAGAGAAGAAGCTGACCATGCAAAAGAAGAAGGCGTCGAGTTTCGCATGCTCACCAATCCCATTGCGCTGACCGGGGATGAAAAAGGCTGGGTTAAGACGATGAAATGTCAACAGATGCGTCTAGGGGACCCGGATGCATCTGGCCGGCGCAGCCCCATCCCGGTGGAAGGTGAGACATTTGATCTGCCGGTGGATATGGTGGTGATTGCCATCGGACAAAGTCCAAACCCGCTGATTCTCCAGTATTCACCTGGTTTGACTGCAACGCGTAAAGGCAGCATCGCTGCAGACGAAGAATCAGGTTTGACATCGATTCCCGGGGTTTATGCCGGAGGGGACATCGTGACAGGCGCCGCAACAGTGATCCTGGCAATGGGAGCCGGAAAGAAAGGCGCTAAGGCCATCCATGAAATGCTGAAAAAGAAACATGAAGGAGGGAGTCCATCAGTATGAACAAAGATATCGCGATGGAAATGTACCGGCAAATGCTGAGGATTCGATTGTTCGAAGAAACGGCGATTCGGCTTTACCGTCAGGGTGAAATGCCGGGCCGGGTGTTTCCTTGTACCGGTGAAGAAGCGGTGCCGGTGGCGTTCGGAATGCACTTGACGGACAATGATTGGATTACCAGTACGCATCGGCCCAACGGCCATGTGATCGGTAAACGGATTTCTTTAAAGGAAATGATGGCGGAGCTATATGGTAAAGTGACCGGTTCCTGCCGGGGCAAGGGCGGACAGATGCATATTGCCGACATGAGCAAAGGTATTCTGGGTGCCAATGGCATCGTCGGTGGTGGATTCCCCTTGGCCAATGGTGCTGCATTTGCAGCCCGATACAACGGAACTGACCAAGTCGCAGTTTGCTACTTTGGAGACGGTGCGACTAATCAGGGCACATTCCATGAAGCTTTAAATTTGGCTGCCATATGGAAATTGCCGGTAATTTTCGTGTGTGAAAATAACCACTATGGCATGTCCATGAGCCAGGATGAACATCAAACCATTCAGGACATTGCCGAACGGGCACCGGCATATCGGATTCCAGCCCGAATCATCAATGGAAATGATGCGTTGGAGGTGTATGCAGCGGCTGAAGACATGGTGAAGACGGTCCGATCCGGTGAGGGGCCGCTGTTTGTCGAATGTAAGACATACCGGAAGACCGGTCACACATCTGAAGATGAACAACGCTATCGACCGCGGAGCGATCTGGAAAAGTGGGATACGATGGATCCCATCCTTCGACTTGCTCATGATATGCACGAAAAGGGATGGGCATCCACGCAGGATATGGACATTGCCGAACGGGAAGTTCGAGACGAGATTCAGGAAGCTGTTGAATTTGCTCGTTCCAGCCCTTGGCCGGAGCCAGGCGATGCATTAAAACATGTCTATGGTGAATGTCAGGAGGTGGCAAAATGACATTTGTTGAAGCGTTGAATGCAGCTTTAAGGGAAGAGATGGAGCGAGATTCCCGCGTGTTTCTGGCGGGCGAGGAAGTCGGGTTTACGGGTGGAATCTATGGGGTCACCAAAGGTTTGATGGATATATTTGGAGAGCAACGAGTCAAAGACATGCCCATATCTGAATCTGCCATAATCGGGCTGGCTACCGGAGCAGCTGCTGCCGGCCTGCGTCCAGTCGTCGAAATCATGTATCAGGACTTTATGGCGGTTTGCATGGATCAGATCGTGAATCAAGCAGCGAAGATGCCGTACATGTTTGGCGGGAGATTGTGTCTGCCCATGGTTATCAGAACTCAGTGTGGCGTTGGTCGGCATCAGGGGGCACAACACTCCCAAAGCCTGGAAGCCTGGTTTGCCCATATTCCGGGTTTAAAAGTGGTCATGCCGGCTACACCCCGGGATGCAAAAGGATTGTTGAAAGCAGCTATCCGTGATGATAATCCGGTAATTTTCATTGAACATAAAATGCTGTACCCGATGGAAGGGGATACCTGGGGAGCGGATACGATCATTCCTTTGGGGAAAGCAGAAGTCAGACGGGAAGGCGAAGACATTACCATGGTCAGTTACTCTTGGATGATGCATCGCGCAATGGCGGCAGCTGAACAACTCGGGACGGAAGGCATCCAATGTGAAGTAGTGGATCTGAGAACGATTAAACCCTATGATATGGATACGGTCTTGAGTTCGGTTAGGAAAACAGGGCGCCTGCTGGTGATCCATGAAGCGGTTCGTACAGGTGGGTTTGGTGCACAGGTTGCTGCAGATGCAGCAGAACATGCCTTTGCGTTTCTGAAAGCCCCCATCAAACGTGTGGCAGCACCGGATGTCCCGGTCCCTTTTAGTCCCTGCTTAGAGGAATTCTATACCCCGAGTGTCGAAGATATTATGATATCAGCTAAAGAACTGATGAAATAGAGGAGGGGAAGGCGTTGAAAAATAAACTACGGACTGCTATGGAAGAAGGGAAATGTGTTTTCGGCACTTTTGCCGGTACACCCGATGCATCGATCATTGAATTACTAGGGTACGCTGGATTTGATTATGTTATCTTGGACATGGAACATGGACCTTTGGATACGGTGATCACGGAAAATCTGATGCGAGCTGCAGAATTGGCAGGTGCAGTCCCAGTGGTCCGGGTAACTCAAAACAATCCGTCATTGATCCTGCGGGCCTTAGACAGTGGTGCCATGGGCGTCGTCATCCCGCAAGTCAACGATTATCAAGCTGCGGTCAATGCGGGAAAGTCAGCAAAATATGCACCCCAAGGATTTCGGGGGATGGCGCTGGGAACACGGGCCACGCGTTATGGTATCATGGGCAGAGACGAGTATCTGCCGTACGCCAACCAAGAGCCTTTAGTAATCATCCAGTGTGAGACAAAAGAAAGTCTGGATAATTTAGCTGAGATGGTAAAAGCCCCTCTTGTGGATATGATCTTTATCGGACCGACCGATCTTTCCCAATCGATGGGGTTCCCAGGATTGATCGATCAGCCAGAGGTCCAAGCGGCTATCCATCAGATCGTGGAAATCACCAAAGCTGCGGGATTGTATGTCGGTATGTTCGTACGATCTGTGGATGAGGCGGCATATTGGGCATCCAAAGGGATTCAGTTCCTTGCTTTGGGTGGCGATAAAGGATTCCTCTTTAAAGCATGCCGTGAAGCGGTGGGGGCTTTGTCAAAAATCAATCAAAAGTAGCTTCTCGGGAACATTAAATTCCTGTTAAATTCGACTTTTTATGCTCCTGAGGGGTTCTCAGGAGCGTTTCCTTGGTATAATATTGATAGTGAGACAAATTATGTTCTTATTGCAAATTATGCACGTTTGCACCCTCCTGCTTATGAAAGCTATCGTTGAGTCCATGATGAACCTGTGGTATCCTCGAGTTAATAAACAGGCAGGGTTGTTTGGATAGAAAGGAGGGGAGAGAGATGATCAAAGTCGGGATCCCCAGAACATTGGCCTATTTTTCATATTTCCCCGCATGGGAAGCTTTCTTTAAGGAAGTGGGGGCACAGGTTGTGGTGTCAAATCCCACCAATAAAGAAATCCTTAATGATGGGATCAAGGAAACCATTACTGATGCTTGTATTCCAATCAAATTGTTTCACGGACATGTGGTGAGCTTGAAAGAAAAAGTGGATTATCTCTTTATCCCTCGTTTAGTGAACTTGAACAATGAAACCACATACTGCCCAAAATTTCTGGGACTGCCGGACATGGTGCGCAGCTCCATCGAAGGATTGCCGCCCATTATCGACACGCGCGTTGATTTAAGGAAAAGCCGCTATGAACTGTGGCGAGTCAGCTACCGTTTGGGACGTCTTTTTACCAATAATTTCTGGCGGATCTTACGGGCCTATAACCGAGCGCGAGGCGCTTTAACGCGATTCCGCAAATTGATCCAGCAAGGGTTCTTCCCTGAAGAAGCAATGGCGATTGCTTCTTCAGGGAAAAGTATGACCATCTCTCCACCTGCTCACCACCCCGACCAATTACGGATTGCACTGTTAGGCTATCCGTATGAGATTTACGATGAGTTCCTAAACTTGAATTTGATTGATAAACTTAAAGGTATGAATATATCGCTGATTACCGCGGACATGATACCGGAAAAAGAGTTGAAGCGCCAGCTGAAAAAGGTGCCCAAACAAATGTTTTGGACATTTAGCGATCAAGCATTGAAAGCAGCCATGTATTTTATCGAAAAGAATAATGTGGACGGGATGATCCACATCAGTGCATTTGGTTGTGGGCCTGATTCCATGGTGGACCGCTACATCGAGCTAGAACTCAAGGGAAATTCGAAGATTCCGTATATGTCCTTGATGATCGATGAACATTCAGCTGAGGCGGGCCTGATTACCCGGCTTGAAGCTTTTGTGGATATGCTCAGGCGAAGGAGGGAACAGGATGAAGATTACCTATCCACACATGGGGAACACCCCCATACCATTCAAGACATTGCTTGAAGGGTTAGGCAATGAGGTCATCCTGCCGCCTCGTCCCAGCAAACGGACTTTAGATTTAGGGGTCAAACATGCACCGGAGTTTGCTTGTCTTCCCTTTAAAATCGTCTTGGGGACGATGATCGAGTGTTTGGAAATGGGTGCAGAGACAATCATAACTTCCGGCGGGGTCGGCCCTTGCCGGGCAGGTCAGTATGCACCGTTGCAAAATAAGATACTCAAGGACCTTGGGTACGATTTTGAGATGATCATATTTGAACCACCCAGTCGTGACCTAGCGGGAATCTTAAGGAGCATCGGCCGGATTAGCAATGGAAAACCGATCTGGGAGATTATGAAGCATATCAATCTCATGTGGCAGCAGGTTAAATTGTTGGATGATCTGGAATATGCCTCGCATCAAATCCGGGCACGTGAAATAACCAAAGGGAGCACGACCCGAGTTTACAAAGAGCAGTTGCAGAAAGTCTTTGATGCAAAACGGGCAAAAGATGTGAAGGTATTACGAAAAGAGACTTTGGATGCTATGAAATGCATTCCTCAAGATATGGAGCGCCAGGTGGTGCGAATCGGCATCGTTGGCGAGATTTACGTGGTGTTAGAGCCGGCTTCAAATCTTGAGATTGAGGAAAGTCTGGGAGAAATGGGGGCCACCATCGAGCGGTCCATGTTTGTCACCGGCTGGACAAAATCCAACGCTATTCTCGACATTATCCACATGCCCGGGGAAAAAGATATTCGTCAAGCAGCCAAGCCTTATTTGCCGGAAATGGTTGGCGGACATGGCCAGGATTCAGTGGGCCATACCGTATTGTTCGGGAAAAACGGGTATGACGGGGTAATCCAGTTGGCACCTTTCACCTGCATTCCCGAAATCGTCGCAAAGAGCATTCTAACAAAGGTCAGCCGGGAGTTCAATATACCGGTGCTTACTTTCTTTTTGGATGAACAAACTGGAAAAGCGGGTATGCAGACCCGGTTAGAAGCATTTGTGGATCTGCTAAAAAGGAAGAAAGATCAGAAGGGGGCAACGGTTGCATGGACGGCTACCTCGGTATAGATGTTGGTTCAGTCAGCACCAATTTTGCGGTCATCGATGAAGACGGCAATATTCTGGAAGATCTGTATCTGCGGACCAAAGGCCAGCCGATACAGGTCGTTCAGCAAGGAATAAAAGAACTGGAAAGTGCACTACAAGGCCACATCTCCATTCGAGGAGTCGGCACCACAGGTAGCGCGCGATATTTGACAGCAGCCGTCGTGGGGGCCGATGTGGTCAAAAATGAGATTACCGCCCATGCAGTGGCTGCACTTCATGTTGTGCCGGATGTACGGACGGTTTTGGAAATCGGTGGGCAGGATTCGAAAATCATCGTATTACAAAATGGGATTGTTTCCGACTTTGCCATGAATACGGTATGTGCAGCGGGGACTGGATCTTTCCTGGACCACCAAGCAGAACGGTTGGGGATTCCCATCGAAGATTTCGGAGGCATGGCATTGCAATCACAAAATCCGGTGCGAATCGCCGGTCGCTGTTCAGTATTTGCCGAGTCTGATATGATCCATAAGCAGCAGCTTGGTTATAAGATTGAAGACATACTTCGAGGCTTATGCGATGCTCTGGTTCGGAATTATCTAAACAATGTGGCAAAAGGCAAAACGATCGCTTCACCATTGGTCTTTCAAGGTGGTGTGGCAGCCAATCTTGGCATCCGAGAGGCGTTTAAACATGAGTTGGGCATGGAAGTCATTGTGCCACCGTATTTCTCGGTAATGGGGGCTATCGGGTCAGCTTTACTGGCCAAAGAGGAAATCCAACGGACGCATGTCACCCGTTTCCGAGGATTTAATCTGGTGGATATCGAATACACAGCATCGAGTTTCGATTGTTCAGGATGCCCTAACCGATGCGAAATCGTTGAGATGAAAATGGATGGCAAAGTGATCGGGCGATGGGGAGCTCGATGTTCACGATGGGATGTTGTGGAATAGTCAGAATAGATTTATTTTTCTCTCTCAGCAGGATTAGGGCATGCAAATATCGAAGTTTACATATTGGGTTCCAATAGAAAAGGCATTGGCCAGATCGATATGTGCGAGTCGCACAGAAAATCAGTCTTATTGGCGCGGTGCTCCTCAGCCAAATATTCGAGGAACAGCTAGACGATAGGGTTAGTTTTTTTCACGTTAAAACAGGAAAGCGATATCGGAATTTTCAGTTTATTTTGGGACCCACTGGATAGATGGACTCGTGACAGATCTGCCTATCCATATCTAAAGAGAGGATGATGTTCATGTTTTCAGATCGGCGTGTCGAAATATTTATTGGTGCTTTCGGGAGCGGTAAAACGGAGATTGCGATTAATTACGCCCTGGCTTTGGCACAGAGTGGGCAGCATGTGATATTCTCGGACATGGATGTGGTTACACCCTATTTCCGATCCCGGGAAGCCCGTGCAGAATTAGAAGAACAGGGAATCGAAGTAGTCGCACCACCAATGGGTTCTGATAGCCCGGCGGTGCCGGCTGGTGTGTTACGATCACTGCAGGATTCAGGAACAAAGAAGGTAATCTTGGATGTCGGTGGGGACAAGTTGGGTGCCATTGCCCTCGGACAATACCGACCAGTCTTAGATGAAGGTAGTTATGAGTTTAACTTTGTAATCAATACGAAGCGTCCATTCACCAGCACTGAAGAAGGAATAAAGTACATCATTAGCGAAATAGAAAGAGTGTCACGTATGAAAACAACTAGTTTCATTAACAATACAAATTTGGGAATTGAAACCACACTCGAGGATATCAAAGAGGGCGAAGCGTTGATTCGAAAAGTCAGTAAATCTCTGGATATACCCATCCGGTTTACAACGATGACAGATGGATTGGCTGAGCAGGTCAAACCCGGCGATTTTGATATGCCGATATTCAAAATGGACTTGTTTATGGTGCCCGCCTGGTTAGCCGGCGGTTATGATGGCGTGATGCGAACTGGCAACAAGGGCGGAAGATACAAAGCTGCTGAAAAACGAGACTACTGGATGAATTACAAATAGAGAAAGGCAGATTTCGGTTCGGTCAGCACACATTGAGAAAGGAGGATAAAAATGCCGAAACCCGTAATTAACGAGGAAAGATGCAAAGGATGCGAACTCTGCGTATCTGCATGCCCGGTCAAGATCCTTGCGCTGGCAAAGAAGATCAATGCCGCAGGTTATCACCCAGCAGAGTGTATTGACGAAGCAAAATGCATTGGTTGTGCTTTTTGTGCACGAATGTGTCCAGACAGTTGTATCGAAGTGTACAAGTAATTCAAACTGATAAAGAAGGGAGAGATTAACGAGATGGCAGGAAAAAAAGTTCTCATGAAGGGGAACGAAGCCGTTGCTGAATCTGCTGTTTTAGCAGGGTGTCGTTACTTCTTTGGTTATCCTATTACTCCGCAAAACGAAGTACCAGAATATCTGTCCAAACGGTTACCTGAAGTTGGTGGCGTATTTGTGCAGTCTGAAAGCGAACTCGCTGCGATCAATATGGTTTACGGTGCAGCTGCCTGTGGCGTTCGTTGCATGACTTCATCCTCCAGCTGTGGAATCAGCTTGAAATCTGAAGGTATTTCCTATATCGCTGCTGCTGAAGTGCCATGCGTAATCGTGGATATGTCTCGCCGTGGTCCTGGTATCGGCGGCCTGCAGCCAACACAGTCCAGCTATCGTCAAGCTACTAAAGGTGGCGGACATGGTGGTTATCGTTGCATCGTTTTAGCTCCATCTTCCGTACAGGAAGCTGCTGACTTGATGCATCTAGCTTTCGACCTGGCTGACAAATGGCGAAATCCTGTTTACATTTATGCAGACGGCCTGATTGGGCAGGTTATGGAACCATTAACACTGAAAGATCCTGTCGATCTGGCTGCATTACCGAAGCATGCTTGGGCCGTTAGTGGTCCTGCGGGCCGACCTCGGAATATGGTCAGCTCCGGTGTATCTGAAGAAAAATTCGAATACCTGAATAAAGAAAAATACAAGAAGATCGAAGCTGAAGAGCAGAGATGGGTTGACGAAAATCTGGAAGGCGCTGAATATATCGTCACTGGATTTGGTACTGTTGGCCGAATCGCTGCAACTGCAGTTAAGAGAATCCGAGAAAAAACAGGTAAGAAGATTGGTTTTGTCCGTCCCATCACTGCATGGCCGTTTCCACAGAAAGCGTATGATAAGATACCAGACAGTGTTAAAGGTATCTTAGTGGTTGAAGCAAATGCTGGCCAAATGGCTGATGATGTGAAGATGGCGATCAATGGTCGTGTGCCGGTTTACTTTGAAGGCACTTACGGCAGCACCATGCCTACCGTTGATGAAGTTGCAGCAATGATCGAAAAGTTAGGCACAGGCAAGGAGGTGCTTTATTAATGGAAAAGGTATATGAAAGAGCTAAATCTTTAATGAATATCCCGATGCATTACTGCCCGGGTTGCACCCATGGTATTGCTCATAAACTCATCGCCGAAGTCATTGACGAAATGGGTTTGCGAGAAAAAACCATAGGTATATCCGGTATCGGCTGCTCATTCCTGAGTTATTTTGACATCGATGTCGTCGGTGGTGCTCACGGCCGTGCTCCTGCAACAGCTACCGGCGTTAAAGCGGCTAATCCCGACAAGTTCGTGTTCACTTATCAGGGTGACGGTGACTGTTCTGCTATCGGTGCTGCAGAAATTATCCATGCAGCAGGACGAGCAGAAAAATTCACGACATTTATGGTTGCAAACGGTGTTTTTGCTATGACCGGAGGACAGAAGTCCCCCACGACGATGATCGGGCAGAGGACAACGACTACACAAGATGGACGAGATGCTGTCCGCGACGGACTACCGATTCGTGAAGCCGAACTGATTGCTCAAATTCCCGGCGCATATTATGTCGCCCGTGGTGCGTTGACCAGCCCGGCTAATATCGCAAAGTCAAAGAATTACATCAAAAAGGCAATCAAGTATCAGATGGAAGGCAAAGGCTTCACTTTCGTTGAACTGTTATCAACTTGCCCGACCAACTGGGGACTTAGCCCTGTTGAATCTTTGAAGAGAGTGGAAGAAGAAATCGTTGCTTACTATCCACTCGGTGAAATACTAACTCCTGAGGGGGTGGCTAAATGATGATGGAATTCCAGTTAGCAGGATTTGGTGGCCAGGGAATTA
>CAZRKC010000004.1:0-127086 GCA_964600665.1 uncultured Candidatus Sumerlaeota bacterium
CCGTTACCCCAAAGGAGTAGCTTGATGGATTTTGCGAACAATGCTTGACACTAGCATGACTTGTGAATAATGACAAGATGGTGGGTTACGTCGGTGATTCTCAGGAATATTGAGCAAGGTTCTCAGGGGTTCAATCCCTTTGAAAAAGAAAATAATCTGATGCGGTAGAATGCATTCAGATTATAATTACTTGATAAGGATCAGCAGTTTGAAAGCTTGAACAAATATTGAGTCCGATTTTGGATAGTACATTAAAAACCGGGTCAAAGATGAAAATCTGCAATTCAGAAAACGGGATCGGTTGAGCAATACATCTAAGAAAACATACGATCAAGTTGAAAATTCGATGAAATCATTTGCATTATAAGCTATGCCAATGGATCTGATGGTTATTACGGATTCGATAATCTATATTGCATGCAAAAGTGGTCCAAGCATCGTTCTTATCGATTTAGAAATGTATGAACTCAATGCTGCTGTGTTGAGTTTTACATGCATACGACTATTTGATCTTGCACGCTTATTCGACATCCTTGATATTCACGACCGCAGAGAGGAAATCAATGAGAATCATGTAATATTCAGTCAAACTAGAGATACTCACCCATTCGTTATCACTTGCGATATTACCACCCACCGGACCAAACTCAACGCCAGGACAATTCACATGGACATAGTGTCTTGCATCTGAGGAGCCTTGTGCCCCACGCAGGATAATATCTTTTTTCAAAACTCTTTCACTCGATTGCTTTAAAATCGATACAAATTCCGAGTTTTTGTCCGTATTCAACGCGGGTTCGTTTACAATTATCTCCAAGTTCATCCCTGCTGGTAAGATGGATTTTATTTTCTCAATAATAACATTTGCTTCTTCCGGTATGAAACGGACATCGAGTATGATTGAACAATTATCAGGTGTTTTATTAAAAGCAGTATTGGTTGTCTCAATAATACTGAGATTGATGGTGCTGACCCATTGTTCTTCATGGGGATTTGGGAAGGTGTTGCTTAGGATTCTGATGAATTCAGCCATTTTGAGAATGGCATTATCACCTCGCCAAGGATAAGCTCCATGTGCAGATTGCCCAAAAGCAGTTATTTTGAGCCAAGCCACACCTTTTGCTTTGTAAACGATATCAAAATTTGATGCTTCACCGGACAGAACAAAATCAGCTCTGACCCCTTGATCTATTTGATATTTTGTTCCGTCAAAACCACCAATTTGTTCATCGGTTACCAATTGAAGGCCCAGTGGATAATCAACTTGGTTAGCCATGTCATTGAAAGCTTGAATCAAACATGCGACATTAGACTTCATGTCCATTGATCCTACTCCATAAAGCTGATCCCCGTCAATTTTGGGGTTATACTGTTCGTCTTTACCGGGTATGACATCCAGATGGCCATTTAAAATGATTTTAAATTTATCCGGTCTGGTTTTTGTATTGTAGGCCAAGATACTTTTGTAACCATTGCTGACAAACTCGTCGATGGTAAAATCTTTAAGCTGTTGTTTTGCAATATCTAAAACATGATCAAATTTGTCAGGATGATTTTCGTCTGATTTTATTTCAATGAATTTCATCGCTAATTCCAGAATATTGTCTTGCATAATTGATGAAAACCCCCTTTAGAAATTCACCGTAATTTAAGGTTCTGTGCTTCTGCAGTGCTAATGAAGATATGAGATAGTTTCTCTTACATTTTAGCACTTTATCTACCCCGTTCTCAACTAAATTTACTACAGGGCTAGCCATTTGTTTGAATAGCAGTAAAACCATAATGTCAGATTATAAAACCACTTCACTGGCTGAGGCATATGCTAAACTTGGGGTGCTCTGAATATCGTATATACCTCAATATAAAAATTTGTCATATCATAAAAATCAATGATGTTGAAGTATATTCGGATATGAAATGTCGGGCCATCTATAGCAACGAATTTGGGTTGAATTATTTGTGACGATGAATCTGTATGTAACTCAAGCCATGTAAGCAGAGTAGGCATTTCCCGTGAGAATGTAGAATGAAACATCTTAATGATTACGCTATGAGAGAGGTGTAATTGGAATCATGATTAAGAAAATGCTGGTATTGGTGACTGTATTCATGCTCTTATTGTCAGGGTGTTCAGGTAGTAGTGGATATAGTGTAACAAAACCTGTTGGCGAGGTATCCAATCCGGTACAACTTGCGCTAAGCTATGAAAACTTCAACGGTAAAAAATTTGGGGATTTTTATCCGGTTGCGACAGGAGAGCTGATTGATTTTCATGTTCATGTTGAGACGAGAAGTGGATCCCTTACCATATATTTGACCCCTGAAGATGATCGAGATAAGATCATCTACATCGCTGAGGATATCCCCTCTTCAGAATTTTCATTTACCATCGACCAACCGGGAGAATACGTCCTGTACTTAGTCGGGGAAAATCACAAAGGCGGATATAGCATTACAAATACTCGAACCCACAATTCCTAACACGACTTTCAGGTCGAGTTGAGCCGATGATAAAATTCTATCGGTCTTTTGCATAAATACCAATAATAACCTCAACGACAAATCTCTTCAGGAATTCTTTTCTCAAAATTTTTCAACGACTGCGTGAAAAAGGGTTTGCACAAATCGTGCAGAACTGGAATGTAGGAACGATCTTCTCAGGAAGATTCAGGATGCTGACATCCGATCCAATGATTGTTTCAAATGCAAAATGTGGCGAAGCACCTGGAGAGCGCCTGACTTGACCATTCCCCATTCGTCGAAAAGGGAGGGGATCATGATGGACAAGTTCCGAAGTAAAATAATTGCTGCTCTATTGGTGTTAGTCTTTTTATTTCTGAGTTCACCGGCACCAGAACCATTGGCTGCCGCCACATTGGAATATTGGGTTGACTTGGCATACAACAGTAGCACCCCTGGATGGGGTCTTACTCATTTTTCATCCATCCAAGCTGCTATTGATGTTGCAGATTCCGGGGGTACGATTCATGTAGCATGCGGTGAGTATATTGAAAATGTGTTGATTGAAAAAAGCATCACCTTATCGGGCGCTGACCCGCAAACTACGATTATCAATGCCAATAGGCTCGATAGTTGTATACGCATTTACAATGTTTCTCATGTCCGTGTTGAGGGTTTTACATTGTCCGGGTCCAAGGTGGGTGACAGTGAGTACACATACTATGCAATAAATGCCCAGAATGCGACACATGTGACTTTCCAAAACTGCAGGGTCATTGACATTGCTTTCAGTTTGGAAAACTGCAATGAATGGTCTATAGAAGGCAATTACATTGATGCTCATGCTCCCCTGACATTGGATTTATGTCATTCAATTGTCTTCAATGACAATGATGTTATCGCTCGCCATCCACTCGGTGTTGCTTTGATTCGCTCCCACGAAAACACTATTACTAATAACCGCATCACTAGTTGGCCAGAAGGCCCTGCCTGAACGGCGATTCGTATGGGCCAGTCTTGGTCCAATTTGATCGCCAACAACGAAATCACCAACTTCGGCTCTCCGATTCTACTTTCATCAGCCCACTACAATGTGATTCGCAATAATGGCATTTCGGGTTCTGCAACTCCCAGTCTATCGGCAGGCATCAATGTATTCCGCTCGAATTTCAATCAGATTATTAACAATCAAATTTCAGATCATGAGCAATGGGGGATTCGCCTTACGGGTGCTTCGTCATCTAACAATATCCAAGCGAATACTATCGAAAATTGCAGGAATACCGGCATTGGCATTTATTACGACTCTGACTTTAACCAGATTATCAATAACCTGATTGCAGATAATAGTATAGGTTTGCTCATCGATAGTTCTTCTACCAATGTGCTTCGAGACAATTGGTTCAATAGCAATGATACCGATAGTTTTGATAATGGGAATAATACATGGCAAAATAATTTCTGGTCCCAGCATTTGTCTGGACTGCCCTTTCTAGTTCCCAACAATGCCCAAGATCTTGCTCCTAGGACCAGCCCACCAGTTATCAGCCCAATCGATGTCTTGCCATCGGGCACTCTGCCACCACCACCCTCGACAGACCGCCTCACCATAAATACGAATACAGTCTGGGATACCAATGCGAATATTCACTTTCAGCAGTTAACTGTTTGCAATGGCGCCACTCTGACACTACGCAATGCATCCTTCAATGTGGACAGCTACATAACAGTCGAAGATCACGCATCTCTGATTATTGAAAACGCACAGCTAATTTTCCCACCTGAAACCAACGCTGAATTTATGAACATTGAAGACACAGGCCATCTGGTCATTCGCAACAGTTCTTTGTCCGGTTTTGGTCAGGTAATCAACGCCTACCCAGGATCGACTCTGTTGGTAGAGAATAGCGAGTTTTACTGGTTGGGTGGCTGGATGCGCGCCCTGATGGTTTGGACGGACAATGCTGTAATACACAATAATTTGTTCCACGGCGGCTACAGCGCGGTCCTTATCGCTGCAGATGGAGTTCAATTTACGCAAAACCGTATTGAAGAATATGTCTACGGACTGGATATCATGCCCGGGGATGGAGACCCCCTCGGGCAGATAGTCGAGGATAATACATTCTTCAATATCATAAACTCAGGGTTGACCGGACTTGGTAACCGTGACTGGCAAATTCACGATAATGTTTTTCAAAATATCTGGGGAAAAGCGATCGACCTAAACTATTTCTCTCAAGTAGGTTTTGCTGAGGATAATCAGATATGGGGGAATCACTTCATAAAGGTGGGAGATTTATTAGACGAAGTGCAAACCAATGTATGGTTTGATGAAAGTGAGCAGGCTGGAAACTTTTACAGCAATTATGGCACCAGATATCCCCTGGCTGAAGAGAATCCACTTCTTCCTGGAATCTGGGATACACCTTATATCATCAGAAACGCGGCTGGTACTGCTACGACAACAGATATTTACCCTAGAATGATTTCTGAAGTGCTTTACTTCGATCGGGTTGAAGCAATGGACATCGATCGTATCGATTTGGTTTTCAGTCGCTCCATATCAGCAACTGATATCGTGGAAGACAATCTGCGCAATCACATTTTTTTTGCATCGAATGGTTATTCCTTCGCAAAACTAACGACTGCTGATACCCTCATAATAGATGATCAACGTCTAATCATTCACTTCGCTATCCCAATTGCCGGGAATGCCAACCGCATTAAAATTGATGGTGGATTTATTACGGATGGTCAACAAATACTCTCGAAACAGATTAAAACTGGTGAGTTCAGTGCCAAGAAAACTGTACGGGTTTATGGTGCCAATCGTTACCTGACGGCTGTCGAAATCAGTAAGAAAGGATGGCCATATGGTGCTCAAACTGTTGTATTGGCGCGTAGCGATGAGTATGCCGATGCCTTGGCGGGTGTCCCGCTAGCTTATATGCTGGATGCACCGATTCTGCTTAGCGCAACCCAACAGATCGGTACAGTAACCTTGGACGAAATCCAACGTCTGGGCGCTGAAAAGGTAGTTATTTTGGGCGGTAATGCGGCGATTTCTTCTACAGTTGAATCCGGTCTGGTTAATCTTGGTCTGTTGGTGGAGCGGATAGCTGGGACTAATCGTTACAATACAGCCGCTCTCATCGCAGAGAAGATGGCAAACATCGGCAGTATTGCAAACTCAGCAGTGATTGCTGTCGGCACTAATTTCCCCGATGCTTTGGCTGCTGCTGCTTATGCCGCGCAAAATCGACAACCAATTTTGCTGGTAACAGAAAATGCTTTGCCCGCAACCACCAGTACAGCCATAACGAACCTGCAGCTTGATCACCTGATTATTGCTGGCGGTACAAGTGTTATTAGTGGATCAGTTGCAGATGCTCTGGCATTGCAGGCTTCTGTTGAGCGAATTGCGGGTAGTAATCGTTACAGCACAGCAGTTGCTTTAGCGGATTATTATTCACTAACTCAACCCTTTTACTTTATTGCAACGGGAACGAATTTTCCGGATGCCATCACGGGGGCAGTTTTGGCAGCGAAACTCGGGACGGGAGTTCTGTTGGTTTACGGTCCTGGCGCTACACCTAACCTGGTCGTTCAAGACTATGTAGAAGACGAAAATGTTCAAGCGATTGGTCTGTTCGGCGGTTCTTCAGTCATCAGTGATGGAATCATGATTTGGTTTCAGAATAACTTATAGGGTTTTATTATGAATTAATTATAAAATGAAGTTTTGTTAGGGCAGCTGACTTATTTTGTCAGTTGCCTTTCCTAGGATCACGAATGGTGAAATCCAACCTGCATTGTCAGATAATTGCCGCAAAATAGAGGTAAAAATAAAGAAAAGTGAAATATTTAATGACAACGATTTCGTGATTCATAGGATTACCACTCTTTAGAATTTTGACAAGAAAGTTTTGACCTGCTCACAGAAAATTAATCTATTATAAAATGTTGATTATAATTTGAAGGTTGAACTATGGAGTGGAACAAAATATTCGAATAGCAAAATTTCTAACCAGCTTCAAGGGCATGGGGATTATTAAATAACTATTTGCTTTGATTTTAGATTGCTGATTTAATATCGAAGCGGAATTTAATGTGATTCCCTGATTCAAAACAAATATGGAACGTTTTGGAGACCATTGCAAGAAGTATCACCCTAGACGTAAGCATCATATCGAAGACCGAACGGATTGGATGAAAGTCTGAAACTTACCATGTTGCTGCACACAAAATAGACCTGATATTGTTGATACTGGGAGTTGTGGCTAATCGAGAATTAAATAGTGGTCGTCATATCGCCACAAAATCTCCGGAACTTCTGACGACCCTTACCGAAGCGACCGATGAATGAGAGAAGCTACAAGAGGTCATCACATTTTCTCATCTTTTGCACGAGAATCCGCTCATTTTCTGGGGATATGGTGTTTTGTGATAAAAACATTGTAACAGAAAGGGTTGTGAGTCTCGGTTTTTATTTAATTTATCAAACCGTAAAAACCGTGAAGGAGGTTAACAGATGAGATCAGAAATTTTAGATTACTTTGATTCTGAGAAAACAAATACTTTGCTTGAGGGTTTCTATCAATCAACAGGTTTTGTCACTGCAATTTTAGATCTTGATGGAAATATCTTGTTTCGATCGGGATGGAGACAAATTTGCACTGATTTTCATCGAGTTAATCCCGAAACTTCCATGAACTGCACTATCAGCGATACCGAATTAGCTAACCAAACGAGTGAGAATAAACAATTTAATTTCTATCGGTGTCTTAATGGGTTAATTGATGTACAGATGCCGATAATAATAAGTGGTGAGCATATTGCTAACCTGTATTCAGGTCAATTCTTCTTTGAAAATCCTGATCTACCCTTTTTCAAAAGGCAAGCCAAAGTTTATGGGTTTGATGAAAATTCCTATCTTGAAGCTCTCGGGAAAGTTCCGGTGGTTTCAAAAGAAAAAGCTGAAGTTGCGATGAAATTCCTATTAGATATAATCCAGATGATTATTCAGGTGACTGATGAGAAATTTGAACAGCTTGAACTAAATGAAGTTATCAGGAAAAACGAGATAATCCTTTTGGAGAATCAGGTTCAGCTCAAGCAGCATATTGACAATTTACTGGAATCCCAACGAATTGCCCATGTAGGGACATGGAGATTGGATTTGGCGACTAATCAAGTTGTATGGTCTGAAGAGCTATATAGAATGTATGGATTTGATCCCACCATTCCACCTCCACCTTACACTGAGCATATGAAGCTATTCTCACCGGAAAGTTGGGAAGTATTATCGAAAGCGCTTGACCGCACGAGCAGATTGGGGATTCCTTATGAGCTCGAACTAAAAACCGTAACTAAAGATGGATCCAGCGGGTGGATGTGGGTACGGGGTGAGGCAATTGAAGATGCGGCAGGCAATATTGTTTCTCTCCGAGGAGCAGCTCAGGACATTACAGAACGTAAAAAGATTGAGCATGAAATCAAGCAGAACGAGGAGAGATTTCAACTTCTCTTCAACAATGCCCCCCTAGGGTATCAGTCGCTAGATTTTGATGGCTGTTTTATTGAAGTTAATCAGAAATGGCTTGATACATTAGGCTATAGCAAAGAGGAAGTAATCGGTAAATGGTTCGGTGATTTCCTTTGTCCTGAATACGTTGACGGGTTTCGCCAACGCTTTCCCATATTTAAAGAACAAGGATACATCTATAGTGAGTTTGAGATGTTGCGAAAAGATGGTCAGCGGGTGTTTATCTCATTCGATGGGAAGGTTGGTTATAGTGCGGACAACGAATTTAAGCAGACTCACTGTATCCTGCAGGACATCACCAATCAGCGAAAGGCTGAGAAAGCATTAAAAGAAAGTGAAGAGCGCTATCGTTATTTATTTGAATACTCCGGCATTGGAATTGGATATTATTCAAAAGATGGGATTGTCCTATCATATAATCAAAAGGCCCTTGAAAATCTTGGCGGAAGTGCCGAAGACTATATTGGTAAATCAGTGACAGAACTTTTCCCGGAAGAAATGGGAGCGATGCTTTCAGCGCGTTTTGAAAAAACCGTATTAGATGATCAACCCCAGAAATTTGAAGATTTTGTTGTGTTAAATACGGGGCCAAAATGGTTTTCCAGCATTCTTACAAGTGTTAAAAATCTGCAAGGGGAGGTTATTGGTATCCAGGTCGCTGCATTGGATATTACCGACCGCAAGCTCGCAGAAGAAGCTTTATTGGAATCCGAAACGATTTTATTGGCAGCACTTGACAGCAGTCAAGCCGGAATCGCGATCGCAGATGCTCCGGATGGAAAGCTGCGATATGTCAACAATGCTGGCCTAAGGATTTCAGATAAATCTGAGGAGGAGCTTTTCAAAGACATCAATATTAACACCTATACCACTGTATGGAAAATGTTTCATACTGATGGTACGCCATTAGACGAAGATGAATTTCCATTGTCGAGAGCGATTCTTTACGGTGAAACGTGTAATGGAGAATTCATAATCAGGAGAGATAATTCTGAAGACCGGTACATACTTGCAAATGCTGTGCCGATAAAAGATTCTCATAATAATATCAAAGCCGGCATTGTTGTTTTCCTTGATTTAACTGAGAAAAGATTAGCAGAGGAGGATATTAGAAAGCAGAACGATCTCTTCGCTTCATTACTTAAACTTCTTCCGGTTGGTGTATTCATGGTCGATGCCGCAGACGGGAAACCATTGGTCATAAATGAAATGGGGAAAACCCTATTGGGTAGCGGTGTAATTCCTGAAGCGAACGAGCATAATCTTTCCGAAGTTTATGGTGCGTATAAAGGAGATACTCAAGAGCATTATCCCACCGCCGAGATGCCTATCACATTGGGAATGAAAGGCGTTAGTGCTCACATAGACGACATGGTTGTTGAACACCCGGATGGAACAAGAATACTATTAGAAGTATTTGGCACTCCAGTTCAAGACAAGCAGGGTAAACCGTGGGCAAGCCTTGTTACTTTCATGGATATAACCGAACGCAAGAAATCTGAAGTTGCTCTACAAGAAAGCGAGGAAAAATTTCGTAGTATCTATGAAATCGGATTTGATTCTCTATTCCTTGTCGACCCGGGAACAGGGGCGATTCTCGAAGCTAATAATGCAGCCTGTCTTATTTATGGGTATTCACATGATGAGCTTCTGAGATTAAAAAACACTGATTTGTCGGCGGAGGCGGAACAAACATTAATAGCGACGCATTTGTTGAAAGAAGGATATCATGAAATTCCGCTTCGGTATCACAAAAAGAAGGATGGCACTGTGTTCCCTGTAGAGATCCGGGCGAGTGTCTTTGACATGAAAAACCGAAAAGTTCATTTAATTCAAACACATGACATCACAGAGCAACGAAAGGCCCAATGGGCAATCAGATTGGAAACTGAGCGGTATAATGCTCTCATTGAAAGTACAGATGATTGGATCTGGGTGGTAGATTCGGAAAATTTTGAGTTGGTGCTATTCAACGCAGCTTTTGCGAATTATTTAAAGAAACACCGGAATACCACATTGAAGCCTGGAATGACACATGATGAGGTGGTAGACTCTAGCCGGAGAGATTTGTGGAAGGGGTATTATAAGAAAGCAATCAGCGAAGGCAGGTTTTCAATTGACCATACGTCAATTTTTGGCGATAAGCAATTTATCGTATCATTTTCACCGCTAGTTATTGACGGGAAAACAGTTGGTGTTTCCGTATTTGCCAAAGACATTACCAATGAATCCCGTTATAAAGCAGAATTGGAAATGAGTAATCAAACCCTGTCTAGAAGATTCAAGCAAACAATCGATGTCATATCCAGGATTGGTGAATTGAGGGATGCTTATACCGCTGGACATCAAAAAAGAGTAATGGCTCTGGCATGTGCCATTGCAAAGGAAATGGGATTAGTTGATGAAGTCATAAACAACATTGCGGATGGTGCATTGATTCACGACATTGGGAAGATCTACATCGCTTCAGATATCCTAAACAAGCCTGGTAGAATAACTAATCTTGAATACCAAATTCTTCAAACCCATGTAGATCAGAGTTATGATATTGTGAAAGAAATTGACTTCCCAATTTCGGTTATCGAGATGATTCATCAGCATCATGAACGGTTGGATGGTTCTGGTTATCCGAACAAGCTTGTTGGAGATCAAATAATCATAGAAGCAAGAATACTGGCAGTAGCTGATGTTGTTGAAGCGATGACTTCTCATCGTCCATATAGGGCGGCGTTAGGTATCGATGTTGCGCTTGAAGAAATATTGGCATTTCGAGGAGAAAAGTTCGATGGTGAAGTGGTGGATGCTTGCATCCGGTTATTTGGAGAAAAAAGATTCGTGTTTCCAGGTTCATGAATGGGGGTTGAATAGTGATGGAAAATACTGAATTGTTAGCGTTTGAATTTGAAAGAGCTTTACTCCAAATTAATCGAATGAAGGCAGCAGAAATATTTGAAAAGTCTTATACCAGCGAGAAAAACTTTGATCTGCTGGAACAACTGACCATTCAATCATTGGCAAGAATCGGTACTGGTTGGGAAAATGGGACGGTTTCCTTATCTCAAGTATACATGAGCGGTGTGATTTGTGAGGAATTGATTGATAAATACTTACCTAAATTCCAAATCAAGCGAACAGATATTCCCAAAATGGCCATTGGAGTGCTGATGGACCACCACGCCTTAGGCAAGCGAATCGTTTATTCAATCCTCAGAGCAGGGGGATTCGAAATCATGGACTTCGGTCAGGGCTTAAGTGTTGAAGATCTTGTTTCGAAAACAATAGAGAACCGAATTGAGATCTTGCTTATTTCAACGCTCATGCTCCCCTCAGCTCTAAAGATTATGCATGTGAAAGAACAACTGGCTGTCCAAGATGTTGCTCCCAGAATAATTGTTGGTGGTGCACCGTTCAGGCTCGACAAAAATCTCTGGCAAACAGTTGGTGCAGATGCTGACGGGAAAAACGCATCTAGTATAATCACGACCATCGACAAGTTGATGAAGGGGGTTGAATGATATGAACTCTCTCGAACGCACAATGGCAGCGATTAGTCATACCGAACCAGATCGAGTACCCCTATTTTTACTATTATCCCTTTATGGGGCGAAGGAAATCAACGTTCCAATCAAAACATATTTTACAGACCCAGACCATGTCGTGAGGGCTCAGCTCAAAATGCGGGACAAATATCGGAACGACTGTATTTACACTTTTTTCTATGCACCCATCGAGGTGGAAGCCTTTGGTGGTGAAGTCATTTATGTTGATGATGGACCACCTAACTCTGGTGAGCCATTTATCAAATCCTTCGAGCAGATATCCAAAATTGAGATTCCAAGAATTAAAGATACGGTATGCCTAAATAGGGTGCTGGCAGCCACAGCGATGTTGAAAAAAGCAGTTGGGAGCGAAACCCCGATTATTGGTGTTGTCATGTCCCCATTTTCCCTGCCAGTGATGCAAATGGGCTTCGAAAAATACTTGGAGTTGATGTATTTCCGCATGCCTGAGTTTGAACAGCTGATGCAAATCAACCATGAGTTTTGCGTAGAGTGGGCTAATGCACAGCTTGAGGCTGGTGCAACTGCCATCTGTTTTTTTGATCCGCTGGCATCACCGAATATGATCGAACGAGACAAGTATCTGGCCACAGGCTTTAGAATCGCGAAGAAAACAATTGAGAGAATCAAAGGGCCGATCGCGACACATCTGGCCTCCGGCATCGCGTTGCCGGTGATAAACGATATCATTGACACGAGAAGCGCAGTGCTTGGCTTCAGTGCCGATGACGATTTAGTTGAAATTAAAAAGGCGGCCCAAAATAAAATTTGCTTACTCGGCAATCTAAATGGTGTCGATATGGTCAACTGGAGCCTCAAGCAGGTCAATGATGAGGTAAAAAACGTCATTTCCAAGGCAGGCTTTGGAGGTGGTTTGATTCTTTCTGACAACCATGGAGAAATCCCTTGGCAAGTTCCAGAAAGTGTGCTGCTGGAACTATCCGAAGCTGTGATTCAGTTTGGTACTTACCCTTTGATGCGGGTAAACGATGATGGCTAAGATGAATTTGTTTGTCTGCGAGAATTATTTTCCCGAATTCATCAGTGTTTGCGAAACGATAGGATTTGATGATGTTGCAGTCATTCCTTTCCCTCCCATGTGTTTAAACAAGAGCAATAAGCAGGAGACAGCCAGACTGTTGTCTGCATGTACTGAGAATGGCCGTGAGGGTGTGGTACTATGCAGCAAGGGCTGTGATATTCTTTCTTTGATTCCCCCAGGGGATGCCCTTGAAATACATCCTGCAAATTACTGTTTTACTCACTTGGCAAGTGAATCGTTTATCAACTATGTCCTGGCTAAAGGGGGTTATATCATTGGCTCGGGCTGGTTGAAAAACTGGCGAGCAAGGATCGCCGAGGCTGGTTTTGATCGGGAAACAGCGATTAATTTTTATCACGATTTTTGCAGGGAGCTGGTTTACTTTGATTCTGGTATCTATGCAGATGCACAAAAAGACATCATAGAATTATCGCAGTTTCTGGAATTAACTTATGTCATGATCCCAATTGAGCTTGAGTGTATGCGCTTGGCGGTCGAGAAGGCGGTATCACAACGCAGACTTCATGCAAATGGTGCTCAAAATAGCGATAAATTATCGGAAATGGAAGCACAATGTGCTGAGTACGCAGCGATCTTTGATTTAATGGGCAGAATAGCAGTTTATGCCAACAAACGAGATGCTATTGAGAAGGTTAAAGAAATTTTCATGATGGTGTTCGGTGCACAAACGTTCAAGTATTGGAACAATGACTATGAAAATGATAGTTTTCCACTAGATATCAAAGCGCTGCTAATGGAAGAAGCGCGAGATTTTCTATTTTATGAGGAGGGAAATCGATTCTGCATTAAAATTAAGTGGCATGAAAAACTTTTCGGGATTATTGATGTCAGCGGGTTTATGTTCCCTGCATATATCGAGAAGTACTTGAACTTTGCCATTGAAATCGTAAAAATCTGTGGGCTAGTGTTTTCAAACAATGAGCAATACGAGAAAATCCTCGAGTCTGAGCAAGAGCAGCGCTATTCAAGCACGCACGATGTCATGACTGGCCTTTATAATCGGACTTATATCAACGAAATTCTTAATCAGCAAGAACGAGCGAACCCTTGTACTGTGTTCATGTTTGATATTGACCGGTTAAAATATGTGAATGATAATTTTGGTCATGCAGAAGGAGACAAACTCATTATTAGTATGGCGGAAATATTAAGGAAATGCTTCCGCGAGACCGATATTGTAGCTAGAATTGGTGGCGATGAATTTGTTGCAATCCTTACGGATGCAAATCATGAGGGTGCAGAGATAACTAAAAATAGGATTAAACAACAAATTGACATTCACAACAGCAAAATTCAGGATGCACATTTAAAAATCAGTTTTTCAATTGGTTATGCAGTAGAAGACGATCCAGACGTGTCGATAGAAGCGATTATGCACAAGGCTGATGAGCATATGTATGCTGAGAAAACTGAGAAACGAAGATTGTCGATGTAACAAAAAAATCAGTATCAAGAAATAAAATCCTGCGAAAAAGAGGCATACATCACTTCAAGATATGATGACCATCCGCCTGTGTTGAGAATGAGGTAAACCACAAATGGTGGATAGAACACGGTCAGCATTAGTGTAATAGCAACATTCTATATAACTGGCATGCCGGTGCGATCTGACTACTGGATTTCGAATCAGGTGAATGTCATGAATGGGAGTTTGTATGTGGAGATAAGTTAATCAAAATTGGTTGATATATGTCACGCATGAAAGCAGTCGTAATTCTGAAAACAAATGGTTGATTTGAGAGTACGGGGGAAAGAAATCTCAATTCGCTCGTATATACTGAAATAGGTTTATGTAATTCTCTAGTTATGACCGTTTCGACGGAAATTTCTGGTGTAGGATATTTACATGATAGGCAGAATGATTAAACCAAGGGGCAACCATACTTTGAGAGTTTGGGTAACAACCATTTTGGGATGTCGTCTAATAATTGAACCTTTCCAGTATATGGTTTAGTCAAGAGGTAAATACAATTGTGATTATCGAGCAGAGTGAGATATCACAAGACAAGTCAGAGTGGAATATGTTTTCAGTGGCCTAGGATTTTTATCGGAATACTATCATCAAGGTCAATGTATAGACGGGTAAACACAATGGTTTATATTTATGAAAGGGGTGGGGTTGTTGGATTGGAGACTGTCTCGTTCTCGGCAACGAAGTGAAGAATTACTGAAAGGGGCAATTGACATTCATGTTCATGCAGGACCGCATTTAGTAAGTAGCCCGAGGAGCGTTGACCCGGTAGAGGCAGCGGTTGAGGCGAGAGATGCGGGCATGGAGGCCATTGTATTTATGGATGTATTTAATATGTCCACAGGGACGGCCTGGCTTGTAAACAATGTCGTTCCTGACTTTAAAACGTATGGCGGAATCATCCTGAACACGGTTTACGGGGGCCTCAATGCCCGCGCTGTTAACACTGCGCTTTACTATGGAGAGCCCGCCAGATTTGTAAGCTTTGGTGCCCACTCGACTTACCAGGAAGCATCGAATGAGGGTCGATATGAACAAGGTACCTATATATTGCTCAAAGACAGATATCCAAAGTTCGCAGAGGAAGAGCTTTCGAGGGCAATCAGGATCCCTGCCGGTCCTCCGGATAAGGACTTGAAAGAGATTTTGGAGGTTATTGCGGCTCACCCGCATGTCTATTTGATTACGGGACATGTATCGAAGGATGAAGCTATCCGGCTGTGTGAGTTGAGCGAGGAGTTTGGCATTAAGAAGGTCGTCATTTCTGATTGTGCAACAAGGGGCATGTCTAGTCAAGAAATGGCGAAAGTCATTTCCACTGGAGCCTATATCGAAAAATGGCTTGGACCCACACATTCGTCTACTATACCCAAAACACATTACTACGTAGAGCCTGAATACAGAAGTGAGAGCAAGCGGCGAGCACCAGCTCAACCTGGTACGGCTGTGGGAGTACCGAGAGTTGCAGAGTTAATTCGGGAATTTGGCGCAGAGCACTTTATCATATCCACCGACTTTGGCGTCTATACGTTGCCTAACCCGGCTGAAGGGATGCGGGAGTTTATCGCCTGCCTGATGGATGTAGGTCTCACAGACGAGGAGATCAGAAGAGTAAGCAGAATTAATCCGGGGATCCTCTTAGATTTAGTTTGAAAAATTAACTTAAGAAAACCAAATCCAATTGTTGGGCAATTTATTGCTAAAGAATTTCGAAGGGGGATTAAACATGCTGACTGATTGGAGATTTGTACGATCAAAAGCCAAAAGCAAGGAGCTTCTACAAGGAGCAATCGACATCCACGTACACGCCGGCCCCCACTTGGTAAGTAGTCCTCGCAGCATCGACCCTGTCGGGTGTGCAGTCAAGGCTCGAGATGTGGGAATGCGCGCAATCGTTTACATGGATGTTTTTAACATGTCCGTTGGTACTTCATGGATTGTCAATCAAGTTGTCCCAGATTTTTCGACGCATGGTGGGATTATTCTCAACACGGTGTATGGAGGGATGAATCCCAGAGCAGTCAAGACGGCATTATACTATGGTTCAGGAGCCCGATATGTAAGTTTTGGTGCTCATTCCACCTACTTTCAAGCTGAAAAAGAAGGCCGGTTTGAAGATGGGAAATGGATTTTGCTGCGTGAGAAATATCCAAAATTTGCTGAGGAAGAGTTGTCACGCTGCATTCGGATACCGGAAGGTAACCCAACTCCTGAACTGGAAGAAATTTTAGAGATAATCGCTGCCAATCCACAGATCTATCTCGTGACTGGACATGTTAGCAATGATGAGGCATTAAGATTAGTTGAGTTAGCTAGGCATTATGGCATTAAGAAAGTGCTTGTATCAAATGCTGTGGTGGAAAATATGTCTGATCAGCAGCTAGCTAAAGTCATTGCAGAGGGTGCATATATTGAGAAACTCCTGGCTTCCCACACACACACGACTCCGATACCAAAAACCCATTACTACGTGGAAGAAGAATACCGAGCGATGGATGAAGGGCTGCAAGGCACAACCTCAGGAGGGGTCGCCAAGGTTGCAGAGCAGATTCAGAAGTTTGGTGCGGATCACTTTATTATCGGAACTGACTTTGGTGTCTATACATTACCAGATCCAGTTGAGGGTATGCGAGAGTTTATCGCCTGTCTCATGGATATGGGTTTATCCGACGAAGAAATTCGGAAGGTAAGCAGCATCAATCCCGGACGACTCCTTGATCTAAACGACTAGAAATCGATTCTGAAACTTCGAATCTGGTAGACAGGATGAGAGAGAAGATTTATTGTTTGTGCGTGTAATCAGGTAGGATTAATTGACGATGATTTTGGGAGAAACTTGCATGGGACATTATGTTATGGACGCGCAACAATGATACAGGATTGTGGGGTTACTGGGAAGATAATGTGTTATGGCTGCATCGATACGGCTCATTATCGATACTTGAATTCTTCAAAGATGAACCCCAAATGCCGCAAACTGTTTCGTGTTTAAGCCCCGATAGTCATTGAATGCAGTATCGTTCCCCGTATTAAACAATAAGCAAATAATGCGAATCCGAGGTCGGATGATTTCATTGTAAAAGCCACAATATTTCAGGAACATTCATCGAGTCGGGGATGAGTTTGAGACTGTACAGGATATCACGTCATTGTTCAAGATCGTGGCAATAGGTATGAGAGCAGAGGTGTTGTTCATGAGATCCAAAACGGATATCTCTTTACCCATCTATCAGGTAGATGCCTTCACATCGTCTCCGTTCTCTGGCAATCCAGCCGGCGTATGCCTTATGCAGGAACCTTTGCCTGACTGGGCTCAGCAAGCGATTGCCTCTGAAATGAATCTCTCAGAAACTGCTTTTGTGATTTTACCATATGATACAATCAAAGCCATCAATTCAGATCTGCCCCTACGCTGGTTTACTCCGAAAAATGAAGTACCACTTTGTGGGCATGCTACGCTGGCGACTGCGGCAGTCCTTTTTCGGGAATTGGAAATCCCTTCCTCCATGCTCCGATTCCAAACGAAAAGTGGCCTTCTGACTGCAGTTTACGACGGAACGCGATTTACACTGGATTTCCCCGCTGATCAACCGGAACAGGTGGATCCTGCTGATCTGGCCCCCTTGTTGGATGCCATGGGGGTCGATGAATATATAACTGTTTTTAAGGGTAAACGCACTGGGAAATATGTTGTACATTTACCTAAAGCAGAGGATGTCATTCAGTTGAAACCCAATTTTAATCAAATGCTAATTGTAGCACCGACTTTGACTGGAGTCGGAGTGACTGCGAAGGGCGATCAAGAGTATGATATTGTTTCCCGATATTTTAATCCTTGGTTTGGAGTCGACGAAGATCCTGTTACCGGGACTGTCCATACAATCTTAGCTCCTTACTGGGCTGACCTCTTACAGAAGGAGCATCTGTATGCTTTTCAAGCGTCAGCTCGCCAAGGCGAAATCCATATTGCACTAGATAAGAAAGGTCGATGCCTCTTAACAGGGGATGCAGTCGTCGTTTTGACTGGAAATTTAAATATTTCATACTAAAGAGAAGAAGGGTTAAATCAGATAGCATCATTATTGATGCGACCACATAAAATTTCGCTCACGAATGCACATCAAAGAAGATTCGTTCACAGGAATACCAGTTCGGAGTTACATGCGTGTTTGCTGTTACAGATTGCTGATACAATCACAATATCTTTTGTTTGGGTTATCTAATACGAGTTCGGCAGCGCTTGGCCAGCATTAAAAGTTGTTAAGGAAGCCCCAGGATTATTCAGCTGCGAATCCACTACTGCAACCATCAAGATAAAACAGCATATTAGTATCCTTATACTCATCTAAACTTGTTAATTCAACATGGTGGATATGATGAAGATTTGAAGTAGAAAGCGCATGCATTTTAGTGATATCTAAGATATTGTTCTTTAGCATCATTGAGAACTCCTTAGAATAAGGAGTTCTCAATGATCATTTATTAGTTAACATATTGATGATATATTAATTTGGTACTTTGAAGTGGTCCAATTTGCTCTGATGCGAATTTGCGATTACAATTCAAAACGTGTGCGACTAAATTTTGTAAGAGATTCAGCACCAGTTTCAGTTATTAATACCATATCTTCAACCCTTAAATAACACTCCCCGGGCAACCAGACTTTCGGTTCTATACACATCACCATACCGGGTCTAAATTCTGCTTCTGCAAAGCGATTAATCCAAGGCAGTTCATGAACATTGATGCCAATTTGGTGGCCCATGGGAATTCTCTCCGAGTGTTCAAACAAGTTATCCCTAAAACCATGCAGACCAAGCTCATCGCGAAGAATACTAAGATAGCTATTAATCTTGTCCCCCGGCTTAATGGTATTGATCAGTTTAACCTGAGCAGCCTGGAGTGCTTTATATGCATCCTTAATTCGATCAGAAGCCTTCCCGAAATAAAACGATCGGCCATAATCTGAACAATAACCATTCATCACATATCCAAAGTCAAAGGCAATGGCTGTTCCCTCTACAAGCGGCCATGATCGTTTATATTGCCCTCTTTCTTGAGCAGTAGGGTCCCCTGTTTTAGTGAACAGTGCATTTGGATCAAATGGTAATTCTGTGGCGCCGTTTTCTTTACCGATTCGGGCAATCACGTCGCCGATTTCATATTGACTCATGCCCTCTCTAATTTCTTCTAATATTTTCCCCATGGCATAATCAGTAAACTCTGCCAAATTTTTAAGGGTTTGAATCTCTTTTTCATCTTTGATCGCTCTTAGCGATTCAACATATGACTCTCCCGGTACAGTTGTGACTTCTGGATTAACTTCCTGTACAATTTGCTCTAGATGTGCTTGACAAGAAAGCCCGACTGCAATTTTTTTGCCCTTAAGATGTGAATGCAATTCTCTTTGCATTCGATCATAAAAACAGGGGTATTTTTGAATGGACGTATTTTTAAAAGAGGCAGTCCGATCATGGGTTGCGATTAAAATGGGTTCCCCAACTGCCGGTACATATAATACAGCATCAGTTTTGTTATTGAAAAAATCTTGCGAGGTGGGATTAATCCCGCCGGTTTCCGGCGTCCGCTGGAAAGTAAAACTTGGGTCATCTAAAAGATAAAACATATTGCCACTTACTCCATATAAGGCCCCATCAATATTATTCCCTTTGAGTACTTCCTGCAGATTAGTAATCCTTTTTACATTCACATAGATCCCTCCCCAGTTATGATTGGACAGATACTAGATTCCACTAGCTTATAAATGGTGTGCATTTATAGCTTCGAAACAATCAATATATCGGACATATTTCTAATTCCCTAGCAACAGCGAAGTCCCTGCCAACATGTCGTAGAATCGTATGCTACACATTTGGCAGGCATGGTCGATGGCTCTCACTGCATGTTAGAAAATTAATATACTTCCATGTATCAAAATGAGTCACACATCAATTATATTTGAGTTGTGAATAGATCTCGAGATTCATTTAGCGTTTAGCACAAGCTACCTACATGTTCGTGGAGTCACACAAGCAGAGTCATATGTATCCAGAGGAGGATGGGAGATCCTTATCGAGCAGAAAATGCAGATGCATTTCAAAACGCACGAGCTGGTATATCCAAGGAGTCACAAGTCAGCGTAAATTTGGCAAGGAGGGGAGTGAATCGACAATTTACACTGCAGCATCATGGGATTACAGTTGCGTTACACGCTTCATCCCTCTACCTTTCATGTTGCGATCGCTTCTTTTGCAATAATCAAGAAAGGATGGATATATTTCCTAAGATGTGTTAATCTAAAAAGTGTTGATTCCAGTGTTTGAATGTAATGCCATTTTTCTCAATCTGAAGGAATATGAGTGCTTCACTGGGATATCAAACCGATTCTCATACACGACCGACCAGCAAATACTGCTTGATAGGGACGATATCATTTTTATGCCTGATTTTGTCTAAATCAAACGAAGTGTTGCAGTTTCATCGTCAGAAAGCATAAGAGAGGGGTCAGCTATGGAAAAGAATTTACATATCCCAGAGCTTGAAAGTGCGAACTTTCCGCTTCTTGTCGCAGAAGGAACTATCTTTGTTACTGCTCTGACTTTCATCTCTTATTCGACAGTTTTGCCAGCCTTTGTGAGTTCATTGACCGCTTCAAGTGTTCTGGTCGGTTTAGTATCGGCAACTCGGTCCACGGGCTGGTTTCTACCTCAGTTGTTTGCGGCTAATTATCTTGAGCGGGAACCGTTGAAAAAACCCATCCTATTGCGAACGAGCTTTGCGTCAAGATTTTCGATGTTGCTGATGGCAACAATTACTTATTTTTGGGGTGCTTCGCATCCGGGATTAATTCTTGCCCTGTTCTTTGTCCTCTACTTACTTTTCAATCTCTTTGAAAGCGTTAGTGCCTTAGCTTGGATTGATATCACCGCGAAAACCGTCCGCCCCACACGACGGGGAAGTCTTTTTTCGATCATGCAGGCACTGGGGAGTCTGATGGGACTGGGGGTTGGGTTTCTAATCAGGATGATTCTTAGTCACCCCAATCTGTCTCCCCCCAGGAATTATGCCATGGTTTTTTTTGCAGCATTCATCGTGCTGGTTGTCAACTATGGAGTTCTACTGATGCTGAAGGAGCCACCGGGAGAAGTGGTTCAAGAAAAACGGTCTTTCCAGGATTATCTAAAAAGTATGCCTGCACTATTCAGGAAGAATGACGCATTCAAAAAGGTAGCAATCGTGCGGATTCTGGTAAGTTTTACTTTCATGGTCATTCCTTTCTATGTGGTTTATAGCCGGCAGATCATCATATCAGGGGCGGGGATTATCGGTATCTATGTGCTATTGCAGACCTCCGGGATGATGCTTGGCAGCTTGATCTTTGGACGATTAAGCGACCGGGTTGGTAACCGCTCGGTGTTGATTGGTACAGCATTGGGGACTTTTTTGCTGCCGGTTTTGGCATTAACCGTGTACTTTCTTTCTTTACAGGGACAAGTGCCAATGATGACCTATCTATATGCAGTGATATTTGTCGGGATCGGGTTTTCAGAAAGTGGGCAATGGATCGGTTTTACAAACTATGTTCTGGAGATTTCCTCTGAAGCTGAACGGCCCAGTTATTATGGATTGCTGAATGCGCTATCTATCGTTTCCGCGATTCTTCCTATTGTAGGTGGTCTGTTGGTCGCCCGTTTCGGATATGAGTTGCTTTTTTGGATCGCGGCCTCTTTTTTACTGGCTGCATTCATATTCAGCCTAAGACTCCCGGAACCCCGGCGAATATCCTCCTTGGGGGCAGACATGGCCTCTGACTCCACTGAAAAAGCATGAGACCATGGAGGGGAAAGCATTACGTAGAGTATCAAATTTTCGCCCAGAGTCTTGATATTGTCTTGGGGCAACGCTGTGGCGATGAGCCATTTATAATTAGTAATGGCCTTTCCTCATCAACCTATTCCGCTATGATCATGATCGGATTGGTCAGCTCAATCCTCTCTCCCTGACTGCTACTGATTTGAATCCATACGAGTAGCCGAGATCACAGTCAATCTACCATCAGTAACTTATTCGCATTGAAACGGTAAATGTAAGAAACGCTTTATTTTGAAGTCAATCCAATCCGAATAACTTTTGACAAGAATCATGAAGATTTATTACTTAATCTCCATCAATTGACTAGATGGGGTAACATGAAAGATGAAGGGTGATGTTTGTGCGGTATTGCAGCATTATGGTTACTCATAGTGCTTTTCGTGAGTAACTGGGGAACACAGCACGCTTTGTTTTTTGCGAAGGAAACGACAGAAAGGTTGTTACGAACCTGATTCACCTTCTTAACAGAATCTGAGACCATAATCTCTCATTATTGTGTGAGAAATACGAAAAGCCTCTGGATAAATCCGAGGCTTTTCCAATATTCAAGGACAATTGGTTTTCCTAGTGACATCAATAGTACTTTATTCTTTATATGCCGGGACATCAAATTCCAGGATATAACTACTGCACTGATCATACAGGGTTTTGATTCGACCCACCTGTTTCGATGCCCAGCCGATGTCTGTGGCATACTGGTGTTGCCCCGGTTTGGCTGGATTCCAGCGGATTTTGTACAAGGTGTTTTGCTTATATGTGGTGTGATTGATGTAGGATTCCGAGGTGAACTGCGCTCCACCTAAGATGGCCAATTCGGGTGTAAACCAACGTTTATTATAAGCGTATTGAGCCCCCAGGTAGTTGGGATTACTGTCGTAGGCGCCGATACCAAACATGTTGTATACCTTGACAGTATCTTGGTCTGGAAAGATGTTGTCCACATCTTCAAAATCGATTCCGTTTGCCAGTGCGCTCGTACCGTTTCCTGTCTCAAGGAGAGAAAGGGAAACCAGGAATATTTCATTAATATTCTGTTGTACACTTCCCTCAATGAAAACAGCTTCTTTGCCGCTTAATATGCCCTTGCCATTTAAGATCCGGGCCATGTCTTCAAGTTTGATCCCAGCGTTACCTGAGAAGACGAGAAACTGGAACATACTACTTTTAATGGACGATTCTGTCACTTCCACATAGTCACTGTAAATCCAGCCTGACACATTGGCAGCTATGATCTGATACCAGGTGCCCTCTGTGCCTGTAGCTGTTCCTGGTTCTCCCATCTTGGCGTCCTCAATGAGATACATCTCGCCATTGTAGACCTTTGTCAGGATAGGACTGGCAGTAGTGGGTCTTTCCCGGACATTCAAGACAGAGGCGATGATTTTGGCCATTTCCCTTGTTTCATCACCTGCATAAGGGTCCACAAAGTTGGCTGGATTCACATAGTATTCCACATCTTCTCTAAGGGCATTCTTCCAGCCTCCCCCATATAAATCAGTTTGAGGGGATTTGGTCATTTGAATGTCTACCATTTCTTTTAGGGTTAAATTATAGTTGGTGTAGAAAACACTGATACGGGATTGAACGGCCGCGACAGCTGCCTCATGGGCGCTTTTTACAGCTTCTGTAGAACTGAAAGGCTTTTGGGCGAATATGGTCTCAGCTACCACATCTTTTTTTTCAGAGGTCAGATTCTGGTACGCTTCGACACAAATGTCCAGGATGGTTGCATCCTCCAGGATAGACATCATCATGGCGGCTTTATCCGGTGAGTTATTGATTCCATCCAGCACACCTGCTAACAGTGTTTTAACTTCCGCCGTTTCCCTGGCAAATGCCTCCCCAATCGCTGCCAGATTCTCAAAACCATCGGGAGGTCTTCCTGCCAACATTTCTGCTGACACCAGATTCTTGCCATAACTGTTTAGTTTATTGTACTCCGTCAGATCCAAGGCCAATACTTCTGCGTGACTTAGCAGGGCACTTTTCATGTCATCGACTGAGGAGGCTTCGTTTATCATGCGAAGAGCAGTCATCTCAGGCGACAAATATTTGGCAGTAAAGCTTAACTTGTTATCTTCACCCAACCCTGCCACCCAGACGGTGTCAGGCATCGTAGCTAATTTTGCGATATCAGATGCGGTGTAGGTATTCAGATCAAAGGGTTTTTTGGTAATGACTGCCACCGCATACGCTTCCAAGACATCGGCATAGTCAACATACCCTTTTGTGTCATCCAGTAAAGCACGGGTTTGCTTTGCCGTGTAATCTGTATACATATTCCCTTGACCAGTCAATAGATGCAAGACGTATGACTCAAGGAGCTCACCATAGTGGTACTCATAGTATTTACCATCGGGTCCTTCGGCAACAAAATCAGTTACTGCGGCAGAGGCCAAACTGCTTATTAGCAGGTAGCTCAAAACAACGAGTACCAATGTCAGACGTCGTATAAATTGCCAATTAGTCCCCATTCGAACCACCTCCGTAATTCAGATTAGCCTACCCAGAAACCTTCACATTGTTGCGTTGGGCATCTTCGGTGAGTACCTCACCGAAAAACCGTTTTGTGCTAGCATTATAATTCAATGGAGTCCCTTTGACGGTAACCGTGTAGTTTTGAGGGCTTTTTGCCCATATTTCCACGATGACCAATGTTTTGCCCGGAGACAACCCCGTCTCTGTTATGAAGCTTTTGATCGAAGTTGGCCCTACCGCCGAAACCTTGAAGGTGATGGTCCGATCACTGTACCCAGCTTTCTTGGCCGTTACTGAAATGGTAGCTGTGCCCGCTTTCACTGCTGTGATAGTCAATGTTTTTCCGGACACGGAAACTGTGGCCACGCCAGTGTTACTGGATTTGACGGTTATGATGGCGTCAACCGGGTTCACTGTGACGGACCGTGTCGCGCTACTGCCCACATACAGGTTCGAAATGTCGCTGATACTACTGATTCCTACTTTAGGTGTGGTCGGTGTTGGTTCAACAGTTTCTTTCTCCTCCGGCACCTTTTTGCCCCCCACCATGGCTGTTACCCCTTTGGCAAGTTCAAGACTGCCCGGGGTTTGGTTAATCGTAGAGCCGTTTTGATTGATGATGACCTTGTCAATGGTGCCCTTTCCCGTTACTGAAGCTTTGCCGTTCAGCTCCATATTTTCAATCACAAAGTTTTCCGGTACCTGGACAGATACCATTCCTTCAGAAGGAGTTACCGTCAGGTTGGACACGCGCCCTTCTGTAAATTCTACAAAAATGCCCTGCCCCCCCACCAGTATGGTGTCAATTTGGCCTGCTAGTTTGACTAGGCCGAAGCCACTAATCTTCAATTCTTCCAGAGTTCCCCGTCCCGAGATTTCTCCGGCAGCTTTGAGTTCAACAATCCCCGCAAGCGCCCCTTCAAAAAAATCGATGAAAGAATTTTTGGCCGTTTCTTTGATCATCAACATCTCTAGTCGGCCATTGCTTACAATAAGGCGGGCATTTTCAACGGATAATGTCACATTATTGAAAACCCCCATCAGGGTGATTGCTTCTGATGTTTCAACCGTTACATTCATAAAACCTTTGGCCTCATCCGTGAGAAGGTCTACTTCCAGCAAAGTGGCGGTCATTAGGAGTACATTTTTTATGACTGCATGTCCCTTGGCCACAAGTCTGACCTTTTTATCGGGCCGGTTCACTACCATGTTCTCCAATGTGACATCTTGCAGTAATATACTGGATTCTCCACCCCCGTTAACTGTCACAGTCCCGTTGACTGTCACATTTGTCAACTGCACACTACCGTCTCCGATGGCTTCCGTAAGCACCAGATCGCCAGTAATCAATGTGTTTTGCAGTATCACACCGGCTGAGCTAATTGCAACGTCCCCGTCAACCACTTGCACTCCTTTTGGACCATAGGTTCCAGCCGCCTGGATTTTTGCCAGGTTTTCCTCCTTTGTCGGCCAGAGGTTCATTGCCCCCACATAAAGGAGCGCCCCTAAAGCTACATTTATGATGAGAGACAGGGTTAGCAAAATAGGCATCGCTTTTTTCATGGTAACGCAACCTCCTGTTAAGCGTTCTCGTCAACAATCATATTATCAATTAAATCAACCAATTTCCGGCAAATTTCCGGTCCCTGGCAAACGACCGTCTATCTTCAAAATTTACGACTGCAGGGTGATAGCCCTGATATAATCATCAGCTCAATCGACAAAGGACTCGGTCCGATCTCGTTTGTTTAGGCATTGTACTGGTCTTCCCCTTCGGTACCATAATTGATAATATGAGATAGAATGTTCGTGAGAATGACATAAAATCCTGCAGTACTGTTAACTTTGAAAACCAGCAGGCGCATCCGGATGCACCAGTGAAACAAAAGAAAACATGCTATGCTTATTGATGTGAAGGCATCAGATGTCATCCGTCTGTTGGATGCATGGATCTGAATCTGATATGAACCTGATTTCACGAAAGCATGTTCATCCTCAACTAAAGGAGTATCCAACGTATATGGCGTTTCCAACTACCACTGCAAATGTACATCAGCGCAAGTAGCATGTATAAACCCTCTCAAAGATGGACATGTCTGGGAAACCATGCGATGGGTAGCGTATGCAAATTCACAAAGGTACATTTTCAATGGTAAATCCAAGCGAAATCATGGAATGATGATGGCACAATTGCCCAGGAAATAAGGAGCACTTTGGGAGTACCGAATTCAGTCAGCAAGGTTTATGCATATCACCATGCATAATAATGTTTGCTGTTTCCGACGCGTGTTTGGTTGGATGTGAGTTAAAAATGCTTCCACCGGTAGAAGGGCTAATAACGAGAAAGAGCAGAAATACCTCAATGGGTGTTTCTGCTCATTTAAAATCTGTTTATGGGATGGAATCATCAATCGAAGTGATCTTGATACGCCAGGGTAATATTGTCTACGATAGCCTGGTCAGGAATGGGAACACCGCCTTCAATGGCGATATCGCCATCGGTAAAGCGAAAAATCAATAACCCGCCGTCTTCGACTTGGAACCATCCGTACAGGACGTCGTCTGAGTGATAGCTGACCAGTTCTTCATAGTAACCACGGTATAAAGGCAAAAATGTATCGGCTCTTTGCCCGACTTTAACCGCGAGGTTTGTTTCGTATTCCGGTACGGTCACATACACTCGCAAAACCGTCTGAGTGGACTGACCGATGGTGAAGTATATCCGGTCCTGGTAATTCCAATTGGCTACATCTTGTCCATAGTAGGAGTCATCTGCACTTAAGGTGTCTTCTATGTACTGGTTGCCATACAATTGGATTACTTTGGATGCAGGGTCTCCCAGCGCTATTCCAGCAAGGATTGTCTGTTCAGGGGGGTCAGGATCCGGTTCCCCATTACCGTTGTTTTCGTTATCACGGGAGCACGCGGTTAGGGGAAGTAGAAAAAGAAGGATTAGGAGCAATATAACAGTTTTCCTTGATACCATCTTGATCTCTCCTTTCGTTTCCTTCACCGCTCGAGGGGAGTGGCGGTTTTGTGTTCTAAGTTCATTATAACTCCACTTTGGTTGGGAATACAAATACTTTTATCCAGTAAATATCCAAAAGGGATCAAGTGGGAAATTAATATTGTGAATGCAAATTATCTGTGTTTAAGCTAAGGACATTTTCTGCACGGTGGCTTATTCCTTTATTTCAGTAAATGCGATTCAACTGGAATGAATCTTTTCGCAGGATTTAAAGTAAAAGCATGACGATAACGAATGCGATCAAGGAAATAATCAGGTGGAAGGAAACGAAGTCTAAGACATATTTCTTGTGTTCACATTCACCAACGATGGAGAGCGGGATAAAAAAGGGTGGTGGAAGAATAAACATAATATACAGAGCAGCAGTATAGATTTCATCCAGTCGAAGCCAGCGGACGATGATAAATGTGTTAATCAGGTAGGCGAGGGTTAGCATTATGAACATGCGTAATGCGATGGCCGTGATGATCGCCCGAATATTACTAAAATCAAAGGGTAGTTCGTATCCGACAACGATAAGGATCATGGGAATCGCAGCACTGGCTGTTAATGATACTGTTTCTAAAATTGCCGCGCCAAACGGATTATTGATGAAAACGGTGCTTATCCCGGATATGGAAAAACCGATACCCAGAAATATGCTGACGGGTAGCGGCGATTGAACCAGTTTCTGCAGATGATATAAAAAACTCTGCCGGGCGATTGATTTCATATCACAGCTGACTGAAGCTAAAAATACAGTTAACACGGTGAATAGAAATATTGCATTGCCAATATCCAGAATGGCTAGACGATACAGATTATCCTGGCCAAAATAGGCGATAAACAATGGGAAACCAATGGGCCCAGTTAAATACGTGGTAAATAGGGAAGGATAGAACGGGTTGGTTGATTTTTGCAATTGCTTAAATACAAAGCCCATCCCGAATTCCAATGCACAGGCTGCAAAAACAACAAAGGACAGTAGCAATACCTCAGGGCGTAGATCGGCGCTTACAAAACTACTAAATAGCAAGGCAGGTACGGTAATGTTCATGGTAATTTTTTTCATACCATTTATTGTACTGGCGCTGACAAAATTGCTCACTCTCATCCAAACGCCCAGCCCAAGCATAAGGATGATGGGCAGAATTTTTACCAAGACCAGTGAGACGGTAACCATGGAATTCATCTCCCTAATTTATCATGGGATACAACTATGTATGTTTCTCTTGATTCTGTAAATCATCAGCGCGGAATCGCGATGTTGGGCGCAATGTTTCCAAGCGTTTGCCATCTGAGCTCCAATTCATAACCGGGAGAAGGTGTTTGTGCTGACTTAAGATTAATTCTTTGCGGCGAGCCTGCTATCCTTCCATTAGCGTTTAAGGCAGATCCAGTTTGGCAATGTGATGAAGATGAAACAGAACATGGATGATCCTCTGATGATTAGTTGAGAAGCATTTATACCATTCAACTTACTTGCCATAGAAAATCAAATACCCAACCCGGATGGAATCGTGATTTCAAACTGATATTTGTATCCGGAGGAGCAATTATGAGGTAAAAGGAACAGGAATCAGATCATGATGATTTTTTGGTCAAAATGCCGGTACATGTTTTGCAGGTGTTCTTTGCATTTTTTAGAATACTGATGAAATAATAAGATTAATATTGAACTTTGAGCATCTTACGTGTACGATATTTCGCATAAGGTTCTTTTATTCCGCAACGGCAACAACAGTAGGAGGATACCATGCCGATCCAGGTTCATGCTTTTTGCTCATTGAACTTGTGAAAGGGGATTATTTTGGAGGTGAATCATGAAAGAACAATTGGAAGCGATTCGCGATGAGTGTTTTTTGGAGGTTCAGTTAGCGAGATCGACTGACGAATTGCAGCATGTTCGCCAGAAATATCTTGGCAAAAAGAGCAAACTTTCCGACGTTCTCAAGGGTCTTGGGAGGCTGTCTGATGAAGATCGCAAGACGATTGGCCGGGTGGCCAATGAGATCAAGATCGTAATGACTGAAGCATTGGAAGACAGAGAGAAGGAACTCATCGAAGAAGCGTCCGTATTTGAAGTCGATCAGGATCTAACCCTACCCGGACTGCCGGTAGCCGGAGGTGGATTGCATCCAATCACCCAAATGTGCTATGACCTCAACGATGCTTTTCGATCCCTGAATTTTGAAGTATTTATGGGGAATGAAATAACCAGTGAGAAGTATGCATTCGACAATTTAAATTTCTCACCAGATCATCCCGCGCGAGAGTCTATGGACACGTATTGGTTGGCCGGTTGTGAAAATGAGGCAGGTGCAAAGCGTCTCTGTCTACGTCCCCATCTGACAGGCGCGAGTGTCCGATACTTAAAAGCGTTTGGTGCACCGGCCCGCTTTGTCTATCCTGGACGGGTCTATCGTAATGAAAGCACTGATGCTCGGCATGAACGTGCTTTTTTCCAGTATGAGGCGCTGATTGTTGACAAAGGATTTTCCTTTGCTTCTGGGAAACTTCTGGTTAAGACCATTTTGGAGAAGGTCTTCGGGCGTGCAGTAGAAGTTCGTATGCGTGTAGGATTTTTCCCGTTTGTTGAACCAGGATTCGAAATCGATATGAAATGTTTGGTCTGCGGTGGGACCGGCTGCAAAGTTTGTAAGCATGTTGGATGGATTGAGGTTATGCCTGGCGGGACACCCCATCCAAATGTTCTAAAGGCAGCTGGGTTGGATCCAGCAGTTTGGTCCGGTTTCTATATCAACATCGGGTTGGATCGCCTGGTGATGATGCGCTACGGTGTGGACGATGTACGTTTGTTCCACAGTGCAGATCTCAGATTTTTAAGTCAGTTCAAATAAGGGGGCACTCACCATGAAACTATCATTAAACTGGATTCGCGAGTATGTGAACCTTCCTCCTGGACTGACCATGGAGCAACTTTCATATGATTTAACCATGAGGACAGTGGAGGTTGAAAGCATCGAGAATCCTGCGGATTCGTTGAAAGACGTGATCATTGGTAAAATTATCGAGATCAAAGGACACCCCAACGCAGATCAGCTTCGAGTCTGCCGCGTGGATATTGGTACTGCAGTACCCAGCACAATTGTATGTGGCGGGTCTAATTTAAAGGAATGTCAGTTGGTGGTTGTTGCAGTTCCCGGTGCGTATGTGAAATGGCATGGTATTGGCGACCCGGTCGAAATCAAGTCAGTTAAACTTCGTGGTGTACACAGTGAAGGTATGATTTGTGCAGCCGGTGAACTTGGACTGGAGGATTTGTTCCCGCCATCCGAAGAGAAGGAAATTATGGATTTAACTGGCTGGTCTGCGAAACCTGGTGATTCCGCCGCGGATATCTTACAGTTGAATGACTATATTTTGGAAATCGACAACAAGTCGATGACCAATCGGCCGGATCTTTGGGGACATTATGGTATTGCCCGTGAGCTTGCTGCGATCTATGGCAACGAACTCTTAGAACTGCCGGTCTTTCAGGCACCGGAAGGGACGCCTGAATTCCCCGTTGACATTCAAGATCATCAGCACTGCCATCGATATGCCGCTGTGGTGTATCACGGACTGACAAATAAGCCGTCACCTTACTGGCTGCAGGTAAAAATCTGGAAGATCGGAATGCGCCCAATCAACAACCTGGTGGATATGACAAACTATGTAATGCTGGCAACAGGCCAACCTGCCCATGGTTTTGATCAAAAGTATGTGGAAGGCGGCATTGTCGTCCGCAAGGCTAAAGAGAGCGAGAGACTGGTTCTTCTGGATAATAAATCAATCCAGTTAACCAGACAGGATACGCTCATCTGCAATATTAGAGAACCGATTGGTCTGGCAGGAATCATGGGTGGCAAGCAAAGTTCCATCCTTCCAGAAACCACGGAACTGGTTTTAGAAATGGCAAATTTCGAACCTCTTTCTTTACGCCGAACCGCTCAACGGTTTGGGATTCGTACAGAAGCATCTACTCGTTATGAAAAAGGAATTGATACCCAACGAATCGATCAGGCGACAGGTGTGGCGAACTGGCTTATGCAGCAGATTTTGCCTGAGGCACGCATTGTTGCTGTGACTGATAATTATCCCATGAAGACTGCTTCCCCCATCATCAAAGTATCGATGGAATTCTTGACAGAACGTCTGGGGCGGGCATTATCAGATGCCGATGTCGTGGAAAATCTGAAGACTTTAGGTTTTGTAACTACTTACAAAGATGGTATTTTCGAAGTCACAGTCCCATCGTGGCGGGGGACGGGTGACATATCCCTTCAGGATGATATCCTTGAGGAGATTGCAAGGATCATTGGTTATGAGAACTTTGCATTCATTCCACCAGCAGTGACACTGAATAAAGCCATTAACCAACGGAAATCAGACACTGACCGGGCAATCCGTGAATATTTAGCGTACCGATGTGGTTTGCAGGAAATATTCACCTATCCGTGGGTTGAAGAAAAGTTCATCGAAGCTGCTGGGATAACACCGGAAGCATGTCTTGTTTTGGCAACACCTCCCTCACCTGAGACTTCCCGCCTTCGGACATCTCTCGTCCCGGGTTTGTTGGAAAGTATCGCTAAAAACAGTAAACATTTTGATTGTTTCAAGTGTTTCGAACTGGCACAAGTGTTCCATCAGGGTGAGACACACCCCAGCGATGAAGAAGAGACACTACCTTTGCAAGAATGTTACCTGGCTGCCACTTTTGTTGGTGAAGATGTTTTGCATCTCTTCCGTGAGGCAAAAGGGGTGCTGGAGATGCTGCCAAGAATCACTCAGATTGAGCCCTTCAGCTTTGGGCAACATGAAAAACCAAATTGGGCCGATCCCAAAGCATGGCTCAACGTCACCAATGGGGGTGAAATCATCGGTTCCATGGGTGTGCTTTCCCTGAGAGCACTACGTTTGGCAGGCATCAAACGATCACGGGTCATTCTATTTGAAATCAATATCGAGAAACTTCGACCGTTACCCTCCCGGCAGAACCTGTTTAAACATCTTCCGCAATTCCCCCTGGTCGAGCAGGATTTCTCAATTCTCATTGATGAAAGTGTCAAATGGGCAGCGATCGAAGCAATCGTATCGCCAATGGTGCACGCCTGTGAATTTGTAGAAGAATACCGAGGCGAACAGGTTCCCGAAGGCAAGAAGTCCATCCTTTTCAGGGTATGGTATGCATCCGACAACAAGACTTTAAATACGGAAGAGATTGAACGTATGACACGAAGTATTGTCAAGATCATCGGTGAGAAAATCGGTGGGGAACTGAGGATTTGATTGTATAAGATTATTCCGCGACTGTTCTGTGTGATTGGTAAAAGAGATGGGTGCATCGAAACATATCGTTGATGAACCGCCTGCTTTTACGGGCGGTTTCATCACATCTATAAAGTGATATCCGATTACCTTCTGTATTGAACCATATCATTTCATCAATGCAAAAGAAACATAAGCGCTTGCATATCAAGGTGTTACTCGATTTGATAAGGGTAAGAGTTAAAGTGGGTGGTTGGATACCCATACAGCTATCAATTTCTACTTATAATAAATTATCATGAGACAATATTAAGAATGTCCAAACGCATAAAATACAAGAAAGCTACTCAGGGTTTTCTCTCTATTTCATATGCTCAATTTGTTTGTCTTATCAAAAACGGCTGGTAGACAGGTGCTATGAATCTTTTTGACATGTTAAAAACTTGGGAGAGGCGAACCACCATTAAACTAGGTCAGTAACTCTTTCTCCCATTGACGTAATTTCTCCATATCAACCCCAATACCACCGCATACAATGATCAAAACGCTTTTATATAACTGAATTACATCGGGATTATCATAAATCAATGAAAGAGAAGCACCACATGCAGGCTCAACCAATACGCGATAATCATTGACAAAATTGAGACAAGCGCGGACTGCTGCTGCATCAGAAACAAGATGAGGAATAATTCGATGTTTTTGGGTCCATTGAAGTGCTTTTAACGATACTTTTTTTGCTCCTAGACTCGTAGCTACAGTGTTTATGCTCTCCAAACTAATCAGTTTCCCTGATTTTACTGATTCATAATACGAGGCTGCGCCTTCTGTTTCGACGGCGATAACGGGAATATCGCCCCAACTGTTTCTATGCAAACCCTCTAAGACCCCACACAGAAGTCCCCCGCCGCCAACAGACAATACGATGGCATCGGGTTTTTCACATTGAGTAATCGTTTCATCGATCATCGTTGCATGTCCCTCCCACAATAAAGGATCATCAAATGGCGAGACATACTTTGTGTCCTGATCGCTGGATATTTGCAAAGCATATTCATTAGCCTCATCCCAGACACAGCCGCGCACCTCAACCGATGCACCTAATAGCTTGATTTTTTGCCTGACATTTTCAGGAGTTGTTGACGGCACCACGACTGTAACTTTGACACCAAGTGCTCTTCCGGCATAAGCAACGGCATATCCTGCATTGCCTCCCGATGAGGACACGAGATGGGTTGCCCCTGACTCCAATGCTTTTTGGCAAAGATGTCCGACTCCCCTAATTTTGAAAGAACCGACGGGTTGAAAGCACTCCATTTTGAGATAAACGGATGTATTTGGTATCTTGTTTATTGAATCCATACGAAAAACAGGTGTTTGGATATGGATATCTTTCATCAGTTGCGTCACCCCTTCATTTTTTAAATACATTTATGTGATCCTAATTATAATAAACTTATGGCTGCAGTTCAATGGATTCTGTGCATCCTTCGTTATGCATCTATCGAAGTGCAAGGATCATCCCGATGATTTTCGTCGTTATCCATGAATTACTTCCAAGTAGTTTGATTCATGACTTTGTGTAACCATTGGATATTTTTAGGACCTGATGGATATTGTTTAGCAAGTGTCAGATGTCATTCAAAGGATGTACCCAAGGGATTTTCAACGTGTTCGCAAGTTGTATCGCATACGGAATGACAAATATCCTGAATATTTAAAGTCAATATCTTAAAGGAGGCATCTGTGATGGATATTAAAGAAATGGTGTATTCAAATCGGGACCAAATCGTAAGCTGGAGAAGAGAGTTTCATGAATATCCGGAGTTGACTTGGCAAGAAAACAGAACAGGAAACAGGGTAGCTGAGGAATTGAGGAAAATGGGGATTGAAGTCAGAAGAATCTCTAAGACTGGGGTTTTAGGCATTCTGAAGGGAGTGAAATCATCCAAAACTGTCGCCTTAAGAGCGGATATGGATGCTCTCCCTATTGTTGAGAAAACAGATAGCCCTTATCAGTCTAAAATTAGTGGAGTGATGCATGCCTGTGGTCATGATGGCCATACCGCCATGCTTCTGGGAGCTGCAAAAGTTTTGAGTAATATGAAGGATACACTTGAAGGAACAGTAAAGTTCATATTTCAACCTGCTGAGGAAGGCGGGCTCGGAGCGTTAAGAATGAGGGAAGAAGGTGTTTTAGAGGAAGTCAGTGCAATTTTAGGCATACACCTTTGGGCAGATATTCCCAGTGGGATGATATCGTTAGAACCAGGACCGCGAATGGCATCGGCTGATAAATTTAAGATAACAGTTCGAGGTAAGTCCGGGCATGGGTCAATGCCCCATCAAGGTGTGGATGCATTGATTGCTGCCGGAGCAATCTTGTCCGATTTGCAATCTATAGTTAGTCGGGAAATTAATCCCCTTGAACCAGCAGTCGTGAGTGTCGGTACTATAAGCGGCGGAGCTGGTTGGAATGTAATTTGTAATGAAGTGATCATGGAGGGAACCACCAGAAGTTTTAACCCTGATGTAAGAGCAAAACTGTTGGAATCGATAGAGCGGATCGTTACAAAGACAGCCTCTTCTTATCGAGCAGAAGGGCAATTGGAAATCACGTATATAACGCCTCCAACGATAAACCATGCATCAATAGCGGGTATTTTTGCGAATACTGTCGAAAGCGTGTTTGGTAAAGAAAAAATCGTAACGATGGAAAAAGTAATGGGTGGAGAAGATTTTGCATATTTAAATGAAACAGTGCCGGGAATCATGGTTTTTTTGGGTATTAGAAACGATGAGAAAGGGATTATCTACCCCCATCATCATGAAAAGTTTAATATTGACGAAGATTCCCTGCCAATTGGGGCGATACTGTATGCCCAATTTGCACTTGATTATTTAGCGGGTAATCAGTAGTAATAGGATCATTTCGTAACATGACAGTTTAATATGACTGCCTGGCGATGTCAGAGTCAAACACCAGGTTTTACTAGGCGATGCAGGAACAAGTTTGTTCGAGTATCCATAAGATTTCAATTTCTCAATCGCAGGAAAGAATAATTGGTCAGTTTGCAGTACCTTCAACAAAAATTGGCGGGGGAGTCCATGTGCATCGAGGATAGTGTCTCCATGAAGGTTGTTTTCATGCCCAGGTTGGCAACAGGATAAAGAACAAGAGACCTCGATGCAAAGATTAGTGTAAAGCACAGCAGCGCATCATGGTTACAGTCATTACAGGAATTTTGCAAAAGGAGTGATTGGATAATGATTTATTACTTTTCAGGCACTGGAAACTCAAAGTGGGTTGCTGAACAACTCGCATCAAAAACAGATGATATTGCGGTCAATATGATTACGCAGACAGTTTCCCCATCCATTGACGGTCAAACCATTGGCATTGTTTTTCCCATCTACGCGTGGGGAGTGCCTGAACCGGTGCTGGGGTTTGTAAAAGAACTTAAGGGTAAGGCGGTGTTTACATTCGGGGTGTGTACTTGCGGTGGGGAAGCAGGAAATGCTATGGAGAAGTTAAATAAAGAATTTTCTTTGAATAGCTCATATTCCGTTATCATGCCGGGGAATTATATTATGGGGGCGGATGTAGAGAGTGATGAACGAATGGCTGCAAAGATTGCTAAAGCCAAAGAAAAAATTGGAACAATCGCAGCTCAAGTTAGCGCAAAGCAATCAGTCCATGATGTGACCAAAGGTAGAATACCGTGGGTTAAGTCTACATTTGCCAATATTGGCTTTAACAAGGTTGCCCGCAGCACCAAACCTTTTTATGCAACAGATAAATGCATTTCCTGTGGCCAGTGTGCCGACAATTGCCCAGCGAGAGCAATCAGGATGATCGATGGAAAACCAAATTGGAGCGGAACATGCTATCAGTGTACTGCATGCATCAATCTTTGCCCGGTTAAAGCAATTCAATATGGCAAAAGAACCTTAACAAGAAGTAGGTACCAATTTAAAGAGTATTAGAAGCGTGATGATAAAAGTCCGTACCTAGATGGAGTCAATGGTCGTACATGCTGAATCGTAACCGGCTGGTTGTTTATACGGGGTGCGATTAGGGGGCAGAAACGCCAGAAGTGTCGGTCAGTTACTTAAATCGATCAATAGTGCTTCGAAGGAAATCTAGGGTTATCGAGTGGCGCAATGTACAGGGGAATGTGACCAGTGGCGGTTTGTGATTGAAAGACACCTCCATGACTTGCTCCGCACAAGAAAAGGCGGTCCAAAGTCTGTATTGATGGGTAACGAATGACTCAGACGAATTTTTGGCTTGCGCGTAAATCATTAAGGAGAAAAGGAATCTATGAATGGACGTGGAATCTAAATTATAGCTAATACGCGTGCGGATTATTTTATGAGATGACAAGCTCACCATGAACTACTAAAGGGAGGGGATATGGGGATGGCCTTTATTGATGATTATGTGGTTAATGGAAAAGCGATCAAAGATTGGACTATCAAGGAGCACAATGTCGCGTTGGATACGCTGGGAGCCCATATTTATGAACCATTTCATGGCATTTTGGTTTTGGGTGGCGGTTCCAAGCCCTACATGCTAAAAATCCGTAAGGAAACGGCAGACGGGGAGGTTGAGGCTGAAATAATTGATGGCCTGGCCTGCTATTCTGCTGTACCATTTGGGCACAGGGATCCAGTCATTACGGCAGCTGTTAATCAGTTCATTGCTGAGATGGCAACCATTCCGAGGTCGATATCTCATAATTACCTTGGGCCCTGGCTGGTTAAACTTCAAGAATTTACCCAGTTAGATATGTTCCTACCCAAAAGCAGCGGTACTGAGGCGAACGAGGCAGCGATTAAGGCCATTAAAAAATGGGGCAAAAACTTCGGAGGGAAAGATGGCAAGGGTATTAAAGGCAATCCAGTCATCATTTCCGCCAACAGAGCTTTTCATGGAAGAGGTCTGGGTTCTACAGCCCTTATGGATGACCCAATATCTCGGAAAGATCTCGGACCTCTGATGGCAGGTTTCGACCAGGTTCCGTTTGACGATCTCGACGCACTGAAGGAGAAATTTCAGGAGTACAATGGCGATATTGCCGGGGTATTTATTGAGCCGATTCAGGCAGAGGCAGGTATCTTTGTCCCTGATGAAAACTACCTTCGTGATGTCCAAAAGCTGGCCAAAGAAAACAATGCCTTATTCGTCCTTGATGAAATCCAAACTGGATTTGGCAGAACAGGTGCGAACTTTGCCTGGCAACTATATGGACTTGAGCGGCCGGACTTGATGACCACGGGTAAAGCCATGAGCTCAGGGATTCTGCCGATCAGTTGCCTCTGTGGCAAAAAAGAGATTATGGAGCTGTTTGAGCCACATGGTGAAGGTAGTACCTTTGGTGGTTATCCGTTAGCAGCTTTTGTCGGGCTACTGACCATTCGGGAATTAGAAAATCGAAATATTAGTCAACTTTCTGCCGAAAACGGTGCATATCTACAAAACAAACTTCGGGAAGTAGCTGTGAAACATCCTCATAAAGTAAAAGAAATCAGAGGGAAAGGGATGTTAATCGGCGTCGAAATCTATCCGGAGTATGATGGCCATAAGCTGAGCATGAAGATGCTGGACAATGGTGTATATGCGAAAGAGACCCATAAAACGAATCTGAGGATTGCACCACCGATCGTTATTAGTCGAGAAGGCATGGATACAATTGCGTCTGCATTGGATGCAAGCCTTGCCGAATTATAAGTTTTCAAGTTGTTTCTATGAATCTTAACCGGTAGTTATGGCATTTAAAGAGTGTAGAGTGTTCTGCCAAGCGGAAATCAGTCATTTAATGACTGGTTTCCGTTTTGCAAACGCAGGCCAAGCGCATAGTGGGATGACTTGAATGTACGGGGTTGTGATTAAAGAGATGCTTTGATTTATTGATAGATGATTTGAGATCGTGGTTGGAAAATACTACGCAATCATACTTGGATGACCACTTGTAGTGCATGGTTAGGTACATTACTAATGGATTGGATTCATTGGTAGAGGGGTTTCGATTATTACATTGAATACTTACGTGATTTGGGAAAGCGAATGTAATAAAAAATCTGATATCCGGAGGGATCTGAAATGAAATTGGGTATCATCATTGAGACAAAAGAACCTGAAAAGTCTTGGAATGCGATGCGATTTGCAGTAACAGCAAAAAAGAATGGTCATGATGTCAAGGTCTTTCTGATGGGTGAAGCGGTTGAGATAACGAATATTGATCATGAAAAATTCAATGTGGCAGATCAGATCAAAGCCTTTAGTGAGCTTCACGGTGTGATGATGGCTTGCGGTACTTGCCTGCAATCCAGAAATATGGATGGAAGCGAGGTCTGCCCGATTTCAACAATGATAGATTGCCTCCGAGTAGTGGAGTGGGCAGATAAAATGGTAACATTCTAATTTGTCGTTGTCAGTATGAACTTCTGTGTTTAAGTTTGGAATTCATTCACTTATTCGGAGACAATAGACCTCACAATTGTGTGAGTAACCAGACTTCTTTCACTATCCGACCCTAGGGAGAGTGAACCGATCATTGATGCAACATTAACCTTTAAGGAGGAGTTCATGCCTCTCATATAGGCTTATTATCCTCATGGCCGGAGGGATGAGCAGAAACGCTATCAAAACTATGCTTTGAACAAATTCACTCTTCAGGGAGGACTGGTTAATGAAAACTGCGATAATGTGTATAATAATCCTTACTCTGGTTGTCAGTCCCGGCTGTACTATTCATAAGCAGGATTCAAATGAGCTGCCGACGGTAGTGGACAGTCCTGTCGTTGGACTTTGGACAGACGACTCATCAGGGATGCCAGTGACAATCGATGAGCAGGGATTTCCGGTGGGTGAAGTTTTTGAAGGTGAGTGGTATGGTTTCCGAAGAAATGGTACATTCTTCCGCCTTTATTACAGTTCGGGTGTGGCTGTCAGCGGAGTCCTCATACAGGAAGGTAATTTTCAGACTAACCAAAGCTCAATTCTTCTGACTAGCTGCACTGAGAGTTTTTTCCGTGATCTTTGGGATGTACAACCTGAATATTACCGGCAACCAATCGATAACCGGACACTAATGTTCCGCATGGATCGATTGCAGGGTGAGTTGGTAATTTATATCAAATCACCGGTCAGGGAGGCTGAGCAACTCTATTATAAAGCGCGGGAATAAGTGGGGCCGATTTCCTTTTTGGGCTAGACAATCGGATTATGGTGAATATAAGGAGGTCAATGAGGACAAGGCAGATTGAAGACACGGCGTTACTGAGATATTTGGCAGTTACATGAGCCAATTTCCGTATGCTTACTGTATCAAGGTGGCTGTGCCATAGATATGTCTTCAAATGCTTGGCACGAGAAATTTGCACAAAGGTTCAGTTATCGTGATCAGTGTGCGCAAGGAGAGATTTAGAGAGTCACCTCCGCATTGAAGGTAAGTTAAGGATCATAAAAGCCGGGACAATGATTGTGCAATCGGTGTGAGTGATTGTTTACCATCGCATACTTGTATAGCCAAAGAAATGCAATATAAAGATACTCCGGGGATTGGTATGATACTACCCGACGGGTATCTTTTTTCTGTTACGGTCTGAGGTTGCTTTGTGATATCTATCTTGATTCAGTGTAAAGATGTAAATCGATATAACGCACTTGCTGATTGAGTCAAAGAATCTGAGGAAACGGTATCGGGTATAATCTTAGAGGAAAACCATTACAAAACGCTCGTTGTCTTTGCGAAGAAGTTAAAGGTTGATTTTGGAAGTGCGCATAGTAATCTACGCAGTCTCTTTGATACGATAAGTGCATAGAAGAGTATGCATTCATCAAGTAGGACCTTCAAAAACAACAATGAAGAAATATTGATGGCAATCATAACATAAACTGATGGATCTAACTCAGCAAATTGTCAATTTTCTTCGTTGAAGCTGTTGGCATTGTTTATCTACAATTGGGAGCAGCACAGACTACTTGATAACTTTAAAGAAGGGGGGATGACATGTTATGAAGGAACAAATGCTTAAAGATGCAGAGGCGGATAAAACCAAACAGGATAACAAGGTTGTCCAGCGTCTAGTTTACACAATTTTGGGTACAGTTTCGGCAGTTTTAGCTTTGCGTTATGTTTACAAACTGCTAGGTGAAAATCCAGATAATGTTTTTCTGCGTGGTATTCATGATTATATGCAACCTGCTGAGAGTACATTTGAAAGTGATAATACCCGCAGAGGCGAACCTGGCCCGGCACTCCCTGTTGAGTGAACATGGTAGAGAATGAAAGAAACGGTCCAGTCATACACGAAAAGTTGTAAAAGGTTTGTTATTGCTTAATGTGCTATCCGATGATCACAGTGATGCAGCATTTTCAGTAGTGAGGAGAGTTAACGCAATAGCGAATCTGCACAATATTTCGATCAAAATAAATGTGGAGGCGATAAGTATTATGTATAATATCATATACATTATTGGGGCGGTAGTCGTAATTTATGTTATTCTCAAAGTCATCGGTATCGTCTAAAAAACGATGTTTTGTTGTTGGCCGATACAGGTACAGAAGAAACGCAGAGGGGAATTCCTTCATTACCTCATCATTTGATTATTGCTTCAAAAAACTTACTTTACTGAAAAGAATCTATGATGAGGGGTATCGCAAGGTCATTAACACTTTAACTGCTACTATAGATACAGGTGATGGGAATGACATGTTTCTAATCGTTTGGATATAATTTGGAAATGCGAAAAGATACCTGGAGGATTAGTTTATACTGACCCTACTGGTATCTTTTGGCTATTATGTGGGCAGTATTTAGACGATCATTTTCTTTTCGGTTCTGATGGGGAACATAATTATTCACGATGCTGGTCGATTTAAAGAAAGCGCCCGCATGAGTTAGATATAATTGAGTATTGAAATCTATGAAAAACACAATTATCTGCGACCGCACAATCTCCTTATTAAGAAGTTTTGGATGTGCGTATAGCAATGTGCGCAATCCCCTTGATATGATAAAACCATAGAGGTGTATGGGTTCTTCGGATGGGATATTAGTAGGTAGAGCAATAAATACTTCTATATATTAGATAAAGAAATAATAAGGAGGTACTGAAACGATGCAACAGATCGTAGATTTTCACGATACGGTATTTGATCATGAAGATGAACACTCTGTGCGAATATATATTAAACCGAATTATGAAGATGGAGAGAATGTTAAAGTAGTTATCCTTGATCACGATGACACTAATATGAAAATTTACACAGCGAAGTGATGCACCTGTTGAGAAGAATTATTTGCTTCACTGAGAAGAAGGTACTGCTGTCTGATTCATGTATGGCGCCAGCATGGACTCACTTGTCAACTTGAAGAAGGGTGGATGAACTATTATGACGGAGCAAATGATTAAAGAAACTGAGATGCGTCAAACTAAACAGGATAGCAACTTGGTGCAAAGAATAATTTACGCAATCTCTACCACAATCACCGCAGTTCTAGCGTTTCGCTTAATTTTTAAACTGTTTGGTGCAAATCCGGAAAATGTTTTCGTGAGGGGCATTTATGCTTTTACGCAACCGATTATGGGCGTCTTTGAAGGTATTTTCTCGTCAGTTACAATGAACGGTGCGGAGACTACCGCTGTCTTTGAACCAGCGACCTTGATTGCAATCGTGGCCATCGCAATAATCACATGGGTTGTGCTAAAGCTGATTACGCCGCGTAGTGGTAATCGAGCTGAGAAAACTGAATACACGAAGTATGGTAAATCAGAAGATATAGGTATTTAGTTAAACAAATTGGTAACACATAGTTGAGATTATGGCATTATCGTCCATTAAGAAAGGCTAGATGAACATCTATGCAAAGAGGTGGTCATAATGTTGTAGCTACTCATGAAGTGGAAGTAAATTGGGATATAAAAAATGATCAAAATATGAGGAGGTAACATCATGAATGAAGATATCTTAAAAGGAAAATGGAACGAGCTCAAAGGAGAGGTTAAAATCCATTGGGGGAAGCTCACAGACAATGATCTCATGGAAATCTCCGGAGAGAGTGATAAATTAATCGGGGCTTTACAGACGAAATATGGGTATTCAAAAGAGAAGGCTGAAAGCGAATACAAAACATTTATTGATGGGAAATAACAAAGTAAGTAGGTTTGACTTGATTTGCGGCATTTGGCTTTGAGAGTTAAGAAAATGAGTTGAACGACTGATCTCCATCTAAGATGGAGGTCAGTTTTCAGATAACATCTTTAACAAGATAAGAAGGTGATATAATTGGTGGATTACTGCGCGGAGAATGACCGCCTGCTTGGAAATGTAGGAGAGAGTTCAAAGAATGAGATTGAGTTAGAAATCACAAAGAAAATATTGAGGTATATCAGTATAAGTCAGCAGTTTTCTGAAAATAACATAGAATACCGTTTTTTTACAGACTCAGTGAAAGAAATCTCTCAAGCTGCTTTGGTTTGGTTAAATCTTGTATCAGAAGAGGATATTAACAAGATTTCGGTTATGGCAGTCTCTGGAATCCCAGAAATCTTGGCTAACCTGGTGGGTCATTCAGGTTCAGATTTTGATGGTATGGAGTTAGGAATTCTTAATAAAAGCATTATTATAAAAGAAAGAAATAAACTCATTTCTTTTTCATCAATTGAAGAAATGCAATGCTATGTTACTTTTCCTTGCTTTCCTCCTGTACTGAAATTAATAGAGAAGAATATGCTGTCAAGTGGTCTATATGCAATGAGATTTGATTATCAAGGGGAATTCTTGGGTATGTTAGCCTTGATCATGCCTGAGGGTATCACTTTAGAATATAGAGACCTGATTGAATTATATATGAACCAGATAGTAGGAACAATCTCCCGGTTGCGGAAAAAAGTGATCTTCAGCGAAAAGTGAGTTATATACAGAAAAATGAATCAAAGTTCAAGGTTTACATGGAGAAATCTCCTTTAGGGATTTTTGTCACAGACGATAGGGGGCGTTACTTAGAAGTAAACCGAGCCGCTTGTTTAATGAGCGGTCATTCAGAAACAGAGCTCATGAGTTTAAGTATCTCGGATTTTCTTGCCCCCCAGTTTCGGGGAGAAGGTTTAAAACTGTTTGAGCAAATAAAAATTGAAGGTGCAGCTGAAAGTGACGTAATGGTACGCAAGAAGAACGGAGAAACTTTCTGGATTAATTTAGCTGCAGCAAGTATTGACAATGATGAATATATCGCTTTTTGCCAGGACATCACGGAGCGTAAAGATAAAGAAGAGCGTGCCAAGGAACTAAACTGCCTCAACAGTTTTTCACAATTACTTCAAAAAGAAAGAAATGATTTGAGAAAGATACTTGAGGGAACAGTTGAGCTTTTACATTTGTCCTTTAAGTACCCGGATGATGTAGAGGTTAGCATTACGTTTAAAGGATATGAGATTAAAACCCAGGCATATGAGCCAACTGCCTGGAAAATATCTGCGCGATTGGAGTTATACGGAGAACAAACCGGAATCATAGACGTATGCTATCGCTTGCAACCTGACCATGGACAAGATCCTTTTACTAAAGAGGAACAATTAATGCTGGAGACGATCGCTGGACATTTAAGCCGTGTAACAGAGCAATATCATGTTGAAGAAGAGCTGAAAAGAAGTAAAGACCTGTTCGCGATAACTTTGGACTCCATTGGTGATGGAGTTATTGCGACCGATATTGAGGGGAAGATTACACGTTTGAATCCCCAGGCGGAGATCCTCACAGGATGGACAACTGAGGAAGCCCTGGGGAGAGATTTGCGTGAAGTGTTTCACATTGTTAATGCAGAAACCGGTGAACCGTCGATAAATCCGGTGTACCAGGTAATCGATACGAAAAAAGTACAAAAGCTTGATAATGATACGATGTTGATTGCCCGGACTGGAATAAAACGCTATATTGCCGACAGTGCGGCTCCCATTTTAGATGCTGAAAACGCAATGGTCGGGGTAATCATGGTTTTTTCTGATGTGACTGAACGTAAACGGGCAGAGACATCTCTCAAATACCAATTTCTCTTTGAAAAAATGCTTGCAGACATTTCAAATAATTTTGCAAGTCAGCCTTCAAACGAATCAGAAGAAAGCATTAAGTATGCCTTAGCACAGGTCGGCGGGTTCTTTCAGGTTGACCGAAGTTATGTTTTCTCGTTTTCTGAAGATGGAAAGAAAGTGAGCAGCGTATTTGAATGGTGTGCAGAGGGAATTACTACACAGATGAGTATTGCACAAGGCTTACCGCTAGCTCATCTCCCTTGGTTAACAGAGCAGCTCTTGCACAAAAAACATGTCAATATCCCGGATGTGGACAGCCTTCCAACGGAAGCAGAACTTGAGAAGAATATATTCAAATCTCAGGGAATACATTCCCTTTTATATATCCCGTTGATCAAAAACGGTAACGTGTCCGGTTTTTTTGGTTTGGAAGCGTTGAGGGTAAAGACGATTTGGGAAGAGAACCAAGTAATTCTTTTAAAAGTTGTGGCAGAATTAATATCAAATGCTCTGATAAGAATCTCAGTAGAAGAAAGGGTGCGATATCAGAGTTTTCACGATGGTCTCACCAGCCTTTATAACCGGGTCTATCTAGAAGAGGAAATGGAGAGACTGGATACTGAAAGGCAATTACCTGCTGGTATTATTATGGCTGATTTAAATGGCCTCAAACTGGTTAACGATACTTTTGGACACGCTGCAGGAGACGAAATGTTAAAACATACAGCAAAAATATTAAAGAGCTCCTGTCGCAAGGAGGATATATGTGCCCGCTGGGGTGGGGATGAATTTGTCATCTTTCTGCCACAAACCACAGAAGAAAACGCCAAAGCCATATGTCAAAGAATCAATCTAAAATGCGAGGGGACTAATATTGAAGGGATACGGCTTTCGCTGGCTTTAGGTACTGCAATCAGGTACAGTATAAATCAGAACATGAATGATTTACTAAAAGAAGCTGAAGAGAATATGTATAAGAACAAGCGTGCAGAGCGGAGTAGAGAATAATCGTCAGATAGAATGGCCAGAGAATCTAATACAGAAGCGTAACATTCATGAAAATTTTTCGATCGATGTACTGTTTAATAAAATATGTTTTCCTTAATGAATGTTAAATTATTTCAATTAGGTCCGCAGAGATACCTTGGGTTCATGTGGATATTTATTGGTAGAGAAACCAATTGCTGAGATATATTATTGAACTTGTACCAAAAATTAATGCAAATCCATTCAGTTACACCTCATTGATGAAGCAGCTAATGGATCACGAGCATCAAGGGTGAACGGATCGTGCATTTATCTTGACCCTAGATTTCCCCATCAATTCAAATCCTTTGCGGGGTGGTCTTTTTATTAGGCCACCTTTTTTGGTGAGGATGGGGGTCGGGTGTGGTATCATCGGCTTGCACGATCGTACTTTGCTCATATATGTTCGATGAGCTCCTGGGGGTACCGGAGTGACTGCTGGAACAGTCTTCACTGTTTTCAAGTTGATATGTTGCCATGATCCGAAGGTGAACCATGATCGGAACATCTTGACGATCTATGGTCCCTGCAAATTCTCGCGTTGAGTGTTCCAGCAAATTAACCAAAAAATCTTTCTTGAATCGATGAATCCACAGCAACAAAACTGCAGCAAGTCTTTTAAATCTGATTCTAAACCTCAATCGTTTCAATATTTTGGTGTTCGCATGATTCGACAGTAAACGGACTTAAGTCCAATCGATACCCTTAGCCACCGGTTTGTACACTTTGCGCAGATCTCCTGTAATGTGTGAGCGCAGTAATTTGAGTGCTTGTCTTGTATAATCTGGAAAGGGTGCGGCTGGAGGTGCTGCCAGCTGGAACCGGGGAAACCACCTTTGGATGGCTTTGACAAACACGATGTGATTGCCCGATGCAATAACTCGGGGACGTTGCTAACCTAACTGGATGAGTTCAGTGAAAAATGTATCTCAAGTGGATTCAAATTGTGAATTATGCAATTAAAACCAGATTGAGAATCACTTCGAGTAACTCTGAAATGAGCCCTCCTGGTTGTCGTTCATAAAAACCTGCACAAAAGCTCTGAATCCAGTGTCATATCGAATAGAGCTATGTATTTATCTCTTCAGTTAGGTATTGGTGCTTATATTCTAACCGAGGATGAAGAATGTAGTTCGTTTTCTGTCACCATTATGTTGCTTTATCAATAGTTTTTGAAAGAATCAACGACTATTGTTGAGTATACAGAACAGTATACTCTCTTTTTGATGTATCTTATCCATAGAGTATCCAAAGTTGATGGTTCAAAATCAGTTTGAGAAAAGGGAAAGACACAAAGTCTAAAGGTGTTTTCCTTTTTGTGCAGAAACGAATAAACATTCTCTCTGAGAGGAGGAGCAAAAAGCTCTGTGGTATTTTCCTGTTAAGTATGAATGTTTAGGACTATTTTGGGTTCTCCTAATTAAACGACTGATGGTAATTGCATCATTATTATTTTGATTATTAAAGTGTTTTTTCAATTATGAATGACTGCCAGCCGCTTATCCAATAATCTGAGGATAGATTATGGAAATATATTATTTCGAAAAATTTATGATGTATGTGGAATCAGTAATCTTTTGGAGACGATTTAATTGCAAAGGGTTTATTGGGGATAAACATGAATCAGATATTGGACTCGAGAAAGTGCAAATGCTATCTGAAAATATACCAAGAAATGGAGGGAATTAAGTGGCGAGAATTGAGGTCAACAAAGAAAAATGCAAATCCTGCGAGCTGTGTATTGGTGTCTGCCCATTTCATCTGATTCAACTGAGTAAGGAAATCAATTCATTTGGAGATCATTTTGCAGAGCAGATTAACCCTGAGCTTTGCACCGGTTGCGCCTTATGCGGACTCATGTGTCCGGACCTGGTCATCAGCGTTTACAAATAATCAGGAGGGATGAAACAATAATGGCTAAAAAAGAAGTAATGATGGCAAATATTGCTTGTGCTGAATCGGCACTAAGAGCTGGTTGCCGGTTTTTTGCCGGCTATCCGATTACACCACAAACGGAAATTACTGAATACCTCTCAACGCGGATGTTTGAACTGGAAGGTCGACAATTTGTCCAGGGCGAAAGTGAATTAGCCTCCATTAATATGGTGTTGGGTGCTTCTGCCTCGGGTGCTCGCGCAATGACCGCAACTTCAGGTCAGGGCTTTTCTTTGATGGCAGAAGGAATGAGCGCGTGTGCGGGAGCCGCCATTCCAGCCGTAGTGATTGATGTTGAGCGCGGTGGCCCTGGCAACTGTACGACTGAGCCTTCACAAATGGACTATTACTTTGCAACAAAAACTATTGGCCATGGTGGTTTCAAAGCATTTGTACTCGCTCCTTCAAGCGTCCAAGAAACAGCGGATTTTACCTATGAGGCTTTCGATATTGCCGATGAATATCGTTGCGTGGTATTCATACTTACTGACGGCATGCTAGGCCATTTGATTGAGACTGTTGAACTGAAACCATTCCGGGACCTTAGTACGCTTCCGCCAAGACCATGGGCAGCTAGAGGTAATGCCAACGGTACAACTAACCGAGCTGGGCGGCCCCCTGTCCAAGGTGAGGAATGGTCTAGGCATATCGTCCAGATGTACGACAAATGGGCAAAGGAATTGACCCGGGTGGAGAAATTCATGGCTGAGGATGCCGATACGTTGGTTTTAGCTTGGGGTTCCGCTGCTCGGGTAGCCAAAACAGCGATTAGAACCCTCCGGGCTGAGGGGAAAAAGGTCGGTTTGATTCGGCCAATTACACTCCATCCATTTCCGACAGAGTCTATTGCTTCCCTGGATCCAAACCAAGTTAAAAATATTTTGGTCCTTGAAGATGCGTTACCTGCGCAATTTTATTATGATGTTCTGTGTTCTCTAAACGGAAAGAAAATACCCGTCAGCCTTTATACCAGGTCTATGGGTAACATGATCTCCCCCGAAGAGGCCGAAGAACAGCTCAGAAAATTGGTATAAGGAGGGTTAGCAAAGATGGAAAAAGTTTATGGGATACCTACGGGTATTAATGATATCAAAACTGGCTTCTGCCCGGGATGCACACACCCAACGGCGGAAAAACTGATTGCTGAAGTTCTTGAAGAACTCGGATATCTTGGCAATACCATAATCTGTATGCCAATTGGCTGTGCGCTTCATGCAAATCCGTACTTTGAAATCGATCAAGTTCAGTGTTTGCATGGTCGGGCTTCTGCTGTAGCGGTCGGTGTATCACGAATGAATCCTGATAAATGCATCTTAACCTACCAAGGTGACGGCGATGCGGTATCCATCGGTATGGCGGAAACCTTTTATTCCGCTAACCGAGGTGAGAAATTCACTTGCATTGTGATCAATAATCAAATATATGGGATGACCGGTGGCCAGATGTCTCCAACCAGTCTGGTTGGACAGGGCTCAACGACTGGTGTCCGTATGGTTGAGCGGGCCGGTTACCCGGTTCATTTCGCTGAAATCATTGCCACATTGAAGGCACCCGGTTATGTTGCAAGAGCTGCTTTGCATTCGCCCAAGCACATTAGGCAGGCGAAAAAATATATCGAAAAAGCGATCCGCTGCCAGATGGAACAGGGTAAATACGCCTATGTTGAACTCATTTCTCTTTGCCCGACCAACTGGGGCATTCTCCCGAAAGACTGTCCCCAGTATGTGGAAACCAATATTCTGCCTGAATTTCCACTTGGCGAACTGAAGACACTAGAGGGGGTTTGAGTTATGCAAAACAGTGTTTTGATGGGTGGTTTTGGTGGCCAGGGGGTTCAGACCTGTGGTCAGCTATTGACTTATGGGGCCAATGAGGAGGATACGATTGTCACTTTTTACTCACAGTATGGGGGGGCAATGCGTGGAGGCACTTCCAACTGCACGGTGATCACGAGCGATGAAGAAATCGGTTCACCGACTAAAGCAAAACCGGCTTATGTGATTGCCTTCAACATTCCATCGTTTAAGGCATTTGAGAAACGGGTTGCTCCAGGGGGTACGATGGTGGTTAATTCTTCATTGATTAAAGAAAACATTTATACTCGGAACGATATCACCTATGTGGGTATCCCTGCCACTGAGATATCAGAAGAAATCGGGAGTGCTCGGGTCCTGAACATCGTTATCCTGGGTTTCTTCTGTGAGCTGAGCAAAATGGTCTCACCCGAGGTGATGAAACAAGTTGTGTTACAAAGGATGGCAAGAAAACAGGAGTATATTGAGATGAATTCGAGGGCTTTTGATATCGGGGTTGAGTATGCAAAGTCTATGAAAGCATAATCACTAATAGCTGAATGCAACCGCTAATCTTACCACAGAGATTAGCGGTTGCATTTTAATTCGACCTCAAATCATTGAATCAATATGATTAAATTTCCCATAAACCAACATTGATTACTTTGAAACAAAAGTACGTATATTCTAATTGTTCAGATATGGAGGTTTCTATTGATGTAAAATTATATCTCCTTTTGCTTAAATGACAAGGTCTGAGTAACGCGATCGAAGTACAGGTTTCCTTGACTGTAACGAAAAATTTAGCTGAAAGGGCTTTATCATATTGCTTGAGAGTCAATGGAGATGAATATAGCGAGAGCAATCCTTTTCGAAACTGGGATCCTTGCATGAAGCTTTTTATGTCTTTCCGCGAATTTTCAAAAGAATTTGGGTTTTTTGTTCTATGCCTTTGTATCGAAGGGGATGCAGACCTTGCGTGTGGATCAGAGTCGCATTTTGTTACACTTAAGTGATTTTCAGATAATCTATCCAATCGATTATGAGCCATTCATGCAAAACTAAGGGGTGGTAGTTTGCTGAACCGATTATGATATACTTAAGTTGTTACAGTATGAAAATTATGCAAGGTAGTGCGGTAGCTCCAGATCAAAATGAAAGGCACGAAAAGAATGTTCATGTTGATCGACATCATCGAGTTCGTCAGGAAGTTGCAGATAAATATCAATGAAAACTCAATCTGATTTATGCCAGAGTAATTCTTTATTACCGCCAAAGGTTGAGACCACCGAGAGCATCCAACCTTTGTAACATTAATTGCGGGAAAGATTTCACTCAAACTCTGCCCTATCGTGAAAGCATCATGTTATGGATGGAGGTATCTCATGATGAAAGAATCAAATGATATGCATCATGGTCATATGAAGGAGCAGCCGGTCATAGGTCATGGATCTGATACACATGGTAATCATACCGAAAATTTTGGTCAAAATAAACGCAATAATCACGCGGGCCACAACCCGGACACTTTTCGCAGGAAGTTTTGGATATCACTGTTCCTGACGTTCCCTGTTGTGTATTGGTCTGTCCATATTCAAATGCTTTTGGGCTATCAAGCCCCTGAATTTCTTGGATCGCAATGGATATCACCAGTCCTTAGCACTATCATCTTTTTTTACGGTGGCTGGGTGTTTATCAGTGGTGCGTGGCGTGAACTCACTAATCGAATTCCTGGAATGATGACACTCATAGCGCTCGCTATCACTGTTGCCTTTTTATTCTCCTGGTCAGTACAGTTTAAACTGGTGCAGGCGGAAGCTCTCTGGTGGGAACAGGCAACATTAGTCACCATTATGTTGCTCGGTCATTGGATGGAAATGCGATCTATCGCTCAGGCGCAGGGTGCTTTACATGAAATCGCACAACTTCTCCCGGATACAGCAACACGCATCACTGACTCAGGGGAAGAAACGATTGCCGTGGACGAGCTTTTGGAAGGGGATATGATCCTCGTACGTCCAGGTGAAAATATTCCCGCTGACGGGGTGTTACGAAAGGGGAAAAGCGAAGTAAATGAAGCAATCATTACAGGTGAGTCGCGGCTTGTAAAAAAGCAAGAAGGCGACGAACTTATTGCTGGCACCAACAACGGAGAGGGTTCACTACAGATTGAAGTCACTGGGATTGGAGAAAATACCAAGTTATCCGGGATCATGCGGCTTGTGGCAGATGCTCAGCAATCTAAATCCAGAGTGCAGAATCTAGCTGATCGTGCTGCTCAAATTTTAACCTTTGTTGCAATTTTCTCTGGGGTGCTTACATTCATTGTGTGGCATTTGCTTGGGATGCCCATCGATTTTACAATTATTCGGGTCGTAACCGTGCTGGTCATTGCTTGCCCACACGCGTTAGGATTAGCAGTGCCTTTAGTGGTGGCTGTATCCACGACTTTAGGGGCAATGAATGGCCTCCTGTTTAAGGACCGCCTCGGGCTTGAGGAAGCACGAAATATTGATATTGTGATTTTTGACAAGACCGGTACGTTGACTTTGGGTGAATTTCGGGTTATTGCCATGTCAACTGACAATGGCGTTTCGGAGGAAGAGGCATTGCAGATTGGCGCCGGAGTCGAAATAAACTCAGAACACTCCATTGCGAGGGGCATTGTTAAAACTGCGAAAGAACGTGGAATCGACATACCTCCTTCTGACGAGTTTCAGGCTTTAAGCGGCATTGGTGTAGTGGCGACTATTAACGGCATCAAGTACCACATGGGTGGGGCCGCACTTTTAAAAGTAATGGATGCTGAAATGCCGCTAGCACTTACAAAAGCCGCTGAGAATGCTGCTGCACAAGGTCAAGCCGCCATCTACCTGCTCCGTAAGGAGAAAGCTATTGCTGTATTCACGGTGGCTGATGCTGTCCGACAAGAAAGCAGGGAAGCGATTTTAACCCTCCGGGAACGCGGCATTGATGTGGTGATGTTGACAGGGGATTCGCGGTTTGTAGCGAATGCTGTCGCTGAGGATCTTGGTATTGATCAGGTTTTTGCCGAAGTGTTACCTGAGGACAAATCTTCAAAAGTGCGGGAGCTTCAAGCGAGAGGGAAAAAGGTGGCAATGGTTGGCGATGGAGTGAATGACGCGCCGGCTCTTGCCATAGCTGACATCGGGATTGCGATGGGAGCGGGCACTGATGTGGCTGTACAAGCCGGGCAAATCGTGTTAGTGAAATCGGATCCTCGTGATATCTCCCGGATTATCACCCTTTCAAAGGCTACATACAATAAGATGGTGCAAAACTTGTGGTGGGCAGCGGGATACAACATGGTAGCGATTCCCTTAGCAGCAGGTGTACTGATTCGTGTAGGTATCCTCCTTACACCCGCTGTAGGGGCTGTACTGATGTCAGCCAGCACGGTGATCGTTGTCATTAATGCGCAGCTGCTGAGGCGAGTGGTCCTTTAGTTATCCATTACAAGACGAGATTTCACAATCAGATAATGTGATCGGTTTATGAGAAATTGTGAGGAGAGACATAATTATCGATCAAAGGAGGATGTTCAGATATGAAAAAGCAATTTAGACTCACTGTTGGACTCATGTTGGTCAACATCTTCGTTGTGGTTGGTACATATTTTAGGTTATGGAATCTTCGAATTCCAATCGGATCGTTCTCTTTGCAGCACTGGTTCGCGATTATTGGCGGCGCGTATCTCATCATTTTCGTCGGATTATTTATCTATCTAAAACGACGTGATGTGGTTAGAATTGGTACACTGATGAAAGTGCATGTGTTTGGAAATTTGGTAGCATTCATTTTCATCTCAGCACATTTTGGGCAACAAATGGGGCGTCCTGCAGCCTCTGCGCCAGATTTGGGTACAGGTCTATCAACATATCTCATTCTTCTGATCCTCGTCGGGACTGGATTTATGATGCGGTTTGGGTTACTGAAACGAAGGCGTGAAACTTGGCATCTGCTACATCTAGGGATAAGTTTGTCCCTGTTTATTGTCGTTGTCATTCATGCGTTGAGGAACTTTGGTATCCTGTAGCCCAACACATAAAAAGGGTTTCGGTAATCATGGGGAGTTGAAAAGGCTTTGTCTGAAAAGTATTACTAAAACTAATTGGTTACCATCAAGAATACCGTGTGTAATACCGAATCATTCTGTCATTCAATATTGAAAATTCAAGCGCCCATAACTTTAGTGATAAATAAGATAAGGTTGCGATTACAGAAATATTTATTCTATTAGGACATGAACTAATAAACAGAAAAGATTGAGGGCTCCATTTAATGCCGAGCAAGCTAATATTATTTGTGGATGCTTCAAACCTTTGAATTTTCTTAACGATTGGCCTGAAACGGGAATCGCAGTCGCCTGGAGCATTCGATACTTGTATATGAAGAAAACATCAAATGGAAAGCGATGAATGATGTGACCCTGCCATGAGAAGTGAATTTTTGAGAATTGAAGTATGTATCCATCTGGGCAAGTGTATCATGATCTACCTGAAGCTCGTGCCTAATTTGCGATACACTGTCTAATGTGGTATACTTAAAACACAATATTGTTTTTTCAACTGAATAACTCCGACATCGGCATACCGAAGATGGAATTATAGGGCGGGAACTCAACATTAAGAGGGCTCGTCCTATTGCTTTTTCATCGGGATATGTGTAGTTAATCAATGATTTAAGAGAAATATCTGTGCCGGAAGTGATGGGAAAGAATAATAAATGAAGTGGCGATTGCCAAAAGGGGAATAATTAATTGAAATTCGTAGATTTGAAGATCATAACACCGATTCAAAAAGCCGTTGATGCAGCAGGGTATCTGACACCGACACCTATTCAGGAAAAGGCTATACCCATCGTTCTAGAGGGAAGAGACTTATTTGGATGTGCACAAACTGGAACTGGAAAGACAGCAGCATTTGGAATCCCAATTTTGCAAATGCTGTATCTTGACGGGATGAGTAGGAAAGAACATCGAAAAATCAGGGCACTCATATTGACACCGACACGGGAATTGGCGATACAAATCAAGGAAAGTTTCACTCTTCTTGGTAAATTTACGGGACTGAAGTCAGCAGTTATTTATGGTGGGGTACCTCAGTCATCCCAAACAACGGCATTAAGGCTGGGGGTTGATATTGTTGTAGCGACACCAGGTAGGTTACTTGATTTAATCGAGCAGGGATTTGTCGTTTTAGATTCAGTGAAGACATTGGTTCTTGATGAAGCTGATCGGATGCTTGATATGGGCTTTTCTCCCGATGTGAAGCGAATCCTGGCTCTTCTACCGATTACGAGGCAAACATTAATGTTTTCGGCAACGATTCCTCCAGAAATTATAAAGCTCACGAAGTCGATTCTTAGAAATCCGATTCAAGTTGAAGTGACTCCAAACTCATCTACAGTTGAGACCATCACCCAATCCGTTTATTATGTCAATCGAGATGAAAAAAAGAATCTTTTAGTGCGGCTATTGGATAACAGAAACCTGGATTCTGTTCTGATTTTTACTCGAACGAAGCATGGGGCAGATAAGGTTGCCAAACACTTGATTAAAGAGAAAATCTCGGCCCAAGCAATCCATGGTGATAAGTCGCAAAATTCTCGGCAACAGGCCTTGAATAATTTTAAGGCGAAACGGACACGCGTTCTGGTTGCAACCGATATCGCAGCCCGGGGTATTGATGTACAAGAATTGTCTCATGTGATCAATTTTGATATACCGAATGTACCTGAAACATATGTCCACAGAATTGGCCGCACCGGGAGAGCTGGAATGGGTGGCACGGCATTATCCTTTTGTGACATTGATGAAAAAGGCTTCCTCAGGGATATTCAGAAACTCATTTCGAAAAATATTCCGGTAATACGTCAATAACTATTCAGCGAAAACCTGATACAAAGTGTGAGATGCATGAGTGTCAGAATTTTTCTGTAGGATGAATAGATACATGTCATAACCATACTCAACAGGCATCGGTGTGGAATTCTATATAGGTGTATGTTGTGCACCGATTTGTCTGGAATGGAAGTCATGTCTCGAAATATCAGAGGAATGGAGGGGATTAGCTTGATGCATCCATCTATAGACTCACCATCTCGGAAAAATTGCAATAGCTTTGCGTTATGCATCATCATCGGGAAAAGAGCAAGGGAGCTCATTAATGGGTCACCGGCTCTTTCGAGCTGCCGATCTTCAAATGCGGTTTCCATTGCTATAAACGAATTAAGTGAAAACAAACTTCACTTTGAAAGTAAAAGGAGCCGAAAGATTTGATGATGCTACATGCAAACGATCAGACTATTTACCAATATTTGTACACTGACTGGAAGTCACTATAGCCATCTGTTAGATTATTATGCTTTGTGAAGCGATTTTTGCATCTCGATTGGACCCTAAAACTACAGTGCATTTGCCAGTTATTCGTTTCATGCCCGATTATGGATTTGTATCAGTCTTTCATTTAGCAAATGAATGGACTGATTTTTGTTTACTCAAATTACGAATACGCTTATCTGGAGGACATAATTGAAAAATTGTATGGAATAAGCAGGAGGGTTTCCTTGACATGCATCATGGAATAAAAGGGGTATTTTGTTCTGGTTCATGAAGCATTTGACTGGTGAAGTCGGTTTTCTGATGATACCGGTTCAGTCCAAACATGGGGTTTCCGACTCCACAGTAAGTTCACGCATGTAACGATCATACACATCCGCTACGAGATTAAACTAATTCGTCCAGACAACACTCAATCGATTCTGTAAAAACTAAACCCCTCACTCACATGTTAACTGACACCAAGATATACTTGATGTCAGTTAACATGTTCTCTTTGGGTTGATAACGGGTTGTCAACATGATTGCTTCATTTCTGATCTTGACTCAACTACGACTCAGGATGCAATCATTTGAGAGGTAATTTAAAAATCTATCTGGTACGTTTTATCTTTCATTCCCCGCATGGATACATGTGAGCAGCACAATCGTTCATACAAACGCCATTGGTCTTGTACAGTATCTGCAACCGAATCAAAATAATCTTTGACTACATCACGAGCATGGTCATGGGAAGCAAAATGCCCCATATCGCCAGCCAGATTATATACTTCGTCAACATTCGCTTTCTGATCAACAAAGGCATATTTCTTTAGAAATGCCAACGCTTCTTCAGCTGACCAGGTATGATCCCAAAGATGGCGCGTTGCTTCCAGTTTAGCGTAACCGTCAATTTCACTAAAACGGTGCCACAGGGGCATGGTTTTTAATAAACCAAGATCCAATCCGGCAGGTTTGAAAACATATTCGCGTTCGAAATCAGTTTTCTTGTCAATTGATCGATCAAAGCACAAGTCGATCACATAGCGGGCAGATCCCTCGGTGAAAGCGGACGATGAAGAATAAAGAGATACGACTGCCATTTCAGGCCAGCAGGTATCGATCATGGTCTGCGTTCTTTTTTCGTAATATGTCAAATGTCCTGGCTCCATCTCATGGCCAATGCATTCAACAATATGATCAGCCGTCCAGATGCTATTGGAATTGAAATTGCGTTCGTATTCAAGATGGTTGTAATCATATCCGAATAAGATTGATAGAAACTCCATTTTTGGATTGGGATACGGACGCACTCGAACCCTAGGCATGCTATTACCGGTAATGGCCATATTTTGCATGGACATATCATGAAAAGCCTGTGTACAGCCCTGTAAAACTGTTAGAAGTTTTTCAGGTGGAACCGTTATCTTCTGCCGGAATTCCGCAATCCTTTCCTGAATCGTTCCCGATCCCGGAAGTTCTTGCTGAAGATCTGAGATGATACGATCAAACATTTCGTGACCATATTCCGGGGCGATCAGGCTATACATACCATCTGTCATCGTATTATATGACATGTGTTCACCTAATAACAGGCGTGTTCTGGTATGGAGATTGACCACATGATCAATGATATAATCAATTCGGTGCATTTCATCCGGCCGGGCGGTCTTTTTGTATACCTCCAGGCTATTCTTCAAATGCACAGCCTCATCCAGAACATCTTCTAAAGTCTTTCCATGTTTCATATCCCCGATTTCATAATCGGGCAGGATTTTGTATTCCCGTGAATAACGCATGCTGGTTCTTCTCCAGAAAGGCCCTTCCGTATACCACTGGATATCTGATTCGTCACAACGACTCTTACATAAGGTTAGATCCAAATACTGCTGAGCCATTGCATTTAGAGCGGTTTCTAACATATTGATCCTCCTTTTTGAGTATGATTCGCGTCATGAGAATTTTCTGGTAGGCAACTCTGTGAATAATGCTCAGGAAAGTTGCATGGGATGTGGTCCCAAACCATGGAGTAATTATGGATTGAACACAAATAATCTTGCATATTTAATCATAGCAAACGGTGGGGGTTTTTACAACAATCAGATTGTCTAGCGAAACTGTTGATTGGGTGGTAACACCATATGATGAACGAGCTAGGATCATCGCCAGATGACTTGTCAAGCTAATAAATTGAAGCAGAATGTATGTTGCCCCAAAGGAATAATCATTCAAAATTGAGTAAACAATTAGAGAAAAAGAGTGAATAGCGTGAATCGATGTGAAAAAGATTGATACGGCTTACTCTGCACTGGAAGAAGGCTGAACTGCACTTCTTGTCCATGATGACGATTGCGGCTATGGCAGTCAAGCATAATAAGCTTCCGTTTATGGACAAGACTCGATAGTCCAATTGAAAATTGAATACGGCTAGATTGTATTAGAATATGAGTGGTTGACTCTGTTTCAATTATATCGATCCACGCAAGTTATGGATAGAATCTGTGGTATAATGTCATTGCCAGTGTGACATTGAACGAATTGGGATAATAACAGTGTCTGTTTAATCTATGGGGATATAGCTCAGTTGGGAGAGCGGTACGTTCGCAACGTATAGGTCGTGGGTTCGAGTCCCATTATCTCCACCAGTGATCGATAACACCATCTATTGGGGATTAGTTACCCGAAGATGGTGTTATTTTTGATAACTTTGTTTATTGTTGACAAAGAGAAAGAATAGTTGTACGATAAATTTAACGAACGTTAGATATATGTGTACAGAAATTTATGCTCTAAAGCACAGTGATAACGACGGGTAACAACAAATTCTGTGAAATATTATTTCATTAGGACGTCCTGTGATCTCATTATCAATAGGCAGGGAGTTTACTGCACATGTTTTAAATGCAGTATATAAGTGATGAAATCTGAGGACCCCTTATGATGGGCTGATTTTACTGACAATTGGTTTCGCCGATCAAATACCAAAACTTTCTATTGGGGGTAGCAACCATGATCAAGAAATATCCTTTATTTTTTTATTTTTTGTTCACCTATCTATTATCCTGGTTTTTCTGGACGATACCCATTTTTCTATCCCTTGGTATATATAAGAACGAATCACTCAATTCTTTTTTTGGATTAGGAGTTTTGGCTCCGATAATCGTTTCCGCAGTATTAACCCAGAAGCGATTTGGTGGGAAGGGAATTCGAGATTTAACTTCTCGACTCAGAGTCAATAACGTGCAGTTTCGCTGGTGTCTTGTTGCTGCATTCACTTTTGTGTGCCTGAGTATTGGGACACTGGTGTTATACTCGCTCATACACAAAATTCCAGTCAAAGTTCTTCATGACTACTCTTACAGCAGTTATCTCTCGATGATGCCTGTTTTTCTAATTTTTGCAACTTTTGAAGAGGTTGGCTGGCGAGGTTTTGCGCTGCCAAGAATCAGAGAAACACATAATCCAATATCGTCTTCATTCATTCTTGGTGTTATCTGGTGGATATGGCATTTCCCAAAACTTATATCTGAAGGCACTACAGATATCAATTCATTCATCGTGCTAATGTTTTTTGCAGTTCTATTTTCATTATTTTTGTCTTGGATTTATGAGAATAGCCACGGCTCAATCTCTTTAGCAATCCTGGCTCATGCAGCAGGGAATTCTGCCATATATGCGATTAATCCTGGAGTATTATCGAAAATCGGTTATAATGAAGCATCGATAATTTTTGTTATGATTTTCTTTGCTTTTATGGTTTTCGTTGTCATGACTCATGGACCTGCACTGAAACGTTCTTCCTAGACGCGCGTATTGAAGTCAATCATCTCCGTTTGGAAAACTGATCTCGATATTTCGTATCAAAAATGGAGTATATTATCGAATAGCTACATTTCATGATGATTGAGCTGGGTACTCGATGTGGGTAAAGGAAGATGCCGAAATCTGAGAGCGTGTTCATTGCCACAGATTAAGTTATAAATGCTTAAACGAGGAGAACTCGTGTCAAAATGTATTCGCTCTGCATTATTACGATATCAATAGTGCTTATCTGGCCTTCGCTGGCCTTGTTACCAATAATAATTGCAGGATTATTTCAGTTGGAAGCGAAGCCTAATTACCGGTGTGCATAAAAGGTGACTTATGAGAACTGAACTCGCATTGAAGCAATTTAAAAGGTTACAACGATAACCTACCATCTAGACATAATCAGGCACAGACAAACATGTTAAAATCGATAAGGAGCAAAGAATATGCTAAGAAGAAAGGAAACAGTCTGGCTATATGCGTTCCTTGTTGTTCTAGCAGTATTCTTGTCCGGAATGTGTATATATTTCCGGTTTTTTCTCGTGCGGGACTATGATCGGATGGCTCGAATTATCACGAAAGATGGGTTTGTTACTGCCGGCCGGTCGGATGAGTTGGTAGTCGACGGCTTCGTCGGTATGTCTCTCCTGAGAGGGGACCTCCTTGCCACCCACATCGAATCAACCACCACCGTGAGTATTGATCGCTTGTCCGCTTTCATGGATTTTGATGAGATGACGACCGTGCATGTGGATGAGTTGTCAAATCTCAATAGCCGAGCGATGGCCATATTCAATCTCATCACGGGAAAGATATACAGCAGAATCTATCCCAGCCAAGATGATTCCTCGACGTATGCTATTCGTTTTCTTGAGAGTATTTTCACTGCGAAAGATGCTGATTTCTTGATTGAGGTAACCGAAGAAGACGCGGCAGTTCTAACTGTTTTGCGTGGAGAAGGGTTACTATCTCTCTCAACTGGAAACCAGCCTTTTTCTTTTGTTGTCCAAGCCGGTCAATCTGTTCTGGTTGATGGGGACACGATTACCGTTCATTCTATTCGACAGAATCAATCAAGTGAATTTGCGAAGAGAAAGATCACGGAGGGGTATGACCAGTCTCTCTTCAGAGAATATTACTTAACAGGTTCTGATCCCCACGAAAATGATACTCCCTGGATTTTTGACAGTGCAAAGGAACACACAATGCGAGTAACTGTTCAGAACGAGTCAGGTGAACCGATACAGGGTGCTGTTTTGACAGTGGGGAAACAATGGGGGATAACCCGCAGCGACGGTTCGTTGACTATGGTATTTGTAACGGGCGATTACTCCCTGGCCGTCACAAAACAAGGATATATCAGCCAAGAAATCCCGCTAGTTCTATCGAATGGTTCTTCAGTAGTTTATGTTACGATGATTCAGGAGGGCAGGGACGAGTAATGAGTGAAAAGAGGATACGTTTCTACCTGACAGTTGTATTGGGAGCTTTGATCCTCACAGTACTAGTGGGATTTACAGATGCGTTTACAACTGTATCCAAGGGACTGGATGACCTCGTGTTTCGGAGCCCATCTACGGTGGATACACGGATTAAAATTATCGCTTTGGATGAAAAAACCCATTTGATGCATGAAAATCCTCATCAGGATTATTTGCTGTTGGCAAAACTTGTTGAGATACTTCACGAGAAAGACGTGGCTGTGATCGGGTTGAACATCTACCTGCCATCTTCGGGTGATCCCAGCCAAGACAAAATCTTGGAAGAAAAGATTTGGTTATCGGATCGGGTCATCATGCCAGTCTATCCGAGTGGTCCATTCGGAGGTGCAGGAACACAAAACCTAATTTCTCCATTTGAAGGATTTGCACGGCGTGCAAAATTGGGTCTAAAGCTTGTTCGGACCGACAGCGATAGTGTTCTCCGGCGAGCCTTCATAAAAACAACTGCCGACGATGTAGAGGTGCAGTCTTTCAGTTATCAGATATTCAACCGTTTTTTGGACCGAACGGGTGCTGAGTCACTTTGGAAAGAGGGGGATTTTACCCAGGGCCATATGTTGATCGATTTTGTAGCTGGGAACGATTATTTGGAAGTGATTAGTGCTGCAGATATTCTGTCCGGCAATGTAGCAGATGAATACCTGAAAGGAACCATTGTGCTTGTTGGAGAGTGGCTTCCTGGGACCGAAAGGTATATGACACCACTAAGGGGACAAGGTTTTTTGTATGACACCGCTGTTGAGGCAAATATTCTGCAGCAGCTGATCAACGGCCGAAAACTGACTGTGGTGCACCCGGGCGTGCGGTTTGGCCTGATGATTATACTGGCTACGGCTGTTGCAATGATCATCAGCCACTTTAATTTAATTCCTGGGATGGGAGCCGTGTTGCTGTTGAGCTTTGCAGTATATCAAGCAAACTCACTTTACTTCATTACAGCTGGAATTATGAATCCTGTTCTCGAACCGATTACGGGAATGGCTTTCGCATTTGTGATCAGTGCGGGTTATACTGTTGTGGAGGATCGAGTCAGGGCCACCGAAAAATTTCTGAATTCCCTGATCGATGTCATGGTAACCCAGATTGAGACGCAGACGAAGTACAATGCAGATCATACAAAAAGAGTCAAGGAGCTAGCTCTCAAGATTGCTGAAGGCTTACCTAGGATGGATCGAGGAGCCAGACAGGTTTTAGGCATGGCCGCATCACTTCACGATGTGGGGAAAATCGGAGTACCTGCATCGATTCTGAACAAATCAACACGACTGGGCGAAGAGTTTTTTAAAGTGCTGAATCAGATCGAACAGGAGAAGTGCCGACTGATCATGGTCCAAGCTGAGAAAGAACATCTAAAGAAAGATGTTGTCGACAGGATTGGGCAATGCTATTCTGCGTACCGAGAAATGGTCGAAAGGCTCAACAATCCAAATGAGATGCATACTGAACAGGATATGAAAATGCTTGAATCCATGGCCAATAATGAATCTGGGGCTTTGCTGAACAAACAGCAGTATGAATGTTTACTGCTGATACGAGGGACTTTAACGAATGATGAACGAAAAGCCGTGGAAGAGCATGTCAATCATACGCAGAAATATCTGTCTTACGTTCGTTTTCCCGGTGCATATCAGAGGGTACCAGAAATCGTTGCAAAACATCATGAAAAACTGAATGGGACAGGATATCCCGCTGGATTGAAGGGCGATGATATTCCACTTGAAGCAAGGATTCTTCAAATTGCGGATATTGCTGACGCCATACTAGCTTCTGACAGGCCGTATAAGGAAGAGTATAGTTGGGAGCACTGTGGGGATATCATGGAAAGGATGGCTGCCAATGGAGAGATCGATGGAGGTATCTTTAAGACCATCAAGGACCGTGATCTACTTCGCTGGCATGCGGAATATCTAGAGAAAAATTCACTGGTAAACACTGAGGTGATATAGCGTGCGCGGACGTATTTCCAGACCCCTTGCAATGTTGCTGGTATTCATGCTCTGTCTGAGCCAGTTCAATGGAAGTTCGGTTCAGGCATCAACTGCAAAGATTGAATCCACAGCCGTAGAGGTCTTAATAGACGGGAGCCATCGGATTACGGTTAATATTTCTCTGAAAGGTAATCTGACTAATGTTCAGGTTCTTGAGGCACAATGGGCACGGGGATTGAATGTGGGTGCCGGAGGCGAATTTATGCCTGCTGAAGAAGTATGGTTTCCTGATGGCAGTCAAATGATGCAACTTGTTTTTGTGGACCGTGACAATAAGTACGATTTTGATCTGGGTTACACCGTACACTTCATTGTTCAGTTCCCCAATACTTTAGAAGAGTATATCAATGTGGAGACTATCCATATCCCGAGGATAACAATCCTGAGGAATGAATATAATAATATTACGGGTTTGTCGGAGATCACTTTTACCTGCCGGAATGGCGGGTATTTAGTTAATTCTGACATGGATGAGTACAATGACACGGATGGGCTTTATGATGGCATCCTAACTGGGACGATCGCGTCATTGCAAGAGTATTCTTTTCGGGTTTCCCAACCGGATCATTACCTAATGCGTGTTGTCTATACCCATCCAACTGGAGAATATATCTACAATCGGATCATCGTGGTTGATAATGAAGCCCCCCTTGCTGTGAATGTAGCGATAGATCATGAATCAATGGAGGCAGGTAGTGTTTTGCTTGGACAGTATACCTACTCTGATGAAGAGGGAGATTTGGAAGGAGATTCGTTATATACATGGTTTCATTATGATCCTGACGATAAAGTATATGCTCAGATTCCAGATGCCATAGGCAGGCAGTATGAGCTGACTGGAGAAGACCATCTCCGTTATATTGTATTTCAGGTTGAACTGGTTGCACTAACCGGAACACGGGAAGGTGCCTTAGTGCGGAGCTTGCCATTGTTTATTGAATTCACATTCCCTTTTGCTGAAGACGTGGATATTGAAGGGACTCGTGATGGAATCCCCCGCCGAGGGGATTTGTTGAAAGGGACATACCGGTATGAAGACCCAAGTGGCCGGCTGGAGACAGAAAGCCGATACAGTTGGTACTATTATCAGGAGGGCGAGCACATTGCGATAACCGGTGCGGACGCGCAGTACTACCAAGTGGGCATTGAAGATCTGGGGCGACAGCTTGCGTTTGGAGTGACGCCAGTGAACGGGGCAGCAGCTGGAAACGAAGTCTTAAGCAACGCGTCGATGCCGGTGGAGGATAGTGTACCGTCGGCCGCAGATGATGAAGCTTGGACAGACTGGGAGACAACGGTAAGTGGGACGGTACAGGCATCCGGGGTATACATAGGAGACGACTTAGATTACAGAATTATTGTGTTGGCAGAGCACGGGGCCGCATCTGTGGATGGAAGCGGACTGTGGACTTACATTCCGGAGCCGGGCTATCTCGGTTTAGACCAATTTGTGGTGGAAGTGACGAACAGTTATGGAGAAAGAGCTCAAGCGATCATCAGCGTGCATCTGTCCTACCCTCCCTCTCCACCGGTAATCAGAGGAGAGACAGAATTTGATGTCTTTGAAGGTGGAATAGTCGAAGGGAGATGCATTGCCGAGAGTCCGATTGGGCGACCTTTGTTCTTCACAATGATCGACTCCACTCAATTTGGGAAAACCGACCTTGATTCCTCGGGAACTTGGAGATATACCCCTGATATCGGATTTACCGGCAGGGACAGCTTTGTATTTTTGGTTCTTGACGATTTTGGCCAGTCTGCTATGGGAACAGTCACATTTTCAGTATTACCAGTGAATAAAGCACCCACTGTTCCACGCGTGATAACACCGATTAGTACCGATATATTTATCGATGGCAATCATATTAACACATCATGGGAGGCAAGTATCGATCCTGATGGAGACGCTGTCATTTATTCAGTCGAACTCTGGGACGGTGATGACTGGATTCTACTTGAAGACTCGATCGACGACACCTTTTATGCATTTGAATTAACAAATTCGGGTATCATGACTCAAGAAGCGCAAATTAGGGTTACTGCTTCCGACGGACACTTCACTGTGTCTGGGCTCAGCGCACATTTTTCCATTCTCAATCAGCAAATTAGCTTCGAATATGCGTTGACTGCTGATGGTAATGGTGTTGAGAGCGGTTGTTGGGTGAATTCTGATGTCACGTTGGTTGTCACAGACAAGAGTCATGCGATCACTGAGATTTTCTACGATGTGAGGGTTAAGAACTCACAGCAACAATGGAGTCGAATTTCCGTACCTTGGCAAGTTGTATTTACTAAGTCAGGCACCTATGAGGTCGAGATATTGGCATACGATGGGTGGGGAAATGAGAAGGTCCATAGTGTAACCGTCAAAATCGATAAAGAGCTACCTCCCCTGCCGGTCGTTATCCTCGTGCCTGGATTGGATACCATAGGACCCGTACAAGTAACCTTACTATTTAGCCAGGATGATTATCTGAGTGGAATCCATCGGATTGATTTAAACGGTAGCATGATTTCATCGGGGTATAATGATATGATTCGGTTCAGCATCAGTCGTAATGGATCTTACAGCATAATTGTCCAAGATCAGGCCGGCAACAATGCAGAGCTAACGCTTGTTGTAGACAACATTGGTGAGAAATTACCGATCGTGGATCTTGAATATTCGCTTAACGACAAGCGCACGACACTGTCTGGGAAGATACTCTGTAGTACAGAACCTAACTCACTGGCCTTCTCATTATATTCCATCTCGGAGACCCATGCCCAGCAGAAAGACTGGTATGAGATTCCTGAGGAAGGCTTTATAATCGCTAAAGCAGGTGTATGGTTTATTCATTACTGGTTTCAGAGCGTTACAGGGCATGAGGTGAAAGGTTACTGGGGTCCGTTTAGCGTTGAAAAACAAGTGTATTTTGATATTAGAATTGTTCGAGTTACGGAGAGCGCTCTGACAATCGAATTGGACACTGATGCAGTGATAGATTTTATTGTAATATCAGATCAACATGGTAATCGATATACATACACGAACGGAAATATCGAGATACCGAATTATCGAGCCGGCCGTTATCTCGTTGAGGTACATGATAAAAATGGAAATATATGGAGTGAAACACTGATGATCCGAGATGACTCCACCCAGCAGGACAATACTGATGCTGGCTGGCTGAATGGAATAGTATTTCGCGCAGGTGTCTCGAATGAGGGGTTATGGGGACTGGCAGTCTTGCTCTTGTTATTCATAATGATACTGTATCGGGAGCGACAGCGGAATCGCGGTATTATCGTTAACTTTTTGGCGGAAACAGATCGCGGACCATGGTCGGCTGAGTATGTATTTCACAATTATTCAATACTTAGGGATGAAGCATACATGGTAGACATCAGCAAAGAATTCGACGATATTGTTGTGGACAGGATTCGACTGGTCGTTGGGAAAACATTTCATCGAAAAACTGCAGGGAAAGCCATCCGAGTGGTGTATTTTGGTAGTACGGTCCTGAATGAAATTATCCCTTATGCTGGGAAAGTTGTCTGGGATATACCGATTGGTACGGATTACAATAGGCTCCGTAACTGAGACAAGGTTGAGAACGAATATAATGGGAAAGATGCTGTATGGTGGGTATTGCAGAAGAATTGTGCAAATAGCCTATTATGAAGTAAAAGATGTTAAAAGAGACCACAACCCATGCACAGTATGGGTTGTGGTCCCGATGCTTAAAGAGTTCAGAAGACTCTCATCACTATAAACGTAAAAAAATCGGATTTCAGCAAGGTGAATTCTCTCTCAAACGAGAAAATACATGTATCGAGAAGAATTGCAAGCATACAATCAGAGATAGGGATAGGGAAATTATCCTGGATTAATTATCGGGACAGTCTGGTTCTTGGATTCAATATTGAGAAGTAATAAGCGTGGACTGTAAAACCATCATGTTGTTTTCTAAGTTCGTGAGGGATGCCAAGGAGTTAACGACTGATTGCAAGCAAATCAGGGTAATCGCATGACATGATAAGTGGATGGGGGAACATATTTTGAGAAAATTTCTCATAATTGCAGGTTGGGTATTACTCATAACCATAATCCTATTAGGAGTTCCCAGATTATCTGGCATGATCGCTGATCTATTTGATTACGAAGTCATTGATCCCGATGGGTCTTTCGCTTGGATATCCGTTCACCATATCGTTCAGGCAGTGATCATTATCATCATTATCTTCCTCATTAATAAAATTAGACCACTTGATTATGGTTTTGGCTGGGGTGATCAAGAAGTTGGCAAAAGGTATCTTGTGTCCTTCACACTCATCTTTTTGGCAGGATCACTCATGACACATCTACTCATGATTCTGACCAGCTCATATCAACAATTTCATTACCCTTTAACTGCTGTCAATATCATTGGGTATCTAGGTTTCCAGCTTCTCTTGTCAGGACCTTCAGAAGAACTCATTTTTAGAGCGTTCGCCATTACGATGCTGGGTCTTGTGATGACCAAGCGGGTCTTAAATGGAAAAGCTAGCATGGCAAATATCATCGCAGCAGTCATATTTGGATTGGCACATATGAGATTTTCATTCGCCCCGTTTGCAGTTAGCTATATTCCATTTCAAGTGGTTTTATCAATTGTGCTCGGGTTCTTTTATGGTGATTGCTATGAAAAATCAAAGAGCATGTTTTATCCCATGATGATGCACAGTATCAGTAATGTGATCATGGTAAGTATTTCAATGGCGGTGACAGCTATCATATATTGATTTTGCGGGGAGACATGGTTGTTTTATAGCACGATGCTGTGTAGTTGGTGGTTAAAATTAACGTGAGATAATCGGAGCATATCATTGGCGTCTGACCCATGATCGTATCATATGGTGATTGATTCTGGTCCACATAAATCATGATTATGTTAAGATAATCAAATCAAAATAAGGGTATCAGTCATTGACTGATACCCTGTGTTTGCTTTCAAACTTCATGTTTATTTGTTCTGTGCTGATGGAGCACCCATTTGAAATTTCAAGACCCGTCATGGAAACCACGGGGAACCCAGAAGAAACCAAGCGATCAGTGTGGCTAACATAGTGACTGTACCTGTTGAGCCCCACGCTGTGCCAGCGGCCACTTTATCGATGATGATGAGAAGTATCCCGACAGCCACTGCAATAACTGCAATGATGGCTGCTACAAATATGGGTAGTAGACCAAAGGGTCCAAAATATCCCGGCATGAAAAATGATCGGGCATATTCGACCACGATTAACATTAAGACCAGCATGATGCCGCCGAGGTAAGAACGACTCGGTGCATATCCGTACAAGCCCTTGCGGACATCGTGAAACAAGAGTGGCAACCAGAATAGTCCTGCGCAAAGAAGAACCACATACGCAGCACCCCACCGGAGCATGTCAATAATATAAATGAGATAGAAGGGATCTTGACCGATAAATTGACTGCGTATGGAATAAATAGATGCCGCAGTCGCCACGGGGAGAAAAGCCCACAAAGGCTCCGGCCATTTTAGTTTTAGGAACCTTGTTGTGATGTAGCCTGCTACCGCAATTCCGATATAAAAGGCCAATAATGTGATGATCGGAATCACATGGCTATTTAATCTTTTTAAAATCGGTATGGATTGAATCAACCAGATTCCACCGAAAACGATCGCGAAGCTGGCAGCTGTGATTAATACCAGGGCACCGATTAATTTCTTTTTGATCGCTCCTCGGATGATGACAACCAGCCATATTATTGTCAGAATTAAACCAATAGCGGAAATTAAAGTGGTGTTTTGCATGATGGAGGCAAACATTAGCAGGACACCTCCTTGAAGATTTTATCTAAAGACCATTTTCTGTATGGGAAGAAAATTTCCTTTTTCTTGCACTAATGGAGAGAAAAAATAATCGAAGGTTGGAATTTGTGTGTCAAATGTAGTACAATAATGATGTAATTACAAAGGAGGCTGAACAATGGACAACTCTATGCAGATGGCGACCTTTGCTGGTGGCTGTTTTTGGTGTATGGTCGACCCGTTTGAGGGTTTGGACGGAGTCAATAAAATTGTCACGGGTTATACGGGCGGGAATACAGTAAATCCTACTTATGAAGCCGTATGTCAAGGCGATACTGGGCACTATGAGGCCGTGCAGGTTCATTATGATAGCCAAAAAATATCTTATGAGGCACTTCTGCATGTATTCTGGCGACAAATTGACCCTACGGATGTAGGTGGGCAGTTTCATGATCGAGGGCAATCATATCAAACTGCGATTTTTTATCATGACGAAGCGCAAAAGATTGCTGCTGAAAGATCTTTAGCGGAATTAGTATCATCTGGACGTTTTGACGAGCCGATCGCAACCCAGATCTTACCTGCGGCAGAATTCTATCCTGCAGAAGAATATCATCAAAACTATCATAAGAAGAAAAAATTCCACTATAGTATCTATCGAAAATCGTCAGGGCGGGATCAGTTTATCCGCCGGCATTGGGCAAGCCCAGAGAATAAAAAGAAGGATATCAGCCATCTAACGGAAATTCAGAGACGAGTGACCCAGAATAATGGGACCGAACCCCCTTTTGCTAATGAATACTGGAATCATTTTGAGAAGGGAATCTATGTAGATGTGGTTTCTGGGGAGCCTTTGTTTACATCAAAAGATAAATTCAGTTCAAGCTGCGGCTGGCCCAGTTTTTCAAAACCGATTGATAGTACCACAGTCGTGGAGAAAGCTGATCGAAGCCATTTTATGACCAGGACAGAAGTGCGAAGTCAGCAGGCAGATTCCCATTTGGGGCATGTGTTTGAAGATGGACCCGGTCCTTCTGGGCTGCGATACTGTATCAACTCTGCTGCAATCCGGTTTATTCCGTATGAGAATTTGGAGAAAGAAGGGTATGGGGAGTACAAAAGCTTGTTGGATCAGAATGAGTCTTAAATTACTCAAAAGTCCGGAGAATCCGGACTTTTCCTTTTGATTGTTAAAGGAATTGTATAGAATTGAGAGAATATGCAAAGTAAGAATATGCCTAATTATTCGCGGTTATTGATCCGCAGAGGAGTGATTTCTGTGCCAAAGTATCGATCGACATGGGTAGAAATCAATCTAGACAATGTTGCACACAATGTCAGGGAAATCAAAAAACGGGTCGGAGATCAGGTTTGCATCATGGCAACTGTTAAAGGAGAAGGATACGGCCATGGTGGATATGAAGTCGCGACAGTTGCTTTGAAAAACGGTGCGGAGAAGCTAGCTGTGGCGATACCGGATGAAGGGGTTGTCCTCCGACGCCAGGGCATTAAAGCACCGATCTTGATACTTGGGATGTCATTGCCTGAAAGTGTAGAAGATGTGGTTGCATATGATCTAATGCAAACATTATGTGGTTTTGAACTGGCAAAGGCTTTGTCAGATGAGGCATTGCGGCAAGGGAAAAAGGCTGTCGTTAACATTAAAGTTGATTCAGGTATGAATCGGATCGGCGTTCGCCCTGAATCCGTGGTGGACTTCACAAAGTCAGTCATGGCTTTGCCGAATATTGAGGTTGAAGGCGTGTTTACACATTTTGCTTCCACCTACTATGAAGAGGAATTCGCACAGAAGCAATTTAATCGCTTCATGGACGCAATCAATGCGTTAGAATCTGCAGGCATTCATATTCCATATAAACATTGTAGTAATAGCGGTGCGGTCGTAAATTTCCCTCACACATATTTGAATCAGGTTAGGCCAGGTTCCATTCTGACAACGCCTGTTAAAGCGCAAAAGTCTGAAATGGAAATGGATCTGAAGTATTGTTATGAGATGAAATCGAAGGTTATGTTTATTCATGATATGCAGCCAGGCGAAAGTATCGGGTACAACCTGGTATTTTCAACGGATATCCCTCGCAAAATCGCCATTGTTCCAGTCGGTTGGGCAGATGGATTCCCTCCGGACATGACGAATCGGGGATTTGTATTGATTCACGGGCAACGGTGTCCGATCCGGGGTCGAGTTTGTATGGATCAGACCATGGTGGATATCACTGATCTCGATCATGTTGAGATTGGGGATGAAGTGGTCGTGCTCGGCAAACAAGGGGATCAGGAGATATCTCACCTTGAATGGTCTGCGATAGTCGGTGGGGCATCAGGAGGATATAATAACCATGTTGTATTAAGATGCCTCGTTTCATATCGGGTGCCTCGGGTTTTTATATACAATGGAAAAGAGGCTGGTCTTCGGGTTCCATTACGACCGGAAATGAATCAAGAAGTCAGGTTCTGATCAGACCATCGGACAGGCACTCTGTCCGATTTTTTCTTTATCTGGCAGGTGCAGCCCAGGTGGTGTAGAATCAGACATTATCTAAAGGCACAATGGTGTCCATCAAAGGGGAGGGGTCAAGGATGTCGAGTTTTTTGTTGGATTGGATGGAGGAGCATAAAGAGGAACTAATCGGTTTGAGTGATTGCGTTTGGGAATTTGCCGAGGCTGCGTTAGATGAATATCGCTCAGCTGAAGTGCTGGCTGCGTATCTGGAGGATATGGGGTTTTCTGTTAAACGCGGGGTTGCAGAAATGCCCACTGCTTTTGTGGCAAGTTATGGTTCTGGTAAACCTGTGATTGGTTTTTTAGGTGAATATGATGCACTTCCCGGGTTGAGTCAGAAGGTGGATCCTAAGCAGAACCCTGCAGAGAAAGGAGCTCCAGGTCATGGCTGTGGGCACAATCTACTGGGCGTCGCTGCACTTGGTGCAGCGGTTGCCGTCAAAGCAGCGATGGAAAAAGGAGACCTTTCAGGAACCGTTCGTTTCTACGGCTGTCCTGCTGAAGAAACCCTCACTGGAAAAGTGTATATGGTTCGTGCAGGTCTTTTTGACGATGTGGATATGTCTATCACATGGCATCCGGGTTCAATCAACTCCATGTGGGTGGGCAGCGATCAAGCCATGAATTCTGCAAAATTTCGCTTTTCTGGCCGGACAGCGCATGCCGCCGGGGATCCATGGAACGGGCGGAGTGCATTAGATGCAGTGGAGTTGATGAATATCGGCGCCAACTATCTTCGTGAGCACATCATTACTGACGGTCGTGTCCACTATGTTATTACGAATGGCGGACTAGCCCCGAATATTGTTCCGGATAAAGCAGAATCTTGGTACTATGTGCGGGCTCCGAAGCGACATCAGGTTGAAGATATCTACGACCGGCTGGTCAAAATTGCTGAAGGAGCTGCGATGATGACAGAGACGCGTTTGGAGATCGAGCTTCTGACCGGGTGTTATAATACCCTCCATAACAATGTCATCGGGGATGTGATGTTTGCAAAAATGAAGGAGTTGGGTGCGCCTGATTTTTCAGATTCTGACATTGCATTTGCCAAAGCAATATCACAATCGTTTCCTCCCAAGCAACGGGAAGCCGCCATTAATAAATATACTCCTGAAGTTGTTGCGCAAATCAAAGATAAATATTTGTGCGACATCATTATTGAGCCAAGAGGGAAGGGCCAAGTATCTGGCGGGTCGACGGATGTGGCAGATGTAAGTTGGGTGACTCCGACAGCACAATTCACAACCGCCTGCGACGCGTTAGGAACAGCTGGCCATTCTTGGCAGTTTGCAGCTGCGTCAGGGATGGGCATTGGTCATAAAGGGATGATGCTAGCTGCAAAAGTCATGGCTTTGACAGCCGATGAATTTTACCGCAATCAAAGTTTGATCGATGCGGCCAGAGCTGAATTTGAAGCAGCAACAGAGGCTGAGCCATACAAATCACCACTACCAGAAGGGATAAAACCTCAAATCAAACGGTAACGGTAGTCCAATCAGGGAGGATCAGTTTGACTGGTCCTCCCTGATCATGTAAGGAGTGAACTAAATGATTTGGGAGCACTCGATTCAAGAGAATATCATGACCCGACGTTCAGTCCGCACATATTCAGCCAGACCTGTTGATTTGGATGTGATAGCTGATTTGAATGGTATCATACAGAATATGCCACCAGGTCCTTTTGGTACTTCACCGCAGTTTCAGGTTATCCAGGGTGAATCTGGTTGGATGCCAGGCACTTATGGAGTCATCCATGGGGCTACCGTTTTCTTGGCTGGTACATGTAAACCGACATGGCAGGACATCGTTGACTATGCGTATGGAATGGAAACACTCATCCTATGGTTGACCGATAAAGGATTGGGAACATGCTGGCTGGGCGGTACATTCCAAAGGGCTTCGCTGTTGAACCGTATGGGGCACCGCAAGGGACGGATTATCCCAGCGATATCACCCATAGGCTATCCTGGTGCGCAGAAACGAATGACCGATCGAATTTTCTCAGGCCTTTCAAGATCAAGAACCCGTAAGGACTGGTCTCAGCTGTTCTTTATTGGCGACGATGCTATACCAGCAGCGCAGATGCTAACCGGCTCCTACCGTGAGATTCTTAACATGGTCCATCAGGCTCCTTCAGCCATGAATCGTCAGCCGTGGCGACTGGTTGTCGCAGAAAATCAAATTGATGTGTATCTAGACAAGTTGATTCATAAAGGCGAGACTCAAAAGGAAGTGAATCGTTTTCTTGATATTGGGATAGCATGTGCCCATATCGGATTGGCAGCCCAAGCAGTGAAACTACAGGGGAAATGGATCATCAAAGGATTGCCGGTGTCAACACAAGGGTGGATGTATGTCCTCACCTGGAAGGAGAAGCAGGCAGGAGTTCGGTAGGCAAACGAGAAGTCTTTAGTAATGATTCATTGGGAGAGGATATTGTGTTCTATCTGGGGAGTTTCCTCTTTATTTTCTTTGCGAGGCTAACCGATGTTGCACTGATGACTGTGAGAATGCTGATGATCGTACGCGGGCGAAGAGGTGTAGCTGCGGCAATCGGTTTTGTTGAAGTTAGCATCTACGTGGTGGCTTTGGGTCAAGTATTCAAGAATATTGATAATATCTATAATATCATCGCGTATGCTTCCGGATTTGCCGCCGGTAATTATCTTGGCAGTTATGTAGAAGAGCGTTTAGCTATGGGATTCCTGACTGTGCATGTGATATCGAAAGAACATGCAGATGAGCTTTCAGAGGAATTGCGGGATAATGGTTTTGGGGTCACCGTGGTTGAAGGACAGGGGCGGTTTCGCGTGCGGAAAATGCTCTACATCACATTGCGGCGTCGTGATCTAGGAATGATGATGGCCATGATCGAAAAAGCGGACAAAGAGGCATTTGTTACGGTAATGGATACCCGTGCAATTCGAGGCGGATTTATGTTCAACCGCCGGGATAAGTAACCCACTCAGATGACAAGCTCACGAAGATTGAACTGGAAGGGATGATGACGTTGGAGTTGCGTGTTCTGGGTGTCTGCGCTGCTTATCCAGCTTTTGAGGACGCTTGTTCTGGTTATTTGATATCCGCCGGGGACATTCGCATCCTGTTGGATTGCGGACCTGGGATTATGGCGAAGCTGGCGGGGTATGTAAGCTACTTTGACTTAACAGCCATCGTAATTACCCATTTACATACTGATCACTATCTTGATCTGTTTCCATTACGATATGCACTGACATATAGTTTCAGTAGACCGGAGCACTATAAAAAGATCCCGCTGATCATGCCCCCCGGGGATTATGATCAGTTATTTCCACTGATGACAAAAGATCGCGAGAAATTTGATGAATTGTTTTTGCCAATCCCCATCAGTGAACAGCAGATACTCACTTTTGGTGATCTGAAACTTGAGTTCAGAGCGGCTAATCATCCAATTCAAACATTTGCCTGTCGGATTTCGGATCAATTTAATCGGACATTCGTTTATACAAGCGATACCGGTTGGTCAGATGACCTCACTGATTTTGCCAATGATGCAGGACTTCTTTTATGTGAAGCTACCATGCAGGATCAACATCAGGACCTGACAAAATCAGGGCATATGACCGCAAGACAAGCTGGGACGCTGGCGGCACTTTCGGGCGCCAAGCGACTTATGTTGACGCATATATGGCCTGAGTATGACCGCGAAATCAGTCGCAGGGAGGCGTTTGAATCATGGGGGCAACCGGTTGAAGTGGCAATGACGGGCCATTCAATTGTGATTTAGCGGTAAAGGAGAGGACGAGATGCGAGAGATTTGTGTAACTGAATTGGAAAAGATGGTCTATTCTTTATGTTTGAAAGCCAATCGAATCCTCCCTCCGGATGTCATGGTTGCATTGCAGGATGCGACAAAGCGGGAAGCGGATGAGAGAGGGAAAACGATCTTATCACTGTTGGTGGAAAATGCTCAACAGGCTGAGGATGAGGAAATTGCCATATGCCAAGACACTGGTCAGGTCGTCGTATTCTTGGATATCGGCCAGGAAGTGCATTTTGTTGGCGGGAGCATTACGGATGCTGTTAATGCAGGCATACGACTTGCATATGCGGATGGATATTTTCGCAACTCGATTGTCTCAGACCCACTGATTAGAATGAATTCCGGTGATAATACACCGGGGGTAATCATTTATGAGATGATCCCTGGGGATAGCGTAAAAATCACAATCATGCCTAAGGGTTTTGGTAGCGAAAATATGAGTGGCATCAAAATGTTGAAGCCAGCGGAGGGTATTGAGGGAATCAAGCAATTTGTCCTGGATCAAATCCGGAAAGCAGGGGGTAATCCATGCCCGCCGATCATTGTTGGAATCGGCATCGGTGGTACGATGGATAAAGCTGCTGTCATGGCAAAAAGAGCACTTCTTCGTGAAATTGGTTCAATGCATCCGGATCATCATATCGCTGTATTAGAACAGGAACTTTTGGATGAAATCAATCAGACTGGGATCGGCCCCGGTGGATTGGGAGGACAAACCACGGCATTATCTGTTCAGATTGAGACGTATCCGACCCATATTGCGGGACTGCCTGTTGCAATCAACATCGGCTGTCATGCTGCCCGACATGCATGTGGCTCTATTTGAAGGAGGACGGTTAGCGATGGCATCAACGATCCATGTGGGGACGCCTTTGGACAAAGATACCATTTGTCGCCTGAATGCAGGGGATTCTGTCTTGATTTCCGGCACGGTATATACTGCTCGAGATGCAGCTCACCAACGATTGGTCCAAATGATTCAATCGGGGGATCCTTTACCCATCCCTTTGGAAGGTTCTGTGATCTATTACGTCGGTCCTTGCCCGCCTAAACCTGGACATGTGATCGGCCCAGCCGGACCGACCACCAGTGGGCGGATGGATATCTATACACCTGTTTTATTGAATGCTGGCATGGGGGGCATGATTGGAAAGGGAAACCGTTCTCAAAGGGTCGTGGAGAGTATCATACAGCATCAGGCTGTGTATTTCGCTGCTTTGGGTGGGGCGGGCGCTTTGCTGGCTACTCGGATTCGTCAGGCAGAACTGGTGGCATTTCCCGATTTGGGTCCCGAAGCAATCTATCGATTAGAGCTTGATGAGTTTCCTGCATTTGTGGCAATTGATGCTTTGGGACGGAATATTTATGATCACATCGATTCTGGGGGCGATAACAATGGTTCGTTTTGATGGTCGCTTAAATATGGACTTGAGACCCGTCCGAATTACCCGCAACTATTTACCGTATGCGGAGGGCTCTGTACTGATTGAGATTGGCAATACGCGGGTGATATGCACCGCTTCAATTGAGGAAAAAGTACCGGCATTTCTAAAAAAGGAGTCCCAAGGATGGGTGACAGCAGAATATAGCATGTTGCCCAGAGCAACTCAAGTTCGGACCGTGAGGGAAAGCTCCAAAGGGAAGCTCAGCGGACGGACATATGAAATCCAGCGACTCATTGGGCGAGCATTACGGTCTGTCACGGATTTGAAACAGCTGGGTGAGCGGACTATTTGGATTGACTGCGATGTTATCCAAGCTGATGGTGGGACCCGGACTGCGGCTTTGACAGGGTCTTTTATCGCCATGGTGGATGCAATGAATTATCTATGCCAGCAAGGGTTGCTCCAGACGATTCCAATCACTGATTTCTTAGCAGCTGTCAGTGTTGGGATTCTTGAATGTGGTGAACTGGTTCTCGATCTTGCCTATGAAGAGGATTCCAAGTGTCGGGTGGACATGAATATCGTGATGACAGGAAAAGGTGAATATGTAGAGATCCAGGGTACTGGAGAAAGTGCACCATTTACAGCTCATGAACTGACCGAGTTGCTTCATATAGCACAGAATGGGATCATGGAATTGATCGGACACCAAAAAGCAGTTTTAGGGGATATGATCATGAAAATTGGACAGATCGACGGATGATCGGGCAGACGATTATTCTTGCTACGAAAAATCCCGGAAAAGTTCGCGAATTTCGGGCGTTGATGCGCGATTTGCCATACAAAATTGAGTCTCTCATCGATCGAGATGATGTGCCGATTATTATCGAAGATGGGGCTTCTTTCCGTGAGAATGCCATGATCAAAGCCAGGATAATCGCCGACACATACCACCACATTGCTGTTGCTGATGATTCAGGATTAGAAGTGGACGCGTTGGGCGGACGGCCTGGAATTTACTCTGCCCGTTTTGCCGGGGAAGGAGCAGGGGATCAAGCAAACAACGCCAAGTTATTGGCATTGATGGAGTGTATACCCTGGGATCAACGGACGGGGCGATTTCGATGCAGTCTTGCGATCGTGGTGCCGGGTGGACCGGTGTTCATCGACGATGGTGTTTGCGAAGGTATCATTGGCTATTCAGCCAAAGGAGTGAATGGCTTTGGTTATGATCCGTTGTTTTATGTTCCTGAATACGATATGACTTTTGCTGAGTTGAACCTGCAGATCAAAAACCAGATCAGCCATCGGGCGATAGCGTTCAGTAAAGCGAAGCACTTTTTGGAACGGCTAAAAATGACCGGTCCGTTTTGTTGTAGGAGGGCTGTCGATGAAGATCGGAGTGATGAGTGATTCCCATGGTGATATCCGGACTGCAATGCAAGCATGCCAGTTAATGGGTTCTGTGGATATGATTCTGCATGCAGGTGATCACTATCGAGATGGATTGGATATTGGGAAACGGCTGGGGATTCCTTTTAAATGTGTAACGGGCAATTGCGATCTATTGATGCTTGCTCCCAGTCAGCAAGTAGTGACTGTTGGGGGTAGAAGGCTCTTGCTGATTCATGGGCATCAGTTTAATGTTAAACACGGGATATTTGAACTAGTCAAATACGGGCGGAAGATGCGGGCTGATGTTGTGGTATTCGGTCATACCCATATACCAATGATACAGAAATATGATGATCTATTGATGATGAATCCAGGCAGTGTTGCATATCCAAGGATTCGAAATAACCGGAGTTTTGGTATGTTGACTATTGATCAAGATGGAGTCAGTGCAGAAATCATCATCATTCCGCAATGATTGAACTACCGCAAACTCAAGACAGATGGTGATGGGAAAATCCCAAACAGAGGTGTGGGAGTTGTCTGACCGCGATATTAGACTCAACAACGGTAATAACTGCAATGAAGTCGTATTTTGAGTTTGACTTCTACATCAAAATGCGATATATTATTAATTGTCTTTCGGGAGAAAAACGGGGCGTAGCGCAGTTTGGTAGCGCACTTGGCTTGGGACCAAGGGGTCGGGGGTTCAAATCCCTCCGCTCCGACCATCTGCCTCTGGCAGCGATCAGGTAATGCGGGTGTAGCTCAATGGTAGAGCGGGAGCCTTCCAAGCTTCATACGAGGGTTCGATTCCCTTCACCCGCTCCAAAATATTTGCGCCTGTAGCTCAGGGGATAGAGCAACGGACTTCTAATCCGTTGGCCGTAGGTTCGATTCCTACCAGGCGCGCCATATTGAAAATTCATGGTGGGTGTAGCTCAGTGGTTAGAGCACTGGACTGTGGCTCCAGGTGTCGGGGGTTCAAATCCCCTCACTCACCCCAAAATAGTTTATGTGCGCCCGTAGCTCAGCTGGATAGAGTGACAGACTTCGAATCTGGAGGTCGCAGGTTCGAGTCCTGCCGGGCGCGCCACATATTTGTGCATTGGGGCGTCGCCAAGAGGTAAGGCACGGGACTTTGGATCCTGCATCGTTGGTTCGAATCCAGCCGCCCCAGCCAATTTTTTTGTTTAAGTTATGCGAGGGTGGCGGAATTGGCAGACGCGCTAGACTTAGGATCTAGTGCCATTAGGCGTAAGGGTTCAACTCCCTTCCCTCGCACCATTATCACGCGGAAGTAGCTCAGCGGTAGAGCATCGCCTTGCCAAGGCGAGGGTCGCGAGTTCGAATCTCGTCTTCCGCTCCAAGAACTCAAAACTGGTAATTCTACCGGTTTTTTTGTTGTTTTGAATGGATTACATCGGATTCCTTCATTTTGCTCAATTGGTTGAACATGATTCCAATAACATGATATAATAGAATGGTTATAAAGCAATCAAGTGAATTAAAATGCATATTCAGGATTTAAGGAGGAGTAAAATGAAAACGAATCTGGAAAAGCTAGAAAACAACAAAGTAATGATTGAGATTTCGATGGATGAGACTGAGATTTCCCAAGGTATGGATCAAGCATATCGGGAACTGGTCAATAAAGTGAAAGTACCCGGATTTCGAAAAGGGAAAGTTCCCCGATCTGTTTTGGAAGCACGCATTGGTAAGGGAGCCATCTGGGAAGAAGCAATCGACCACATGCTCTCTGAAGCGTATACAAAAACCATTGAGGAAATGGATTTGGATCCCATTGACCGTCCTGATGTTGAGATTGTGGATGCAAAAATCGGTGAATCTTTAGCCTTTAAGGTAACGGTGCAATTGCGACCGGTCGCGGAACTGGGTCAGTATAAAGAGATTGAAGCAAAGAAAACGGTATATGAAGTATCAGATGAAGATGTGGAAAAAACCATGGAGTCCCTCAGAGAGAAACATTCGACTATGGCGACAGTGGATGACCGACCGGTGGCGAAGGGAGATCATGTGGTGATAGATTTCGAAGGATTCATCGATGATGTTGCTTTCCCGGGTGGCAGCGCTCAAGGATATGGTCTTGAAATTGGATCAGGATCATTTATCCCCGGTTTTGAAGATCAGCTGATCGGTGTGGCTATACAGGATGAGAAAGAAGTGCGTGTGCCATTTCCTGCTGATTACCATGCGGAAGAGCTCGCCGGGAAAGAATCTGTATTCAAGGTGAAAGTCCATGAAATCAAACAAAAGGTGCTCCCTGAATTAAACGATGATTTCGCAAAGACTGCCAGTGAGTTTGATACCCTGCAGGAGTTGCGCACAGATGTGAAGAATAGACTGGTCACGAGTGCTGAAGATACAATCAAACGTAGTTTTGAAAACGAAGTATTGAAAACAGTAGTGGATAATGCAACTGTCGTTATTCCGGACGTCATGATAGAAAGACGGCTGGACCGGATGATTGAACAAAATGACGAAGACCTCAAAAAACAAGGATTGTCAATGGAAGACTATCTCAAATACCTGGGCAAGACAGAGGAAGATATCCGCATTGATATGAAACCAGGCGCTGAAAGAGAAATCAAGACCGAACTGGTCCTTGAAGCGGTCATTCGCGCCGAAAATATTGAATCAACCTCAGAGGATGTCGACGCAGAGATTTCCAAAATTGCAGAAATGTATTCACAAGATCCTGAAGTTATCAAAGCCATGTTTGATACACAAGGGACGATTGATGTCATTCGTGAGAATATTCGCTTACGGAAAGCAATCGAATTTTTGACTGCCCATGCCAAACCGGTAATGGACAGCTAATATCGAAAAAGAGGTGATTTCGATGAATTTGGTCCCGATTGTTGTTGAGCAGACAAGTCGAGGAGAAAGAGCATATGATATTTATTCCAGGTTACTTCGCGAAAGGATCTTGTTTATCGGAAGTCCTATCGATGATAATGTAGCTAGCCTGGTCATTGCACAGCTATTATTCCTGGAAAGCGAAGATCCGGAAAAGGATATCAACATTTATATCAACTCTCCGGGAGGAATGGTTCATTCAGGTTTGGCAATTTATGACACCATTCAGTATATCCGCCCCGCGGTCTCAACATTATGTGTTGGTCTTGCAGCCAGCATGGGGGCAGTCCTCCTTGCCTCGGGTACGAAAGGTAAACGGTTTGCACTCCCCCATTCCCGGATTATGATTCATCAACCCATTGGTGGAATTCAAGGTCAGGCAACCGATATTGAAATTCATGCCAAGGAAATTTTAAAAACCCGTGAACGCCTGAATGAAATTCTTGCTGGTCACACGGGTCAGCAGCTTGATCAGATCAAGAAAGATACCGACCGGGACTTTTTTATGTCAGCGCATGAGGCAAAAGATTATGGCTTGATTGATGAGGTGTTTTTGCCCCGAAAAGGGCAAACCAAATAAGACAGCAAAGTGAGTCAGCCAAAGAGGTGGGTTTATGAGTAAATATAATGAAGAAAAGAACCAGCTTAAATGCTCGTTTTGTGGTAAAACCCAGGAGCAAGTGAAAAAGTTGGTGGCTGGACCGAATGTGTATATTTGTGATGAATGTATTGAGCTATGCAATGAGATCATTGACGAAGAGCTAACTGATCTGGCTGATTTCGATATGACTGAAATTCCGAAACCAGCCGAGATCAAGGAGATTCTTGACCAGTACGTGATCGGTCAGGAGCGGGCAAAGCGGATCCTTGCGGTGGCGGTATATAATCATTACAAGCGGATCAACCTCGATAGCAAAATCGATGATGTCGAATTACAAAAGAGCAATATCATCATGATGGGTCCGACTGGGTCCGGTAAAACACTTCTTGCCCAGACACTGGCGAATATCCTGAATGTTCCTTTTGCCATTGCTGATGCAACATCCTTAACAGAAGCCGGCTATGTGGGGGAAGATGTTGAGAATATCCTCCTGAAATTGATCCAGGCAGCAGATTATGATATTGAGCGGGCAGAAAAAGGGATCATCTATATCGACGAAATTGACAAAATTGCCCGAAAGTCAGAAAATCCATCCATTACCCGGGATGTATCCGGCGAAGGGGTTCAGCAGGCATTGCTAAAGATTTTGGAAGGAACTGTCGCAAGCGTGCCCCCTCAGGGTGGCCGGAAACATCCCCATCAGGAATTCATTCAGATTGACACCACGAACATTCTTTTCATCTGCGGGGGTGCTTTTGAAGGAATCAGCAAGATGATTCAAGGCCGCATCGGGAAAAAAGGGATGGGTTTTGGAGCGGATGTCAAAGAGGATAGTAAAAACCAACGCAACGATATTTTGAAACATGTGTTGCCTGAAGACCTGCTCCATTTCGGCTTGATTCCGGAGTTCGTCGGCAGAGTCCCCATCATTGTCACTTTGGAAGCCTTAGATGAGGACGCATTGATCCGCATCTTGACAGAGCCACGGAATGCATTAGTGAAACAGTACAAAAAGATTTTCGAACTGGACGGTGTGGTCCTTGAGTTTGTGGATGATACATTGAAAGAAATTGCACATCAAGCGTTGAAAAGAAATACTGGGGCCAGGGGTTTGCGCGCGATTTTGGAAGACGCTATGCTGGATGTCATGTTCGACATGCCTTCACGATCTGACATCATCCGATGTGTCGTGACAAAAGAAGTGATAACAAACCGACAAGAACCGCTGCTGATCACCTCTGAGAAAAAGAAACGCAAGAAGAAGGAAGAAACTGCTTAACACGGTCATCGACCGTGTTTTTTTATGGATCATCGGTTTCACCAAATGAAAGGGAAACACATTCGAGAAATCGAATAGACATAAGGCAAGGAATAGGAGGTGTCAGTCATGTCCCCAGGAAGAAAGAAAGTTATTAAAGCAATGGAATTACCGCTGCTTCCCCTAAGAGGAGTGCTTGTATTTCCTTTTATGGTCATCCATCTTGATGTGGGACGAGAGAAATCTATCCGAGCAATTGAGAAAGCAATGCTTTTGGATAAAATGATCATTCTCGTCACTCAAAAAGATGCAAAGACGGATAACCCGGAAGCAGAAGATCTGTATAAAGTTGGTACGATTGCAGAGGTCAAACAATTGATCCGGATCCCTGGCGGTGCAATTAAAGTGTTAGTGGAAGGAACAGCTCGGGGGATGATCGTGGATTACCACTTCGAGCAAGATTACTATGCTGCTCAGGTGCGAGAAATGCCGGATGAGGAAATTCTTACTTCGGAAGTGCAAGCTTTGATGCGAAGTGTGATGGATCAATTCGAACAGTATTCGAAGATGAGCAAGAAAATCCCGCCGGAGACCCTCATATCGACAGCTGCAGTTGAAGAGGGTGGTCGGTTAGCGGACATCGTCATATCTCATCTGACACTCAAGACTGAAGAGAAACAGGGATTACTGGAGGCTTTTTCCATTAAAGAGCGATTGGAAAGAGTGTTAACAATCATCACACAAGAAAATGAAATTCTTGATTTGGAACGCAAATTGAATATTCGTGTGCGTCGTCAAATGGAAAAGACGCAAAAAGAATACTATCTTCGAGAGCAATTGAAGGCAATCCAAAAAGAACTGGGAGAAAGGGACGATCGTCAGGCAGAGACTGAGGAACTGAAAGATAAATTGGATGCTTTGGATCTTCCTGATGATATCTATGAAAAAATCGCAAAGGAGATCGATCGCCTGGATAAGATGCCGCCGATGGCTGCTGAGGCAGTCGTGGTGCGAACCTATGTGGACTGGCTGCTGTCAATCCCTTGGACCTTCATGACGGAGGATCATCTGGATATTACCTTGGCCCAAAAGATTCTAGAGGAGGACCATTTCGGATTAGAGAAGGTCAAAGAGCGGATCCTGGAGTTTCTGGCAGTGCGCGCCCTGGTGGAGAAAATGAAAGGGCCGATCCTGTGTTTAGTCGGACCACCCGGTGTGGGCAAAACATCCTTGGCAAAATCTATTGCCCGTGCATTGGAACGCAAGTTTGTCCGGATATCGTTGGGTGGAGTTCGGGATGAGGCGGAAATCCGGGGTCACAGACGGACATATATTGGCGCAATGCCCGGTCGCATCATCCAAGGGATGAAACAAGCGGGTTCAAAAAACCCGGTATTTCTCATGGACGAAATTGACAAGTTAAGCACAGATTTTAGAGGCGATCCCGCTTCTGCACTTCTTGAAGTGTTGGATCCGGAACAGAACAATACATTCAGTGATCACTACATCGAAATTCCTTTTGATCTGTCAAAAGTGATGTTCATCACGACCGCCAATGGAATGCATAATATCCCGCGACCATTGCTGGATCGGATGGAAGTCATCTATATTTCCGGTTACACTGAAGTGGAAAAGATGAATATCGGGATGAAGTATCTTTTACCAAAACAACTCAAAGAACATGGGTTAAGTGAAAGCAATCTTAAAATCACAGAAGATGTCATGTATAAAATCATTCGCGATTACACTCGTGAGGCCGGGGTCCGGAATTTGGAACGGGAGCTTGCAACGCTGTGTAGGAAAACTGCGAGAAAGATCGTGCAGAACAAACAAGGTAAAGTGAGGATTACTCCACAGAATCTAAAGACATATTTGGGAATTCCCCGTTATCGATACGGAGTTGCAGAAAAGGATCATGAGGTCGGCTTATCAACAGGATTAGCATGGACGGAGACCGGTGGAGATATCATGGGAATTGAAGCCTCCTTGATGAAAGGGAAAGGTACTTTGACTTTAACTGGAAAACTTGGAGAAGTCATGCGTGAATCCGCTCAAGCCGGGTTCAGTTATATTCGCTCTAAGGCACAGATGCTGCAAATAGAGGAAGGATTTCATGACAAATATGACATCCACATCCATATTCCTGAGGGAGCGATTCCGAAGGACGGACCGTCCGCAGGAATCGCCATGGCAACGGCAATGGTGTCTGCCCTTAGTAACCGTGCGGTGCGCAAGGATGTAGCCATGACGGGTGAAATCACATTGCGTGGTCGGGTACTGGCCATTGGTGGAGTGAAAGAGAAAGTGCTGGCTGCCCATCGAGGTGGAATCCACACAGTGATATTGCCGCTGGATAATCGGAAAGATATGGAGGAAATACCGCAAAATGTCCAGAAAGAAATGTCTTTCATCTTTGTGGAGCATATGGATGAAGTATTGAAAGTGGCACTCATACCGGGTGAGCAGCCATGAAGATCAATAGCGCAGAATTTGTAATTGGGGCGATGAGTCTTCGTCAGTTGCCGGGGGATCCATTGCCGGAGATTGCGCTGGTCGGGCGGTCAAATGTGGGGAAATCATCACTGGTCAATACACTGTTGCAGCGTAAAAATCTTGCCCGCACAAGCAATACCCCTGGCAAAACAAGGCAGATGAACTATTACTTGATCAATGAACAATTCTACTTCGTTGACTTACCTGGGTATGGCTATGCGAAGGTATCCAAGGCTGAACAGGTGAAATGGGGACAACTCATCGAAGACTATCTCCTGAAAAGGCCACAATTGAAAGGAGTCATCCAGTTAATCGATAGTCGCCATGAACCCAGCGATGCGGATATTTCCATGTATCAATGGTTGGCAAATCTCAAAGCTCCAGTAGTCGTGGTGATTACGAAAGCGGACAAAATTTCACGGGGAAGCTGGAGTAAAAGCGAAACACTGGTCCGCAAAACATTGGGTATGGGACCGAATGTGCCGCATGTTTTATTTTCTGCAGAAAGCAAATTGGGCAGAGAAGATTTGTGGAAGATCATACAAGAAATGACTGGTCTGGGTGGATCGGATGCACAGACGGGGGATTCTTGACAGGATAGTCTGAAAGTGTATAATATATCGTAAGAACGAGTTACATATAAAGGCAATGAACAGAAGGAGTACACGTGCAGCTTTTTAGAGAGAGGGTCAGATTGGTGGGATGATCCTTATTGGTCTGGCGTGGAAGGTCGTCTGGGAGCTCCTTTGGGGAAGTCAGTACCCAAAGGCGGAGAAATCCGTTAAGTCGACAAGTGTCCCGTTCATCGGGAAACGAAGGTGGTACCGCGGAAACCCCATTCCGTCCTTTGATGGACTGGGGTTATTTTATTTCCAAGGGGGTCATGATCATGACAGAAGCGAGAATCCTATCCACTGTGTACGAACCAAAGCAAGTGGAGGAAAGATGGTATCAATACTGGCTGGACGGACGGTACTTCCATGGGGATGTGGAACATGAAAAGCAACCTTACAGCATTGTGATACCTCCCCCCAATGTGACGGGATCTTTGCATATGGGTCATGCATTGAATAACACCCTACAAGACATTCTGATTCGGTGGCGGAGGATGGCGGGGGATAATGTAACATGGATCCCCGGGACTGATCATGCCGGTATTGCGACACAAGTCGTAGTTGAGAAACAGCTGGCAAAAGAAGGGCTGACCCGACACGACTTAGGCCGCGAGGCATTCATTGAGCGTGTTTGGGATTGGAAAGAAAAATACGGCAGTACGATCATTAAACAATTGCAGCGATTAGGCACATCCTGCGATTGGGAACGGGAACGGTTCACGATGGACGAATCCTGCTCCAAAGCAGTTCGAACCGTGTTCGTGAATCTATATCAAAAGGGTTTGATTTATCAGGGGGATTTTATCATCAACTGGTGCCCGCGATGTCTGACAGCACTGTCGGATTTAGAGGTAGAACATGAGGACATCGTGGGGCGTCTCCACTATGTTAAATACCCGATCCATGACAGTGATGAGTATATTATGGTGGCAACGACGAGACCGGAAACGATCCTGGGAGATACCGCTGTTGCGGTGCATCCCGAAGATAAGCGCTATCAACATTTAATTGGGAAATCAGCCATCCTTCCCATCATTGGTCGGGAATTGCCCATTATTGCAGATGACTATGTGGATCCTGCTTTTGGCACCGGCGCAGTAAAAGTGACACCAGCCCACGATCCGAATGATTTTGAGATCGGTAAACGTCATCACCTTCCCAATGTGATCGTGATCAACGAAAATGCAGAGATGACGGAGCTGGCGGGTACATTTGCTGGTATGGATCGTTATGAATGTCGTAAAGCCATTCTTGCCGCGCTGGATGATATGGGGCTGCTGGTTAAAATCGAGGACAATCCTCATGCAGTGGGTCACTGTTCACGCTGTGACACGGCAATCGAACCGTTGCTATCCAGACAATGGTTTGTGAAAATGAAACCTCTGGCAGATCCTGCCATGCACGCGGTTGAAGAAGGGCGGATCCGATTTGTGCCGGAGCGATTCAAAAATACATACATGTATTGGTTGGAGAATATCCATGACTGGTGTATTTCCCGGCAACTATGGTGGGGGCATCGGATACCGGCTTGGTATTGCGATGAATGTCAGCATATTACGGTATCCATGGAAGATCCAACAACATGTGAACAATGCGGACACACAAGTATCCATCAGGATCCTGATGTACTGGACACTTGGTTCAGTTCTGCACTATGGCCGTTTTCGACTTTGGGCTGGCCTGATGCCACGCCTGAATTGTCTCACTTCTACCCGACTTCCGTCTTGGTGACGGGATATGATATCATCTTCTTCTGGGTCGCACGCATGATTTTTATGGGGTTAGAGTTCATGGATGAGATCCCATTTTATGAGGTATTCATTAATGGGTTGATTCGGGATGCTGAAGGGAAAAAGATGAGTAAATCCCGGGGCAACACCATTGATCCATTGGATATTATCGATCAATACGGAACTGATACCCTGCGATTCACACTTGTGACAGGTAGCACCCCGGGGAATGATATTCGTCTTTTCACCGAGAAGTTTGAGGGAACGAGGAATTTTGCCAACAAAATTTGGAATGCATCTCGATTTGTGCTTATGAACTTAGATAACGATGATTTCACACTTGTAGATTGGACAGAAGAGAGTCTAACATTGGCTGATCGGTGGATCATCAGCAGGAGCCATGAAGTGACCGGCGAGGTGGAGCGCCTGCTAAAACGGTATGATATTGGGGAAGCTGGACGGGAGTTGTATGATTTTATCTGGAATGAGTTTTGCGACTGGTATATCGAGATTGTCAAACCAAGACTTTATGATCAAGGCAATCCGCGTGACCGTCATTTAGTACAAAATATCCTTTGGCGAGTGTTGTCCCGCACATTATCATTGCTCCATCCATTCATGCCATTTATTACAGAAGAGATCTGGCAGTGTCTGCCACACCAAGGTGAAAGCATCATGATCAGCCCGTGGCCAGCTGTGAATCCGAAGCGGATCGATGCACAAGCTGTAGCTGATATGGGGCAAATAATGGAAATCATCAAAACGATCCGGAATATGCGCGCAGAAATGAATATCAACCTTGGACAGAAAATGAAGGTGGAAATTCATTGTGGGACATTGGAATTGGTGCAGGTACTGGAAGAGAATCGAAATATCATCGTCAAGCTGGCTGGATTGGGCGAACTGAAGATTGTATCCACATCCGCAGAAAAGCCAGACCATGCATTAACAGCCATTGCAGGTGGAGTTGAAATCTATTTGCCTCAAGCTGGACTGATTGATAAGGATAAAGAAATCAGTCGACTGGAGAAAGAATTGGTTGTGGCACAGTCGGAGTTGGAGCGTGTGGTGCAGAAATTAAAAAGCTCTGGTTTCCTTGAAAAAGCCCCTCCCGAAATTATTGCCAAAGAACGAGAAAAGGAAGGGAAAAACCGGGATACCGTCAAAAAAATTGAAGAACGGATCCATCAGATACGGCAACTGTAATGAAGAAAAGTGGGACCGATGGTCTCACTTTTTTGATAATTGCGACTATATGATATGCAAGATTTCATGCAGGAAGAAACAACCTTATCACGAATATAAGAAATAGTAAATGGAGGAGCATAATGGAATATTCAGAAGCGCTGCAGTATTTAAAAGGCCTCAGTCGATTCGGTATCAATTTGGGTCTGGAACGAATTGACGCCCTACTTGCACGTCTTGGTTCTCCTCATGTGAAAATCCCCGCCATTCACATCGGTGGGACCAATGGGAAAGGGTCTGTGACGGCTATGGTCAGCACCATCTGCCAAGCATCCGGATTGAAAACAGGCCGTTACATCTCCCCGGCTTTAAATCGGTTCAACGAGCGGGTCAGCATCAACGGCGTCGATATTCCTGATCATGAAGTCGCAAAGCTCCTCACTGAAATCAGGCCGCATGCAGAGGCGATCGGCTTGAAGGGAGAACACCCCACAGAGTTTGAAGTAGTGACAGCGATGGCATTTCTCTACTTTAGCAGGGAATCGGTTGATCTGGCAGTCATTGAAGTGGGTCTCGGCGGGCGATTAGACTCGACGAATGTCTTGACAAATCCGTTGGCAGTGGTGATTACCAACATCGGACTGGAACATACACAGATTCTGGGAGATACTTTGGAGAAAATCGCTTGGGAAAAGGCCGGCATCATTAAAAACAACATCACTGTGATCACAGGGGTGACAGAATCAGGGCCGTTGAAAGTATTGATTAATCAGGCAAATAGCCATGATGCGGAGCTGATCCGGATCGGGGTGGATTTTTCAGGAGAGATACTGCACACTGATTGGCACGGTACCACGGCAACAATTCGGACAATGCTCAGCCGATATCCAGCCATTCGAATCCCTTTATTGGGTCAACACCAAGTTCATAATGCCGCCATGGCACTGGCAGTGATCGATGTGCTTCGAAGGAGAGGCTACGCGATCACACCTGAAATTGCGATTAACGGGATGGATATGGTGGTATGGCCTGGGCGAATGGAATTGATGCAGACAAACCCCGTTGTTATCATTGATGGTGCCCATAATCCAGATGGGGCACGCACTCTAAAAACATCGATTGGCGAACTGGGCGCAGGACAGCGATTCATATATGTATTGGGGATCTTAGCAGACAAAGATTGGCAGCGCATGCTTCAAATCCTGGTACCGGGGAGCAGTCATGTGGTTGCAGTTCAACCCGACAGCCCACGGGCACTTGCTGCGCATCTGATCGCCCATGAAGCGAGTCAATACGGGGTGGATGTTACAGAATGTCTCCATGTCGTGGACGGGGTGAACAGGGCATTGGCATTGGCACAGCCCAATGATGTGGTTTGTATTGCAGGATCACTGACGACAGCCGGTGAAGCCAGAAAGAAATGGATTGAGCAAAAAGGCGATGCTTTTTGAGCAAGATCTCGAAAAAGTGCCGAGAATCGGGATGCGTTTATCCAGAGGATTATGATGTGCAGGTAGCGACCATGGTGAGGTGTGACGGTGAGGAGGTATCGCGTTAGCCTTCTCATGACAGGGTTTTTTTGATATAATATAAATGTTGTATATAAGTATTCGAAATAAAATGGCGTCTATCGACGAGATTGATGAGGAGGCGGTTTTTATGCCCCTGACTATTTCCGAAGTTAAGGCACTGCTGGACGCAGAGATCTTGACCCATGATGGGGATTTAGACCGGCCAATCGTGGCAGCAGCAGCATGCGACCTGCTGAGTGATCTGTTGGCATTCAACCGGGAGCAGTCTATTCTATTAACTGGATTGGTAAACCCTCAAGTGATCCGAACAGCAGAGATGATCGATCTGTCCGGAATTGTTTTTGTTCGGGGCAAAAAACCGAATGCGGCAGTGATCGATCTGGCTGAAGATCTGGGAATGACTTTGCTGACGACAGAGAAGACCATGTTTGAATGCTGTGGAATTTTATTTAGTTCTGGCCTTGAGGCCTCACTTGTTGTAAGGTGAAAACTGATCCAAATGTCGGAGGTATGACTATGACCAGCCAACCGGATCGTGTTCCTGGCATTGAAATGTCATTTAAAATTGAAGGCAAGGATTTTAACATTGCCGGAGAGGCTTCCAGCCGTATTAAATCGATCCTCCAGCAATTGGGGATCCGTTCTGATATCTGTCGTCGGGTGGCTATTGTAGCTTATGAGGCAGAAATGAATGTTGTCATCCATGCAAATAAAGGCGTCATGATTTTAAAAGTCTTTCCGGACAGTGTTGAGTTGACAATCGAAGATGAAGGTCCGGGGATTTCCGATCTGGATGCGGTCATGGTCGAAGGGTTTTCAACTGCACCAGACTATATTCGAGAAATGGGTTTTGGAGCTGGAATGGGATTACCCAACATCAAACGTTCCTCGGATGAATTCCGAATAGAATCAGTGGTTGGGAAAGGTGTAACTTTGTGGGTGAAGATCAATATTTAAGGCTTCCATCAGAAAGCGGTGATATCAATGAAACGGTATTTCCATTCAGTTCGTTTGGAAGAAGACAAGTGCAAAGGATGTACGGTTTGCATCAAGGGGTGTCCGACCGAGGCGATTCGGGTTCGGGACGGCAAAGCGTTCATTATCGAAGAGCGTTGCATTGACTGCGGTGAATGCATACGTAAATGCGAAAACCATGCAAAAGTCGCTGTAGCAGATACTTTGGAGGATTTGAAACTGTACAAGTACACGGTGGCGTTGCCCGCACCGTCTTTGCTCGGGCAGTTCCGTCCTGACATCTCACCGGAAAAAATCTATGCTGCATTGATCCACATAGGTTTTGATGAGGTTTTCGAAGTTGCTGTTGGTGCGGATTATGTGACTGCGGCAATCAAAGCATATTTGCAAAAAGATAACTTACCAACCCCTTTGATTTCGTCTGCGTGCCCAGCTGTTGTGAGATTGATCCAAGTCCGCTTTCCTGGATTGATACCCCATATTGTTCCCATTGAATCGCCCATGGAAGTGGGAGCAAAAATGGTCAAGAGCAAAATCATGAAAGAGAAGGGTATTGCGAAGGAGGACATTGGTGTATTTTTCATTACACCTTGCCCTGCCAAGGTCACCGCTGTCAAAGAGCCTGTAGCCATGAAGCAATCCAACGTCGATGGTGTCATTCCCATTTCAACCGTATATGGTCCAATGCTCAAAGCAATGCCCGATGTGGATGAGGCTATGGAAGCGAATGCGACAGGGATGGGGATTGGATGGGCAAGAGCAGGAGGCGAAAACACGGCCGTTGGTGTGGATAACTATCTATCTGTAGATGGCATCCAGAATGTTATCGGAGTCCTGGAAGAGGTGGAAATGGGTAAACTCGGTGACATCACCTATCTAGAGTGTCTCTCCTGTCCAGGTGGATGTATCGCGGGACCGCTGACTGTGGAGAATAAATTCATATCTCGAGTGAGAATCAGAAAACTAGCGGATAAATTTGATCATGAATTTTCACCACCTGAGGATATTCAAAAGCTGGTGGATGAAGGTTATTTTGCTGACAAAGAGAAAATCTTGCCCCGACCGATTATGCAACTCGATACGGATCTGTCAAAAGCAATCAAGCTGATGGCTGAATTGGATCGCACGCTAGCAGAATTGCCCGGGATCGATTGCGGATCTTGTGGGGCACCTACTTGCAGGGCGTTAGCTGAGGACATTGTGAAGGGGCTCGCTGTTGAAACAGATTGTGTTTTCAAGCTGAGAGAAAAAGTACAGCATTTGGCGAGAGAGATGCTAGAATTGTCCGAACAGGTACCCCCTTCAATGGGGAAAAAGACCAATGGTAAGTGAGGTGAATATTGATGACTCTGAAAGAATTAGCTGAAAAACTGCAATTAGAGGTCAAGTTTGGTGAAGTATACATGGACCGCGAAGTGACTGGTGGGTATACTTCAGATCTGCTTAGCGATGTAATGGCCAATGCTCAAGAGGGTAACATTTGGATCACGATTCAGACCCATCAGAATATTGTTGCAGTTGCATCTTTGCTCGGGTTGAGTGCAGTTGTAATCAGTGGCGGCTCAAAACCGGAAGCGAGTACATTAGAAAAAGCGGTGAAAGGGGAAGTTCCCATTCTCACGACCCAATGGCCGTCATTTGTCTTGAGTGGTAAACTGTTTGGCCTCATGGATAGGGAGTAGCCCCATGTTAAGTCGTTTCTTTATCGATTTTCATATTCACACTGCCCTGTCGCCTTGTGCTGATAACATGATGACTCCGGTCAACATCGTTCATGCTGCATTGGAGAAAGAGTTGCATATGATTGCAATTACAGATCATAATTCAGCAGAAAATGTGGAGGCTGTGCTTGAGGCAGCAGAGGGAACCGGATTGTATGTCATTCCCGGTATGGAAGTGCAAACCCGTGAAGAGGTGCACCTGGTCTGTTTATTCCCGGATATTGACCGGATCATGGCCTGGCAGGAACTGATTTACCGTGTACTTCCATTGGAAAAGAATAAGGAAAGTTTTTTTGGCGAGCAATGGATTTGCGATGCAAAAGGGATGCTGGAGCGGAAGAACGAGCGGCTTTTGATGTCCTCTGTGTTGATGACGGTGGAGGAAACTGCCGAGACTGCAAAGCAGATGGGTGGAATCTGCTATCCTGCCCACATCGACCGTCCGAATTACAGCATCATCAGTAACTTAGGGTTTATCCCGCATGATTCAGGGTTTACTGCTTGTGAGCTATCCCCATGGATATCGGCAGAGGCGGCATTGATTAAATATCCATATTTGAAAAAATACGCTTTGATAGGTTCATCTGATGCCCATCAGATCGAAGAAATCAATTGGGCGCGCTCTGAGGTCCATGTCAATGAACCGACATTTGATGAAATTAAGATGGCTTTGGCCAACATAGGCGATCGAAAGGTGGTGACTGTTTAGCTTTAGCGGAGGGATGAGAGGCAGAGAATTTTTGAGATAGAGGTTCAATAGATCAAAGGAGGATCAAGAATATGGCTGAATGCAACTGTTGTGCAGGTTGCTCCGGGATGACTGATGAGCGTTATCAGGACCTGGATAAAACCATTGCGAAGTACAAAGGACAGCAGGGAGCGTTGATCCAAGTGCTTCATAAGGCGCAAGGGATTTTCGGCTACCTGCCAAAAGAAGTCCAAGTGTATATTGCAGAAAACATGGGTGTTCCCGTTACAGAAGTCTACGGGGTCGTCACTTTTTATGCATTCTTCTCCATGACGCCCAAGGGGAAACATTCCATTGGGATCTGTATGGGGACTGCTTGCTATGTGAAAGGGGCAGCGAAGATATTGGAATCTTTAAAAGCGAAGTTGAAAGTAGATGTCGGTGGGACTACTGAGGACGGACAATTTACTTTGGAAGTATTGCGATGCATCGGTGCTTGTGGATTGGCGCCAGCCGTTATGATCGGTGAAGATGTATACGGCCGACTGACTTCGGACAAACTAGACGACATCTTAGCTAAGTATAAGGATTAGGAAGAGGCCAGACGATGCGGGAGTTATCTCTGCACATACTTGATTTAATGCAAAACTCCATTGAAGCCGGTGCCACGAGGGTGTCCTTGTTGATTGAAGAGGATCCGGATGGGGATTGGATGATAATCCGGATTACGGATGATGGACGGGGCATGTCTGAAGAAATGGTCGCAAAAGTAACAGATCCATTTGTGACAACCCGAACTACCCGAAAAGTTGGGCTGGGAATCCCCCTTTTTGATGCAGCTGCACGACAAACAGGCGGAGATTTTTCGATTCGTTCCGTCCTTGGTGAAGGCACTGTTGTGGAGGCGCGATTTGGTTATGCACATATTGATCGGGCGCCGTTGGGGGATATTGTCGGTACAGTGATTACCTTTCTAGCAGGAAACCCAAACCTGGAGTTGGACTATCTGCATAAATTCAAAGAGCGCACATTTACATTTCAAACAGAAGAGATCCGCCGCGCACTGGACGATGTTGCAATCAATCACCCGATGATCATCGGGTGGATTCAGGATTATTTAAAATCTGGGCTGGCAGAAATCTACGGAGGTGAAATCGAATGAAGACGTTAGCAGATTTGGCAGCGCTGCGCAAAAGTGCTCAGGAATCGACTCGACTGCGTGAAGGCGAAAAAGGGACGAGAATCATTGTTGGCATGGGTACCTGTGGTATCGCTGCCGGAGCACGGGATGTGATGACTGCAATAATGGATGAGATCAGCAAACGTAACATTGAGGATGTCGTCGTGACCCAGACCGGTTGTGTCGGTATGTGTGAACGGGAACCGATTGTTGAAGTTATACGCCAGGATATGGCAAAAGTGACATACGGGTATGTAACGGCTGAAAAAATGAGAAAGATCATCGCTCAGCATGTGGTCAATGGACAAATCGTCGGTGAGTATGTAATTGCCACCAAATGACCCGGATTTCGAAGCGGGTTATTGGATAATGAGTTGAAATAGAGGAGGTCTGGAAATGGAAAGGATTCGTTCCCAGGTTTTGGTCTGTGCAGGGGCTGGATGTATTTCATCCAACTGCAAAGCAGTCCAGAGCGCTTTATTGGATGAACTGAAGATACTGGGTATAGAAGATGAAATCAAGGTCGTCGAAACTGGCTGTATGGGACCTTGTGATTTGGGGCCTATCATGGTTGTATATCCGGAAGGGATTTTTTACTGTAAACTTGTGCCTGAAGATGCCCGGGAGATTGCTCGTGAGCATTTGCTTAAAGGGCGAATCGTCCCCCGTTTATTGTACCATGTACCAGGTACTGGTGAAGTATCCCAAGAAAAAGATGAAATTGGATTCTTTGAAGGGCAGACCCGTATTGTTTTAAGAAATACCGGTTTGATTAATCCGGATATCATTGAAGAGTATATTGGCCGTAATGGCTATGTGGCATTGGGTACCGTTTTATCTAAGATGAAACCGGACGAAGTCATTGATGTGATCAAAAAATCAGGATTACGTGGCCGTGGGGGCGGAGGCTTCCCGACAGGCTTAAAATGGGAATTCGCAGCAAAAGCAAGTGGTTCCCCCAAGTATGTCGTTTGCAATGCGGACGAAGGGGATCCGGGTGCTTTTATGGATCGGAGTGTATTAGAAGGGGATCCGCACAGCATTATTGAAGCGATGGTTATTGCTGGATATGCCATCGGTTCCAATCAAGGCTATGTCTATGTTCGGGCAGAATACCCATTGGCGATTCAGCGATTGGGTTATGCGATTGAGAAGGCGCGGGAATTTGGTTTATTGGGTAAAGATATCTTTGGATCAGGGTTTGATTTTGATATGGAAATCCGAATTGGCGCCGGTGCTTTTGTTTGCGGCGAGGAGACAGCTTTGCTGGCTTCCATTGAAGGTAAACGGGGAGAACCCAAACCGAAACCCCCCTATCCGGCAAATGAAGGACTTTGGGGCAAACCAACTTTGATCAACAATGTTGAAACATTCGCCAATATCCCTCCCATTATCGAAAAAGGCTGGGAATGGTTTGCGAGTATTGGCACCGAGAAGAGCAAGGGGACTAAAGTGTTTGCCTTAGCTGGGAATGTGGCCACATCCGGACTGGTGGAAGTACCGATGGGTACAACCCTTGGTACAATTGTTTTTGGTCTGGGCGGGGGTATTCCAAAAGGTAAAGCTTTCAAAGCAGCCCAAACCGGCGGTCCTTCTGGCGGCTGTTTGACTACGCAGCATCTGGATCTTCCTATGGATTATGAATCACTCACAGCAGCGGGGTCCATGATGGGATCCGGTGGTCTGATCGTGATGGATGAGGATGCATGTATGGTGGATGTTGCCAAGTATTTCCTGGACTTCACAGTTGATGAATCATGCGGGAAATGCCCTCCTTGCCGGATCGGCACCAAGCGCATGTACGAAATCCTCAGCCGGATCACAGAAGGTAAAGGTGAGGAAGGGGACTTGGAAAAACTGGAAACATTGGCAGTTACCATTAAGGCAGCATCACTGTGTGGATTGGGGCAAACTGCTCCGAATCCAGTGTTGAGCACCATCAAGTATTTCAGAGATGAGTACGAAGCTCATATCAAAGAAAAACGCTGCCCGGCCAAAGTATGTCAGGCATTGATCACTTATCGTGTGATCCCAGAAACTTGTATCGGGTGTGGCATGTGTGCCCGTGTTTGCCCGGTCAATGCAATCACTGGAAGTCCGAGAGCGGTGCATAGTATCGATCCGGAAATTTGCATCAAGTGCGGAGCATGTATGGAAAAATGCCCGGTTAAATCCATCGAAAAAATCTGATTTTTACAGACTGATGGTGAAATTGTCGAGAAAAAAGGAGTGTGAAATCATGTCAATGGTAACACTGACGATAGATGGCCAGACCGTTCAGGTTGAACAAGGTGCTACCGTGTTGGAGGCTGCCAAACAAGCAGGTATTCATATACCCACCTTGTGTTATTTGGCTGGTGTCAACCAAATCGGTGCGTGCCGCGTTTGTGTTGTTGAAGTTCAAGGGGCTCGATCCCTTCAAACTTCCTGTACCACCCCTGCATCAGAGGGTATGGTCGTTAAAACGAATAGCCCAACAGTTCGGAATGCTCGCAAGACAGTTGTGGAGTTGCTTCTATCGGATCATCCCAGTGACTGCCTTACCTGTATTCGTAATCAGAATTGCGAGTTGCAGTCACTGTCCCATGAGCTTGGAATTCGGGAAATTCGATTCCAAGGACAGAAGAATTTTAGTCCCATCGACGACCTTGGATATTCAGTGGTTCGTGAACCTGAAAAATGTATTCTTTGTCGGAGATGTATCGCGACATGCAGTCAGATTCAGCAAGTCAATGCACTGGGAATGGCAGAACGAGGCTTTTCCAGTATGGTGACACCGGTATTCCATGAAGCGCTCAGTGCGGTTGCCTGCACAAACTGTGGTCAATGTGTCCTGGCGTGCCCCACTGGTGCGTTGCATGAAAAGGATGAAACGGATAAAGTATGGGCTGTTATCGCAGATCCCAAAAAGCACGTCGTTGTCCAGACTGCACCTTCCATCCGTGTCGCCATCGGTGAGGAGTTAGGGCTCCCTGCGGGCTCTGTCGTTACCGGAAAACTCGTATCAGCATTGCGACGGCTGGGTTTTGATAAGGTCTTTGACACCGATTTCACCGCTGATTTGACCATCATTGAAGAAGGTCATGAGCTCCTGAAACGGTTGAAGACAGGTGGAAAACTGCCGATGATCACCTCTTGCAGCCCTGGTTGGATCAAGTACATCGAGCACTTCTATCCTGAGTATCTGGAACACCTCTCCAGTTGCAAATCTCCACAGCAGATGTTTGGGGCATTGGTTAAAACATTTTATGCAGAAGAAGCGGGTATCGATCCAAAAGATATCGTTTCTGTTTCCATCATGCCCTGTACCGCCAAGAAATTTGAAGCGAATCGGCCTGAGATGGATAGCAGTGAACTTCAGGATGTTGATATCGCTTTAACAACCCGCGAACTCGGCCGGATGTTCCGTGAAGCTGGGTTAGACTTTGAAACCTTGCCGAATGAAGATTATGATACTCCCTTTGGGATTTCCACCGGTGCGGGTGTCTTGTTTGGCGCGACCGGCGGTGTCATGGAAGCAGCCCTTCGGACGGTATACGAAGTGGTCACCGGTGAGACATTGGACCGTTTGAATTTTGAAGGGGTTCGGGGCTTAGAAGGAATCAAAGAATGTAGTGTCCAGGTGGGTGACATTTTGGTCAAAGTGGCTGTCGCCAATGGATTAGGTAATGCTAAAAAATTAATGGAGTTGGTCAAAGAAGGCAAGGCTGACTATCATTTTATCGAAATCATGGGTTGTCCCGGCGGATGCATTGGTGGCGGCGGCCAGCCCATTCCAACCACCCAAGAAATCAAGGAGAAACGGATGAGTGCAGTCTATTCTGCTGACCAACTTAGTGTGATCCGTAAGTCTCATGATAATCCGGCTATTCAGGAGTTGTATAAGCGCTTCTTGGGCGAACCATTGGGAGAAAAATCCCACCACCTTTTGCATACGCACTACACAAAGCGATCCAAGTATCCTGACTGTGAATAGATAGATCAAATGAAAAGGGTAGGCACGCTGTGAACTACCCTTTTCATCAATTGGAAATATCTGAAAATTCCTAAAAGTTCAATTATCAGAAGGACTCGCCCTATCATTGGCGAACTTTATCCGTGCATTTCGGTGCATGGGATTGCAAAAAAGGAGGTGAACAAGATGAAGACATTGGCAGATTTAGAGGCATTACGAAAACGTGCGCAGGAAGCCACGAAGATTCGCGAAGGCGAGCAGGGTACAAAGATTATTGTTGGGATGGGGACATGTGGAATTGCTGCAGGTGCTCGGGATGTGATGGCAGCGATCATGGATGAAATCTCTAAACGGAATATATCGGATGTGACCGTTACACAAACCGGGTGCGTGGGGATGTGTGAACAGGAGCCTATTGTGGAAGTTATGAAACAAGGGATGCCAAAAGTTTCGTATGGATATGTAACTGCTGAGAAGGTGCGAAAGATTATTGCCCAGCATGTCATTAACAGCCAAATCGTTGGCGAGTGGGTCATTACGACTCGTTAGTTAGAGAATCAGGAGGTGACATTCTATGACAGAGGCAGAAAAAAAATGTTGTGGTGACCAGTTTGATATGGCGGTCATTGATCGAATTATTGAAAAGCATGAAGGACAACCAGGCAACTTGATACCGGTGTTACATGAAGTACAGCGAGTAACCAAATATCTATCTGAAGAAGTATTAGTCCGGGTATCAGAAAAGCTGGATATCCCTTTAAGCAAGATATATGGCGTTGCTACATTTTACAGTCTGTTTACAGTCGAACCGAAGGGTGAGCATATCATCCGAGTATGTGAAAGTGCTCCCTGTCATGTGGTCGGCGCACAGGATGTCTATGATGCGATAGAAGAGAATTTAGGGATCAAAGAAGGAGAAACCACCCCGGACGGATTGTTTACGCTGGAATTTGCCAGCTGTCTTGGGGTTTGCGGTGTCGCTCCAGCCATCATGATCAATGAAGATGTGTATGGCAATTTGACCCCGGAAATGATTCCAGACATTCTTGCCAAGTACAAAAAGGCGTAACCAGGCCGAGAACAGAGAAAGGGAGGGAACAGTATGGAATTCTACCGATCCCACATTCTGGTCTGTGCAGGCACGAACTGTGTTCTCAATGGCAGCCAGGTGGTTGAACGGACGTTTATTCAAGAGTTGGAAAAGAGGGGCCTCGATAAAGAAATCAAGATAGTAGAGACTGGTTGCTTTGGTCTGTGCGATCATGGTCCCACCGTGGTCATTTATCCGGAAGGTGTGCTGTACTGCCGCGTGAAGGAAGAAGATGTGGCTGAAATTATTGAAGAACACATTATCAAAGGAAGAATCGTCGATCGGCTTCTGTATAAGGAAGCTGTTGCGCCTAAAGCAGTTCAGACCGTTCGGGAAGTTGATTATTTCAAAAAGCAGGAACGAATTGTACTTCGAAACTGCGGTCTTATCGACCCGGACAGCATTGAAGAGTACATTGCCCGCAATGGATACGAAGCCTTAGGCAAATGCCTAACCAATATGAGTCCGGACGATATCATCAAAGAAATCAAAGAATCTGGTCTCCGTGGGCGTGGTGGTGCCGGGTTTCCCACCGGATTAAAATGGGACTTCACTAGACGGGCTGCTGGCAATGTGAAATATGTAGTCTGCAATGCAGATGAAGGGGAGCCAGGAACTTTCAAAGACCGGTTGATTCTAGAGGGCGACCCGCATAGTATCATTGAGGCGATGGCCATCGCAGGTTATGTGATCGGTTCGAATAAGGGTTATGTATATATCCGTGGTGAGTATACTCTGTCCATCGAGCGATTGCAGCATGCGATTGAAAAGGCAAAAGAATACGGATTACTGGGCGACCAGATCTTCGGTACTGATTTCAGTTTCAATATCGAAATCCGTGAAGGTGCAGGCGCCTATGTATGTGGTGAAGAAACAGCCTTGATCGAATCCATTGAAGGGAATCGAGGCGAACCTCGCTATAAACCACCATATCCAACCAATGAAGGACTATGGCGAGAACCGACACTGGTGAATAATGTGGAAACCCTTGCAAATATCGCGCCGATTATTCTAAAAGGCGGATGCTGGTTTAAAGGCATCGGTACAGCCAAATGTACTGGTACGAAGGTGTTTACCATGACTGGCAATATTAATAACAAGGGACTGATTGAAGTCCCCATGGGAATCACCTTGCGTGAAGTTATCTATGAAATCGGCGGTGGGATTCCGGGTGGAAAAGCCTTCAAAATGGCGCAAACAGGTGGCACATCTGGTGGCTGTATCCCTGCGGAGTACTTGGATTTACCCATGGATTATGACACGCTGGCGGAAGCAGGAACGGCATTAGGATCCGGAGCGTTGTTGATCATGGACGAAACGCATTGTATCGTCGACATCACGAAGTGTTTCATGAAGTTCTTTAAACACGAATCTTGCGGGAAATGCACTCCATGCCGGGAAGGCACGCTGCGCATGTATCAGATTCTTGATAAGATCACCAAAGGGCAGGGCACACAACATGATATCGAAGTGATGGAAGCATTATCTCGAACCATGATGTCATCAGCTTTATGTGGCCTCGGTCAGGCAGCTCCCAATCCTGTTATGACGACCCTGCGTTTTTACCGGGACGAGTACGATGCCCATATAAATGAGGGGAAATGCCCCACAGGTGTATGCAAATTCTAAGCATGCCGACTGGAATACTAGAGTAAAGGAGTGTAGATAGATGGACATGGTAACTTTAACGATCGATGGGAAAAAGGTCCAAGCGCCACGAGGCTCAACCATCCTTGAGGCCGCCAAACAAGTCGGTGTGCATATTCCGACCCTTTGCCACCATCCTGATCTGAGTATCAAAGCAGTATGCCGTGTTTGTGTAGTCCAGATAGAAGGTAATCGATTACATCAACCAGCATGTGCTTATCCGGTTGCAGAAGGCATGGTTGTACACACCAATACACCTGCAATCCGCGAAGCAAGACGAGTGATTGTGGAATTAATGTTGTCCCGGCACCCGCAGGACTGTTTGATGTGTGAACGAAATCTGAATTGTGAACTCCAAGCGATTGCAGAACAGCTTGGAATCCGTAAAGTACGTTTTGATCATGAACCCAGAGGGATTCCAATAGACGAATCAACGCCGTCGCTTGTCCGGGACATGGATAAATGCATTTTATGTAGGCGGTGTGTCGCGACATGTGAAGAAGTTCAAGCTGCAACGGTGCTCTTCCCCATCAACCGAGGCGCGGATACGATGATTGCCACCGCTGCAGGGAACGATTTGGTGGAAGTTGCTTGTGCGCTTTGCGGTCAGTGCCTCAATGTTTGCCCGACGGGTGCCATCAGAGAAAAGGATGATACCGAAAAAGTCTGGGATGCGTTGGGCAATCCGAATAAGCATGTGGTCGTTCAAACTGCACCTGCTATTCGGGTCAGTATCAGCGAAGAAATGGGGATCCCACCAGGAGAAGTCTCCACAGGGAAACTAGTCGCAGGGCTTCGCCGGCTCGGTTTTGACCGGGTCTTCGATACTGATTTCACTGCTGACTTGACGATCATTGAAGAAGGGCATGAATTGCTTCATCGCTTGCAATCAGGAGGCACCCTACCCATGATTACCTCCTGTAGCCCAGGGTGGATCAAATTCATTGAGCATTTCTACCCGCATTTGTTGGATCATCTATCCACTTGTAAATCACCGCAACAGATGTTTGGCGCTTTGGCCAAAACATATTATGCGGAAAAGTTCGGGATCGATCCGGCAAGTATTTATGTGGTTTCAATCATGCCTTGTACAGCCAAGAAGTTTGAGGCCGTTCGCCCCGAAATGAATGACAGTGGATTCCAGGATGTGGACGCTGTGCTGACAACACGGGAACTGGGACGTATGTTCCGGTCAGCGGGTGTGGACTTTGGGGATATCGAAGAAGCGGATTATGATGCACCATTTGGAATTACCACCGGTGCCGGCGCGATATTTGGTAATACCGGCGGTGTTATGGAAGCAGCTTTGCGTACCGTATATGAAGTTGTCACGGGTGAAACCCTGGAGAAGTTGAACTTCGACAGTGTCCGCGGCCTTGAAGGGATTAAGGAAGCAACGGTCATGGTGGGAGAACTTCCAGTCAAAGTGGCAGTGGCCCATGGACTTGGTAACGCAAAAGAGTTGCTGGACTTAATCAATTCAGGAAAAGCGGACTATCATTTCATCGAAATCATGGCCTGCCCGGGTGGTTGTATCGGTGGCGGTGGCCAGCCCATTCCAACAACGAATGAGATTCGCGAGAAACGGATTGCCGCGCTGTATGCAGCTGATGAGGCGATGACCATCAGAAAATCTCATGAGAACCCGGCAGTGAAAGCACTGTATGATGAATTCCTCAAAGAACCATTGGGAGAAAAATCACATCACTTACTCCACACTCATTATGAGAAACGAAGCCGTTTCAAGAAATAATACCTTCTCTGTGAGGCCTCCTTATGGGGGCCTCACTTATATCAATCAGTTTTTCGGTGATGTTGAAAATGGTTTTCGGTTTTATGTTATAATAGGTCTATGAAATTGTGCAGATTTGACACAGGGAGGCAAGCCGATGAAGCGAGCCCGAGATGGCTGGATTTTATTTCTGTATCTGTTGGCAGGCGGTCTGATTGGGAGTGTCCTTGGAGAAGTGCTGAGTGGGTTGATGCCAATTCTGCAAAGAGGAATTTCCTTGGGATTGACACCACCTGCGGTATTAAATCTATGGTTTATCAAAGTGACATTGGGATTTCAAATGCAGCTAAATTTGGCTGGTGCTTTGGGGATGGTACTGGCATTTATTGCATTTAGACGGTGACACGCATGGTTAGGTTGATTTTAGCGTCCGCATCTCCCCGTCGCCACGCATTACTTGACCAAATCGGCCTTGATCATCGACAGATCCCCAGTGGATTGAGTGAAGATGTGGACATCAAAGACCCGAAAGATCAAGTTGTAAGTCTTGCACTGGCAAAAGCCAAAGATATTGCCCGGCATTATCCTGACGATTGCATATTGGGCGCAGACACGGTTGTGGTGTTTGAAAATGAAATCATGGGAAAACCGAAAAATGATGATGAGGCACAAATCATGCTAGCTACCCTTAGCGGTAAAACCCATCGCGTGCTGACGGGTATCGCTTTAGTTAAAGATGGCGGTCGTTCTGTGCTGACTGCGTGTGAAGAAACACGAGTGACTTTTCGTTCTCTCGATGAAAAAGAGATTGCTGACTATATTGCATCAGGTGAAGCTTGGGACAAAGCCGGAGCATATGGGATCCAAGGTAGAGCAGCTGTTTTTGTGGAGCGAATCGAAGGATGCTATTTTAATGTCGTAGGGTTGCCTTTATCTCGGCTGATCATGTTGATGAAACAATGGTAAAATTTACAATAAAAGGGGGAGTGTCTCAAACGATCTGACACAGCAATGAACGCAGCTTATTTGCAGCAAAATACACGAATAGAGAGGTCGACTATGAGCCAAAGAGAATATCACTTCACCTTAAAAGAACTAAGTCCTGAGGACCGGCCACGAGAGCGTTTGGTTCGTTATGGTTCTCATGCTCTTGCGGATTATGAATTACTTGCGATTATTCTTCAAAATGGGACTCGCAGGGAAACCGTATTGGATTTAGCAAAAAGACTATTAAGCTCAAAAGCACAAAATCATGACTCGGATCCATTACGGAAGCTCGCAGAAGCGACATTGGAAGAGCTATGTACAGTGCGCGGAATCGGACAAGCTAAAGCCATTCAGATCAAGGCGGCCCTGGAATTGGGAAAGCGAATGACAGGGGGGGCGCCACCAGACCGGGCAATCATTCGTTCACCGGCAGATGCTAGCCGCCTGGTGATGAATGATATGAGTATGTTGGATCGAGAGCATTTTCGGATCATTCTGTTAAACACGAAAAACCATGTACTGGGGATCGAACCGGTATCCGTTGGAAATCTTAATTCGACTATCGTCCATCCCCGGGAAATTTTTAAAATACCGATCAAACGGAGCGCTGCTTCGGTGATATTAGTACATAACCATCCTAGCGGTGATCCGGAGCCAAGCAAAGAAGACTGTGATATCACTCGCCGGCTTTGTGACGCAGGTGAACTGCTCGGGATCAGTGTGCTGGATCATATTGTGATCGGCGATAAGCGATTTGTCAGTCTCAAAGAGCGTCAGCTCATGTAAAGGGGGATTAGCATCATGTTTGCATTCTTCAACCGATTTTCCAAAGATATGGGAATCGACCTAGGCACCGCAAACACATTGGTCCATGTAAAAGGCAGGGGAATTGTGTTGCAGGAACCGTCTGTGGTCGCGATTCAGAAAGATACAAGAGCAATTTTGGCCGTGGGAGAGGAAGCTAAACGGATGATCGGCCGAACCCCGGGAAATATCATTGCCATTCGGCCTTTAAAAGACGGAGTCATTGCAGATTTTGAAGTTACGCAAACGATGCTACGTCATTTCATTTCAAAGGTCATTAGAAATCGATCCATTTTTAAACCAAGAGTTATCGTATGCATCCCGTCAGGCATCACTGAAGTTGAAAAACGGGCTGTCACAGACGCAACTCTTCAAGCTGGTGCTGGGGAGGCATATTTGTTGGAAGAGCCACTGGCTGCGGCAATTGGAGCCGGTCTTCCCGTGGAAGAACCGACGGGGAGTATGGTGGTGGACATTGGCGGAGGAACCACGGAAGTTGCCGTGATTTCTTTAGGAGGGATCGTGACCAGCCGTTCGATACGCATTGGCGGCGATGAAATGGATGAAGCAATCATCCAGCATGTGAGAAAAACATATAACTTAATGATCGGAGAACGAACAGCGGAAGAGACCAAGATCCAAATTGGATCTGCTTTTCCCTTTGACACCGTCGAAACCATGGAGATCCGCGGCCGGGATTTAGTGACAGGATTACCCAAAACCCTTCTGATTACATCAACGGAGATCTACAATGCTTTAACTGAACCTGTCAGCAATTTGGTGGATGCAATCAAAGTGACATTGGAGAGAACTCCACCTGAACTTTCATCTGATGTCATGGATCGAGGAATTATGTTGACCGGCGGAGGGGCATTGCTCAGGGGGTTTGATAAACTGGTATCAAAGGAAACCGGCATGCCGGTTCATATGGCGGATGAGCCACTGCTATGTGTTGTCCGCGGGGCGGGTATTGCATTAGAGAGCATTCACAAATGGAAGAAAGCATTGGCATCCCGTCGTAAATTTGGTTCATAAAAGGTGTGGTTCAATTGTTCCGGGGTTATTTGAATCGCCGCGTCCTGTCTGGAATCTTGCTGGTCATTTTGCTATTCGTGATGATCAGTTTGACTGCCCATAGGCAAAGAAGCATCAATCCACTTGAAGGTGTCGTGGTGGATGTTTTTTCCTTGCTGCAAAAGCCATTTCAGAGAGTGGCTTCAGCCTTTACCGGATTCGCAGACCAAATCAGACAGGTCCGGACTTTAAAGGATGACTTTGCAGAACTGGAGCGGCAACTTGACCAACTCAAACGGGAGTATGAGAAACTTCAGGAACAGAAAATCGAAAACCAGATACTGCGAGAACTTTTGTCATTTAAGGAGTCTTCTCCGTATCCATCCATAACGGCGACCGTGGTGGGACGCAGCGCGACCTACTGGTACGGAACGGTTGTTTTAGATAAAGGAACACGCGATGGCGTCAAAGCCGACATGCCTGTGGTCACAGGCAAGGGTTTGGTGGGGCGAATCATCAGTACAACCGATCGCACATCCACATTGTTATTACTGATGGATCCAGACAGCGGTGTTGGTGGGTTGATTCAGCGGACACGAGACTACGGCGTGGTGCTTGGACAGCCGGCAGCAGATAATATCCTGGAGATGAGACTGTTTTCAAGGGAGAGTCAGGTCGCGCAAGGTGATCAGGTTTTTACTTCCGGGTTGGGTGAAGTATATCCCAAAGGGTTGCCCATCGGTGCTGTTAAAGATGTTGTGACGCGTGAATACGGCTTGACTACTTATGCGTTGGTCGAACCCTTTGTGGATTTTGATCGACTCGAATATGTCCTGATTCTGATGACCAGCGGCGAAGAAGCAGGGAGGTAATGAATTGGCCATATTGATAAGCGGGATCTTAATTGTGGCCAGCATTTTACTACAATCCACTATTTTAAACCGGTTCCCAATCTGGGGGGCAAGGATGGATTTAGTTTTGATGACAACGATTCTACTGTCTCTTCTGCGGGGGGCACGATTTGGTGCGGGATATGGCTTCGCATCCGGTTTCTTGCAGGATGTACTCTCCGGGCAATTTATCGGGGCCAATGCGCTGACGAAAATGTCCATCGGATATTTAGCAGGCTCTGTACAGGAACGATTGTTTCAGGACAACCCGATTACACCCATATTAGTCGTCATGGTTGGAACCTTTGTCCATGAGCTGTTATTCTGGAGTGTGCTCGGAATTTTTGGTCGAACGATTCCTTTTACAACGGCTTTTTCCCGGCTCGTTCTGCCAGTGGTGATGATGAACAGCATTCTTTCCCCGGTCGTCTTTTATTTATTGAAACGATTCGATCGGTTCTTAAATAAACTGCAATCTTGATAGGAGTCAGACATGATAACTGAAAAGGGTAACGCAAAAAAAATTAAGATGTTCTTTGCCACTGTCATGATGCTCATGTTGATTTTGACAGGTCGATTAGCGTATTTGCAGCTTTATCGCGGGCCATCTCTATCGGCGCTGGCTGACGGAAATCGGATTCGCTTAGTGACCATTTCTGCACCTAGAGGATCAATCTATGATCGTAATGGTCGACTGATGGTTACCAGCCGACCTGCCTATACGGTTTCGATTATGTTGCTGGATTTGAAGAATACGGATGAAGTAGCGGTAAAATTAGGCGAGATCTTAAATATGGACCCGCAACTGATCCGAGACGAAATCAGCAAACGGCAACGGCAACGGCGTTTGTATCAATCCATCCGGATCAAAGTGGATATTGATGAGACGACCCATACAAAACTGGAAGAACGGCGGGCCGAACTGCCGGGTGTTGTCATTGAGGTGGAGACAGTCCGGGAGTACACAATGGGACCGTATGCAGCCCACCTTCTGGGGTATGTAGGCTACTCGGATGTATCCAATGAAATCGTGGGGAAGACGGGGATCGAACGGGTGTATAACGATACATTAGCCGGTGTTGATGGCGGCAAGCAAGTCGAAGTCAATGCCCGAGGTACCTATGCTAAAGTAATCGGCCAGGTGGACCCGATTCCAGGCAGTGACATTGTGCTGACGATTGATGCGGATCTACAAGAGGTGGCCGTGCGCGCCCTGCAGGAAAGTATGGATCGGACCCGGCGTGCAACCCGGTTCAAGAATGCATACCAGGGAGCAGTCGTAGCGATGGATCCAAAGACTGGGGCAATTTTGGCATATGTGAGTTTACCGGCTTACGACCCCAACAAGCTGGTGGTGGGTGTATCCTCAAGTGAATGGAAAGAATTGAATGACCCGAAGATGAGACCATTGCTTAATCGGGTCAGTGGCGCAACATATCCGCCCGGGTCGGTTTTTAAGATGGTTACCGCAGCGGCGGCATTAGAAGAAAAAGTCGTGACACCCAGCGAACGAATTTTTGACACCGGTGCCTTTCGCATTGGAACAACGACTGCACGCTGTTGGGTACGCAGTGGCCATGGTTGGGTCAACCTCATCCGGGCATTGACAGTATCCTGTAATACCTATTTCTATGAAATGGGATCACGGTTGGGAATTGCCCGAATCGCAAAGTATGCAGCGATGTTTGGGTTGGGAACCAAAACAGGGATTGATCATGATGTTGACCGGGCAGGAACGCTTCCCACCGCTGACTGGAAGCAGGAGCGGTTGAAGCAGCCGTGGTGGCCGGGAGAAACCATTTATGCAGCGATTGGTCAGGGGTATCACGCATTTACACCGTTACAACTGGCATCGTATGTCAGCACCATTGCCAATGGTGGGACACGCTATACGCCTTATCTGGTTCAAGATATCATGGGACCCGATGGAAAAGTCTCGACAGAATTCTCCCCAGTGACTCCAAATCCACAAGTGGCAGAAGTGGTGGCAGTGAGTCAGCAAAATCTCCAATTGATTCGACAAGGTATGTTAGGTGTTGCGAAAGGTGAAGGGACGGCTGCCTGGGCGTTTCGCAATTTCCCCATCACCGTGGCAGCAAAAACAGGCACAGCGCAGAACAGTACCGGAGACAATCACGGTGTTTTCACAGCATTTGCTCCTTACGACGACCCACAAATCGTGGTGGTGGTCCTAGTGGAACAGGGTGGAGCGGGTGGTGCAACCGGTGCTCCCGTTGCAAAAGCAATCTTTGAAGAGTTTTTTGGATTAAAAAATCATGCAGATGCAGATGGACGACCAATTACAGACGGGAATGCTCCAGGGGGCTTAGAATGACAGTTGAAAACGGTTAGCTCGGGTTGAATGTATGGGCAAGCATACCAATTTGCGGAGGACATTATGTGGCTAAATGAAAATGCACCGATCATCAAAGGTACTCGTGATGGCCTTGTGATCCAAATTGATGGATCTCAACCTGTATCGCAAACCATCCACCATTTAAGAGAACGATTCCATGCGGCACCGGAATTTTTCCGGGACGCCAGTGCGTCCTTGTCAATGGCACATCGTCTATTGGATGAGGGAGAGTTGCAGCAGCTTTTTGTGGTGTTTGCTGATTTTGGGATGACAGTGCAAGCTGTCATGATGGATGAAGAAATGGGGGAAATTAACAAAAATGATACAGAGGATGAAGCTGATATTCGGCAGGGATTGGCTGCAGATATTGATCATCTCCTCAACTATGAAAGGGCGGTGGCTATGGAAAAGAAACCGACCGTCGTGCATGAATCTGCCGACCGCGACGATTCGGGTGAGATGGGCACCAAACTTGTGAGACGAACCTTGCGATCCGGTCAACATGTGCACTTTGATGGGCATGTTGTGGTCATTGGGGATGTCAATCCGGGAGCAGAAATTATTGCTGGGGGGGATATTCTTATCTTTGGGGCATTTCGTGGTGTTGCCCATGCCGGCGTTGCAGGACGGGAAGATGCAGTTGTCGCTGCCCTCAAACTGCAGCCAACGCAACTTCGGATTGCTAATTATATTTCACGACCACCGGACGGACGTATCGTCCAACCCAGCCGACCTGAGGTTGCAAAAATCAAGGCTGGAAAAATTGAAATTGAGGGATTTCAAACGCACAATTAACTGATCTGTATCACAAAGTGCAAACTGGGGGGTTGGATCGATGGGTAAAGTGGTGGTTATCACATCCGGGAAGGGTGGAGTTGGCAAGACAACAACAGTTGCCAATTTAGGTGCAGGACTTGCAAAACTCGGTCATCGTGTGGTCCTGGTGGATACCGATATTGGCCTTCGTAACCTGGATGTGGTTTTGGGCCTTGAAAATCGGATTGTGTATGATATCGTGGATGTGGTTGAAGGACATTGCCGGCTAAGACAAGCACTGATTAAGGACAAACGGCTTGATGATTCGTTATATCTTTTACCGGCTGCACAGACTCGGGACAAAAACTCGGTTAACGAGGAACAAATGCAAAAATTATGCCAAGATTTGAAAGAGGAATTTGACTATGTGATCATTGACTGTCCTGCCGGAATCGAACAAGGCTTTAAGAATGCGATAGCAGGAGCAGAAGAAGCGATCATCGTCACAAATCCAGAGGTATCATCTGTGCGGGATGCGGATCGCATCATCGGTTTGCTGGAGGCAAACGAGTTGCATGATCCGAAATTGATTGTCAACCGGATCCGGCCGCATATGGTACAGCGTGGGGATATGATGGATATCAATGATATCCTTGATATATTAGCGATCGATTTAATTGGGGTCATTCCGGAAGATGAGACAATCGTCGTGTCAACAAACCGTGGAGAGCCGGCAGTTTTAGATTATGGTTCTAAAGCTGGACAAGCATACCGGAATATCGTCAGGCGAATCGCTGGGGAACATGTACCCTTTATGTCGATGGAAGAAGAAAAAGGATTCATGACTCGTTTTCGAAAACTTTTCGGTTTCAGTAAATAGAGGGGGGACGGTTCGATGTTCGAATTCATCAGTCGACTTTTCGGCAAAGAAGAGCCAAAAAGTAAAGACCTGGCAAAGGAACGACTCCGGCTGGTACTGGTGCACGACCGCGCATCTGTGTCCCCGCAGTTTCTGGAGCAGATTAAAGAAGAGTTGATCCAAGTAATTTCGAAGTACATGGAAATCGACCGCGAAGGTATGGATATCCAATTATCGAACGAAGATGATTCTGTGGCGCTGCTGGCGAGTATTCCGATTCGCCGGATCCGCCGTTCTGGAACGGGTGGAAGGCGGGTTTATTAAGACCTGCCGAACCGTAAGGTCCGTATGATCATCAAATGAGGAATATGAGGCGGGAATTTAATGCAGATCAACACACGCTTGCTCAAATACATCGATTGGCCCATGTTGGTTGTCGTCGGCATCCTTCTGGGAATCGGCCTGTTAGCAATTGCCAGTGCTACAGGTGCTCATGTCTTGAATGAGGGCGGGACCATGCATTACGTCCGCAAACAGATAGCGGCGATTTTGGCAGGGGTGTTTGTCATGGTCATTATCATGGCCATGAATTACGAAATGTTTCGCCGGCTCACCCCATTGATCTATTGGGGAATCATTGGATTACTGATTATTGTTCTGATCCCGGGGATCGGTAAAGAGGTATACGGGGCGCAACGGTGGATCCCCATCGGTAGCTTTCAACTGCAACCGTCTGAGTTTGCGAAAATTGCACTGGTCGTCGCACTGGCAGATATGTTATGTCGCAAACAAGGATTGATCCAGAATTTTTTTGACTTGATCCCCGTTCTGGCTTATGTGGGATTACCTCTGGTTCTCATTTTACGGCAACCAGACCTGGGCACGACCATGATCATGGTTGTGACGACTTTAGCTATGCTGTATGTCGGCAATGTAAAACCCGCTTTTTTAGCAGGGCTGACGGGAGCAGGGTTAATCGGGAGCCCGATTCTCTGGCAGCTGTTGAAAGACTATCAGCGAAAGCGGTTATTAGTGTTTCTGAATCCTGCCATCGATCCTTTAGGTGATGGATATCAGATCATTCAGTCCCGAATTGCAATCGGATCAGGGGAACTTTGGGGACAAGGTCTGTTTGCTGGGACACAGAATCAGTTAAAATTTCTCCCGATGCGGCATACGGATTTCATTTTCTCCGTTATCGGAGAAGAGTTCGGCTTTATCGGCGGGATGCTTGTTTTGCTCTTATTCTTCTTTTTCTTATGGCGGGGGATTCGAGTGGCTCTGGAAGCGAAAGATTTGTTTGGCACAATCGTAGCGGTAGGGCTCGTCGCATCCATTGCATTTCAGATGTTTATTAATGCCGGTATGGCTATGGGGATTATGCCAGTGACAGGGAAAACACTCCCCTTTATCAGCTATGGCGGGACCTCTGTCATGAGTAATCTTATTTGTGTCGGATTGCTGCAAACGATCTATATGCGACGTCAGAAGATCATGTTTTAGTGGATCGACTGTCAGTTATCCAAAGGAGTGGAAATACATTTGAGTAAAGTTGATTTAAAAAATTATCTTGAACAGGTATCTAAGCCGGCTCGTTATCTGGGAACCGAATGGAACAGTATCCATAAAGTATTTGATGGAAGCCAGGTGCGGGTTGCCCTGGCGTTTCCTGACGTATACGAAGTTGGGATGTCTCACTTGGGTACCCGGATACTCTATCACGATTTGAATCGGCATCATGATGTGATTGCGGAGCGGGTGTTTGCACCGTGGACGGATATGGAGGCACTCATGCGGGAGCGTGCAATTCCTTTATTTGCATTGGAGTCCATGGATGCCATCCGGGATTTTCATATCCTTGGTTTCAGTTTGCAATATGAGATGAGCTATACCAACATCCTGAACATGTTGGATTTAGCAGATATTCCGATTTACGCTTCGCAGCGGGATGAATCCCATCCATTTGTGATTGGTGGAGGGCCTTGTGCATTCAATCCGGAGCCTTTGGCACCTTTTTTTGACTTCTTTCTGATCGGTGACGGAGAGGATGTCCTGTACGAAATTGTTGGAGAATATCAAAAGTGGAAATCGGCTGGCGGAACTGAGCGAGAAGCATTTCTAAAGCACATTCAACCGATTCAGGGGGTGTATGTGCCATCATTTTACCAAGTCGAATACTTACCTGACGGCAAAATACACCAAATCATACGGACTTTTCCCCAAGCGCCTGCCTCGGTTAAGAAAGCAGTGGCCAAGGATTTGGACGATGTGTTCTTTCCCACTTCTCCAATTGTCCCATTCATGGAGATCGTGCATGATCGGATGATGTTAGAAGTATTCAGGGGCTGCACACGAGGCTGTCGTTTTTGCCAGGCAGGAATGGTCTATCGGCCTGTACGGGAGCGCTCTCTGGAATTGTTGAAGGAACAGGCGAAGAGTTTGGTCCGAAGTACGGGTTACGAAGAAATATCCTTGACTTCTTTGAACACGAGTGATTATTCATGCGTATCGGAATTGGTCTCTGCTTTGATTCACGACTATGGACCACATGGAGTCAGCCTCTCATTGCCTTCTTCTCGGGTCGATTCGTTTTCCGTTGGACTTTTGGAAGAAATCCAGAAAGTGAGGCGGACGGGTTTGACGCTGGCACCTGAGGCAGGCTCTCAACGTTTGCGGGATGTGATCAACAAGAATGTGACAGAAGCTGATTATCTCAATGCCATTCGAAGCGCATTCACATCCGGATGGACGGGGGTAAAACTGTATTTTATGATTGGATTACCCACTGAGACCGATGTGGATGTTGGCGGTATTGCTGACATGGCCTATCAAGCCGTGGAGATTTTCCGTGAAGTTAGAAAGGTTCTTGGGGTTAGTCGGAAACCGCTGAAGGTCACGATTAGCGTTGCGAATTTTGTACCGAAGCCACACACACCCTTTCAGTGGGAAGCACAGGATTCAGCAGAGGAACTCAAACGTAAACACACATATCTGAGAGAGCGGATTCGAAACCGCAGCATCCAGTTAAACTGGCATGATGCCGATGTGAGTTTGATGGAAGCTGCTTTTGCCCGCGGTGACCGAAGATTGGCTGAGGTATTGTATTCAGCGTGGGGGAAAGGGTGCCGTTTTGACAGTTGGAGTGAGTTGTATCACCATGATCGCTGGTTGGCGGCGTTTGAAGACTGTGGATTGTCTCCCTCATTTTATGCCCATCGAAAACGAGATCACGATGAAACATTGCCATGGGATCACATCGATAGTGGAGTGAGCAAATCCTTTCTTTGGGAAGAACGGGAACGAGCTTATCACTATGCGACAACCGTGGATTGCCGGTATGATGGATGTCAATCTTGCGGTGTGTGTCCGGCACTGGATGCAACCATTGTCACTAAAGGGCAATCGGTGGGGGGTGCCACCCATGGCTAAATACCGGATTGGATTCACCAAAGAAACTGCCGTACAGTATATATCGCATCTGGATTTGCTGAAACTTTTCCAAAGAGCAATCCGCCGAGCTGCATTACCCATTGCATATTCTGAAGGGTTCAACCCTCACCCCAAGATGTCATTTGCCTCCGCTTTAAAGCTGGGGGTGACCAGCGAGGATGAAATGCTGGATTTGGAACTGACATGTGAGATAGATCCGTTGCAGTTGGTAGATCAGCTTCAGGAAGAAATGCCTGTGGGGATCCGAATTAAACGAGCTGAAATGATCCCAGATCTTGCCCCTTCTGGAATGGCAGTGGTGAACGCTGCCGAATATATGATCACCTTCTGCGATGCATCCTGTAATTTAAAGCATATTTGGGACTCCCTGTGGGAGCGGAGTGAAATTTTGGTTTTAAGGAACACAAAGCATGGTGACCGATGGGTTAACATTCGGCCTTTGGTATTTTCAGGTGCAATTGAATCCCATGATCAGCACACTGTGCTTCGATTAGTGGTGCATATGGGTGCAGATGGAACAGGGCGCCCTGAAGAACTGGTAGAGATCTTAAAACAGGAAGGATTCCAATGCAGCGAGACCGAAACAAATATTCACCGGACACGATTACTGCACATTGGGGAAGATGGCGTGATCCGGACGCCATGGGAGATAACATCTAAAGAAATGCTGCGGTTTTTTTCCAGCGATGGAGTGTGATATGAAATGAGCAAAGAAGTCCTGATTCACATTGAAAGGGATGAAATTCGAGCTGCTGTTTTAGAAGATGATCAGGTGGTCGAGCTTTATATGGAACGACCGGTACAACAGCGGTTGGCCGGTAGCATCTACAAAGGGCGGGTTGAGAATGTCCTGCCTGGCATGCAAGCGGCTTTTGTTAATATCGGTTTGGAGAAGAATGCTTTCTTATATATCAGCGATGCATTAACTGCAAGGGGTAACGGGGAAGATGATGAAATCGTTGAAAGTATGAAAGATATTTCTATCAAAGATTTGTTACATCAAGGGCAACCGCTGCTAGTTCAAATCAGCAAGGAGCCAATCGGAACGAAAGGTGCTCGCGTCACGACCCATGTCACGTTGCCTGGTAGATATTTAGTCCTGATGCCGACCGTTGAATATGTGGGCGTATCGCGACGGATTGATAACGAAAAGGAGCGAGAACGTTTAAAATCCATTGCTGCAAAAGCACGTCCTTCTGGTATGGGGTTAATTGTCCGCACGGTTGCAGAGGGAAAAGATGAGGAAGAACTGATCAATGATGCCAGATATCTGACAAAGCTGTGGAAAAAGATTCTCTCGAAAGAAAAAGCGGCGAATCCACCGGTGCTTATTCATAAAGACTTAGGGTTAGTGGAGCGGATTATCCGCGACGTGTTTTCAGCTGAAGTGGACCGGCTGATCATTGACTCTCGCAGTGAGTATACGCGAATCCTGGAGCTGGTGGACATTATTTCTCCCGAATTAAAAGACCGGGTGGAGCTTTTCCCTTTCAAGGACGGGTCAGTCTTCGATGCTTATGAAATCGAAACAGAGATTGAAAAAGCATCTCGACGAAAGGTCTGGCTTAAGTGTGGAGGCTATGTTGTAGTTGATCGGACGGAAGCCTTGACGGTGATCGATGTGAATACAGGAAAATTCGTCGGAACCACGGATCTTGCCACCACCGTTCTCAAGACCAATCTGGAAGCAGCAAAGGAAATCGCCCGGCAAATTCGTTTACGAAATATCGGAGGCATTATCATCATCGACTTCATTGATATGGAACATCCTGAACATCGGGAACAAATTCTTTCAGCTTTAGAAGACGCCTTGCGACGAGACCGCACGAAAGCAAATGTCCTGGGAATCACCCAACTAGGTTTGGTCGAAATTACCCGCAAAAAAACCTCACAAGGACTTGATGATATTCTTTTCAGACCTTGTCCAACCTGTGATGGGCGAGGCAGAGTGCTGTCGGAAGAGTGCATGAGTCAAAAGGTAGAGCGCGAGGTGCGTAAGCTTTTGCAGCATACAACCATCGAAGCGATTTTGATCGAGGTGCACCCGAGTGTCGCAGGGTTATTGATCGGCGTGGGGGGTAATAATTTAAAAGAGTTAGAGCGGGAAACAGGGAAGCACATCTTTATCAAAGGGTCCTACAATGTGGGTCCGGATGAGATAAAAGTGTGTGTTGCAGGCAGTAAAGAGGAAGTTGAAGAGAGGGCACTACCCGTCAGGGTTGGGCAAATTATTACCATCAATGTAGATGAACCCCATACAGCCAATCCCTGGAACGGCATCGGCCGGATGGAGGGGTATGTGATCGATGTGGATGGCGGCGGTGAATTGGTTGGTGAACAGGTGAAAGTTGAGATCACGAAAGTGTTTAGGACTTACGCAAAAGCCCGTCTTTGCAGCCCCAATCTTGACATGAGTTAGTTGCTGTGTTAAAATTAATCTCTGTGGACGGCTTTGTTGTCCCAACCGCACGGTGCAGGTTTAAAATATCGAATCGGTATTGCCTGCAGTGGCGAGTCGAAATTAGGAGGTGCGTATTTTGTACGCAATCATTGAAACAGGCGGAAAACAGTACAAAGTGCAAGAAGGCGATCGCCTGCAGGTAGAGAAACTGCCTGTGGAAGCCGGAGACACGGTTGTCATTGAAAAAGTACTGTTAGTGAACAGGGATGGAGACATGGCGATCGGTAATCCGTTGGTGGAAGGTGCGAAAGTCACGGCAACAGTGACAGAGCACGGTAAAGGGAAGAAAATCATCATCTATAAATACAAAGCCAAAGCGAATTATCGACTTAAAAAGGGTCATCGCCAGCCATATACGGAGCTTCAGATCGAAAAAATCGAAGCGTAAGGTTGTTGATGGATAGATGATACGAGTCTGGATTAGACGAAACGCGAGTGGTACGATTTCGGGATATGAAGTCAAAGGCCACGGAGGTACCGGCAAATACGGGGAGGATATCCTCTGTGCAGCGGTATCGGCGCTGGCTCAGACAGCTCCTCTCGCAATTTCCCGGATTGTCGGGGAGTGTCTGGATTTTGTGCATGAACCGGGCTGGTTGAAGATTGATTTTCGGGACAATCTGACGGTTCCCGACCGTCAGAAAGTGGATTTGATCTGTGAAGCAATGTTCGTAGGTTTACAGGAGATTGCCAAAGACTACCCAAACCATATGGTAATTTATCGAAATTCAGGAGGTGTAATCCATGTTCAAAATGGATTTGCAGTTATTCGCTCACAAAAAAGGCGTCGGCAGTTCTCGAAACGGTCGAGACAGCATTGGCCGTCGTTTAGGAGTAAAAAGTCATGACGGCCAATTGGTGACCGCAGGGAGTATCCTGGTTCGGCAGCGCGGAACCCGCATCCATCCCGGTCATAACGTGGGAATTGGTAGCGATGATACCCTTTTTGCAAAAATCGACGGGTATGTCAGTTATGCCCGTAAAGGTAGAGATAAGAAATATGCCCATGTGCGCCCTGCTGAGACAGAGGCGGTTGTCTAGAGAAACGGCCTGACAATTTTGACCGGCGCTTTTACATGAAGCGTCGGTTTGTTTTTGTTTTCATGAATTTTCATTCTTTGCAGGTTATAGACAAAAACATGTGGAATCTCAATCCTGTAGAGAATGAGCTGAGAGGCTGGAATGCACGTGAAAGAGATCATAACCAACCCCATGGCGTGGATGCGGTCACAAAGGTGTTATCTATACGCGGGAATCATTTTCGTGATGATCTGCCTTGTTTGGGAACAGTGGCAATGTGTACTGTTTTTGATCGTATTTACGGCAGCAATGGGGATCATGTTGCGCAAATGTCATGCTGGTGAAAGTGATATTACCGGATACCGTGAAGCATTTGCGGTGTTGTTCAGACTGGAATTAGAGGATATGGCCGAAACCTTGAAGGCACAACGGCATAACTTTGTGAACCACCTGCAAGTTATCTACGGTCTTTACCAAACGGGAAAAGTTGAGCGGTTGGAAGAGTATATTAAAGAAGCCAGCAAGGAATTGGCTCTGCCACCTGAAATCAATCGAATGGCTCCCGAAGAATTCCGACATCTTATGCAAATGGTCGCATTCATGGCAAAAGGACAGGCCTTGCAGCTGGATATTCATGTAACGGAGCGTTGGACTGGTGTGGTCAGGGAGCCAGCATTTGTAGCTTTTGCGCTTCGTTTACTGATCCAAAACATTTTGGACGCCATGAACAATGTGGGAGGGGAATCACGGCATTTGTTTATCCAGGCGGATCGACATCAAAATATCGCCGAAATCGTGATTGAGGCCCATGGTATCGGCAGGGAAGATCGTGAGTTTATCTATTCGGTGCCGGAGCCGGTTGCACCACTGTTTGGGCTGACCATGCCGATGACCATTTCTGATTTAATTAAGTATGCCTTTCAAGGTGAGATCACACTGGAGACAGCAGATGAACAATCGATGCGAATTCGGATCGAAGTGAATGATTGATAATTGGAAGGCAAAGCGCATTAGAAAAGGATGATTGCAATGTTTATTGATAAGGCAAAGATTTATGTAAAAGGTGGCGATGGTGGCAACGGGATAGTTGCCTTCCGTCGTGAAAAGTATATCCCTGAAGGTGGACCTAGTGGTGGTGACGGCGGGAAAGGCGGTCATGTCGTCTTTTATGTGGATGAAGGATTACGAACACTGATGGATTTTCGGTATAACAAGCATTTTAAGGCTAAACGCGGAGAACATGGGTCAGGTAAAAACATGCATGGAAAATCTGCCGATGATGTGCGCGTGGCAGTTCCAGCCGGAACTGTGATTATCGATGATGATAGTGGAAAAGTATTGGCGGATCTGACAGAAGCAGGACATGAATATATTGTAGCAAGAGGTGGTCGGGGTGGCCGAGGTAATGCGCGTTTTGCCAGTGCCACCAATCAAACTCCACGGATGGCTGAAAATGGCGAGCCGGGAGAAGAGCGCTGGATGCGGTTAGAGTTGAAATTGCTTGCGGACGTTGGTCTTGTGGGATTACCCAATGCAGGGAAGTCGACTTTATTAGCAGCTGTTTCGCAAGCAAAACCTAAAATTGCAGATTATCCTTTCACGACATTGGTTCCACACTTAGGTGTGGTATATGTGGATGAAGGCAAGAGTTTTGTGCTGGCAGATATCCCCGGCTTGATTGAGGGAGCGAGTAGCGGTGCGGGATTGGGACACGAGTTTCTCCGACATATTGAACGGACCCGTCTTTTGATCCATGTATTGGATGTAGCACCCCTTGATGGTCACGACCCTATGGATGATTATGCAACGATTGAACTGGAGCTTGCGTCTTATACGGAGGATCTTTCAACACGACCGAGAATCGTGGCGCTCAATAAGGTGGATTTAGCGGAAGCACTTGATCATCTACCCAATGTCCTTGATGCTTTGGAGCAGAGGAAGATCGAAGTATTCCAGATATCGGCGGCAACGCAGCAGGGTGTGCGAGAATTGATGCAACGTGTGGCAGCTATACTGGATGCGATGCCAAAACAACCACTTCATGTTGCTGCCACAGGTTCTGCAGAACGTGTGTATACAGCAAGGCCCGGATCTTTCGACATTACATTAGACGATGATGTTTATGTTGTCAAAGGAGCAGATATTGAACGTCTGATCTCAATGACCAATTTCGACAATGATGAAGCGGTGCAAAGAGTACAGTTGATCATGAAACGAATTGGCCTTGAAGAGGCCTTGGCAAAAGCAGGTTTGAAAAATGGTGATACGGTGCGGATTCGCGATGTAGAATTTGATTATTATATTCCAGGGGCAGAAGATGATCAATAAATGTAAATCATTGTAATGGTTATATTTGTGTGGTACAATCAAGTAAGTGAGACGATATTCAATTTCATGTGCAGGAGGGTCGATCGTGGAAGGCCAGTGTTTTCAATGTGGGAATTGCAAAATGAATGAACCAACATACTATTGCCCTGCCAAGGATAAAATCCTGGTGAATGAGTTATACCGGCCAGCTCCTAAGAATAAACGGGCTGGATGGAAAGAAGGGGCCCCCGGATACGAGAATCATCGCAGGGAAATCCGGAAAGAATAGTGATTTCGCTAATAAGGCGTGCACAGACGCCTTGTTTTTGTCTTCTCAGTCATCAATGAAGGGATTCAGCTATAACCGTTGAATATATGTCTTTTATAGATTGAATTTCCTTGGAGGAGATGGAATGAGGCAAGGCGAAGCCGTCGGAATCATGGGGGGTACCTTTGACCCGATCCATTATGGGCATTTAGTGATTGCTGAGGGCGCACGTGTGGAATATGATCTTTCAGAGGTCATTTATATCCCCAGTGGCATGCCACCCCACAAGCGTGATCAAACTATTTCGAATGCAGAGGATCGTTATCGGATGACCATGCTTGCCACACAGGATAACCCTCATTTTTCGGTCTCAAGGGTTGAGATCGATAGACCGGGGCCTTCTTTTGCTGTGGACACCATCCGAACTATGAAAGAGATGTATGGACCTGATGTGGATTTGTACTTTATCACAGGTGCTGATGCGATTTTACAGATATTATCGTGGAAAGATGTGGGATCATTGATTTCCATGTGCCACTTTGTTGCCGCAACGCGACCGGGGTACTCATTAACTTGGTTGAGAGAAATCATCGCACGTATCCGCGAGCGGCACCAGTCAGATTTTTCGGTGCAGTATATGGAGGTCCCGGGGTTGATGATATCCTCTACAGATATTCGTCAACGGGTTCGATCTGGGTTACCCATTCGTTACTTACTACCTGAAATAGTCGAATCATACATTAGGACACATCGACTATATTTACCGGCAGCATTGTGAAGTTGATACCGAAGCAAGTGGATTCGAATCCGAAAGTGAGGTGATCCGAATGGCAAAAACATTGTATGTTGGAAATCTGCCCTGGGAGTCGACGGAAGACGAGCTGGCCGAGGTATTCAAGGAGTTGGCCAGCGTACAAAGCGTGAGGATAATCCGGGATAAAGAAACCGGCCGATCCAAAGGCTTTGGGTTTGTTGAGCTGGCGGATGACACCAATGTGGATGAAGTGATCTCTGCCACAAATGGTATGTTAATGGGCGGGCGGACACTTGTGATCAACGAAGCCAAGCCTAGATAAAGTGATGGATACATGAATGTGTGGCCCCGAACTCGAATGGAGCGCGGGGTCAAATTTTTGGGGTTTTGGACTTAAAATTGTGGTATAATATCATTTGACAGTGGTTGATTTGATGGCTGGAATGAGGTGATGCCGTTGTACCGATTAGAGGATATGGAAGGTGCACTAAAGGAAATGGTTTCTCCATATCGATTTCGTCATTCCATCGGTGTCAGAGAAACGGCAGCACGTATTGCGGTACAGTCTGGTATTTCGATTGATCAGGCAAAGATTGCCGGTTTGCTACATGATTGCGGAAAGCAAGATATATGCCAGGATACTTCGGATCAATCCTTCGATTGCAGCGTTGATGACGCGCTCACACATGCCGAGCGGGGAGCCCAAATTGCGAAATTAAGATTTGGAGTCGACGATGTGGAGATTCTCGATGCGATTCGGCACCACACAGTGGGCGGTGCTGGGTTGAGTACATTAGCAAAAATTATTTATCTGGCAGACCTTATCGAACCCAATCGAAATTTTCCTGGGGTTGACCAACTCCGGGCGGCGGTCACGCTAAGTTTGGACCAGGGGCTTTTGTTAGCTGCAGACCAAACCATTACCCATCTGATTCGCAAAGGGAAACCTATTCATACGGCTGTAATCGAGATGAGAAATGAAATCCTAACCAAAGTGGGAAAGTAGGAACAGTATGAGACATATTCGCAAAAAAAAGAAGCCAGTATCTGTGCTCAGACGCCTTGCCCAACTGATGGGTGTGTTGTTACTCGCGATCATAATATTATTAGGGATAAGTGCTGTCAATTTCTTTAATGGGCTACATAGTGGGTTAACTACAGATCAGGAGTCTGAACTGGCTGTAGCAGCACCTGGGGACCGAATCAACATCTTGATTCTCGGCGTCGATGTCCCAAAAGCTGCGGACGGTACCATAGATTATAGCATTCGTTCACGAACTGACACGATGATGGTAGCAACCGTCGACATGGAAATGAATACTTTGCAATTTCTTTCCATCCCCCGTGATACAAGGGTACAGATTCCGGGAAGGCAGGGTAATTACAAAATCAATAGTGCGCATGTCTACGGAGGTCCTGCGTTAGCGATTAAAACTGTGGAAAATTTGCTCGAAATTCCAATCCACTATTATGTCCGTACGAATGTGGAGGGCTTTGCGTCCATTATCGACATCTTAGGCGGGGTAACAGTGGATGTTGAGAAAGATATGCATTATGAGGATCCATGGCAAGGTCTTTATATCGATTTGAAAGCTGGTTTGCAAGTCCTGGATGGAAGCAAAGCCATGCAATATGTTCGTTACCGGAGCGATGGAGATGATTTGACACGTATCAGAAGGCAACAGAAATTTCTGGGTGCTGTGGCTGATGAATTCTTTGAATTCAGCACACTCTTCAAATTACCGCGTCTTGCCGGTGAAGTAGCAAAGTACTTGGATACGAACATGAAGCCGATGGGTACATTTCGTTTTATCCCTTTACTGGTCAAACTCAACCCATCCGAGATGGAAATGACGATGGTACCGGGAACCCCAAGCTCTGCAGGCGGAGTTAGTTATTGGATTCCAAATATGACAAAATTAAGGCAGATTATCGACCATCAAGTCTGGGGAATCGATCGGGATGTAAATAGCGGTATCCGGGTCGAAGTTTTAAATGGTTCGGGCAAGCCTGGTCTTGCGACCTCTGTATCCAAAATGCTCAAAAGTAAAGGATTTGATGTGGTTAATGTATCGACAGCTGATCGGTCGGATTACGAAACCACTTCCATCTACACATATCATTATGATTCAGGGAAAATGAAAGCTTTATCCAGGGTTTTTTCTTTCGGTGTGGTCAAGACTATGACAGGCCAGCGATCCGATGTGGATATTACAATCATCATCGGGAAGGATTTTCCTGAATAATATGGAATCAATCATTTAATAGATCGAAAACGGGAGGCGAATGAATGCACTCAAACGAGAAAGAATTAGCACTGATGGCGGCAAAAGCTGCCGATGACAAGAAAGCGAAGAATATCCTATTGATGGATATGAGAGGTGTGACCATAATCACCGACTATTTCGTGATCTGTTCCGGGCAATCTGGTGTACAGGTGCAGGCTATCGCTGATAATATTGAAGAAAAAATGGCGGAGATCGGACTGCGAGTAGGCCATCTGGAAGGTTATCGGGAAGCCAAATGGGTGCTGATGGATTATGGAATGTTTGTGGTGCATATTTTTCAGGAAGAAGACCGTGAATTCTTTGATTTGGAAAGATTATGGCGAGATGCACCGATCTATTATTATGAAGAGAATATGACGACCATGCCTTGACGAGGGTTGGAATTTGGGTTATAATCGGTATTGTCTTATGGGGGTATAGCTCAGCTGGGAGAGCGCTTGAATGGCATTCAAGAGGTCAGCGGTTCGATCCCGCTTATCTCCACCAAAGAAATACAGTAACGGCGCGGGGTTGCGCCGTTTTTGTTTTGCATAAAGCCCTCCGAAATCAATTTTGCTCACCATTTTGCTAACGGACTTTCCCGCTGACAGCAGGAAAAGGCGTGATACAGTAACTCAATCGAATGCAGAAACTCTCCCCGAATAATTAACCATGGGGATGACAATTATGGATATTGCACCATAGTGTGACTCAAAATCAGGGTGTCCTGATTATGTATTGATTCTGAAGGTATTATTTATGTGATAGAGAAGTGAAACTTAGGATTATGATGTGCTTTTACTGGGGGGAGTCGAACGAGCAGTAATTATATAAGGTTTTCTATTACGAAGGGGTACAGATTAACAGCACAATATTTGGTGTCTCCGAAATATTTTAACCCATTATGTTATATAACTTCATAAAATGCTAGAAGAAAATTATTCCATATTGAACATCAAGGGGATGCATTAGGTGCTTGAAATTAGGCAAACAATTCAGATCAATTCAAACAGGTCAACAGTTTGGGATTTATTCTCAACACAAGGAAACCGACGTTTATGGTTCGCATCCGATATCGGAATCGTATCACTTTCTCGGAGTGGAAAACTTAAATCATATGCATTGAAACGACTTGTGTAAAAAGAATCTTCGGGGGACCTACATGTCGTTCAATTTTCGACTCTGATAAAAGCGTAGCGATCCAGAATGATGAGAGCGAATGGAGTGATGCAAATTGGATAAGACTAGCATGACAATAAATGAGTATTTCTTATCATTAAAAGACCAAGATCGGAAAACATTAGAGACGATAAGGGATATTATTCTTAGTATTTCGCCAAATGTTAGCGAGAGTATTTGGAAAGGTGTTTTTTGGGGTGGCACTGAACAAGCGATCCTTGGTTTTGGTGAGATGATTTATCAAAAACCTGACAAATCAGATAGCGAATGGTTTATGATTGGCATTTCAAGACAGAAGAATTACTTCAGTATTTACGTCAATGCAATTAAAGATAATCAATACTTGGTGAAATCGTACTCCAACAAATTAGGGAAAACGAAAGTCGGAAGTAGCAGCATCAGTTTTTCTAAACTTGAAAATGTGGATATTAATAACTTGAAAGACTTATTTATTGAAGCAATCGCGATTTACAATGAGGGGAAAGATCGTCGTATATGACAAAATGTCATCGAAAGCTTAGATTAAAATAGCACGAAAGCACATCGACAGAGTCATTCGAAGGATTTCAGGTATAGTAATCGGTATTGAATCATATGATCACAATGAAGCTCAGAACGAAGGACGCCTAACAAACGAATCAGTTATAAGCATTATCGAAGTGACTGACATTGGCAACCTTGATCGACTAATCCCAAGTGAGAGCCCTTTTTATGCTTCAAATGACGTAAATGTTTATGGAATTACCCCATCTGTGGAAACTTGAAGTAGCTGTAAATACTTAGATTTATTATGAATACTAATCAATATTAAATATTCACGAAAGAGCGCCTGCGCGCTAATTGAACCAATCAGGAACAAATCCATTTAGATTAGTGCATCGCAAGACGTTTTTGGAAATATGCTTGAATGCAAATCGTCGGATGGAAAAGAAGAATGTGCAAACCGTTTAGAATTTACTCCTCTTCTCCTGTTGAGTTATTGGTAGCAAAATCATTTTTATTTTTATTTTCGTCCGATGGAAATATCTTCTTGGATCAGGTATTGTGTAGAGGAATCGATATTAAAACAGCGAACACTCCAATATCGGTCAGATGAGGAGGCGGTTCTTGAATGAAATGGACAGGCTCGGTTAGGATCAACATGCAGGGAATTAAGGAAGCCATTATTAAGGATACTATTGTAGAACAGATTTTTTACCGTAACTCATCTGTCTATATTGGCACCGGCATTTCGGCAACAGAACTAGTGGCCGGGGAAACATATGGTTCGAATATCGGTAAAATCCTGATTGAAGCATGTAAAAAGCGGACATCGTATCTGAAGAGCTATTACTTCATCACTTTTAAGCTTATGGAGGGTGATAAACTCCTATAATGGGGAAACCCACAAAGAAATCTGATAGACCATTTACCTATGTCCTCCTCCGGAGGATTTTTTGATGCCGAAATACTGTGAGCTGAATAATTTAATATTTCATTGACAACAATTTATCCAACATAAGCAATGGTAAATTCATGGATATTAAGAACCTACTCACGATCTTAAAGAGCGGAAAAACTTTAGAATTCATTGGATGTGTCGGAACATTATTCAGAATATTTCGTCAATACAACTGGCTCACATTATGCACAGAGGAGGGATACAATGAAACGAAAGCTGATTATTCTATTGGCAGTGATTTTGGTGGCATCCATGGTAGCTCCTGCATTTGCGAAGTCCAATGCGACGACGATGACCACGCGGACCTCTGGGTTTTTAGCAATGGGGTATTGGGAGGCTTTTGACACAGATGGTGAGTTTTGTTGGGGAACCTACAAGGAAGTGTATATTCGCGATATGGACCCACGGTCAGACACTGTAGAGCTCACTGTTTACATGTACGAGTATCGGTATCCATGTGGGGAAGAGAAGCCTGAGATGATGATCGACGAAGAACCACCAACTGAGCCTGAATGGACCGAGTATTTCAAGATATTCAATGTACCACGTTCAGATTTTATTGTTGGTAAGAAACTTGAATCCGGAGCTGTATTGGATACCATGACGGAAGATGGACATATTCATTTGGTGTGGACAATTGAAGAAACCAATTATGAACGTGCAAAAAACAGTTACAAGACAGAAGGCATCAGTTATTCTTTCCGGGCAAATTCCAAGTATGGAACGGGTTATGTTGATGGACATATATTTGACGAGGAAACCGGACCCAGCAATTACGGAGCGATGGGTCACATCTCGTCGTTTGAAAGAACGCGGATGACCAACTAGATACGAACCAGTAGAGCGAGTACCGATTGAAACCCCTCGAATTGATATGCTCCCCTTTGAGTAGACACTTGAAATAACAAAAATTCAAGACTACAC